>JAUNSJ010000001.1:0-232022 GCA_030539295.1 Planctomycetia bacterium | reverse complement strand
TCCTGCAATAGCTGCTGGTCCTGCGACTACGGCGCCCGGCTACGGCGCAGTCAGCCCGACTGCTGCCGGAAGTGGTGCTTATGGAAGTGCTCCTGCGACCGTTCCCGCCCAGATCCCGCAACAGGCGGCGCCCGCAGCAAACGACTATCCGCAGTCACCGGCTTTTCCGTCAGCGAACACTCCTTTCCCGAGCTACGGTGGGTCTCAGACCCCTTCCAGCTACAGTGAAGCTGGGAGCAGTAACACGTTTGCGCCTGGCAGTATTGGTGGTTATTGAAGGTCCTGCATCCTTAACAAGAGAAAAATTTTCCTGACATGTTCTCCTATTGGAATCGAACGAAAACGTCTTCGCGAGCTCGAGCAGAACTCGCGCAAGACGGTCGGCTCCCAAGCCGGCCTCTTACGTCCGGTTCCGATTTGTTGACCAAGGTCGGGTGCTCTTGCGGACTTGCACGCTGGCAAGAGAGTTTTTCTGCCTGCTTCCTGATCCTTCTGATTCTGTCGTGTGCCTGGGGGTGCTCCCTTAAAATGGTGCAGTTTCGACCGAATGCGAAGCGGCCCGTGGAGCAGCGGTTCCGAATTGGTTACGCGACCGGTCCGCAGAACAGTGCCAAGACGTCCCTGACGCTGCGCATGTATGACTTTCGCAATGCGGACGACCCTTCTCTGGATACTCTGATCGACTTGTATGAGCAGATAGAAGAGCGGCCAACTCCCGACCTGATCGCGTCGTTTGCGGAAGTGGCTCATCTGGAAGGAAGAAAACGCGAGGCCAAGGACACCGCTCTGGCCGCCGAATTGTACGCCTCTTCTTCCCTGGCCTGTTATCGATTCCTGTTCGACCCGGAATACATCCATTTGCAAAATCCGTTCGACGAACAGTTTCGTGATATTTACCTGCTCTATAACGGCTCGCTTGAACGCCTTTTACGTTTGCTGCTCAATAACGAGCAGGAATTTCGACTCATTCCGGGCGAAGAGTTAAGAATCGCCTCCGGAGAACATCAGTGGCGTGCCGAATGCCGCATGGCGACCGGGAGTTGGAAGCCGGAAGAGATTGACTATTTTAAATTCGCCTGGGATTATGAACTGGTGGGCGTGGAAAATGAATATCGCCAGGGGGGACTTGGCGTTCCGCTCATCGCCAGAAGAAAGCAGAATCCCACCGGTCGTCACGAAGAGAAGTATTACCCACTGGGACTCTGTTTTCCCGTCACGGCCTTTTTACGTCCCCTTGACCGGAACCTTCAAGAGGCGGACGGGCCCGACGCCATCTTGGAACTGTACGACCCGCTTGTGGCGACCAGTGCGATGGTAAACGGCATCCCGATTCCATTGGAAAGTGATTTAACGACACCGCTTGCCTTCTTTCTGACCTCGCCGCAGAATCAGCTTGCCTCTTCCGTTGGCCTCTTTCGGCCGGAAGAACTTCTCAAACCGATACCAGGCCTGGACGCGGAGAATACGCGAACGTTTAAAGGGCTCTACATGATGCAGCCCTACGAGCCTGGTAAGATACCCGTCGTCATGATTCACGGTCTGTGGTCATCCCCGCTGACTTGGATGGAAATGTTCAACTCGCTTCGCAGCTACGACGAAATTCGTGAACATTATCAATTCTGGTTCTACTTCTATCCGAGTGGCCAGCCATTCTGGGTCTCCGCGGCCGAACTGCGCGACGACCTTACGGAAATTCGTGCCACGCTCGACCCGGAGCATAAGCAGCGAAAACTTGACGAAATGGTCCTCATCGGGCACTCCATGGGCGGCCTCATTGCCGAAATGCAAACGATGGACAGCGGTACCCATTTTTGGAATCTAATAAGCGACCATTCCTTTGATGAAGTCGAGTTGGACCCGGAAATTAAGGCCGAATTGCAGGATTGGTTCTTCTTTCAGGCCAATCCGTCGGTGCGACGAGTCATTACAATCGCAACGCCGTTCGAAGGAAGTGACAGTGCCAACGATATAACGAAATGGTTCGCCAACCGGCTCATTGCCATGCCGAGTCAGTTCAGCCAGGTTGTTACAAGTTTTTTAGATTCTCAAAGCCGCTTGATCAAAGACGACCGCATGCTCAAGATACGAACGAGTGTCGCCTCTCTTGCGCCCGAGTGCCCCGTCTATAAGGCTATGGATAGCAGTCACCTTGCCGACAATGTTACGCGCGACAATATCGTTGGTGTCTTGCCGGAACTGGAGTCGCGCTGGTATTCGCCTGTTAAAAGTGATGGAGTCGTCGAATGGAAGAGTTCGCACCGGCAGAATGCGTCGAGTGAAACCATCATACCGGCGCCGCACATGACCGTACACACGCACCCGGCGGCCATTTTCCAGACTTTGTGCCTGCTCAAAGACCATCTGAACAAGATGAATCGTGAGTGCGTGGCAGACGAAGTACCGATCGCCCCTCGCACCGCGCAGAACGGGGCCGCGGTCCCTCGTGAGGCGACCACGACCACGGTGAAATAATCCTGAAAAATCTTGGTCCGCGAAGGAAAATGGAATATGCTGTCCGCAACGCGAGCTACTTCTCCGCCGCAAAATCCTTCCACGACATACTCGGCTGCACTTCCGTATTGTTCTGATATTTACCGTTTTTATAAGGGAGAAAATCCCCTTCAATCGTGTGGTAGTAGATTTGGCATATTTCGATCTCCGGATAAATTCGAACAGGCATAATCACATGGATTTCGAGGGTCCAGAAGCCGGCAAAGCCAACGTCGCCAAAGCCGGCTGTAATGTGAACGCACAGGCCAAGACGTCCCATTGAGGAACGGCCTTCCAGCATAGGCACAAATCGGTCAGTCCGGGTATATTCCAGCGACCGCCCCAAATAAAGCTGACCGGGATAAAGAATCAGCCCGTCCGGCGGAATTGTTATAAATTCATAATCGTTCGCCTTCTTGATGTCCAAAGGCAAGTTACGATAGACAAGCAGTTTATCGTGTAGTCGCAGGTTGTAGCTGTTCGGATTGAGCTGGGAGTCATTGAACGGGTCAATAACGATCGAGCCCGCCTGAATTTCTTTTTTTATGGCAAGTCCGGATAAAATCATGGTGAGGCTTTCCTTTCATTCTTTACGCGTTTTTGACCCGGCGTGCGGCGGAAAAACCGTCAGGAGTAACAGACTCGCCCACTGTGATGGACGCGGCAGGGCCACAGAAAGGAATGGTGTCAGGTTCTACGCGATAGACCCTGCGGTCACGAAATTCCTGCATCTTGCCGTCGTTCCAATTTCCGACCGGGCGATAGTATCCGGTTATTCGGCTGTAGATTTCCGTGCTCTTGCCGCAGTGGGGACACGTAGCGACTTCCCCTGGCAGATAACCGTGACGTTGGCAAATGGAATAAGTTGGCGAGAGTGTATAATAGGGTAATTTATAATTTTCTGCGATTTTACGTACAAGAATAGCCGCCGACTTCCAACTCGAGAGTTTCTCACCGAGAAAAGCATGAAAAACTGTCCCGGAAGTGTACAGCGTTTGAAGCTCGTCCTGCGCGTCCAGGGCTTCGAACAGGTCATCCGTACTTCCTACCGGGAGATGGGAACTGTTCGTGTAGTAAGGAGTCTTCTCGCCTTGAGCGGCCGTTTTTATTTCAGGATACTGCTGCACATCATGTATCGCCAGCCGGAAGGACGTCGACTCCGCCGGCGTCGCCTCAAGATTATAAAGGTCACCGTACTGCTCTTGATAATCGGAGAGACGGTTCCGCATGTGTGTGAGAACTTCTTTCGTAAACTGTTGCGTTTTCCGATCGGTCATATCGCCGCCGAGCCAACTCGCGTTCAGACCAACCTCGTTCATACCGATCAGCCCTATTGTCGAAAAGTGATTGGCGAACGTTCCGAGATAATGCCTGGTGTAAGGATACAAACCTTCATCGAGCAGTTTTGTAATGACTTTTCGTTTGATTTTCAGGGAACGGGCGGCCAGGTCCATCAGGTGATTGAGCCTTGCGTAGAAATCATTTTCATTTTTTGCAAGATAAGCAATCCGTGGCATATTGATTGTGACAACGCCGATACTGCCGGTACTTTCACCGCTCCCGAAGAAACCGCCGGACTTCTTACGCAGTTCACGCAAATCCAGACGCAAACGACAGCACATGCTTCGCACATCGTCCGGCGCCATTTCACTGTTAACATAATTGGAAAAATAGGGCGTTCCGTACTTTGCTGTCATTTCAAACAGGAGACGATTGTTTACTGTATCGGACCAGTCGAATGAGTCGGTAATGGAATAGGTCGGGATCGGATACTGGAACCCGCGCCCGTTTGCGTCGCCTTCGAGCATAATTTCTATAAAGGCACGATTGATCATGTCCATTTCTCGTTTGCATTCACCGTAGGTAAAGTTCATCTCCTGACCTCCGACGATCGCCTTCTGCTCCGCCAGGTCGCCCGGAACGGTCCAGTCGAGCGTTATGTTCGAGAAGGGAGCCTGGGTCCCCCAGCGGCTCGGGGTATTAACGCCGTAGATAAATGATTCCACACATTTTTTGACCGCGTCATAGGATAAATTATCCGCCCGAACAAACGGAGCCAGATACGTATCGAACGAAGAGAATGCCTGCGCGCCTGCCCATTCATTTTGCATAATACCGAGAAAATTTACCATCTGATTGCATAGCGTTGCCAAATGGCGAGCCGGACTTGAGGTTATCTTGCCTGGTATCCCGCCCAGTCCTTCCTGAATCAACTGACGCAGCGACCACCCCGCGCAATATCCGGTCAACATGGAGAGATCGTGCAGATGAAAGTCGGCATTACGATGAGCTTCTGCGATTTCGTTGTCATAGACTTCCGAGAGCCAGTAGTTCGCCGTTATAGCGCCGGAGTTGCTCAAAATGAGTCCGCCCACCGAGTAGGTTACCGTCGAGTTCTCCTTGACACGCCAGTCCGTCTCCTTCACATATTTGTCAACCAGCTTCTTGTAATCCAGCATGGTCGCCTTCATGTTTCTTATGTTTTCGTGCTGTTTTCGATATAATATGTACGCCTTGGCCACTTCTTCGTAGCCCGTCCGAATCAAAACGGACTCGACACTGTCTTGGATATCCTCGACGAAAATCGCGTTATCCCGAATCTTTCGTTCATAATCAGAGGTAACCTGTAAGGCCAGCATTTGAATAATATCGCCATTGTACTGACGCTTCTGCGATTCAAATGCCATCGTTATAGCTATACAAATTTTTGACAGATTAAAATCGACAAATTGTCCATCCCGCTTAAGCACACGATACATAAGATCCGCTCCTTATTAGTTCTGTTTACGCAGAGAAAGAGTCTGCTCTTGCGTCTGACTAAAGGCAGACTGTTTCAGGTTCCCTCTCACTTCCGACCGTTTCGTCATCTCGCAAAACATGTCCGATCAATGGCCTGGCAGGTTTTCTGACTCACGAAAGCCGGAGCACATGTTCCCATGCGGCACCGGCAAAACACCCGTGGACCTTCTCGTCGCACTCAACGACAATGGTCATTGTTCCCGAAAGAAACAAGAGAAGATAGGTGTCTTACCGCATTCCCATGCAGGTTTCGCTTACAGCGGCGAGGACCGTTCCGGTTTCGCACCGGATTCCCTGTTATTCGCTGAAACACAAGATATGGTATTCGCGAATCACCAAGCCACTACATAGGGTAGTAATATACACCATTTTTTCGATTCAGCAAGGCTCTCAAGAGAAATTTTATCAGAAATACAGGAGGAATTTTTGGGCTTCCGAAGGGCCTTGAAAAGCTTGGGTAAAATAGCACAAAGAGGTAGCTTTTAATTCCTGATTTCAACTTCCGTAAAATACATTGCCGCAATTGTTTTCAATTCCAGCATTTCTTCAAACGAAAATGCGTGCATGGGACTGCTGGACAGTAGCTCTGTTCGAGCGTGAAATGTTTGCAGACAATAGCGGCGACTGCCACGAAGCCATTGACCCATGGCCGCGACGTCCGCTCGCGTATGAAATTCACGGACGAAGGTGGTTCGAAATTCATAATCCAGCGACGAGCGACGAATGATTTCCACGCTGCGCTCTATATCCGTAAGTGGAGGCGTCTGCATGCCTGTGGTTGCGGCGTATTTCTCCTTGCTGTTCTTTATGTCCATGGCAATATAGTCGACCAGGGAATCCTGTAGCACGGCCTCCAAAGCGTCAGGCAGGGAACCGTTCGTATCGAGTTTAATGAGAAAGCCCAGTTGTCGTACACGATGTAAAAACGCCGCCAGGTCGGCGTGCAAAAGAGGTTCGCCTCCTGTAACGCAAATACCGTCCAGGAGTCCGCGACGTCGTGCCAAAAATTCGAAAAACTCTGCCTCCGTCGCCGCGGGAACGACATGCTCATTTTCGGCCAATGCCGGGTTGTGGCAGAACGGACACCGGAAATTACAACCACTGGTAAAGACGATAGCACAGGTCTTCTCCGGATAATCCAGCAGCGAAAATTTTTGTAAACCGGAAATCATCATCAGATCAAAGTGAATTCCATTCTGTCGTGTAAAAGGAAGAGCCAACCCGTCAGCTGGAGCCACACGGCGTTTCGGCCCCAGACGCGTTGCAAGGCACACGGTTCGTCATGACTCTTCGGTTCCGAATCCCTTTTGAAACTCGGTTGTCCATTCCTTTTCCATTTGCGGATGACTCTTGATGAACTGGGAAAGGTGGACCAGACGATCTATGATGTCGTCGGAAATAACATGTTCCATTTTACACGCGGTCGCGTCGGCCCGGTCCGGGGTAACATGGAGGATATCTGACAGGAACGAGCGCAGTTTACGATGCCGATGGCAGATTTCGCCGGCGACTCGCGCGCCCTCTTCCGTGAAACTGATAAAGTCGTGTGGTGAGTAATGAATCAGTTTGAGTCGTGACAGGACACGCAATGCCCCTGTTACCGAAGCGTTCGTGACATGCAGCCGATTGACGATGTCCTTCGGTCTGGCCACTTTTCTCGCGTCAATAATGCAAAATAAAGCTTCAAGATAGTCTTCAAGGCTTTCTGACAATTCCGTATTGTTCGAAGTATTCACAAAAAAGTCCTTATTGAGTTTGACCGCTTTATTAAAGGGTGTATAAAATGATTCTTTGCCGCTATGAGCAGCGAACAGAGAATCGAAAACCAATGGTTTTGGTGCGAGCCTTCGGATTCACTAACTGAAACACGGCAGACACAAGCTCCCTGTTTCGGGCGAAAAAAACCGTCGTCTTGCGGGACGGCGGTTTTCTATAGGATCGACACTTCATTCTGCCACGCGACGTACCTGATTAACCGGAATCAGGCACGAACGCTACGGGCAGTAACAGAGTGGAACCAACGTGTTGAGACTTCGGGTAAGGAAGTAATTATGCCTCTTCGCCTTCCGGTTGGGCAGACTCTTCCTCTTTAATAACCGCCTTACGACTCAACTTGATGCGATTCTGGTCGTCGACGGCAATCACCTTAACGCGGAACTTGTCGCCAATTTTACAGAAGGAACGAATATCGTCGACGTAGTTGTCGGACAGTTCACTAATGTGGCAAAGTCCGTCGCGTCCGGGAAGAATCTCTATAAAGGCACCGAAATTCTGTATGCTCGTAACCGTGCCGTCGTAGATGCGTCCGATTTCGACCGTAGCGGTAAGACGTTCGACCTCATTTAAGGCCGCTTTCGCTCCTGCTTCGTCAGCCGAGGCGATACTGACCGTTCCATCGTTATCGATATCGATCGACGCGCCGGTACTGTCCTGAATGGCACGAATGGTCTTACCACCGGGGCCAATGAGGAGCCCGATCTTGTCGGGATCGATTTTCGTGCGGAACATGCGTGGCGCGAACGAGGAAATGTCTTCCGCAGGACGCGGAACGGCACTAATCATTTTACGCAAAATTCCAATTCGGGCCTCTCGTGCCTGTTTCAGCGTTTGCAAAATGATTTCTTTGGAGATGCCATTGGTCTTCAGGTCCAGCTGAATACCGGTCACGCCGATTTGGGTTCCGGCGACCTTGAAGTCCATATCGCCGAAATGGTCTTCATCGCCCATAATATCGGTTATGGTAATCCAGCGGCCATCTTCTTCCTTTACCAGGCCGACCGAGATACCGGCCACCGGATTGCTGATCGGGACGCCTGCGGACATCAGACCGAGAGTGGCGCCACAAACCGTAGCCATGGAGCTCGACCCGTTCGATTCGAGAATATCGGAGATGATTCGAACCGTATAGGGGAATTCTTCCGGGTCCGGTATGACCGGCTTGACACTGCGTTCGGCCAAAGCACCGTGACCGTACTCCCGACGCCCTGTGCCACGATTCGGTCGGCATTCACCGACAGAGAACGACGGGAAATTGTAGTCGAGCATGAATTTTTTCATGTATTCGCCGGAAAGGCCCTCTACACGCTGCTCATCCTTGGCCGTTCCAAGTGTAACGGTAATGAGCGCTTGCGTCTCGCCTCGCTGAAAGACAGCGGACCCGTGGACGCGGGGAATGACGTTGACACGGCATTCGATCGGTCGAACTTCCTTTACGCCACGGCCATCAAGACGTTCACCCGAGAGAATAATATCGCGGACAACGCGTTCTTCGAATTCCTGCCAGGCCAATTCAAAGTATTCGGCCGAGAAAACATTGGCTTTTCCCTCTTCCACAGAGGCGTCAAGTTCTTGAACGAGTGCCTCTTTCGCAGCGGCTTTTACCGCGTCACAGGCTTCCGCGCGGGCAAGCTTGCCAGACGTCTTCTTTGCGGCATGGAAGTCCTTATAATACGCGGCCATAATCTTCTGGAACATAGGCCCGGTTTCCGGGGGCGTGTAGACGATCCGCTGCGGATTCACTTTCTGAACCAGTTCGTCCTGCAACGCACAAATTTCGGATACGAATTTTTGGGCTTCAAGTATGGCTTCGTACATCTTCGGTTCCGGCAACTCACGAGCGAACCCTTCGATCATGAGGACGGAGTCGTGGTTCCCCGAGATAACCAGGTCCAATTCACTGTTCTCGAGATTTTCCGCTGTGGGGAACGGAATGTATTCGTCGTTAACCAGTCCAATACGCACCGACGCGAGAGGACCGTCGATCGGCAGGCCGGCCAATTGCACCGCGGTTGCCGAGCCTATCATGGAAATGACGTCCGGGTCGACCTGCTGATCACTGGCCAGAACCAGAGCACTCACCTGAACTTCATTAAAAAATCCCTTGGGGAAAAGGGGACGAAGGGGACGGTCAATGAGACGTGAGGTGAGGACTTCTTTAAGTCCAGGACGTCCTTCTCGCTTTATATAGCCACCAGGAAACTTACCAGCGGCGGCGGGACGCTCGCGATAATCGCAGGTCAGCGGGAAAAAATCTGTACCAGGCTTGCACGGCGCCGTGCAAACCGCACATATGACGACTGTATCTCCATACCCGATAAGTACGCTTCCCTGTGCCTGTTTCGCCAATTCCCCGGTTTCCATCCAGAGAACGTTGTTACCAATTTTCTTTTCTACTCTAAATTTCAATTTCTTACCTTTTACCTTCCAACCGACAACACTCCGGGAACCTGCTTCGTCCGGCGGAGTGAACAAAAAAGCCACGAAAACGGGACCGGTTCGCAGTTCCGAACTCGACAAAATATTTACGAGTATAGGCCGCAAACCGGGCTTGCGTGTTGACGAAAATTATTTACGGATGCCAAGACGTTTAATTATGGCGACGTACCGGGCGGAGTCCACCCGTTTGAGATAGTCGAGCAAACGACGACGGCGACCGACCATTTGAAGAAGTCCACGACGGGTGGAGAAATCTTTAATATTTTCTTTCATGTGCGCGGTCAGGGCATTGATCTTCGTTGTTAGCAGAGCGATTTGTACTTCCGGACTCCCGGTATCTGCAGCGTCACGACGATTGTCCGCAATAATACTCTGTTTTTCTTCTTTGCTCATAATGGTCATTGTTTTACTTCCTTCGTTGTTGTTCGATTCGATCCCTCTTCCTTTTTCACACTACCCCATCGACTCTGCGAGCCAATTCAGGCCGTGAAAAATGTCCGAATCCGTGATTTTGTTTAGGTGATTTCTGTTCCTGTTGTCAATTAATTGTTAGTTAATCTAAAAACACACTTGTTAATATTTTACATCAAAACGATTTCAAGGCAAGGGGGGCTGGTTCCCCCTCTTTTTCTTTTCTTGCGCACGCGTGCGAAAGATATTTGAATGGTCGCATGTTCGGGGGGGTACCCTTGCTTTTTCCCGGGGGGTGCTTATAATTACAAGAAGGGAGTAATTTTGCCTTGGTAACAGTTGCTCCTTCACTGACCACAGAAGAATTTTGACGCGGAAACGAGGGTATTCATGTCCACTCCACAAGCGAAGTTGTTTATTGACCACAAAGAAATCCCACTCTCTGTCTACTCCGGGACACAGGATGATCGTGCAATCGATATAACGAAATTGTACGACGAACATCATATAATGACCTATGACCCATCCCTGGGTAATACGGCGATCTGTCGCAGTGAAATTACGTATATAGACGGCGGTAAGGGGATTTTGCGCTATCGAGGGATTCCGCTTGAGCAGTTTGACCGACCGACGCCGAATTTTATCGAAGTGGCCTGGATGCTCATTTTTGGACGGCTTCCGAACAAGACGGAATTAGACGAATTTCGAAGTCTTCTCTCGGAGCATGAACTGCTCCATGAAGGGCTGCGGAATCAGTTTCAGGTACTGCCGGCTAAAGCGCCGCCCATGGCGATTCTTTCGGCCATGATCAGTATGATGGCATGTTACTATGAGGAATTTCTTACTGTAGTTGACGACCAATCGATCGCAGAAGCGTCGGCCCGCTTGATAAGTAAAGTCCGGACCATTGCGGCGTTTACGCACCGTCGTTCGTTGGGCCTGCCGTTTATCTATCCGGACCCCGGCATGCGGTATTGCGCGAACTTTCTGCACATGATGTTCAGTATTCCGTACCGTCAGTTCACCGTTGAGCCGGAAATAGAAGATGCGTTGAACCTGGTCTTGATTTTGCATGCGGACCACGAGCAGAACTGTTCGACCAGCGCGGTTCGCGTTGTCGGGAGTGCCCAGGCGAATCTTTTTGCCTCCTGCAGTGCCGGAGTGAGTGCCTTATGGGGGCCGCTTCATGGAGGGGCCAACGTTAAGGTCATGGAAATGCTGGAGTCCATTTACCGCGGCGGGCGCAAGCCGGAGGACTGTATTGAGGCGGCGAAAGATAAAACGAATCCGTTCCGCCTTTTTGGCTTCGGGCACCGGGTCTATAAGAACTACGACCCACGGGCAAAAATCCTCAAGAAGGCGTGTGACCGTGTCTTTGCCAAACTGAAAACGCAGGACCCCCTCCTTAATATCGCTCGCGAGCTTGAGGAACGTGCCTTGGCCGACGACTATTTCGTCGAGCGGAAGTTGTATCCGAACGTCGATTTCTACAGCGGGATACTCCTTCGTGCCATGGGCATTCCGACCGATATGTTTACCGTTATGTTCGCTATTGGCCGGCTCCCGGGCTGGATTGCCCAGTGGAAAGAAGCCCATGAGAATCCTGGTACGCGAATTATTCGTCCACGGCAGTTATATGTCGGTAATCCGGAAACGCGTTACGTTCCCATTGAAGAGCGATGACCGCGCGACTTTGATAAGCCAGCAATTAGGCCTGCGCGCTCTTACATCACAAGTCGCAGGTCTTTATTGAGAAAAAGGGATTTGTTATGCCTTCAAGCAAGCGGTCAGGGAATGAGACCGCCATTCCAACCGAGACGGTCGGCCTGATTCCTCCGTTACTTCAACAGGAGGCGTTGGAAGCCGACTCCATGATTCTCCTCTCGTCCCAGGTTCGGGCATTGCCGCCGGGAGAAGAGGGCCCGGCCTCGGACGCGTCGAAAGGTCCCTGGTGGCTGGCGCTCCTGTCGCTCATACTGTCCCGGGCTGCCTGGGGTACTTATATAAGCCTTTTTGTCCATTTATCCCTATTTATCCTGTTGGCCACTTTTGTCTATCAGTCGCAAAGTGGTGCCTCGGGCGAACCGCTCGACGTTGGGTTCTCCTCCGAGCCGGGTAATCTTGAAATTGTCGAACTGGAAGGGACCGACCTGGAAGTTGAGGATTCCCTCGACATGATAACGGCGGCCCCGCTCGATACCGGAATGGCCGATGCTCCTGTTGCCTCGCTCATTCCGCCGGCGGTGCCCTCGGTCCTCCCGAACCCTTCTTTGCCGCAACCGAACCCGAGTCAGCCGATTGAAACGGGCCAGGAGGAGTCCCCCGGCTCTCGATTTAGTGAGGCGCTGCCTATGCTGAGCCGCAGCGGCACAACGAAAAGTCGGACGTCTGATGCACGCACTCTTGGACTGCCTGGCCGGGAAGGGGACACAACGGACAAGAGTGAAAAGGCCGTGGAAGCCGGACTCGCCTGGCTCGCGCGGCATCAGCTTCCGGACGGCTCCTGGGCGTTTGATCTTGCTGAAAAGGATATTAATGGTCGACCGGGCGAATGTCAGGGGCAGTGCCCGAACATTACCGCAACGTCAACCGAACGAGCGGCGGTGCTCAAGCATCTTCATCCCAGTCGCATGGTTGCCACCGCGTTTGCCATTTTACCCTTTCTCGGGGCAGGATATACGCACACCGGTCAGGAGCCTGGCAATATCTATCAAAGAAACATTGCCAAGGGACTTGAATATCTCAAGTACAATGCCATATCCACCGCAAACGGCACCGATTTCCGGTCCGGACTCATCCGTCACGGTATGTATATCCAGGGAATTGTTACCTTGGCGCTCTGCGAAGCGTTTGAAATGACTCACGATGAAACACTCAAGCCCTACGCTCAAGGCGGACTCGACTTTATTGCCTGGGCACAGCGGGAAGACGGCGGGTGGCGCTACCACACGCCTGCCGATACGGATTTTATTAAGGACATTACCGGTGATATCTCTGTTTCTGGGTGGCAGATGATGGCCCTGAAGTCGGGAATTTCCGCCGGACTCGACGTCCGGCCCAATACAATCTACAGCGTTCAAAACTTCCTTAACCTCGTACAGAGTCAAGATGGAGACCTGTATCACTACACCCCGTTGCGGAACGAAACCTCGGTCGACGATATGTGGGGACGAACGGCCGCCGGACTGCTCATGCGGCAATATCTCGGCTGGCAGGCGGATTCCCCTGGCATGCAAAAGGGACTGGAGCATTTAATCGAATGGATTAATCTGTCCGACAAAGACTGGCAAAAGATTCGCAAAAATGTGTACATCGACGGCAATCGCCCGCTCGTCTTCGATTTGGGTGAGGACAATGGCCTCCTCGTCCGACACAATATCTATTTTACATACAACGCGGCTCTGGTCCTGAACAATTTCGGCGGTAGCGACTGGCATCGCAGTTTTAAAAAGATTCGTGATTTCCTCATAGAAACACAGTGGGGGCAGGGACATGCGTCGGGCAGCTGGCTCTTCTACGACCGATATATGAACGACGGAGGCCGACTCCTGAATACGGCCATGTCGATTTTGATATTAGAAACACCATATAGGTATTTGCCCATGTATCAAGTGGAATGATTTTTATCCCCTCACTTGATTTATTTACAAAAAGTGATAGAATTGTTGTTTGTGTTACTGATCTTTGGGCTTGTGGTGCTCATGGTCGTGTAACGAGAGGTCCGATTCCAAGAGAGAAAGTATAGAAAGAATATCATGTCCGATCTGATTCTGTTCCATGGCGGTTTGTCTGAACCTGTTTGTTGTGCTGTACCGGAAGAGGAACTGTCCGCGGCGCGAGAAGAAGCGGCATCGCTTACCGCCGTTCCGGTGTCCGACGCTGACCTTTCGACGGTGTACCGCTGGGGAGACGGCGGACTTACCCCGCTTTCCGGTCCGATGGACCAGGCGACGTTTAATCAAGTGCTTGAGCATTCGTACATTGTCTCTGGTGGCAAGAGATACGCGTGGACGATTCCGCTTTCCCTGCCGGTTACGGAATCGCAGGCCCAGGGGCTTAAGCCGGGTCAGAAAGTTGCTTTGACCAGTGCCAAGGGCGAGATTGTCGCGACTTTGGATATAACGGATGTTTTTCCGTGGGACAAGGCGAAGTATCTAAAAGCGGTCTATTTGACGGATCGGACGGACCATCCGGGCGCGGACATGGCCTTGGTGCACGATGCTGACAAGACGTGGCTGCTGGGCGGGACGATTCACGTTTTTCCGCAGCAGAAGAATGCCGCATTTGGTCAGTATATTCTCTCCCCGAAAGAGACGCGGGCGTTAATTTCGCAAAAGGGATGGAATCGTGTGGTGGCGTTCCAGACGCGTAATCCATTGCATCGGGCGCACGAATACGCTCTTGTCTACGGGCTGGAGACGCTCTTAAAGCAGGGCTATAATGCGGGCGCGTGCCTGAATCCGCTTGTGGGCGAGACGAAAGGGGACGACGTCAATGCGGAAATTCGCATGCAGACGTACGAAATGCTCATTAAGAATCGCTCGCTCGGTGAAGGCGATAGCGACCATGAGCTTTGGTCAAAACTGGGAGAAGCGGTTCCGGACCGCGTCATACTCCTTGGTCTTGATATAAAGATGTTCTACGGCGGGCCGAAAGAGGCGGTTATGCACGCGATTTATCGGCAGAACTTTGGCTTTACCGACTTGATCATTGGCCGAAAGCACGCGGATGCTCCTTATAAGGATGGCACGGCAATCTGGGGTGACTTCGACGCCCAGGAAATCTTTGAGCATCTGGAAGGGGAACTCCTGGAAAAGCCGCTTAAGGTAGGCTTTGCCGCCTATTACGAGTCCCTCGGACGCGTTGACCTTATGGAATTTCACAAAGAGGAAAAGCCGGTCTTTATCTCCGGAAAAGAAGTTCGGGCAACCCTGCAGCGTGGCGAGCATGTCGACCCGCGTATTATGCGTCCGAGCACGTCGGAAATTCTCGCCTTTCACATGAAGAAGAACTAACGACCGCGGCAGCGAGACGGTTGTCGCATGCCCGCACTTCCCGTATTCACGCAGTTGCCGCATGCCACGACCGCCTCACAGCGCAAAAAAGAACCGCGCGGAACAGACTCCCTTATCAGGAGCAATTTCGCACGGTTCTTTGTTTTTTGACGCAAACCGAACACGCTCCCAATTGCAAAATATGAAAGGGAGCGTTGGGTTCGCTGGGGACTAGTAGCGACGTCGGGAATCGCCACCGCGATTCATGCGACTGCCACCTTCTTGACGCGGACGCGCCTCATTGACCGTAAGATTACGATCATTGAGCGACTGTCCGTCAAGCGACTGGATGACCTTCTGCGCTTCGTCCCGATTGCTCATTTCAACGAAACCAAAACCTTTGGAACGGCCGGTCTGGCGATCCATAATGACGTCGACCGAATCAACGGCGCCATAGGCTTCAAAAGCCGAACGAAGGTCACTTTCAGTAGTACTGTAAGAGAGGTTTCCAACATAGATTTTCATAACACAACTTTCTTTCCTGCGACCCGATACACAAACGATTCAAAAGACTCCGGGTGCAGAAACGGTCTTCCGAAACTCAACGATCCCGTTAGGATATAACCCATAGGGATACAAAAATTTCCAGGACACTAAAGAGAAATGGGAAAGAATCAGCCTCGCACAGGGCAAAACAAACGCTAATCTCAGGCCGGACGTTCTTGAATAGACGCAAAATCAGTTCAAAAAAATTAAGCTTAAATCGCTCTCATGTCTTAAAAACACTGAAGAGAATTATAGCACGAAGCAGGATGGCAACAACCCCCCCTGGGAGAAATTTTTTGAAAGCGGTAAAAACAGCGGAGGACCCCGGGTAGACCGCTAGAGATGTGAGGATACAATATTATATTAGAGACATGGACAGCCGGGCAAGTGACACGGCGTCAGTAAGAAAGCACGAGGTAAGGTAAGCAAGATGAGTAGTCAGGAATCGGAATATAACGGGTTTTTCCCCGCAACGCGCATGCGTCGGTTACGGTATCACAGTGGCGTTCGGCGACTGGTGCAAGAGACGGTGATCCGACCGGAACGCCTTATATGGCCAGTCTTTGTGCGTTCGGGACAGGGAGTGCGCACACCCATTGCGTCCATGCCGGGTCAATTCCAACTCTCTCTGGATGAGTTCGTCAAAGAAGTTCGGGAAGCGGAACAGCTCGGTCTGGGCGGCGTAATTCTCTTTGGCATTCCGGACACAAAAGACGCGGTCGGCTCCGACGCAATGTGCGAGTCAGGCATAATCTGCCAGGCGATTCGTGCAGCGAAAGACGTCGTTGGCAAAGATTTTTTGATTATTTCCGACGTCTGCTTTTGTGAATATACGGATCATGGCCACTGTGGCGTACTCAAGCAGAATTATGCCGGTCAGTGGGATGTCGATAACGATGCGACGCTGGAAAACTTGACCCGGCAGACACTTGCGCAGGCCCGAGCCGGCGTCGATATGGTCGCGCCCAGCGGTATGATGGACGGTATGATCGGCGCGATTCGACGTGGATTCGACGCAAACGGCTTTAGTGAACTGCCCATTATGAGTTATTCCGTCAAATATGCCAGTGCCTTTTATGGCCCGTTTCGCGACGCGGCGGAGAGCGCTCCCCAGTTTGGCGACCGCCGTTCATATCAGATGGACCCCTTGGCCGCGGCGGAACAGGCGTTGCGAGAAGTCGAACTTGACCTGGCAGAAGGTGCCGATATGATTATGGTTAAACCTGCTCTGCCTTATCTCGATATAATACACCAGGTTCATGACCGCTATCCCGGTGTGCCGCTGGCCGCGTATAACGTATCCGGTGAGTACAGTATGACCAAGGCCGCTGCCCTCAACGGCTGGATCGATGAAAAACGAATTGTTCTGGAGTCGCTCGGCTCGATTGTGCGTGCCGGGGCCGGTATTATCCTGACTTATTGGGCAAAAGACGTTGCCCGGTGGATGGCCTGATTCATGCTGGAGCTGTTTCGCATTCCCCTGCTTTCTGTTCTGTCGGTCTATATTGTACTCCTTGTGGGAATCTTATGCCGACGCAACAGTTGGATTACGCCCGACGCAACCGATATTGTCGTGAAGCTGGTCGTGAACCTGTTCATGCCTTGCCTGATTGCGTCCAAGATTATTGGAAACGATGCTTTTGATGACCTGGCCAATCTGTGCTGGCCGCCGCTGACCGGAGTCGGAGTTGTTGTCCTTGGCCTTGGCGTTGCCTGGCTTTACGGCCGATTTTTGCCGAGAAGATGGACGGGAATCGACAATCGTGTGCAGCTGGGTACCTTTGCGCTATGTGTGGGTATGCTGAATTATGGCTATGTCCCCATTCCCTTAATTGCGGACCTGTATCCCGGCGACGACAAAGCTCTTTCGGTACTGTTTGTGCAAAATATGGGCACGGAGTTCGCACTATGGACCCTGGGCATATTTTGTCTCTCCGGTGTACTTACCAAAAAATCGCTTCTGCGTATGTGCAACTTTCCCACAATCGCGATTCTTTCCTGCATCTTGATTGATGTAACCGGTCTGTCGGACCATGTGCCCTCGCTACTGATGAAATCGGTTGACATGATCGGCGTGGCGGCAATTCCGGTGTCGCTCCTGTTCGTTGGTGCGGTCATTGGCGACTGCACGATGAGACATCAGGAGCCGGAAGTCTCTGAAGAAAAAGAGATGAGCTTAAAGCAGCTGGAACCGGACGATAAGACTCACTCCTGGAGCCAAGGTGGTCAGGAGCGTGTGCGCTTGATTCCACTGGCGGTCAGTTCGTGCCTGTTGCGACTGGTGGTTCTGCCGGCCCTGATTATTCTTGCCGCGCGGTACCTTCCTGTAACGCGTGAACTCAAAATTGTACTCGTGATCCACGCGGCTATGGCCAGTGCCGTCTTTCCGGTCGTTCTCTCGCGCCTTTATGGCGGCAGCGTCAAGACGTCGCTTTCCGTCATTTTGAGCAATACCGTCGTTGCAATCTTCACAACCCCTCTCTGGATTGCCTACGGTCTGGCGTTTGTTGTAAACGATTCATTGTGAGAAGTACGTCCCGAGTCATTTTTCCTTCATGGCCGGGATGAATTTAGATCGGAATATAAAATGTTTATTAAAAATATTATTATTGTTTGATATTTAGCGGTTTTACGGGCGTCGAGCTGCGAGTGGGAGGAGATAATGTCGCAAAATGGAAGTGCATTTTGCGCAAAATGGAATTGAAATGTCTGTTTTTCTCTTGTATAATAAGGTTAATGAAAAAGTTGGGATTGAGTTGAGTATCGTCCCATAAACAAGGACATAGTGTCCAAAACCCATTTTTAATTTACTGACATTCCATTTTTCGCAAAGCCTTGCCAGACGTGTTGCTGCTGGGCGGCCATACAGGGGGCAAACGCGGAAAGATTGGAATGTCGGTCTATCAGAAGGAGAAGAACCATGAAGAAGAGTCTCGAAGCCCAAGTTGTGAAGATGTTAATTTGCGCGGGGGGGGGGATTTAGTCCACCGAAAGAAATCCCGCCTGATTCAACTTCTCGCCTTTACTCTTGTGGAACTTCTGGTGGTGATTGCCATCATCGGAATCTTGATCGCGCTTCTGCTGCCTGCGGTTCAGGCGGCCCGGGAGGCTGCACGTCGGATGCAGTGCTCCAACAATTTCAAGCAGTATGGCATAGCCCTGCACAACTACCACGACGTGAACAATTCGTTGCCTGCAACCAATTGCCAGCGGGGAAACCGCTTTCGCTGGGGGATGCATTACGTTCTTTGCCCCTTCATGGAGCACGTGGCGATCTATGAATATAAAGCGGCTTCGAGCGATGCCAACTACTGGCCCTGGAATGAACCCTTTGCGAGCTATACCATAGAGACGCTCTGCTGCCCTTCGGACCCATCCATATCACTTAAATCGCGAGCCTGTGTGCACCCGAGTTACGGCGATTCGACACGCTACAACGGCTTTCCATGGGCGGACGCGGTGACGCATATGGGTAGTGGTTACGACTACTGGACGAAGACCGATAAGTGGCTCTCAGAGTCGGATGATTATGTCAATTCGCGGTCCCGAGGCCTTTTTGCCGCGTTTCGACATATGTCGTTCAGTTTCGTTCTTGATGGTACATCCAATACGGTTGCCGCTTCCGAAGCCGCCAGTGTTCCGGAAAGGGCGTCAAAGAAGATTAAAGGGGGCGTCGTCACGGGTGCACTTACTGAAAGTAACCTGGCGACGGACGGAGAAGGACCTGCTGTCTGCATGAACATTCCGCGAGGGGCAAACGACAGAAGTGTTTTCACCGGGGTCGCATCGGTATCGTGGCGTGGTTCCGAAGTATTCGACGCCTTGATCTCCACACATGGTATCCTGACCATTCTTCCCCCGAACTCACCCTCTTGCATTACGAACAAAGCAACCGAGACATTTTCTGGGGGTGGTGGCATCTTCTCTGCCACGAGTCATCATTCAGGAGGCGTCAATGTTCTTTTCGCCGATGGCGCGGTTCGCTTTGTCAGTGAGACCATCAATTGTGGGGATTTGACAAAGGCGGGTGTTACCTCAGGCGAAAGTCCTTACGGAGTCTGGGGAGCACTCGGCTCGCCACAAGGCGGGGAGACGAAGTCACTATGAGAACCAGACTGATTTATGGCGTTGTCCTGCTTGCATTTTTTGCAATGGGATGTAAAGGGGCCAAACGTCCGGAAGGCATGCCGCAGCTTCTGCCTGTGACTCTGGTAATAACGCAAGACGACAACGTTCCGTTATCAGAGGCACAAGTAACGCTTAGTCCTGTCGGTAGCGGGGCAGATAGTGGCTGGGCTGTTGGAGGCACAACCGACGAATCGGGCACGGCAATAATTTACACGCACGGTCAATTTGCCGGAGCTCCGGAGGGAACCTATAAAGTCTTCC
This sequence comes from Planctomycetia bacterium, assembly GCA_030539295.1. Taxonomy (GTDB): domain Bacteria; phylum Planctomycetota; class Planctomycetia; order Pirellulales; family Thermoguttaceae; genus JAUNBG01. The sequence continues at coordinate 212,178 of JAUNSJ010000001.1, read as the reverse complement.
TTAAGAAGACGAAAATAACCGACCCTGTTTCCTACGAAGAGGCTCCAGACGATATAGCCGGCTTTAAACGCTGGGAAACGGAACACGCGGCGGAACTCGCGGCGAAACTCGCAAAATCGAAAGCATACAATTGCGTTGAACCCGTCTATACAAGTGTTAACACGACCCCTTTGGAGATTAATGTCAACAAAGAAAATTCACGATTTGAACTCAACGCGGGGAAGGTCGTTGAAGTAGAGATCAAAGAAAAAGGACGTTAGATCCTGGTGACGGAGCCCCCGTACCATGTCCTCAATTCAGAAGTTGCAAGAGGTTGCTTTTGCAACTTCTTCTTACACCTTTAAGTTTTTTGGAGAATACAGTTCATGACAAAATTTATTAATACACTTGCCGTCTGCTTCCTGCTGATTTCAAGTGCAACGTTCGTTCACGGTGCGACCTTTAAAATGGGAACAGCGTCCGTCGATATAACGCCGGCAACGCAAGTTGCGCTCACTGGCCAGAGCTATTTGCGTGTGTCGCAGGGCGTTAATAGTCCGCTTACGGCAAACGTTTTGGCTCTGGAATCGCAACTTGAGACGGAAGGCGATTCCGTAATTTTCGTTTCACTGGATATTTGTGCAGTAACCCAGGTTTTAACCGATGCCGTTCGTGAAAAAGTGACGGCGGCCGATTCTTCGATCGATACGGACAAAATTATTCTTTCTGCAACGCACGCGCATACCGCACCGGCATTCGAAGGACCAGCCCTGCCGAAATGGGAGGGCCTGGCTGATTATTCCGACGTTGTGGAGTTCGTCTCCTCTCGTATTGCCGAAGCCGTGGTCCAGGCATGGCAGAATCGTTCGCCAAACGCGGAATTCGCCTGGGGGGTCGATTATGCCGGGGTCGGTTTCAGCCGCCGTGAAGTGTATCGCGACGGTACTGCTTCCTTGTACGGAAAAACATCACGCGATGATTTCGACCATTTCGAAAATGTGGAAGACCATGAAGTCGGTGCCATCTTCTTTCGAAATGAAAATAAAAAATTATGCGCCATTCTTGTTAATGTTGCCTGTCCCTCTCAAGTCAATGAAGGTGATAAGCGAATCGACGCTGATTACTGGCATTATGTCCGTGAAGACTTGCATAAAAAGTTTGGCGACGATGTGGTCATTCTCGCACAATGTTCCGCCGCAGGCGACGTCTCACCTCATTATCAATATCATTATCTTTCCCAGGCACGCTCGCGGACCTTGCGCGGATTCCTGGAGGGGAAAGCCGGCGAAATGCAGGAAATTGCCAGAAAGATTACTGCTGCGGTCAGTTCCGCATGGGAAGTTGCCGAACAAGACTGGCAAGCCGACGTGCCGTTTCAGCATGAATACAAAATCCTGAAATTACCCATGCGAATCGTAACGGAAGCGGAAATGAAAGAGGCCCAGGCGGGACTCGACCGCTTTCAAGCGGAACTGGATGCACACCCGGAAAAGACCGCGTCGGAAGTGAACTATATGTTCTTCGAATGGTATGGCAGCATTGTCGATCGCTATAACGAACAGCAAGCGAATAAGAACCCAACCTATAAAACGCCGGTTCATGTCCTGCAATTAGGCGACCTTGCATTTTGCACGAATCAGTTCGAACTCTTTACCGATTTCGGAATCTGGATGAAAACGCATTCGCCGGCGGTACAGACGTTCGTCATACAGCTCGCCGGGGCCGGAGCCACCCCGAGTACCTACCTGGCAACGAAACGGGCCGTCGAAGGCGGTGGTTACAGTGCCGTTATCGGCAGTAATGTGGTCTCTCCGGAAGGGGGCGATCAACTCGTTCGCGAGACGATCGATACTCTTCGTGCCATTTGGAAATAACTTTCCGCTTGTTTGTGTTCCCGGCTGCCCATGTTCCCGACTGGTTACAGGTCGGGAACCGGCCAAAACCGTTCCTGCCTTGCAAGCACCGCCCGCTGCGGGTGTGTCTACCGTGACTGTGTATACCCTCCAGATTATACAGTTTTTCAGGTATACGCAGTTCTCCCTGGTTACTCGCATAGGTGGATGGAAGAGGGGAGGGGCTTGTAGCGTGCTTATTTTGTCTGTTTTACCAAATAACCCTAAATAACCGGAGGCAGGAGAGGTCCTTACCCCTTGTTATTCCGGTATATTTGGTATAATGGGTAAAAATATTTAGAGAGTTTCCACTTTCAGCCGATATTTTAGTTGACAGAAGGGCCCTGTTTCGATTATAATAAGACAGGAGAGCTGGTGCCATTGCGACTTTTCATTCTGCCCTTTGGGGCAGACGAAGTGTTGGCCGAGGAGGCACAACGACAGTTCTGGTCCCCCAGGAACCGAATGGGGATTCGTCCGAAAGAACGAAGAAGGCTGCTGAAACGGGAACGTAGCGGTGGCCTCCTTAAACAGATACTTTAAGCAAGCGGAACAGGAAGAGGTTGTTGTATGAACCTTATCGGAAAAATATTTGTTGGTCTCATAGCGTTTATGAGTCTGGTTTTTCTGACATTTTCAGTCGTTCTTTACGCGTCTCATAAAAACTGGAAGGCGAACGCGGCCACCATAGAGGCGAAAATCAAGCCGGCCGAAGACAAGAAACTCCAGCTTGCCGACGAAAAGGCGGCATTAATCAAGACCATAACGGAAGAAAAAGACGCGTATCAGCGTACGGTAGCCGCATTAAAGACAAAAGCCGATTCCCTGGCTGTGACCGGGACACAGTTGGAAGAGAAGAATTCTGAACTGGAATCTGATATTCGTGCACGTACGGTGGTGCTCACCGCCAATAACGAGACCATAAGTGAGTTGTCGACTAATATAGAGTCGCTTTCCAGTGAATTAGCCGCGGCGCAGCAGGATCGCGCGGAATACCTCCGCAAACTGGCCGAAGCTGTCAGTACCATGCACGAAAACGCCGCCGAAATTGGCGATTTGCAGAAGAAAAATGCCGACTTGGAAGCCGATTTCCAAAAAGCCAAGGCTGTTCTTGATATGAATAAGCTGGACGCTGCTCCCGAACTGTATGACACGAAGCCGGCGTTTCCGATCGACGCTACGGTCGAAGCCGTTAAGCTGGGGCCCAAGCCACTGGTTATGATTACCGCTGGTGAGGATTCCGGGCTTAAGCCGAAACATACATTGGAAGTCTATCGCGAGTCCACCTATCTCGGTCGCATTGAAGTTGTGACCGTGGAGCCGGGAAGGGCCGTCTGTCAAGTACTCCCGCAATTTCAACAGGGAGAAATAAAGGAGGGTGACCGTGTCTGCGTTGAGTTTAAGTAAGAATAAGAAGGTCAAAGAGCCCAAGGCTCCCAAACCGAAAAAAGAGAAAAAAATCAAAGCGGCCAAGCAGACAAAATCTGCTTCCGGCAAGACCGGTGTGGCCAAGAAGAAAATCCCGGCCGACAAGTATACGCTCATTCTGTTGCTTGCCTGGCTCATCTTGATCGCCGCATGCGTCATGATGTACCTCGATTTGATTTCCTATCAACAGTAGCGATTCCCGGTCCTTTACTATTAGATAATCGTTTTTTACGGAGCTTTCCTCATGAACCTCGTCGGTAAAATTTTCGTCGGCGTTATTTCGACTATGAGTATTGTCGTCCTTGCCTTGGCCTTGACCATTCTGGCCCGGCATGAGGACTGGCGCAAGGTCGCTATCGCCCATCAGGAGAAGGTCAACTCCCTTGAAAGCGATAAAAACGCGCTCACGACCATCAATACGGAATTGTCGGAGCAGCTTCAAACGGCCCGGGAACAGCATAACGCCGCTATAGAGATCCTTACGCAGCAGCAAAGTGAAATCGTTTCCAAATATCAATCCCTCTTTGACGCGTTCGACAAGTACGAAAAAGACCTGCAAAAGCAGGTCGATGATATGACGGCTAATAGTGCCACTATAACAGAAAACCGTAATATTATTGAAGTCCTGTCCGCGGAACTGGAACGTGCACGCAAGTTACGCGCCGGTTATCTCCGCGACCTTACCATGACCGTCAATAAGCAATACGACCAGACGTCTGTCATTGAAAATATACAAACCAAGAATGCGGAACTCGTTGCCCTTTATGAAAAGGCAAAAATCGTCTTGGACAAAAAAGGTCTGCAAGCGGACCCGTCCTTCTATCCGACCACGCCTCCTTTTGTCGTTGAAGGCATCATTCTCGACCTGCAAAAGGACGACGGCCACCTTCTGACCATTTCCCTGGGAACCAGCGATGGTCTGGCGCTGGGCAATCTCCTGGAGGTCTATCGTGAGAAAACCTATCTGGGCCGCATTCAGGTTGTCGCTCTTGAACCTAACAGAGCCGTTTGCGAACTCATTCCAGAATTCCGACGCGGGACGTTTCGCGTTGGCGATAACGTAACCTCGCAGTTCGTTCCCTGATTCGCTTCCTTACGACTCTCCGTCCAAGCCTACGCTCCTGGTTTCGATTGGGGGTAATGGAGGCTTTATGGGGCGTCAGGCGGCAAGTCTCTTTCGTTGTTGCTGGGGAGCGACCTGCGAGCAGTCGGGAAGGCGTCAAAATCTTTTAATAAGGCTTCGCCCACGGTCATTAAGTTGTTTTGGCAAGTCTCTTTTCGTTATTGCTGGGGAGCGACCTGCGAGCAGTCGGGAAGGCGTCAAAAATCTTTTAATAAGGCTTCGCCCACGGTCATTAAGTTGTTTTGGCAAATCTCTTTTCGTTGTTGCTGGGGAGCGATCTGCGAGCAGTCGGGAAGGCGTCAAAATCTTTTAATAAGGCTTCGCCCACGGTCATTAAGTTGTGTTGGCAAGTCTCTTTTCGTTGTTGTTGGGGAGCGACCTGCGAGCAGTCGCTCCCGTAAACACGTGCTGCGATTCTTATTGTGCCTTTTTTTCGCGGAGCATTTCAGGAATTTCGCGCCATGGCTTCTTTTCCTTATAGGACTCGGGCTCTTTCTGAAGCTCTTCAAGCTTTTCGTGCTGTTCCCGGGTAGCAATTTCGATGGCCTTGGTGGCCCATTCGAGAGCGAGGTCGAAGTCACCGAGTTCGGCATAGGCGGCCGCGAGTGTACTCAGGATATGAGCTTCGGCGAACCAGGAAAGCTCGGCCGCTTTCGTCGCGTATTCCAATGCCCGTTTACCGTCGCGGACAGAATCTTCGGGAGAGGTTGCCAAGAGCCAGGCGTAATTATTCAGGACCCCGCTGTCGTTCGGGTTAAGTTCGAGGAGCCGGTCGTACGTGGCAATAGTCTCCTGCCAGAGTCCGTACATGAGTTCAATATCGCCCCGGCATCGCAGAACTTCACAGTCGTCGGGATTCTTCTCCAACTGCTTCGCGAGCGTGTCAAAGGCGGCGTCTTTATCGCCACTTTTCGCTTGGGCATACGCCAGCTGGGTCACACAAGCGACGTCGCCTGGCTTCTTGCGGCACATACTCTCGAACAGGCGAATCGCGTCCTTGTATTTCTCCTCCTGCAGGAAGAGGACGGCTTTTAATTGAAGCGCCTCGGAAAATTCCATATCGATTCGCAGGCACTGATTCACATCTTTATGCGCCTTCTTGTAGTCTTTAAGTTGGGAATACACAATAGCGCGGAAGTAGTATAACCCCGGCAACTGCGGATAGCGCTCGATCAGTTTCGTGAAATGCTCGATTGCCTTGGCTTCTTCGTGCAGTGAGAGCAGGAATTGTCCTTTTTCTATCTGCAGCATAATATCATCTTCGCTGCCGATGAGAACTTCGTCGAAGAGTTTTTCCGCGGCTTCCTTTTGACCGTCGGCGGCCAGCACGAAAGCTTTGGTCTTCTTGAACTGGATGTTGTCGGGTTCAGTCTCAATGGCCTTGTCGATACATTCAAGAGCTTTGCCATAATTTTTAGCGGTTAGCCAATGGTCGGCCATGAGGGCGAGGACATTGGCATTTTCCGGGGCCAATTCCAGTGCCCGCTGGTAGAAGTCGAGTTGCTTCTGAGAATCCTCTTCGAGCGCGGCGCGGTATTTCAGGGATTCGGCAAGGACCTCCGGCTCATTGTCGGCACATTCAATTGCCTTATCGAAAGCTTCGCGTGCTTTGTCACGGTCACCCTCGGGTAGCATTTGCAAGCGTCCAATGGCGAGTTGAGCGGTAGCGACATCGGGCATGTCGGCCACGGCGGCTTCCAGGTCTTCCAAGGCCATTTTCCGTTGTAATTGCCATCCGCGTCGTGTCTCCCAGATCGTATCATCATCGACCATGAAGAATTTTGCAATAGCCAGCCCCCGCTGAAGCTGGGTGGATACTTTCAGCTGACGGCAGAACTCGACGTTTTCTTCCGAGAGTCCTTTCGCTTCCGCCTGGGAGCAATACATAATGACCTTGGTCAGATCGAAAACGCTTGTTGCGGACAGTTTCAGGTCGGTCGCCAAGTTCAAAAGGTCGTCGGCACTGCTGGCAGCGACCGTGGCAAGCTCTTGCTCCGTCTCGGAGACGACGGCGTCCTCTTCTTCCACAACGACGGAATCGTTCTCCTCTGGCACTCCTTCCTCGAGCGCTTCTCCCTCCATTTCGGCAGAGTCGTCGCCGGGGTCTTCATCAGACGCGTTTTCCGGTACTTCCGTCTCGATTTCAAGGGAGTTTTCCTCGGGAGCAGCGTCAGGCGATTTCTCTTCCTGGACCAGAATGAGATGAGCTTCCTCGAAGGCTGTCAGTCGATTTGGAGGAGCCACGACCCCACAGAATAGAAGGAGCGACAATCCGGTAACGTAAACAAACCCAACGAAATTTCGTGTCATACTTTTCTCCACAAATAAAATCTGCACTGATGATCCCGTCTTGTCCGGCCACGTCCGACTTCGCTCTTGGAGCGTGTCGCCCTGACACGGTCGGACATGGACAGTTGACAATCGACCACCAACGTGAAAAACTTTCCCTGTTCTTTACGGAGGAGACTGCGGTTGGTTACGGCGTCTCCAAAATAACGCGGATACCCACATTATGCACTTTTTGCCACGGAAGGTACGCATAGCGAGTTGCACTTCCGGTCACCTTTGGCCGGTCGGCCCAGGATCCGCCACGGGCAACGGTCCGGTCGTCTTCGGCAAACGTGTTGGCATCGGCCAGAGCGTTCTCCTGATACGGATAAGGTTTGTAAAGCGAGCGAGTCCACTCACTTACGTTACCAATCATATCAAAAAGTCCCCAAGCATTGGGCGTGCACTGCGCGACGAAATCGACGGTAAACCAGTTATCGGTGAATCGGTCGTCACGGAGTGGGAAAACACTGTTTTCCGGGTAGGGGCGTCGTATGTGAATCGTCGCGCCAGCTTCCCAGATGTTATACAACGTCCGGCGACCGGCGTCGGCCAGATTGGCATACTTTGAGAAATCGACGTCGAACGTTCCGAAGTAAAATTTATCGCCAGATCCGCAGCGAGCTGCCCATTCCCACTCCGCTTCCGTAGGCATGGCCGCAGCCAACCCTTTGCCTCGCAACCAGTTTACAAATTCATTGGCTTCTTTCCAGGAGACACGCGATACCGGCTGTTTTGGATGGTTGGCAATATAGCCCGGAACAATGTGGTCCTTACCATGTTCTTCAATATAGCGAGTATCATGCTCTGGGTCATAAACATTGTACTGCTCGTTGGTTACTTCTGTTGTGCTCATCCAGAAAGGCTTTTCAATGCGAACGACCTTGCGTGGCGATTCGTCCGGATATCCGTCCAGACTGCCCATAACAAAGGTTCCGGCCGGAATCAATACGAAGTCCATGGTAACGCCGTTCCCCAGGTCAATCTGCTTACTCACGGCGCCACCGTCAGCCGCCTGTTTCTGGAGTTCGCGAGCCGTATTCTCGTCAAAGGTCCAGTCGGAAGCCAGTTCGTCGGTCGGCTTGACATACTCCTCCGGCTGAACGAATTCCGGGTCGGGTGCGGCTCGCATGGCGTCCAGAAGACGCGTGTATTCGTCTTCAATATTGACGTTAACATTTGCGTACATTTCCGAGAGTTCCAAACGGCGTTTTGACTCCGTGGCGTTGTCCCAATGTCCGCGCCAAGGCGCATTGAAATCGACCCAGTTCGCAATGAGGCGCTTGGATTCGTCGTCGAGCTTAACGTTGTAATGGCCCTTTTCCAGCATCTGCCAGAGCTCACTGGTCGAAATGTGATATTCACAAGCGGGCAAGACTTCCAGATCCGTTTCCGGGCCTGGGCGGCGAACGAACGGATGGATATTGTCGTACGCGCTTTTCGCGGTCGCAAAGGACGGACGATCGTCTTTACTGCCATCGTGACAGCCAATGCAATATTTTTTCACTACACGATGATACAGGTCAAGTTCGAACGTAATACTCCGTTTAGGTCCCAGGTAATCCACCAGTTCATCGGGTGCCCGTCGCGCCGCTGTCGTCAAAACAGAAGGCGTTGCATCGAGTTGCGATTCATGGCAGCCATTACAACTGACGTTTTCGCCCGGCATGCCAACGAACCAGGAACGGAACAGCTGTACGGCCGCGCCGTCTTTGTCCACAGGTTGTATCGAAACCGGGGTATTGGCCGGAATTTTAAAGAAGGCACTCCCGTCTTCCTCGACCGGAACATAACCGAGCAGACGCTTAATATCCCAACTGCTCTGTACGCCGACCGACTCGTGGCCTCCCGAGTTCAGATAGGCAAAATGATAGCCAAATACCTTAAGTCCCTTGATCGTTCCGCGGGGCACGGTTTGCGTACCAACCCCATTGTAAACGTCGGTAATAAAGACGGTTGCGTTCGGGTCGCCTTCCTGGTACCGGTCGGGCAGCACCGGGGGCACGGGCCGTTCTTCCAAGGCCAGGGGATAGAAAAGTCCCTTATTGGGAATCTTCTTAATCAAGGTCATATTATCAAAAATATCAACGAGATACAAACCGTAGGTCGACTCATCACCGGCGATCTGACAGCTGACGAGGAAGTAGGTCTCCGACAACGGCCAGGGAAACGCGAAATTGTACTTCAAGCCGGTCGATTGCATATCCAGGACATTGCCCACAACGTCTTGGCCGTAGCCGGGAATCTCCTGAACGCAGCCGGTCTTTTCCATGGGGAAAATTTCCGGATGGCAATCGTATTGCGTTCCCTCTTTGCCCCACACCTTATCGGTCGGATGAAAGCGGAAAGGATATTTTCGGGCGATAGTCGGGTCAATAATGAGCAGCCGTCCCACGTCGCCACGACCATGATGGCCACTGCCAACGCCCACGATCTGCGAGGAGTCGGGAATTTCCCGGGCATACTTAAACGCGGTCGGGAACAGTGAGCCGCTTCCGTACAGTTCTGCCTGATTCGTGCCGTCCGGATTCATATGAAAAAGGATCCGGCTGTAATAGTGCATAATGTCGCTGTATTCCCAGCGCAGGTACATGATTCGCCCGTTGGATAAAGGAGTTACATGCCAGTCGCTATCCTGCTCGAAAGTCAGCTGTCGCACTTTTTTTGTGTCGCGTTCCACACGATAGATATCGGCCATGGGGTCAGAACCATTAATGCAGGGCAGGCCCTGCTTACCCGCATTGGAACAGGTAATAATGGCGCCGTCGGGAGCGTAACAGGCATCGAAGAAGTCGACATCAGGTTCCGTCGTTGGCGTCAGGAGCGTTGTGGTTCCGGTATCAAGGTCAAGTTCGAAGACACCCCAGCGTCCATTTTCCGGGGCGATTGAGGAAAAAATGACATGACGTGCATCCCAATGCAGGTCAGGCTCGGCAATAGGGCGTCCCTCTTCCGGTTTGAAGACCAGGTCCAACTTCGGGTCCTCCGCGCGGAGGTCGGAGAGAATTTGAAACTCGCAATCCCAGCCGCTCTTTGGTGCCTTGTCGAGTGTCAGAAAATTATCGTTTGGGGTAGGCAGACGACTTGCCTGAAGAACGAGAATACGGTCAAAATCCAGAAGCGGATTGGCCAGGAGAGCTTTACGGGCAAACGCACTGAACTTAGCGGTCCAGGCCGGAACGTCCGCTTCGGCCAGGCCTGCCCGTTCCTGCTCCAGTTGGTCCAGCTCTTTAAGCCAGGCTTCACCGTTCGGGTAATCGCTCCCGAACTGGGCGATCGCGTCATTAATCGAACGCCGAACCGTTTCCGGCGTGTTCATGGGTCTGTCATTATTGTTGCCAGGAAATTGTGCCTGTTCCTGCGCGAAAATGCCAGACGACAATAATGTCATGAAACACAAACCGACAATAAAACATAATCGTTTCATCCTTTTCCTCTCCTTTACAGAGTATGCATTACAGGTGTGGGTGCTGGTTCTGTAGCCGATTAAGCTACTTCCTGTATCATACCACACATTGCCCAAAAAGTAAAGACTGTTTTATCTATAAAAAATAAAGATATTGGCCGTCATGGGGTGTTTTTTGTGTAACGTTATTTAATAATTATTCCGCAAAGGGCCCAAGAGGTTTTGCAAGAGTGGTTCAAGACTCTCGGCCCAAATTTGATAGCCGGCTTTATTTAGGTGCAAATAGTCCGGGAAAAACGCGTTATTGAGGGTGCCGTCGCTGTTTAGATACTTGCTACCGATTGATAAAATGGTAACGTTTTTAACCCGTCCCTTGGAATATTTTTCTTGCAACGAGGCGTTGATTTTGTCAATTTCAAGGCGATAGGGTTCATTGGGACGTTCACCGCGAGGGAAAAGTTCCATAAGAATAATTTCTGTATTTGGCCAATTTTCACGCGCAATGTCGACGATACACTGAATACCGCGAACGATGTCTTCCGCTTTATCGCCGTGAGCAAGATTGTTGGTTCCGGTAAGAATGACGCAAACTTTGGGCTTGAGTTTTTCCAAGGGCGCGTTCTTGAGTCGCCAGATGATGTGGCCTGTTCGTTCGCCAATGGTTCCGAAGTTCAAACTTTTTCGCGTGTAATAGTATTTATCCCAAACATCTCTTCCGGAATAATCAGGAAAGATGGGGTAGGAATCCCACCGGTGGGTTAAGGAATCGCCGATGAAAACCAGGTCGATTCCGCCCTGTTTGACGCGTTCCACCTGGCGCTGGTAGCGGTCCATGGGATGGGGGATGGGTTCGTCGGGCTGTCCGCCGGCAAAGCCGATGGTTCCCAAGCATATCGTCCATACCAAAACGGAACCGAACACCAAGTTGTGGAATAAATTTTGTATGCACATTGTATGGGCTGCCGGATAAAAAGTCGACGTTCCTAAAAGCGAGTCACTCCCCTTGTGTCTTTTCAGACAATACACTTATCACAGTCAATAATTGTACTTCTCGACGGGCTTTCGACAAGACCGGCCCCTGTTATTTTTTGGGATTTTTATCTCCTGTTAAGATACGTAAAATAGTAGCAAGGGCTCGGTGGGGCAGTTTTTTCGCTCCTTTGCCTTGATTTACCGTGTGGTTTCTTATAAAAAAGGCTCCCGCGTGAAGGTAATCAGCTCGAAAAGCTGGTTTGTATCCCTGTAAAAGACATTTAAAATTCCCTATTATTATGAAAAGGAGTACCCCATGCCTCAATCCGTCTCGCCCTCCGATTTTTGCGCAGCCGCGATCAGTTCGACTCAGATTCAATGTCAATTTACCTTGCCTGCGGGGACAGACCTGCATGGCCATGTCCAGTGGCAACGTGCCGAAAGCGACCCGGAAACCACGAACCCCGTCTGGAACACAATGAGTGAAACGGCGATAATTTTGTAATATATTTCATAGAAGAAAAAACTTTAGCCGCGTTTTGTGAGTTTATGTCTTGATGTTTTTTTAACGTTTGGGTATAATTCAGAAGTTGGCCGTAGTGACCCGAAGACAGGATGCACCATGAGACGCAAAGTAAAGACATCAGAAGTCCTTCGCACAATTGAACTTGCGCAACGACTGGAAAACGACATAAACGAGCGCAAGCTCAAACCGGGCGATACCTATTTCTCCACGCAGGATGCGGCGGAGTTTTTGGGTGTTGCCCGAATTTATGCCAATAATGCGTTAAGACTTTTGGAAAAGCGACAAGTTATTATTCGCCGTCAGCGGCTCGGCGCCCTTATTGCGGAGCCGGCGATTCCGCAAGAGCGAGCCGTGCGCCATCTTCATTTCATTGTTCCGGAAGACTATTTTCAACAAGAGGGAGCGGGTTCGGAACAGATTCTGCCGGGACTTCAGGAGGAGCTTCCCGGTTCATCAATCAGCTACTGCTTCATACGACCGGAGAATGAAAACGACAAGGTAGCGGACCTGATTCAAGAGGCGAAAAGTCGGGGAGGCATTGAGGGTTTCATTCTGGTTGCGTGCAGTTGGCTCAGTCAGCATGTGGTCGAGCAGAGTGGTTTTCCCGGTGTGGTTCATGGAACACCGTACGCGGGCATACGCCAGCTTCCCTTTATTGAACGAGATCATCACAGCGGTGTGCGTCAAGTGCTAAAGTACTTGCGGAGCCGCGGCCGCCGGCGATGGAGTCTGTTCTTTCGCGAACGGATCCATCCAGGCGACTGTATCTTTCTGGAAGAATTTCGCGCTCAACGAGAAGTAAACGGATCGACGCCTTTGTTTTTCACCACGTCTGTCCTGGATCAGATAGACGGAGACGTTGGTCGCGCAATGTCGCAAAAGAAGGGAGTGGACGCGATTATTTGCACCTCCATTCTTCATGGCATAAGCGCATTACGGACGTTGGAACAGGCTGGCAAGAAGCCGTACGAAGATATTGATATAATCCTCCTTGGCAGCTACGGGCGCAGGGAGGAAGACAAGAAGTTGACCCGTCTTGAAATAGATCTGCCAGAGGAATCGCTTGGCCATAAGCTTGGCAAAGCCATAGCGGAACAGGCTGCAGGCAATGCGGTTGCTAATGAATTGCTTCCGGTAGTTCTGAAACTGCCGTCATGATAACAGAGAATCGACAGGAAAAGGAAAACAAATGGGAATGACGCCGTTGAATATAGCGATTATGGTGATTTACTTTGTCGTTTTGTCCGGCATGGGTTGGTACTTTGCGCGGCGTCAGAAGGGTACGGAGGACTATTTTCGCGCGCAAGGCCGCATTCCGTGGTGGGCAGCCGGTCTTAGTCTCGTTGGCACAGGCCTCTCGGCTATTACCTATATGGGGGTGCCGGCCAAGAGCTACATGACCGATTGGGGCATGTTCCTGCTCAACTTTGGGACCTTCTGGATTGCCCCTTTGATTATCTGGTTTTACATACCCACGTTTCGCCGAATGAATTTAACCAGTGTTTACGAATATCTGGAAAAGCGGTTCAATCTGGCCGCGCGTCTTTTTGGTAGTGCATTTTTCATGATTTTTCAATTGGGGCGTATGGCCATTGTCCTGTTCCTGCCTTCCCTGGCGCTGGCCGCGGCAACCGACATAAATATTTATTTTTGTATTGTCATTATGGGCGTCGTCAGTCTGGTCTATACTTTTGTTGGCGGGATAGAAGCTGTTATTTGGACCGATGTGCTCCAGGTTATTATCCTTATGGGCGGCGCTCTTTTCGCGCTGGGGTATATGATCTTTCAGACACCGGACGGCGTGTCCGGTCTGATTGCAACGGGGATCGCGGACAATAAATTTCACATGGTGGATTCCTCGTTTAATTTTGTGAATCCCACGATATGGGTTATTCTTCTTTCGTCCGTTTTTACTTATCTGACAACGTACTCGGCCGACCAGACCATGGTCCAGCGTTATTTCGTTACAAAAGACGAAAAGGACGCGGTTCGGGGTGTCTGGACAAATGCCATTATTGCTATTCCGACAACATTGATTTTTTTCCTCATGGGCACTGCCCTGTATGTTTTTTATAAATATAATCCGGACCGACTCGTCGGCGTGCCTGCGGATAACGACGCCATTTTCCCCTGGTTTATTGTGAAGGAGCTGCCCGACGGAATTTCCGGACTGCTCATTGTCGGTATATTCGCCGCCTCCATGTCGAGTCTCAGTTCGAGTATGAACTCAATCTCTTCCGCCTGGACGGTTGACTTTCATGAACGGCTGTTTCACGGTCGTAAGGAGACGAAACTGAAACTTGCCAAGGCGGTTACCCTGTTGTCCGGGACCGCGGGAATTGCTCTGGCTCTTCTTATGGCAACGTGGAATGTCAATTCTCTTTGGGATGAATACAATCGGTTAATCGGCCTTGCCATAAGTTCGCTCGGCGGCCTGTTCTTTTTGGGTGTAATGACAAAGCGTGCAAATGCTCACGGCGCTCTTATTGGTGTGGCGGTGAGTATTGTTGTGCAGTGGTATATAGGTAAGAATGAATTGGTCCATCTGCTCCTGTATTCGACAACAGGGTTCGTTTCCTGTGTCGTTGCGGGCTATTTGGCAAGTTTTTTGTTTGCAAAGAAAGAGAGTTACTCTGATGAAAGCCAAGACAATTAAAGGTTTGGTCGCCGCTCCGTTTACCCCAATGTTCGCTAATGGCGAAATCAATACGGCCATAATTCCCGATTACTATCGCCAACTCAAGGCGGATGGAATACGAGGCGGATTCGTCTGCGGGAGCGCCGGAGAAGGGGTTAGTATGACCTTAAGCGAACGGAAGGAAGTGGCGGAAGCCTGGCGCGATTGTGTCGACGATGATTTTGCCCTGATTGTTCACATTGGTGCCCTGGCCTGGAAAGACGCGAAAGAGCTGGCGGAACATGCGGAACGAATCGGGGCCGACGCTGTTGGTATGGTGGGCCCGAGTTACTTTCGCCCGAGTCGTGTCGAAGACCTTATTGAATATTGTCAGCTCGTCGCTGCCGGATGCCCCAATACGCCCTTTTATTATTATCACATACCCGGCTTGTCAGGTATCAACCTCCCGATGGACGAATTCCTTCGTCAGGGTCAGGAATCGATTCCCAATCTGGCGGGCCTGAAATTTACGCACCACAATATGTACGAACTGCAGCAGGCCATGATGGTCGCGCCCGACCGCTATAATATTATGTTCGGGCATGACGAAGTGCTCATGGCCGGCTGGACCTTCGGGTGCACAGGGGCTGTCGGCAGTCTCTATAACCAAATGGGCAAATGCTTCAATCGCATTTGGACCTGTATGGCGGAAGGACGTCGGGAAGAAGCGTTGGACCTTCAGCACAAGTCGGTTCTCGTCGTTGACCTGCTCCTGAAATATTACGGCAGCGTCCCGTGCGGCAAGACAATGCAGACACTTATCGGAATCGACTGCGGCCCGGTCCGGTCGCCCCTGCGTAATCTTACGCCCGCGGAAGTTGTCAGTCTGAAAAATGACCTGGAAGCAATCGGGTTCTTCGACTGGCGATAACGACCCGCTCTTTGGATGCACGATAGGGAATTCCAACTCCGGCGGGCGAGACGGGTATTTGACTTATTTGGCAAATGCCTTTGTCAGCTCGTCGGACAGCGTTTCCACCGTTACATACTGCGAGATAACCTTTCCGTCTCGTCCGATTAAAACGAACGTCGGAATACCCGTTATTCCATAGTATTCCCGCATTGAAGGAATCTTGTTTTGCGTGCCAAGACCTTCACTCAGGACCGGCCAGGGCAGTTCCTTGTCCTTGAGAAACTGACGTAATGGAGCCAATTCCATGTCGATACTATAACCGACAAATTCCAGCCCATCATCTTTATATTGATTGTAGACCGTGAGCAGTTCCGGGTACACAGTTAGATAAGGAACACACCAGGTGGCCCAAAAGTGAACCAGAACGACCTTATTCTTAAGCGTGGCCTGGTCAAAAGGCTCACCCTCAATGGATACGCCCTGGATGGGGAACTCCTGCCCCGCAAGTCGGTGGAAGCGTAACGTTCCTTCCAGCCCCGCGACCACCTGCTTGTGCTCCGGACGCGTGGAATCTTTTAGGCCCGTGGAGAACTTTGAGAGCAGCTCTCCTGCCAGCTCCGGTTTGCCTCGCTCATCGGCAATAAGGGAAACCGGATAAATCAAATCGAAAACCAGACTTGCCTGGTCCGGATTGGCTTTAACGAACTGGCAAATTTGGTCCAACGTCGTACCAAGAGTCTCAAGGGAAGCCTCACTTTCAACAAGGCCAGCCACTTCGTCCTGCCACGCAATAGCGCGAAACGCGGTCGCCATTTTTTTACCTTCCGGATTCCCGCAGACGCGTTCGGAGTTTTCCAGGGCCGTAACGAAATCTTCAAAGGAGTCACGCGTTTCCTTCTTCGTCATCGCGCGATAGGCGAGCACCTGCCCCCGCATTCCACAGGCAGTCCGATACAATTCATCATCTTGCTCCGTTTGCATAACCTGGTCCGTTAGAGTCAAAACGGTCGTAAACATCTTATCGAGCCACGCTTTATATTCCTCTTCCGTATCGAATTCGCGGTCGGTGGTAAGAAGTTTTTTGGCCAGATCAAGCCGGTCCGCGTTACTGGCATCGGCGGCAAGCTGAAATTCCGCACCGCTCCCGCTGGTCGCCGCGACTTCCTGTGCGAAATTCGCGTCGCTGGACAAACCAGTCAAAAAGGCCAGCAGTACAAACCCTATTGTTGAAAACAACAACGATTTCATAATAATAACTCCGTAAAACGGTCAGATTAACTTAATGTGTTTTGTGTCAGAATAAATCAGACGCCACCGGAGGAATCCTCACCTCTTTCACGAACAGTATAACACATCGTGATAAAAGGTCCACCCCCGCGTCGGCCTTCGTTCGGAGTGAGTGCACTTGACACGCGATTGCTGGCACGATATAATTCTGTTATTGACACACGAATTTTATGACGGCTGCTGATGTTTGTGTAATGGCAAACCGCGAGGCATAAACGGACAGCCGGCGGCCAGCGTTCAGAACACCCCCTTTGCCCCCCAAGGAGAAATGTATGTCCCACCCCATTATGTTTTGCTTTTCGATAATTGTAGCCCTTGCGGCAGCACTTCCGCTGCGTGCCCAGGAACAGCGGATTTCGCGCGTACTCAACCCGGTACCCTTTACCCAAGTTGAATTCACCGATTCTTTTTGGGCCCCGCGAATCGCGGCGAATCGCGAGGTTTCTGTTCCGCACAATATCGACTGGTGCGAGAATCAAACGGCCCGAATTAATAATTTTCGCATTGCCGCCGGCGATAAGGAAGGGAAATTCCAAGGAATCTATTTTGACGATTCCGACGTCTACAAGATTCTCGAAGGCTTTGCCTATACGCTGTCGACGAAGGAGAATCCGGCCTTGCACGCGAAATGTGAGGAATGGATCGACCTTTTTGAACGGGCGCAGTGTGACGATGGCTATCTTATGTGTTGGTTCCAGTTGGAGAAGCCGCAGGAAAAATGGACGAATTTGGCCTCTATGCATGAGTTGTATTGCGCGGGACACATGACCGAAGCCGCTGTTGCCTATACCCAGGCGACCGGCGACGAAAAGTTCCTGACTATTGTCAAGAGACTCAACGACCTGATCTGCAAACGTTATGGTAACGGGGAAGGGCAACTCAAGAACGTGCCGGGCCACGAAGAAATTGAGCTTGCCTTAATCAAGTTGTACGAGCAGACAGGAGATAAAAAATATCTTGACCAGGCGAAGTTTTTTGTGGACATACGAGGAGTTGCCGAAGGACGTGAAACGCCGCTGTTTGGTGCCTATAGCCAGGACAATATTCCGGTGCGAGAGATGAACGAGGTTGTGGGTCACGCGGTTCGCGCGATGTATCTTATGGCCGGGGCGACCGACGTTGCCGGGTATTTTAAAGATGAGAATCTTATGGCTGCCATGGAACGTGTCTGGGACGATATGGTTCTTCAGAAAATGTATATTACCGGCGGAATCGGTTCCCTGCATGAAGGAGAGGCGTTTGGCCCGGCTTTCTTTTTGCCCAATCAATCGGCCTATGCGGAAACGTGCGCCGCGATTGGTGTTCTGCTTTGGGCCCATCGCATGAATTTGGCAACAGGGAATGTGCAATATGCGAACGTTGCGAATCAGGCTCTGTACAACGGTGTGCTTTCGGGCTACGGGCTGAATGGCGATTCCTATTTTTATGTCAATCCGCTGGCGTCGAATGGCGACCATCATCGTCAGCCGTTCTTCGGATGTGCCTGTTGCCCCTCTAATATCATACGTACGCTGGCTTCGCTGCCGGGCTACGCGTACTGCACAACGCAGTCGGAGTCGCGAAAAGCGGCCGGGCTTACGGGCGATGATACGGTTGTCGTTAATATGTACGTCGACAGTAAAGCGACCATAGAGCTTGCTATTGGCACTGTGGAACTGGTTCAAAAGACCGACTATCCCTTTGACGGAAAGATTTCCATTAGCGCAAAGTTGCATGCGAATCCTGATGTACCTGCGGATACGCCGTGGGGTCTTATTCTCTCCTATGGTCAGATTGGTACTCCTTATTATGTGGGAAGTGTGGGACCGTCTGCGACGGAACAGATAACTCTGGAGACAACGTTGCCTATGCCGGTGGAACGCATGGTGGCCAATCCGAAAGTGGAGGCCGACCTTGGTCGCGTCGCACTTAAGCGCGGCCCGCTTGTCTACTGCTTCGAGCAGTGTGATAATGACGTTCCCGTGGACGAAATTGTTCTGGCGAAAGATCCGGAGTTCAAGGTGGAAATGCGGGATCATTTCATTTCCTCTGACAGCGACAATGAAGCGACGAAGAACTCGCCCATGCGTACGGTTGCCGTTATTACCTGTAAAAATTCCGAGGGTCAAACGTTAACGGCCATTCCGTATTACGCCTGGGACAACAGGGCACCCGGTAAGATGGCCGTTTGGGTTAAGCAGGACGGTCTGAACCCCGCAGACGACTCCGAATGGACGGACGAAAAGGGGAAACCGATTCTGTACAAGCCTCTGAATCGGGAACTGTAATTAAATTGCAAAATTGGCAATTATTGTGCCGGGAGTCACACACTTCAATGGGCCGCGAGAGCGCAAGAATACAAATTATTGAAAAAGAAGCCCGGCACATTCTGTCCAAGAGCAAGTTGCCTGGTCTTGACTTTTGCGTTAACCCCTACGTCGGTTGTGAGCATGCGTGTGTCTATTGCTATGCCTGTTTCATGCGAAAGTTTACAGGTCACGAGAACGACGTTTGGGGCCAATTCGTAAGCGTTAAGACGAACGGCGTTGAACTCTTTCGTCACGATTGCCGTAAATTGCACTGGAACGACTCCCTCTTCTTTGGTAGTGTTACTGATGCCTATCAGCCGGTGGAGAGGGATTATCAGATTACGCGTGGCATGCTGGAAATCCTGAGTCAGAATCCGGAAATGTATCTTGACCTGTCGATTCTGACAAAATCGGATCTCGTGGTGCGAGACATTGACCTGCTGAAGAAACTGCCGAATATTTCCGTGGGCTTTTCCATTGCCATGCTTGATGAGAAGGCGCGAGAAATATTCGAGCCTGGGGCGACGTCCATTAGTCGTCGTCTGGACGCGTTACGAACACTCGCAGACGCCGGTCTTGAAACGTTTGTCTTTATCGGACCCATTCTGCCGGGCATAACACCGCTGGCCGACCTCTTTGCCCGGTTGGCAGGTATAACCGGGTCGGTTCACGGCGAAAGCCTGAACTGCAACTGCGGTAATCTGCCGAGTATTCGCCAGGCGGTAATGCGATACAAGCCCGAACTACTTTCAGATTTTTGCACAAATGTGGTCAGCGATAGCTACTGGTCGGCCGTTGAGGAGGAATTTTACGCATTGTCCGCGCGATACAATATTCCTGTCCAGGGCTTCTACCGTCACGGTACGGAGTCTGAAAATTAAATTTTTTGAAAGGAACAAGAGATGAAAAAACAGATTTTGAATCGGTGCACCCGGCGCACGTTTTTTGCGGCCTCCGCGCTTGGATTGGCCGGATTGGGAACGCAGGGAAACGCGCTGCTCGCCGACGAGATTCCTGCTGTGACTGATACGAGCGCCTTGGACGATGTTGTCGAATCTTTCCCCTGTCTGCAAAATCCCACGGGGCACTCCATGAACGTGCTCTGGACGGTCAAGCGTCCTGCTACCGGTTGGGTGGAATACGGACGAACAGAAGCGTTGGGGCAAATTGTGCGTCCTGCCGTCTGCGGACTCTATCCGTGGGTCGATCGGTTTTTGGCCATACCCATCGAAAATCTGCTTCCGAATACGACCTATTTTTACCGCACGGTTACCGTTGGTATGGACTTTCCCCGCTACGCCCAGATTAAGTCGGGTACGCCGATTGTGAGCGAAATTTTTTCCTTCAGGACGCCGGGTCCGCAATCGGAGCGCGGCAGTTTCGTTGTCGCCAACGATACGCACGAGACGCCCGATGTTCTCAATGCAGCCACAAAGCGATTCGCAGAACTCAATGCCGATTACACAATTTTTAATGGTGACCTGGCGCACGATACAAACTCGGCAGACCAAATGGTCAAGGCAACCGTACTCGCGGGGCAGACTCCATTCGCGGCCACTCATCCTCTCCTGGTTGCCATGGGTAATCATGACCATCGTGGCCCCTGGGCTCGCAATCTTGAGAAGCTCATTCTACCTTGGCAGCAGGACTCGCGATTCCGGTCGCTCGGTCGAAATTTTGCGCTGCGACAAGGTCCAATAGCGCTTATCGGCATGGATACGGGGGAAGACAAGCCGGACACGCACCCGGTCTGGGCTGGTCTTTCTGCGTTTGGCCCCTATCGGCAGCTCCAGACCGAATGGCTTGCGGCAACGTTGGCCCAGCCGGAAATAGAATCCGCGCCGTTTATTGTCGTCTTCTGCCACATTCCACTTTTCGACGACCGGCCCGACGCCAACCCTGGCAATATTCTCGAAGGTTATGCCTCGTGGCAGCAGGACTGCGCCGAAGCCTGGGCACCACTGTTCCAGCGTCACGGCGTTCAGGCGGTCATTGTAGCGCACGAACATCGTTTTCGCGCGGACGCTCCCTGTGATGGCCGTTCCTGGCTGCAGGTATGCGGTGGAGGGTGCAATCTTCAAAAGGACGCGACGCTCATTCACGGACAGGCAACTTCCGACAAGCTTACGCTAACCGCGGAAAAGCTGGTTGACGGCTCTCAGCTCGGCTCGTGGGACCTGACGCCGCGTTCGTAACCCCAGCTCCTGTTACCGGCAGGGCCAGGTCCACAGTTCATCGTTTTCGATCGGAACAACCGGCGTCTGGCCAAGCCCCACTTCTATCGCGTAGCGCAAGATGATTTTACACGGATAGACAACGGAAAAATTCGTTGGCCAGAACGTTTCGAGAAACAGACTGAAAAAATGCGCGTTTGCCGGAATAAAAGGAAGTTGTGGCCCCGTTCTGCGTATGGTCTCAAACACACCGAGTGGAGCACTAAATGATGTGAGCGCGATTTTTCGGTCGTTTCCATGAAAGCAGACGCCCCCTTGAATTGTGTGGCATTCGGCGCAGGAATCTGGTAACTGGTCCCGTCCGACCTCCGTTGCCGCGCCCATCGAATCGTACCAGCATCGCATCCCTTGCCCGGCAAATGGAAACGCCACCGACGCGGCAACCGGCTCCTGAATTTCTCCCAGCCATACTGTTGTCTCAAGTTCCATTCGCGGTATGGTATTGTGGAACCGCCATACCTGCTCAATGCGTTTTGCCAGCGACTCTGTCTGAATTACCTTGTATTCCAAAACGTATGGATTCTCGCACGGGTTAGCGGGCCCGGGTTCCGACAGGGTCGCTACAACGTCTCCTTCCTCCAAACGATGATCGAAAAAACGTCCACGCAATCGTTCACCGTCGCTCGCTCGCTCAATCAGGATCTGACCCGGGCCACAGCCCTCTTCGTCGAACAACCGTATTCCCCTCGGTCGATATTCCACATTTTTTAACACGCTCGTCTTCGTGTCCAAAACTGGCAAGAACCATTGGCTCCTGGTTTGCCGACAAGTGTTAACTTCCTGCTGAACCAATTCAAATTTTCGTATTTCCCCAGGTGCCAGGTTGTAAATGGGGAACCGTCGGAGCACCATATCGTTGCACCATCCGCCCACACCAGCGATGGCGTCGTTCTCAACCTGTACATCGTAGAGTGGAAACAGTTCGCCTGTCGCACAGTCTCGCGCAGCATTGGCAACAAAACGAAACGCCGATTGCGGAAGATTAACCCAGCCACTTCGCATCTGACTTCCCGGATTGCTGACCTTAAAAGTTCGAGTTCGGGAGAACGGCATATAGTCGTCCCGTTGCTCCAGGATCCGAGATACAATTCGGCGCGATGATTCACTTGCGCGATAGAAGGGGGCTTGTTTCTCCAGCAAACAGCCACGCGTCTTTTCACTGTAGGGCAGGCGAACACTCTCAAAGGAACCCCACGTATGTTCCGCGGCAAAAACGAGATCGTGATTTAAATTTGCTTCCAGCCGCGTAAGTCGGTCCTCCTTCTTCCCGGCCAGTGTACGGGCAAGAGCAAGATCGGTCGAGCGCCGTCTCGCTTCCTGAAGTAATCCGAGTTCGACTGGAGTCGAGGCTACGCCGCTGCCCCACCAGTCACTCCAATCGCCGCGTAACGCAGTCGCACTGGCCATGGCTTGGGATTCCATGACGTCGAAGAACTTGCCGACCGTGGAAAAGACCAGACGCGGCTGGAGTCCCTGTTCGTTCCAGGCTCGTACAAAATCACTCAACTGTCGACATGGGTAGTCGTTATCGATTGTCCGGAGATTCGTTACCGGAAGCATGATACGCCCTTGCCGACGTACTTCTGGCGCCAGTTCTGACAACTTCCTCAGCAGAATTTCATGCGACCGGCGTAGAGCGTCCGGGGCACTGGAAAAAACATCGTTGCCGTCTGGCCGGTTATACCAGATACTCGCTGCCGACGGTAACGGTCCTCGTCGCCATTCTTCATCATGGAAATAATAGTACCCTTGCGCATAATGAAGGCCATTCCAAACGAGTAGTTCTGCCGGACCTTTTGCTCCCTGCCAACGGAAAAAGGACGGCACGGCGACCGGCGTTCGCATTCCGTTAACTCCCATCGCCAAACGCCGAATGCCACGATTCCAAAGAGATTCCACCATGCCCCAAGGCAAGCCATTTACATCATTTTGTACCGCTACGGTCGGACAATAGGTTTTATAGAAATGGTCCAGACGGTCAAGTTCCTTTTCCCACTCGTGCCGACCCACCAGACAGGTCATATTGCCAGGCATGGCCGTGACTTCAATTTGCCCTCGCTCGACAAATTCATCGAACAATTTGCGTTCTTCCACCGCAGCCTCATTGAGAAAACGCTCCAGTGTCCACAACGACTCCACCGTCCACTTAAAACGGGCGTCCTCCGGATACCCTTCCGTTTCCCGGCAGTACTTCAAGGCACATTGCAAATATTCGCTGTGCATTTGCCACACGGTCGACGGCAGGTCCGTATAGCCGAAGTCTGTATGCGTTTCATTTGTAAGCCAGACTTCCCGGATATGCAGTTCCACTTCCTGACCAGTGTCCGGCGCTGCGTCCTCCTCCGCCAGCAGTGTGCCCAATGGCAATAAGAGAGGGCTGCCGGCCAGAACACCCAGCTTTAACAGGTCTCTTCGTGTTATATCGCCTGCGATTTGTCTTTGCTCACCTTGTTGCGCCATGTCGGATCTCACTTTCTCTTGCACGTAGCAGTAACGCCTGTGTTCATCGGTCTTGAGCCTTTCTCCTCCTATAAGTCTATTTCAAGAAGGGGATTGAGTCAATACGGGCCGAAAATATTAAAAGCCGTGGGGCAGGTGCCGGGTGCACATAGGCAGACTGCGCACAATGAATAACCCGGAGCACCGGTCGCTTCGCTCCCTTGCCTCGGACTGTGTTATGCTGGCCTGGCAGAGGCGAGAAAGAATGGTAGGCCTCGATTACTGGTCTTTCAGAACGTTCCCCGATAAATGATCTATTACTGTAAGAAAACTTGGCATGCCTCATCTGCACCTTATTTTTTTGCACTACTTGAAATATTGAAAAGAGAGGTTAAACTTGTGAGAATGAGGAACGAGAGGGGGAACGTAAGAATCCTCCTTAACGAAGAATATTGTGCATTATTTTATCCCTTTGAGGCTGTTCCTTAATCGTGTGCAAACTGTTGCTATCAATGCCGCCGTGAAGAAAGGTTATATTCGTGATGGATACAATTCTGATTGTCGCAGGTGCCTTTATTATTGCCACATGGGTTTCGGATACCGCCTCTGCTCATGACGGTAATTCGAAATCGATTGATATCGATAAAGCGATTGTACTTGTTCGCAGTGCCGAGCAGAAATACAAAGTTTTTAAATGGACCTCTCTAGATCTGAGTGAAGATCAGAATGGCAATAAGTATGAATCGTCAGGGATGTACGAATTGGCGACAAAAAGGATCCGGGTTGCTAAAAGAAGACAGAATTCATCTTGCCAGGAAGAGAATGAGCCAACGAAGTACGATCTGGAAGCAAGTTTCGACGGCTCAATTTACGCATGGCGTGAGTATCATTACAACGAAGCCGGCGTGTGTATGGGTGGTTCGGGTGTTATTTCCCATTCTGTAAAAGACTGCAAGCTGTTAAGCCGTTTTTCCATTGGTTGTAGTGGCATGTTTTTTGCTCCATTCCTATTCTGCGAACGGAACCTGCTTCACGCAGATGATTCCTATGGTTTGCTCTCTGACTTTATGCAAAAATGGAGTGATTTAAAGCTGATTCATTCTGTCTGCCTCGAAGGCGACACACTCATCGTGGAAACCAGGGGCTATGCCACGGACGACTATTGGAAAAAGATATTTTATGATTTAAAGAACAGTCTTATCTTAAAGTGTCAAGAGTATCCACAAAATCCTGATATAATCGCAATACAGAAAGACTATGTGTATACCACGAATGGTCAGGGAGATTTATTTCCACAAAAAATTATTGTCTCGCTCCCCTATGCAAAATCTTTGTTTCTCAAAGAGCACCCGGATACAGAATTGCCGAAGCACTTGCAGGATGTAGTGATTTATCCATTTTCCACGGTGGAAATCAATCCGCAGGTCACCGATGAAGATTTTAAGATGGATTTTCCCACCGGGTTTTATGTAACCGATTATGTGAACAAGAGGCAGTACAAAGTTGGCGACGAACTCAATGCGGACGCGGGCGTCGAGCGACTCCGGAGAGTAAAAAAACCGTGAAGACGTCAAAGTTGCTTCACGGTTTTAAAGGAAAACTATTTTTTTGCACCGGTGTATAATTTACGTTCTATGGCCGGGATGTAGTTTGTCCACGTCGTTCCCGTATTCGGGTCGTCGAGAATGTGCTTCTGAAATTCGGCGATTTTCGCATCCATAGAGTCGACATAATGCAGCACCATGGCCTCCTGAGTCATAGGAAGCTTTGTACTTCCGTTTTCCAGGGTGCCGTGATGAGAAATCAAAAAATGTTCCAGCAGCATAGCCGTCTCTTTCGGAAACGGCTCGCCCGTAAGCTTTTCTGTTTCCTCTATCTTGTCTCGCAAAATACCGGCCGCTAAAAAGGAATGACCCAAAAGTTGTCCCCGGTCGGTATAGACCAGATTGTTACCCTCACCACAAGCCAACTCTTCTATCTTGCCGACGTCGTGCAGAAAAGCACCTGTCAGTAAAAGATCGTAGTTCAGGGAGTGCGGATATAACGGAGCGATTCGGGCAACAAGTTCCATGGTGGCCAGCGTGTGCTCAAGCAGGCCGCCTTTATACGCATGGTGCAGCTTGACACCGGCCGGCGATGCGATAAAACGAGCGACAAAAGTTTCGTCGGCAAGAAAACAATCGACCAGATTACGCAGGTCAATCGTCTTGATGCCGTGCAAAAGTTCCTTGATTCGTTGCATGCATGCGCCTGTATTCAGCGCGGCACTTCGGGCAAAATCATCCGGGACAACGTCCGAGTCTGGAACTTTTGTCAATCGCTTGGCGATGAACTGCAAGTTCCCCTGGTAACGCTGAATTGCTCCTTCACAACGAATGAAATCGCCCGTCTCAAACGTTTGAAACAGCTCTTCCGTCGCGTTCCAGAACCGGCCGGAAAGCGTGCCTGTCCGGTCCGAAATGGTAAACTGGATGTACAGATTGCCATTCTTGTTCGGACGCAGTGTCTTATCGGTGACTTGGTACACCTCCGACACAACGTCCGTCTCTTTTAGCTGGTTTATGTTCTGTCTGCCCATGGAACCTCTATCTTATTTTGCGGCCAATGCCTGACGAACTTCTTCCAGATGGCCGGCACTGCCGAGCATTTGATTCTTGTGGATAATATAGTCCGCGTAGGCTGGCATGAAGATTTTGCCGGGGCCTCGAAGGTCAAATTCCGCCGGCTTGTCACGGAAGAATTCTCGATGAATAGCGCACCAGACCAAGCGGCCATCCGTGTCGATATTGATCTTCGTCACACCAAGCTTGGCAGCCGGGAAATACTGCTTCTCGTCCACACCACTGGCGTTCTTCATGGCACCCCCGGCGTTGTTAATGCGGGCAACCCACTCGGCGGGAACGGAGGAACTGCCGTGCATGACCAAGGGGAAATTCGGCTTGACCGCGTTGACCGACGCCTGTATCTTTTCAAGTACGTCGAAATGCAAGCCTTGGGTACCACTGAACTTAAAGGCACCATGCGAGGTCCCGATTGCTACGGCGAGCGAATCGACGCCTGTCTTGTCGATGAATTCCGCCGCCTGAGCCGGGTCGGTCAGCTTAACACTGCCGACGACGTCTTCTTCCACGCCCCCGAGCTGGCCAAGTTCCGCTTCCACGACGATTCCCTTGGCATGGGCACGGTCAACAACGCGCTTGGTCGTCTCAATATTTTTAGCAAATTCCTCATGCGAGGCATCGATCATAACGGAGCTATAGAAGCCACTATCGATACAATCGTAGCAGACCTCTTCCGTGCCGTGGTCCAGATGAACGGCGAAAATGGCTTCCGGAAAAACCTTATCGGCCGTGCGAATCATCCCTTCCAGGAAAGCCTTATCCGTATACGAACGGGCACCGCGTGAAATCTGAATAATGAACGGAGCACTGGTCGCGTTATCAACCGGATCTTCATTCTTGGCGCTTTTGCCCAAATTACCCCGGAACAGTCCAACGAGCTGTTCGAGATTGTTAATGTTATAGGCTCCAATGGCGTATTTGCCATAGGCTTGCTGGAACAATTCTTTGGTTGTGACGATCATGGGTCAGACCTCCTAAAAACTTAAGGTGGAATGGGTAACGTAAATTAGTAATACAGAGTGGCTTCGTCTCAATATTTACCGCCGCGCCGCAAATTACAGCCGTTCGCTTTCCGCGAGCAACCCCATACAGGTCTTGTACGAAAAACCGAACGATCAACGTCAGGAAAATATCAATAGGGTGAGTCGAAACTGTCCGAACATTACGGGTATTTTATCATAGATTTCCAAGTTGACTATCCGGGGACCCTTTTTTTCGTTCTTATTACGACAATGGAATTTATTGAATGATGCAACAAGAAAGTGAATATCGTTATTGTTTATCAAGTGGGAAGAGACCTTCACGTTCGCACAGGTCCCGACGATAGGTGGAGATGGTCATGCCAAACTCTTTGCGGAATACGGAGCAAAGATGGATGGAAGTTTCAAATCCAACCTGGAGGGCAATTTCTTTAACCGGCGTGTCGGTTTCCCGGACGAGGCGTAAAATGGTCTCGTTGCGTACTTTTTTAATCTGGTCCATAATGGAAGTTCCGAGCAACGTCTGAAAATGGTTTTCGAGAGTGCGTTGGGAAACGTTCACATGGTGAATTACGTCGGAGACCCGGATTTGACATCCGTTATTGATGCGTATGAACTCAAGTGCCTTAATTACGAAGGGGTCGGCGAGTGTCGTGACGGCGGTGGACTGCCGGGAGACCGTTTCGGTTGGCCCGTACAAGATATCTTTTTCGGCAGTGGTTTCGCCGCGCAGGAGCAGGTCGAGCATTTTGGCGCCTTGATATCCGCCCCATTCGGCTTCTGTCCCGATACTGGAGAGCATGGGATTGGCGGTCATGCAAAAGAATTCATCGTTATCCACGCCGAGCACCGATGCCTGATAAGGGACGGAAATATCGGTACGCAGGCAGCTATTGAGTACGCGACGTCCCTGATGGTCGTTACAGGCGAGGATGGCTACCGGTTTGGGCAACTGCATTAGCCACCGTTCCAGGTCACTGTCGCGGTCGACCATATTTTCGTGGAGATTGTGCCCGTGGTAGACGTCGCATGGGTAGCCGTAATCGTGCAGGACCCGAGAAAAGGCCTCTTCCCGAACGTCTGACCAGTAGATATTGTCGTACTCGCAAACGTAAGCAAAATGGGAAAAATGGCGTTCGAGAAAGTATTGAGCTGCGAGCTGACCAATGGCTTCCGAGTCAATGCGGACCGTAGGAGAGCCGTGGAAAGGATGCTCTTCCCGCCGCTGTTCGTAGGTGGGTTCAAAGACGATAATGGGAATTTTAGCGTCGACAATACGGTCGATAATGGCAGGAGTGAGATTTTGTCCGATCACGCCGTCGGGTCGCCACTGGCTGACGTCGGGCAGGAATGGGTCCTGGAGCCCTCGAGGCACGACGCTGAATTCCCAAGGGCCGTAAAGCCGGGAATAGCGAGCGACTCCCGCCGCTTTCTGTCGCAAATTGGCGTAAAGTGGCGAAAATAGAACGGCTACCTTGAGCGGACGCTGCCGTGGTTTTAAGGGCATGGCGTTTACTTTCTCTGACATGGATTTACTCTCTGGAACGGCCACTGTATCGGTAACATACCTGAATTTTCCGGTCACGTCAAGCACCTCAACCTCCTCGTTCGTAATCTTGCGGAATTTCATTACAGGATTGCGAAAAATATTTATTGACAGTATACCACACGCCATGGTATACTGTCAATACAGGAAAAGAGGAAAAAAGTCGTTACGAAAAAACGACACTTTTTTCCAAACGGGGGTGCCTTGACCGCTTGATTCCCCCGACGAAACCGACAACACTATCGAAAGGAGCTTTCCGATGAAAAAGAGACGTTTTGGCTTTACTCTTGTTGAGCTGTTGGTGGTCATAGCCATCATCGGCATCCTGATTGCGTTGCTTCTGCCTGCGGTACAGGCGGCGCGAGAGGCGGCCCGACGCATGCAGTGCGTGAACAATCTGAAACAGATTGGGCTGGCTATCCACAACTTCCACGACGTAAAGCAGGGCATTCCGCCTTCAACGGTCCTGAATTACACCCGTGGCAACATGTTCACCGTCTTATATCCTTACCTGGAACAGACCGCTTTTTATGAGATCGTGACTAAAGGCTATAGTGTGGACTACAATACGTTCCTGTTGGGCGACGGCTGGTGGGATGAACAGACTGAATCCACGCAAAAGGCCTTTGGTTCCTTTGACGTCTATCAATGCTCCTCACGCCGGTCCGGTGAATACTATTCCACGACCGCCGCTGGAGGTTCATACACGATGGACGGCAAGGGACCGCAAGGGGACTACGCCATGGTCATGGCCACCAATAAGAATGGCGACAACTGGTGGGATGCGGATGAGACGCATTACAAAGATATCGTTGGCCCGTTCCGCAGCGCGGTCTATCAATACAAACCCGGGTCCTTGAGCTGGCAATCGCGAGACACGTTCTCTTGGGTCATTGACGGTCTTTCGAATCAGTTTTTCGTGGGCGAAAAGCATATCCCGCTCGGGCGTGTTGGTAAATGCTCGGGAGCAGATAACAACAATGAAGACATGCTGGATTATGGCGACTGCGGTATGTTACGTTTCGGCAACGCCTATTCGAGTGCCCCGGCTGGCCGCTCTTTGGTCTATTACGAAACAGCGGACCTATCGAGTTACTCCGCAGGCGGCACCGGACTACGCAAGATACCCTTGTCGCGTCCGTCCGATTATCAGTTTGCGCTTCCCGGTTCGCGTAATCCGTCAATCAGTCCGATTCGTGGCTTTGGCTTTGGGAGTTATCATCCAGGCGTCTGCAACTTCGTTTTGGGCGACGGCTCTGTTCGTGCCGTGGGCGTTACAACCTCGCCGGATATTCTCGCTGCGTTCTCTATCGTTAACGATGGCGCGACTGTAAGTTTGTAAGGAGATACTGCCGTGAAACAATTTTTAACATTTCGTCGTCTGCTCCCGCTACTGGTCCTCGCTGCGTTCGTTGCGTTTGCCGGTTGCGATGGCAAACAGGATCTGAACGGTTCCGTGACCTTTCCGGACGGGACGCCGCTCGACCGCGGCATGGTCTACTTTTGCACGCCGACGTTCATTGCCCGCGGGGCCATACAGCCGGACGGGTCCTTTGATGTCGGCTCGCTTACAGAATCCGACGGCCTTCCTCCTGGCACCTATAAAGTCTATGTTGACCTGGTGGATGAGGAGATGCCACTTTCCGAGGAAGACCGTAAGGCGGGAAAAATGCCCAAGATTCGTTCTTTGGTCGACCGCCGTTTTTGTTCCGCGGAGACGACTCCGTTGACCTTTACTGTGCCAGGCGAAGGCACTTTCAATATTGTCGTTGAGCCAGCGGACCCGCCCCATCAAAAATAGAATAGAGACAGGAGTTTTTTATGACGCAATGCAATCGACGAGCTTTTTTTCAGGGGAATCTGCTGGGAGCCGCAGGCCTGCTCGCTGGACGCAATCTGGTGCACTCGGATGAGGGACCTCGCGAATCGTTTACGCACGATTTGAGTTGTCCAATTGTTCTGCATCAGACGGACCTCTTTCATCCGCATGCTGACCCGGACGACCATTTTGATTTAGCTGTTGTTTTCGCGTTGGCATTACAAGGATATATTGACCTGCGGGGAGTTATTCTCGACTACCCCGTTATGGACTGGGTTAATGGCGACCCGGCCGTGGTTGCCGTGGCGCAGATGAATCGTATTTGTGGCAGCCATGTGCCAGGTGTTGTCGGCTCCCGGTTAAAGATGCGGACGGCAGACGACCGTTTGGACGATGCGCCCGCACGTGAACTGGCTGCGGTTCATTTCATTCTCGATGTTCTGCGTCGCGCCGAGCGACCTGTTCGTTTTAAGTGTGGCAGTTCCGCGCCAGACGTGGCTGTCGCCGCACTGCGTGAGCCGGATCTCTTTCGCGAAAAGTGCGCCGGGCTCTATGTCAACTGCGGCAGTGCGTTTCCGAATCCGAACAAGCCGGACGAAGAGGAATACAATATAACGGCGAATCGGGCAGGGCAGGCCGCGCTCTTTAATGACGTTCCGTGCCCTGTCTACTGGTTCCCCTGCTGGCATACGACCTTAGACTGGAAGATGGGCGGAAATGCCACCTATTTCGAAGGGGCGCATGAACTCCTGCTCAACGAGGCCTCGCCTGCGCTTCGCTACTTCATGTACTATATGTTCAGTCATTCGCAAGATGTCAACTGGATGCGTAACATGGAAAATGGCGTTGAGGATGACCCGTGGTTCAAGATGATACGGACGCAAAACAACGGTGCACGCTCACTTTGGGCTACAACGAGTCTGTTCATGCTCGCTAATCGTACGGTGACGCGTGACGGTGATATTGTCGCTACGGACGAAGTCGATCCGAACGACGCGCTCTATCGCTTGGAAAACATTCATGTTAAAGCGGACGATCGCGGCCGGATTACGTGGAATTATTGCGACGAGGAGAGTAATCGCAAGATTTTTCATGTGCTTGACGACGAGAAATATTGCCCCGCCATGCTCCGGGCAACGAATACGCTTTTAAAAACACTCATTTGAGTTTTTCCGGCGAACCTTTCCGCGGAACGTTCAGCGCAGGTCCCAGCCTCGAGCGGTCGTTTTAATCCGGCCGCTTGCCGTTTGGGGCCGTCATGGCAAAGTCGCAAGCTATTTTCACTTAGTCAAGAAAGAGGTGCAGCAAGCGGCTGGGTGCGCGAGGGAACATTCCGGCAACGTGGTCCAGAATCTCCTGCCGTGAATCTTGCCAGGAGTCGTAGGAGCAAGAGTGGACGTATTGCGTCCCGAAGTAGGTTTCCGCTGTTGCCAGGATAGCCGTGGACCAGCCGTATTCCAAGCCCTCTTTACTCCGTTTGCGAAAGAAACCGGTCGTGAGCAGGTACGTCTTGTGCTGAAGGAGCGTGACCGTACGGTCGAAACTGCGGGTCAGCCCGGAACGCTTCTTGACATCGTTGGACGGGAATTCGCCCTCTTGCTGAAAGAGGGCCATGACTTTTCGGGTATCCTCCGGCCATTTCTCCTTGCGTCGAATCGCGTCGAATGTTAGTCCGCGGCGTCTGGCGTTAACGAAGACAGGGAACCAGGTTCGGGAGATAAACCCCGCTTTTCCACCGAAGAATTTACCGTAGGCCAAATGCCCTTCCGCCGCCGCTCGACATCGCCATTCCCAGGGGTCATATTCGCTATCGCCCTGAAACCAGTCCGCCTCGTCCGTATAGTCCCACAGGGAATAGCCCTGAATTGCGCCGGGAAACAGTGGCAGAATTCCCATCTCCTCTACCAAGGGACGCAATTCCGCGTAGTCACGAATATGACGCTTTTTCATGGGACAGCCTTTTAAAAAATCTCTCAACAGGAAGTTTGTTCTGGGTTTCTTTCCTCTGACACCGGCCCCGAATCCGACCTCATTTTTATTCTCACACACAACTTAATTCTAGCACGCGGCCAAATCTTTGTCAAGAGACGCGTGAGTGTGCGGTCGGGCCCTGCAAGCAGTCGGGAACGCCGGGGTGCAAATTGTCCCCTGCTTGACAGTCGGGTCGGTTTTTGCTACAATAGAAACATACACCCCGCCAAGAGAACTCTGTTTAGAAAAAGGAATGTGCCATGAAGAAATCTGGTGTGCATCGCCTCGGGGCGACCGTGTCTTTGGCTTTACTGTTGTGCTTTTGTCCGGTTATGGGCGGGGCAGAAGAAGGTGGTGTAGAGGTTAAGCAAGTCTTTCAGGCGGGCGTGGCCCGTGTCGATACCTCGCCGACAACGCTTCCTGTTGTTATGAATGGTGGTTTTCTGCCAGGCTACGCGGAGAAAGTGGCCGACCCGCTTCATGCGAGGGCTCTTGTGCTCGATGATGGAACGACGCGATTCGCATTCTGTGCCGTCGATATTTGCATGATGCCCGACGAACTGATTGACGAAATTAAGGCCCTTGTCACGGAGAAAACCGGCTTGGCTCCGGAAAATATCTGCATTAGCGCGACGCATTGCCACAGTGCTCCGTCGTTAGCGCGGTGTCATTTTACGCCTGTGGCGGACGAATATCGCGCGACGTTTCCCCAGCGGGTTGCCGAGGCTCTTATTCAGGCCAATGCGAATCTTCGGCCGGTGCGGGTGGGTTATGGCACATGCCGCGAGCGGCGTTTTGTTTTCTGTCGCCGCTTTATGATGGATCCGGTTGCTTCCTGGAGCATTCCGGAGGGATTCTCCGGCGTGCCGCGTGACCTGGCTCAAATGAATCCTGGGCGGGAAAACCCGGCTGCTATTACGCGTACTGGCGTTCCGGACCAAACGGTTTATGTCCTGGCGTTTCAGACACTGGACGGGAAGCCGTATGCCATGCTCTCGAACTACTCCACGCACTATGCAACGGTGCCGGGCGGAATTATTTCGGCCGATTATTTCGGCGTTTTCGCGAATAAAGTGGGTGAACTGCTGGACGCTCCGGAAGAATTCGTTGCCATGATGACCAACGGGACCAGTGGCGACACGAACTGTTTCGATTTTCTGAAATCGGAGGAAGAGCAGCCGATTACCGCGACGCTCGTCGGGGAAGAAATCGCGAAAGATGTGCTGGAGGTCTATAAGCAGATGACCTTTGCCGACTGGGTTCCGCTGGAAGTAGAGTCGAGGCGACTTCAACTGGCAATCAAGCAGGTTACGCCGGAGCAATTGGCCGCAGCCGAAGAGTGGCTTGAGAAGCTCAAGGCGGACGGGAAAGAGCCGACGAGTGTTGCTGACGTCTACGCGAACGCGACGGTAGAAGTGTCGAAACTTCCCCCGGAGCGGTCCATTCTGCTTCAGGCGATTCGGGTCGGCGACGTTGGGATTGGAACGATTCCGTGCGAAGTCTACAGTTTTACGGGGCACGATTTGCGTGCCTACAGTCCGTTTACGCCCACCTTTATTATTAGTCTGGCCAACGGTTACAACGGCTATATTCCCACGCTTGACCAGTTCCAGGTTGGCGGATATACGACTTGGCGAGCCCAGAGCAGTATTCTCGAATGGAAAGCGGAGCCGAAAATCCGCGGCGAGCTTCGCGACATGCTGGAAGCCGTAGCGGCGGAATAAATGCGCCGTTTGCCCGCATTTTGTGCTTAAACAACCTGTCTGAACACTCGTAAAGAGGAGTTCAGACAGGTGCGGAGGCTACCAGCGGACGGATTCGAGGTATTCCAGTGATTCCGGAATGCTCTTGAGCGGGTCGGTCGTCTCGTCTTCGATGAGATAATATTGGACCCCGGTTTCCTGCGCGGCGCGGAGCAGTTCCGGATAATCGATCTGCCCCTGTCCGAGAACGACTCGATTTTCGGACGCTGTCCCGCCGGAAAGATTGCCTTCGACTCCTTTTCGCAGGTCCTTCAGATGAAGGATGGGGAAACGTCCGGGATACTTGCGGAGAAGAGCGGCCGGGTCCTGACCGGGAAAAACGACCCAGAGCACATCCATTTCAAAAGCGACATAGCGTGGGTCGGATAATTCGACCATAAGGTGGAACAGGGTGCGGTCTTCGTAGGGTTGAAATTCGTAGCCGTGATTGTGGAAATAGAAGGTAATGCCTTCGTTGGCAAGAACTTCTCCGGCGTGATTAAAGACTTCGGCCGCCTCTCGGACCGCTTCTTCTGTCAGAGCACCGTCGTGCGGCAGCCAGGAAATACCGGCGTAGAGCACGCCCAGCTCTTTGGCGCGGACGGCGACAGATTCCGGATTGTCCCGAATTTCACCATAGTCGAAATAAGCGGCGACGGCGGTAAGACCATACTCCTGCAACTTGGCGAGCAATTCGGCGGAAGAGAGATTTGCCGGTGCCAAGTCGTAGAGTTCTACGTAGCGTACGCCGTAACTTTGAGCCAGGGCCAATGCCTCGTCAAAATCTTCCGATATGGTCGCTCGCAAACTGTACAGAGCCAGTCCGACCGGCCCTTTAAAGACTTCATTCGTTCCGGCAGGGCAGGACTCTTCCGCAAAATTGACGTTGGCTGTTAAGGTCAGCGAGAGCAGGGCCAGAACGAGAATGGCCGGCAGGGAGCGCCGGACGTGAGAATGGGTTTTCATATTTTACCTCCTTCGGAATTGGTTGAAACACAGACTCGAATTTGAGTCACACAGGATCTATTTTAGTCGGGAATTTCGCAGCGGTCAATTCCATTTTGCGCAAAATGAGGTTCCATTTTGCGACAGAGGTGGTGAGCCGTTCCGTTTCTCAATGGCAGGAGGAGACCACGGTAAGGCCTATGCGACGGCTGTTATACGGTTGCTTTGGCGCTCTTTTCTTCTGGAACAACGTTTCGCTGGCTCAAGGAAACGGTCTGCGAACCTCTCATTGCAGAAAGTGCAACCAGTGGTAAAAACGTATATGACCTTATGATAGAAGAGGCCCAAAGAACAGCGTTGGGCGCAAGTGGTTTGATTATGAATCCGACGCTGGCCGGGGGCGCTCCACAGGACGCGTGTCCCGAACTTCGTGGCGGTTTTCTGAATTTGGACCTGTCTCATACACGGGGGGATATGATCCGAGCCGTCATGGAGGGGATTGCCTTTGGTATGCGTCACGCGCTGGACTCTCTGTCGGCGGGCGGCCAAAATCCGGAAATGATAACGGTCGTGGGAGGTGGTAGTAAAAGCGAATTTTGGCAACAGATTTATGCGAACGTAATGAACGTGCCATTGCGTAAGACGAATATTGACCAAAATGCAGCGAGCTTGGGGGCCGCTGCTCTTGCCGCGGTCGGAACGGGTCTGTGGCCGTCGTTCGACCCGCTGGACGAGATACTTCAGGAGCGTCACAGGACGGTTCCGGATCCTGTCCACGTCGCTGAATATGAGCGATTGTACAAGCGATTCCTGCTGGCTCGCGATTTGCTGATTCGATATGCAAATGAAACACGTTCCATGGACTAATGTCCAGCTTAATGGCGGCCGATGTTTCTTTTATTGGATCGGCCGCATCTTATTACACGGCAATCGCTTATTGCAAACGTCGTCTCGGCTGCGGCCTGTAAATTGTATTTGCAAAAGATTCCGTGGCAGAAGGAATCTATTACCGTTGTGGTGGCCGCGTTGTGGCCGTGTTCTATCGTTGTTCTGTTGTCAATACGAAAAAGATGCCATTTCAAAAAATGCAAGAGCAGCGAAAAAAGGAGAAACTATGTCGGATTTTGTCATACCCATGCAATCGGTCACGAGTCAGGAAGTTTACGACGCGGATGGTCTAAGGCTCAATGCCTGTTCTCTGGTGGGCCGCGAGGCGCCCGATTTTACCCTCAAGGCCGTTATGCCGGACAGCTCGATTGAAGAGGTAAAACTTTCCGGGTTTCGAAAGCATTATGTACTTTTGTTCTTCTTCCCGATGGATTTTACCTTTGTCTGTCCCACGGAAATCATTGCCTTTTCGGATGCTGTTCCTGCATTTGAACAGCGTAATACGCAGATACTTGCCTGTTCCACGGACAGCGTCTACAGCCATTTAGCGTGGCGGCACATGTCGCGTGCGGAAGGAGGAATTGGCGAGGTTGCGTATCCCATGCTGTCAGATATTTGCAAACGAACGTCAGCGGAATATGGTGTTTTACTTCCGGAACAGGGAGTAGCGCAGCGCGGGCTGTTCCTGATCGACAAGAGCGGAATTGTGCAGCATGAACTTATCAATAATCTGTCGATTGGCCGCGACGTGAACGAGGCGCTTCGTGTGCTCGACGCGCTCCAGTTTACGGAAGAGCATGGGGAAGTCTGCCCTGCCAACTGGCATCGGACTTGCGCCGAGTGCTCCCGATAAAGGAGCACTTTGCGTGCGGAACACGTAGCCTGGGGCAATCGCATTTTGTCCCGGGCCGTTAGTGTAGCAGGACGGTAAGCAGGGTCGCGGCATCAGTTGCTACATGACCGGGATTGGTCTGACGCAGGAGTATTTCCGGTTCATAGCCCCAGGTTACGGCGATCGTCTGCATACGGCAAGCGTCCCCGGCGCGGACGTCGCTTCGTGAGTCGCCAATCATAATCGAATGACCGGCGTCGAGATGATATTGGTCAAGGGCATACTGGAGCATTTGCGGTTTGGTATAAGTTTTCCCATTCATATCGACGGCGAGCACGTCGGAGAAGAAGTCGGCCAACTCAAACATTTTCAAAAGGCGTCTGGTGGGAAAGATACGTTTATTTGTTGCGATGAACAAGGTTTTACCTGCGTCTTTGAGCGTGGCCAGGGCGGCCTTCATACCGGGATAGACGGAGGTCTTCTGTTGCGGGGACACGTCGTACAAGGCGCGAAATCGGGCCATGAATCGGTCAATGTCATCGTGATTTAAGTGGGGCATAGCCAAAGCAACGGCGTCGCCAAGCGGTGGGCCAATGCGAAAATATTTCAGGAACTCGTCTTCCGAGCCGCCGAATTCCCGCACGGTGGTCAGCATACATTCGTGAATATCGGCTTGCGTATCAAGTAAAGTGCCGTCAAGGTCAAAAAACAAATTTTGTGTATTCATTTTTATTGGTTATTTCGTTGTAAACAGTTGCGTTGCCGTAGTCGGGTTAAAAAATGCAAATTATTTATTGCGCCAAATTGAGGCATCGTCCATGGCAAGTTTCTTTCGTACCGGGTCGATTTCGGCCATAAAGCGCCGGGCGTCAAGCGGATAGCCGGCCGTGGGTGCCAGCTTGGGCACTTTCGACTGCCAGTATTGATTAAAAGCTGTCATGGAGACCTCGCGTACATATTTAGAGACCATGGACGCCAGAGCCGTAGGCGGTTGCGATTCGCCGTGGACCTGGAATCGGACAAACAGCGTTGTCCTTGGACCGAGGAGCTGGTAGCAACTTAACGGACGCGACTCGGTCATAATGGTCAGAGTCCTGTCAGGAAAGAAGTGTTCCAGATAATCGCGGTAGGAGTTCCGGCCGCCGAGTTTATCACAGAGCAGAACGATGGTATCGTGAGCATCGGTCGTGGCAGAAGTGTCGATTTTGTGTACGGCATTTGCGGCCAGCCCAAGTGTGACTTCGGCGAGCAGGTCACTTTTGAGCCCGCGTGAGAGCATTTGATTAAATTCCCTGGGGTAAACGCGTCGCGAGTTGATTGACCGCAGTATAAGCCCGGTTGCGGGTGACCACAGGCGTGCAAGCATCTGTGCCGTGTGCCGGAGTTCCGCAGGCGTGCCCGTGGCGGCGTCCAGAGGCAACCCGGGTGCAAAGTCCACCTCCCAAAAAGGTGCGGGAGCGATGTCGCCGAGCCGATTAACGAGCTGGGGCCAGGAGAAATCCTGTTCGGAAATTGCATGTGCCTGAACTGACTGCGAGGCCAGAAGGGTTACCAAGACCGGGAACTCCAGGGAAGAGAGGTGCTCTTTGCGATAGATTTTTTTACTGTCCCCGATTTTTAACGCGGCCAGACTTGCCAGGCTCTCCTGAACACACGTGCCGAACGAGCCCACAAGTTCTTCCAGAGCATCGGCGGCTTGCAGCGTGTTCAACGAGTGGCCCTTAAGTGACTTTTTCGATTGAGTCATTGACAAGAAGACGGTTGGATCGCAATCGGAATCGGCAAAGAGAAAGGGCTGTTGTCCGACCACTCGCGGCGTGGGGATTTTGTGTGGCTGATGGAGAATGTGTGCAGAAGAGTCCGGCGACTGCCAAGACCAGCAGGTCGCGGAGACGACAAGTGGACCCAGATTGGGACCGTAGCCCGCCTCGTCGGTACCGATAAAGTGCATCATGAATCACCTCCTGACACGACCGACGCGTGCAACTGGACATCGTGTACGCGAAGAATGTGAACTCCGCCGCGGACAAGAGTCCGGGCAACGCGAACGGAAATTTCGTCTTTCAAGCGTGCCAGTTCTTCCGTAGCGGCGCCGGGCCGGAGCCGCTGCGCCAGCTCGGTAATCATGCGTTTGCGGGAGTGACCGACCAAAAGCGGCTGGCCCAGGTCGAGAAAGCGGTCGATATGACGGACAAGAGCGATATTATGTCGCAGCGACTTTCCGAATCCGAGACCGGGGTCAAGGCAGATGGCAGCCTGGGGTACGCCGGCCCGGACGAAAGCATCGCGAGCGGCCGCCAGTGCGGAATAGACCTCATCAACAACGTTGTCGTAGTGCGGCTGCGTCTGCATGGTTTGCGGCGTGCCTTGTATGTGCCCAAGACAAACGCCAGCCCCGTGGCGGCGCACGACGTCGGCCATATCGGAATCGAAGGTCCCTCCCGATATGTCGTTTACGATACTTGCGCCCAGACGGCAGGCGACGTCGGCCACTTCGGCACGGTAGGTGTCGATCGACAAGGGCAAATCCGACGCCTCACGCAGGGCAGGCAAGACACTCGTTATGCGGTGCAGTTCTTCCGCGACGGAAACCTCGGCGGCGCCCGGGGCTGTGCTCATCCCGCCCAGGTCTAATAGATCGGCACCGGCGTGGGCGAGTCGAAATGCCTGTGCTGCAAGCAAATCAAGATTGAAGTCAACCACATGACCTGACGCGTCGGCCGTAACGAACTGCCCGCCGTCGGAAAAACTGTCCGGCGTTGCGTTCAGAATACCCATAAAGAGCGGGCGTTTGTCAAAGTTCAGGCATTTTGCGCCCACTTGCCAGTGTGTCATAATATATCCAATCAGCTCTATTCCAGTCGGCAAAGGGCTCTATTTACCATCGTTGGAAAGCACAATGGCGCGCATGGCGTTGAGGTAGTCCAGGATATGTTCCGCTGGCACGTCAGACCATTTCGTGAGTTTGTGACTTACGATCGCGAGCTTGAGCATTTCAAAGGCGTCGGCCAAGTCGTCCGGGAGCGAGGGCATTTTATTGAGCGAATTGAGGACGTCGGCGGTCGTCTTACCGCACGTCTGCCATTGGTTTTCGTCACCGGCGAAGGAATTTGGGTCGGGATTGCTCGCGTCCGGGTCACGCACGGTTTTCGTTGAGGCATTCTCGTTCTTTTTCTTTTCGCCCGACCCCTTTGTGGAACTCTCGTCGCTGTTGGAGTCGTTGAAAGGATTTACGTCTTCATCTGGTTCTGCCAGGACAATTTCGCTGTCTTTTGGCTTGCGGTCGGCCGGAGCACCGTATTTTTCCCACCGGGCGATACGCATGGCAGCGACCGAAAGAGCTTCGTCCGCCGCTTTTTGCAGCCATTCGGAGGCGTCCTGCCAGTCGAGAGCGGCCTGAAAATGGCTCCAATAGAGGGTGGGGTACGCGTCGGGCGACTCAAATTGCTCAAAAACGCGGCGCAGTCGACCTACATGCTGACCGGAAACGTTCCCGATTCGCTTGGCAATGGCCTCGTCGGTATAGAGGGAATGCGGCACGCCTGCCTCAATGAGTCGGGTGCGCCAGGTGTGAATGACTTTCCCCTTTTCCCAGTTTGTCTGACTTACGAGTCGATTCCAGAAGGAGACAAACTCCATCGCGATTTCATCGACGGACGTGGCCAGCTCCGGGGTAAGGGAGTCATTTTCCGGGACCGGGGCGCCAGGCTCCGGCGCAGAGTCAAAGTCTTCCCAAGGGGCCGTTTCGCTATTAGTATCGGACATAAAAGTAACCTCACGGTTGTGGTTGTTTTGGGGTTCGGGTCAGGAGCACGAAGTCCGCTTAGAGCGACAAGACGTACTCGATAAGCTCATTTTGTTCCTTTTCGGTCAATTTGTCAAGGTGGTCATCGAAATTTCCGTGTTTTCCTTCGAACAGTAAGTCGCGAATGGTAACGTATTTCCCCGTATTGAGATAGGGCGCGGTGCGCCAGGACTCGACGAGGGTTGGCGTGTCGAATTTAGCGATTGTATCGTTATGATTTTGTGAGTGTGTCGCGTGAAGTGACAGGTCGGTAAAGAGGGGTTCCGGATGGCAGGAGGCGCAGCCAGTGCGACTGGATTCAAAGAGGAACCGTCCGCGTTTCGCCGCTTCACTCGGCTCGCCATTGACCAGCCAGGGACTCGGCACGACCGGGAGCGTTTTGAGATATTC
The DNA here is from genome assembly GCA_030539295.1 of Planctomycetia bacterium. Classification (GTDB taxonomy): domain Bacteria; phylum Planctomycetota; class Planctomycetia; order Pirellulales; family Thermoguttaceae; genus JAUNBG01. Next base: position 171,207 of record JAUNSJ010000001.1, on the reverse strand, counting down.
GTCGATAGCGGCACTGTCTTCTTCCGGGATTTTACCGAAGAGAATATGCGTAACCCCTGCCCGCACCGCGGTTTCAGCGTCGGCGCGGACGCCGGAAATCATCGAAGGGGGCGTCTGGTGCGCGAGCAACATACTCTTGGTATTCTTGGCATTTCCGACACCATCGTTGACAAGGTCCCAGTTCAGACCGTCGATGCGGGCGTCCGGATGACACGTAGCGCAGCTAAGCCAGTGCTCCTGGCAGTACGTGGCGTCGTGGAAGAGGACTTCGCCGCGTCGGGCGAGGGTCCACGAGGGTCGCGGGGCCAGTTGCACAATTTCGCGACCGATGGAAACACCTTCGAGCGGGTGGGCATCCGACAAAGGTCGCGAAACGGGCCGAAAGGCATTGGGATCTGGTACCTCGGACGCTTGAATTAACGCGACGTGCGGCGCCTTTTCCGCGCGAACGTAGGCGTCTGGCCAATTGTGCAGCGGAGGCGTTAGTTCCACCTTGATTTGAAGTAAAATGTCTTCGAAATAGGAGAGCGCGTAAATCCTGTTGCCTCGCATAAGCAGGTGACGCAGGCCTTTGGTCCCCAGTTTTACGCGAACGCGAATCGGGAAGTCAATTTCTCCATCTCCTTGATAATTATAGGCATACATCCCACCGCCGGGCCGCTGCCCCTGGGGACGTCGGTCGATTATCTTCTGGATTCGAGCCATGGGCATAATAAGGATTTCGTCTGTACCGGAAAGGGCAATCGTTAAGTAACGACCATCGTCGGAGGTGGCAACGCCCCACGGGTTCGCAGCGCCGAGCAGGGTATCGTCTAAGAAAATCATGTCGACGTACTGTTCATTTTCCAGGTCGATTATGGCGAGAATATTCTCCACGATCCAGCCGCCGACGACTTGACTGGTTACTGTTGTGTAGTTGCCTTGCGTTCCGGTAACAAAGGCATATCTCCCGTCGTGTGACAAGGCGAGCCCGCGCAAGTTGGAGACTCCGTTATAAAGCTCAATACGCTTGGCCACACCGGTCGCCACGTGGAAGACACGGACCGCGGAGGTAATATAAAAGGCATCGGAGCGACCTTCGGGCAGGAGCGATATGGCGACGAGCTTTTGGCCGTCCGGCGTGGCCTTGAGTGAAACGGGCTCCCGGCCGGCGGGCCAAGTATCGATAATTTCGCCTGTTTCAGCGGCAGCCAGAAGAATTTCGCCACGAAACTGGTCCGCAATATAAAGGACAGGCCGAGTTGCCGCGGCCCCGTCTCCGCTTGACTCAGGACGGTCCAGGACCACGACCGACGATGGAGAATGACCAGTTACAAAGCTTGATTCCAGAACGAGTTGTGTTCCGGATTCGTTGTGGTCGATACGTACGATAGCGGTATAGCCCGGGGCCAGACCGCCGACAATGGCCAGACGCTTTTCGTCGGGAAAGAACGCGAATTGACTCGGCTGAAACGGGAGTGCCAGGGTAACAAGATTCGACCATTCGTCGACGGGACAGGTCATAACCGCTTGACCATCTTTTGCCAGAAAGAACAGGTTTGCTCCCTCCTTATCCATGAGCAGATCGCAAGGCCCCAGACCGTTAGGTCCGGGAGACTGGGCAAGAGCCGGGACGCCAGGAAAGAACAGACAGCAGCAGAGTGTAATAACAGCGAGTGGAACGTTTTTCATGGTTGATGTTGGTTTGTCGGATGTGTTGGTTTGTGGGTGGTGGTGCAGGGGATGGACCGCTGGTTTTTCGGTTTGGCTCTTTTGATTCGCAGGCGGGAACGCCCAAAGTGGAACCGCTTATAATATAGATAGTATACCCGAGACCGAAAAGAGGTCAACCGCCCGGGACCGGTACCCTGGATACGCGGGTGCGTGCCAAAGTTTCTGGTGAAGACTAAACATTCATCCGTGAGCACGCGCTGAAAGACGAGTAAGCGTGGCTGATGATTCCTCCTCGCCGCGTAAGGACAGTATGAAACGTTGGCCACTGTCACTAGCCAGACTGAAAAAAATACCTTCTTGCCGTAAGGATTACAAAACGGGGAAGAAACCCGCTTGGGTGTGGGGGTGAATTCCGAAAAAGGAACCAGTAACGCCAGGAACGACGCGACTTTTTTCGTCGTGCGGCGATGGACAGACTTCAGTCACAGGGAAATCCGTCGAAAACAAGGAAATCCGGTAACGTCGGTGGCAGACATTCAGGACGGTACTGTTCCCGGTCATCGACGAGACAAGACAAGTACACGGAGGAAAGGAAAATGAAGAATCCTAAGAATCAGCAAAGCGGCCGAATTCTTTTCGGCTTCGGAACGAAGTTGAATTTTGCCGGCAGGAAGTTGTTTTGGCGAAGAAGTCAGGGGCAAGAGGACGCGATGGGGGTAGAACGGCGTCCCCGGCTTTTATTGAGAACGTGCCTGTTAGCCCTCGCGGCGTCGGGTGCCGCCAGGCTGTCGGGCGAGACGCTTGCGGCGAACTTCAATGTGGGGACGCTCAATGTGACGACTTTTGAGCAGGATGTAACGTTCAATGGCAATCCGGTTCCACTGCAACCGACGGACACCATTACCATGAGTGGCGGTACCATGACCGTGACCGGGGGCGGCAATGCGTATTCGGCGCTGCTCGGGACCGGTTCTGGAGTCAAGTCGGGTTTTCTTTGGGGGACGGGCGGTACCATTAATTTGAGTAATGATGTTACACTGTCGATTAATGTGGCGTCTGGTACGTATGTGCCTTTAACGCAAAGTGGCGGCGGTACGTTGGATCTGACTTCGACTTCTACTCAAAATTTTGTGCTGACGCAAAATGCAGGCACGCTTATCACAGGCGGAAGCGTTGTCACACGCGGTGATGTTCTCATTAACGGTACTGCCAATATAGGAGGTGACTTCACCACAAATGATATTACGGGGGAAGATGATTACCTTACAGTCAATGGTACCTTAGCCATTGCGGGAGAGTACATTGACAATGCGGACCAGACGGACGTTATAGGACGGCTAACGGCGCAAACGGCGAATTTTCAAGATGGCGGTCTCAAGGTGGAAACAGGGGGCGAGTTCATTGTAACGGGAAATGCCTTTTTTTCGTCGGGAACGGCCATAATCAACGATGGCGATATGGAAGTGGGTGCCAATTCCCAGCTTGACAGTACGACGGTCACTGACCGAGGGACAATGGTACTGGGCGACGGCACGATATTTACGGGCAATCTTGGCACGTCCGGAGTGGTAACCGCGAAAGGGGACGTCGATTTCTTTCGCGTTTTCAATTCGGGTGATATTGATGTCGAAGGCGATGCCACGTTTGGGGCCGAGTTCTCTTCAACTTCGGGTACAATAAATTTGAATCAGACGGCCACGTTTGAAGATACAGTCGTTCTTTCAGGAGGAACGCAAGTCAATATAGCGCAGACGGCAGATTTTGAAAATACACTTACGCTTACCGGCGGTTCGGAGGTGAACGCCGGCGACAATATCAATTCAACGAGTAACATAGGCCTGACCAATTCCACGCTGATTTCCGGCGGTAATATAGTCACTACACAAGGTGTAACCACCGCTGGTAATTCTGTCATTGGTTTGAGTACCCGGTTGGAAGGTGCGGATAAAGGAAATCTGACCGCTGGTACGAGCATTAATCTGTCGTCGGGTACGCGGATGGAAACGGATTTTTCCGGTCTGGAAGCGAGTTCGACGCCGACTCTGCTGGTCCAAATGACCTCGGGAACGTCCACGAATAATTTTCTGATAGATGGCGCGACGACCGATGTAAACGCAGTGGCCGCTCTGTTCGGTACGACAACAGTCCTGCGAGAGATTTATGCCAGCGATAACGGTTCGGGTTATAATATATATGGGCGTGTGCAATCGTTGGGTGATTACGCGCAAGATGAGGGACTTCTTCCTCCCGCGGTCGATGCTGGTAATGCTGTTGACGACCTGATTAATAATACGACGCCGTCGGATCCGGCCTATGATATGGTCGATGACCTCTTGAACCAGACGGACAAGGATGCGATAAACCAAACGTTGTACAATCTTGCTGGTGGCTATGGAGTAGAGAATATTTTCTCTATGACGCTCGTTAATTTGGGGCAGGCGGGAAGTCCGTTCTTTCAGGGAATGGCGACGGGACTTCCACAAAAAAAGAATCCATGCTGGCCTTCGCTTATGTATGATGACCTGGTTGGACGCGACAAGCGAGTTGAGCTTTGGGGCGCGCCTTTTTATCAATCCCTGGAAGCGGGGGGCAATTTCTTTCAACCGGGATTCAATGTTCATGAAGCCGGCTTTATGGTCGGGGCACGACAGCATTATACGGCTCGCGCCACAGGCGGTATCATGTTCGCTTATGGTGCTCCCCGGCTGAATCAAAGTGGCGGACTGGCTGGTTATGATGCCCAGTTTCATTCCGATATAAAACTTGATGACTATCAGTTGGCGGGGCATTTTGAGTACGAAACGGCGAGCGAATTCTGCTTCTCCCTTTTCGTCGGCGGTGGCTCACAGCGTTTGCGTGTGAATCGAAACGCGTTCGGCTTCGCATCGAATGAAACGGAGATGAATCGCAATTTTACGGGTAGTACCGACGGGAATACACTCTCGGTGACTGCTTATCTTATGCGACCCATTTGTCTTCACAATAATTTTATTTTTTCTCCCATGGTTGGGATTGACTGTATGTACGCCTGGCTCTACAGCTTTAGTGAAACGTCAACTGGAACCGGCGACTGGCAGGATATGACGAATCTTTCGGAAGGGAATTTTTATTCGCCTGTCAGTTACGGGAAGACGCAATATGAGCGAATTTCTGCCCGGGCTGGATTCCGTGGTGAATATCGCACGATTCAAGGCGGTCTGGCGTTTCAGGCGTTTTATGGTACGCAGCTGGGCGGTGAAGATTACGCCGTCATGCCGGTGAGTAGTCTGGGCGGGGCGTTGAATAATCGGCTTTATGGATATGAAATCGGTCGCGATTCACTGAACTTGGGCGGTGGACTTTGGCAGCATCTGAACGCCGCACGCACGATAACTGCGTCCGCTCAATACAACTATTTTACACTCACAAACGCCTCTGCGGCGAACGTTACTGCGGCTCTCGTTTGGCGCTATTAACTCATGTACGAATAACATGGGAACAAATAACCCGGATGAATCGCAAGGAAATTTACGCAGTGGGGTAAGGATGAAAGCAGGGATGTTTTTGGACTTACCCCTTTTATTTTTTTACCTGGCGTGTATAATGATTGCGTTAAAGTCCCCGTAGAAAAAAGCACTTTCCTTTCGGTGCGCGACGGCTGAATTCGGGAAAGCTGGCAATAAAGTCAAACCGTTTTTTCTGGTTATGTTGTAATCAGTTGAAACAAAATTTGCTCGCGGAACAGGAGTCTGACGGGTAGAGGAGAATCAATCGTGACCGATACACAAAAGTACAATTGTCAGGAACCGGCAGTACAAGCGCGAGAGTTGACGCGTGTTTTCAAGCAGGGGAATCAAACGATAACGGCGCTCGATGGAATTGATTTGACAATCCATCAGGGCGACTTTGTTGCTGTAATGGGGGCAAGTGGGTCCGGGAAAAGTACACTGCTTCATTTGATCGCCGGGCTTATTCGGCCCACCTCCGGTCAGGTTGTAGTCGAAGGTAATGACCTCGGGTCACTTTCGGATCGGCGTTTAACCCTCTATCGTCGACGCCGCGTCGGACTGGTTTTTCAGAATTACAATCTTATACCGCACCTGACGACGGAAGAGAATATTCTTTTGCCGCTACGTGCAGATGGAGCTTCAATCCAAGAGGGTCGCGATAAGCGACACGTGCTATGGGAGCGACTTGGTCTTACAACTTTTTTGAATCAGATGCCCGATACGCTGAGCGGCGGACAGCAGCAGCGAGTGGCGATGGCGCGTGCTTTGTCTATGGAGCCTGCCATTCTTTTGGCTGACGAACCGACCGGGAATCTCGACTCGGTCAATAGTCGCAAAATTTGTGAAGTATTCGACGAATTGAATCGTCAGGATGGACGCACAATTACACTGGTAACGCACGAGCCGGGCGTGGCTATTTTCGCCAAGCGCGTTATTGTTCTTCACGATGGCCGTCTTCTGGCCGACTGGCAGACGAGTCAGTTTCGCGACGCCCATGACCTGGCCGCAACGTATCAGGAACTCGCCGCACAGACAGACGAGGAACAGGGGGCGAAACTGCCATGAAATTTCTCTTCAATCTTGTCGTGTCTCGGATGTCGCGTCAGAAAACGCGACTTGCGTTGATTCTTTTGGCCATAGCCGGCGCGTCCTGCCTGATCGTTTGGACGGTGGGTGGCTATCAGTCGCTGTTCATCGAAGCTGTAAGCCAGGAGTCGGATTATATGGGCGTCTATGACTTGCGCGCCGTTTTCCTTTCGACTGATTCGGGAGCTGGAGCACGACGGGGCGCCGGCGGCGGTTTTAGCGGTCCTTTTACCAGAAATATCAAAAAAGAGAATACAGAAAGCACACCGGAAAAAGACTCGAAAAAAAATGGTGGCAAGTCGTCTCGGGGAAAGAACCGTTCTGAAGTGAGTAGGGGCAAGTCTTTTCGGCCTGCTCTGACAGAGAATCTCATTGCGGCAATCGAAAAAGATTCGGCGGTGATTCAATGCGATACAATGAGTCCGGTTCGGGCATTTGTCTATTCACAAAATGCAAATAAATCCGATTCTGCGTCGTTCATTGATACCTATACGGACCGGTCCGACGTGCCGGTCGGTATCGCTCCGCAATTGCATCGTCAGGGACTGGCCGCGTATCGCAAAGTCATGGGTACGCCGATGGGAATGGGTGTCGTATTCACCGCGACGTCGGCTCCGGAGCCTGTCTTTGAACTTGAAGATGGCCGGTGGCTGCGTCAGAATTCCCATGCGCAGGAAGCTGTTATGACCGCCCGGGGCGCGGAAAAATATCACGTTCGGCCTGGGGACCATCTCCTTATTATTACAAAAACAAAAGAATTTCAATTCGACGTTGTTGGTGTTCTGGAGGGTGGTGAGTCTGAATTTTATATTCCGAACGATATGGCCGAACTGATTCTGGACGAACGGCCTGCGGTTACTGAACTGGGTCTGAAATTGCGTGTCCTTGCCGAAGAATTTCGCGACCGCTGGCAGCCTGTACTCGCGGAGCAGTCGCCGGGCTTGCATATGCTCACTGGTAAAGATTTGGCTGATCGCAAAAAAAAGGAACTTGAAAACGAAAGTAATCTGTTCCGGTATCAGGCGGTAAGCGGAACCTTGCTCGCTGTTCTGGCGTCGATTTTTATTATTTTTACAACGCTCAATATGAATGTGAGCGAGCAAAAACGTCAGATTGCCCTTTACAGAATGATCGGCTTGACGCGTGGGCAGGTTGCCATTTCCATCTTAATCGAATCGCTTCTGCTATCGGTTCCGGGCTGGCTGGGCGGTCTGCTCACGGGCTGGCTTTTGCTCATTTTGAGTACGGGGAGCAGTGTAGTTCTGAATGGTGCCATGCTGTTGTTCTCATTTGTCTGTGCGGTGGTGGGTGCCTTGTTCGCCGCGATTTATCCCATGCTTAAGAGTATGCGAGTCAAACCGCTGGACGCTCTTGATTCGTCTGATGAAAATTTCTTACTCCCATCGCGAAGGAGTGGGCACCGGTTCGTTATTCCGCTGGCAACGTTCTTCGGACTGCTTTTCATTGCGGCTGACCTTTATCTTGTTTTTGCACTCCCCGTGGCGACAGAAACGAGGGCTATGCTGCATTCAGGACTGGGTATGCTCTTGCTTGTACTGGGCACGCTGCTGCTGATTCCTCTCCTGATTCAATTTGTTGAACGTGCAATTGCGCCGCTTCTGGCGTGGTTTATGCGGCTTAATTCGCCGCTGGTGCGATCGGAACTTTCGGGTAATCTTGGGCGAACGGTGGCCGTTGCGGCTTTGCTTGCCGTCGGTGGTGGTCTTTTCGTTTCAATGCAAATATGGGGCTATTCCATGCTGGGACCGTTTCTGCCCGGACGCGGTATGCCTGACTGCTTTGCCGCCTTTCTGCCAGTTGGTTTGGATTCAGAATTTGTGAATGAACTGCAAGACATGCCAGGCGTAAAGTCCGACGAATTTCTTCCGGTCGCGGTAGAGCAGGCAGCTTTTGCGCCCGGTTCTGTAACGTCGCGAGCCGATACGCAGTCGCCGTTTGCCAATGTGGTTTTTCTTGGAGCTGATGTAGACAGGGCATACGCCGGTCCGCGTCCGTTGGTCTCGATGCAATTTCTGCAAGGAGATCGCAGCGCAGCATTTGACGCCATGAAGACGCAGCGCGGTGTTCTCATAACCGACTCCATTGCGGTGGATTACGGCTTGAATTTGGGCGACCGGCTCAAGGTCAAGCATCCACGAGAGGAATCGGTCGTCCTGGAATATCCCATTGTTGGCGTTGTCTCGTTTTCCGGTTGGCAATGGCTGTCGAAGACCAGTGGAGTGCGTCGCAACTTCGGTCGTTCGGGCGGACTTGTCTTTGCCAATGTGACCGATATTCTCGACGATTATCAGCTTGACCGTTTTAGTTATTTCTGGTTTAATTCGGACAAAAGTATCGCGATGGCCGCAATGGAATCGTCGCTTGACCGCCTGGCGCAAAAGAATCTTGCCGTTATGGAAAACCGGGAGCCGTATGACAAGCCGGCCTCGTCGGGTCAGTCGGCCTACGTTAAGCTCTCGACGCGTGATTCTCTCTATCAGTCTATTTCGCAGCGGGCCGACAGTGTGATATGGGGCTTGAGTAAAATGCCGATGATCACGCTGATGATTACGTCGCTGGCCGTTATGAGCGCGGTGAGCAGTTCCGTGCGTGCCCGGCGACGTCAGTTTGGTATCATGCGGGCCGTTGGCGTCACCCGGTTCGCCATTATTCGTTTGATTCTTTTAGAGGCGATCCTGGTCGGACTCGTTGCGACGCTGTCGAGTTTTCTTTTCGGACTCTTGGCCGCAGTCGGGGCACTGAAGCTGGGGCAGAGCATGTTCGGCACGGTCGATCCGCCGCTGATTCTGCCCGTCGCCGGTTTGGTTTTGGGGTTGTGTCTGACGCTGACGCTCTGTCTGGCCGCGGCCCTTTACCCGGCCCTGGCCACCGGCACGAAATCCCCGCTCGACCTCTTGCGTCACTAAATCTTTAACTCTGCCGATAAAGGCTTTGGGCAAGGCTCATCCACAGTGAAAGTATGGGCCTTGTCCCGTTTCCTTAATAGTAGAAGGAATAATCAATCTCTTATTTACTTATTTTAATATATTTCATACGCGATTGATATTTATAAAATTTAGGGCGACAAAGTCCCTTGCATTTTTTTGAGAGTGAGGTTATACTGATAAATATCCGGGGGGGAAAGGCTCCCGGGCAATTTTTGCGGAAGTAATGATGTTGACCTGAACGTTATTTTTACGGCAACGTGTAAGAGGGAACGAAATGAGTAGGCTTACTCCTGACCATATCATGAAGACGATTGACCTGACGAATCAGCTTGAGGCGAATATCCGCGCACGTCAGCTCCGTCCGGGTGATTCCTTTTTTACCGTTCGGGAAGCTTCTGATTTTTTGGATGTTGCCGGCATGTACGCGAACCAGGCATTGCAACTTTTGGAAAAGCGTCAGATTATCCGTCGCCGGCAGAGTATGCGAGCGACGATCGTTGAGCCGCAATTGCGCAAAGAGACGCCTTTTTCGCACATTTATCTTTTTATATCGGAGCTGTATTATCGATACGAGGGCCATGCAGGCGAACCGCTTGTTCGCGGTCTTCAGGAGAAATTCCACGGAGTTACCGTAAGCTATTGTTTGCTCTCGTCGAGTCTTGATACTGAGCGAGCGTTAAAGACGATTCAGGAGGTCCTTGTCGCCGAAAGCGAGGCCGGATTTGTCCTTTTGAGTACCTCCTTTGCCATTCAGCAGATTTTTTCCAAAAGTTGTTTGCCTGTTGTCATACATGGTACGCCTTATTCAGCGATAACGAATATACCGAATCTTGAGCGGGACTACCAGGCGGCCACCAAACAAATTGCCGACTGGCTTCGCAGCCGCGGTCGAACGCGTTGGGCGGTTCTCATGCGTAATATTATGCACCCGGGCGACCATCTGGCACTGGACCTCATGCGTTCCCAAAAAGAGGTGAACAACGATTTGCCCATTCTTTTTACCGGAATGGAGCCCGAAGAAATCAGTGCCCAGACGGAAACGCTGTTCGCCGGAAAGAAACCGCCAGACGCCATTATTTGCACGTCGCTGCTCCAGGCGAAAGCGGTCGAAGAATGCTTGCGTGCCCACAACTTCGCGCCCTATCGCGATATTGATATTGTCGTGCGAATTTACCATCAGCCGGACAAGGAAAACGCCTTGTATACCCATATCGAACTCGACATTCCATTGCGCAATATCGGTCGAAAGATCGCCAATCTCCTCGACCGGGCACGTAGCGGGGGTGCCATTGAATCGGAACTTCTACCCGTAAAATTATATCACACGTATCGCGAGACGGAGTAAGCACTGCGGCTCGTATAACAATAAAGGGGTACCCATTTTTCGAAAGGAACCAAATTATGAAAAAGACAGTGAAGAAAGTTCAACAAATGGTCAAAGGTCGACAAGCGTTAAACTGGGTGGGGGGGGTAGCTTTTACCCTCTAAGAAGACTCCTCGCTTTCACTCTTGTCGAGCTTTTGGTCGTCATTGCAATCATAGGAATATTGATTGCGCTCTTATTGCCAGCGGTGCAGGCGGCGCGAGAAGCGGCGCGGCGCATGCAGTGTACGAATAATCTCAAGCAGCTGGCGATCGCCACTCACAATTATCATGATACTCATTTCACTCTGCCTCCTGGTGGGTGGAATTGTCCATCCGCTGCCGAAAACGGCGATGCTAATGGCAATGGACTGAGTTTACATGTGGCGATACTTCCTTTTATGGAGCAGGGCAGTTTGTATGACAAATTTGATTTTCGTGTTGGAAATCCACTCAATTTAGTGGGAACCCTTTCAACTGGAACATCCTATACTACTAATATGAATGGTGTCCCTACGACAGTACACGTGTCAGATTTTGTGACGGGCAAGGCTATTTGGGGCATGATCAAAATCGACGCGTTTCAGTGTCCCAGTGCTGTGGATGATAACAGATACGCCAAGTGGACCAATCGTTTTCTCTGGAAAACAAATCCCCCCTACAATCTCCATTACCACGGTATCTGCGGTACGTATGGTGCCAAAAGTGCAAACACCGCCGATGGTGATTATTCAACTACCGCAATTGGTCCTGAAAACATTAACTTAGAAGGGGCGCTCCCGCTCGGTAAGAGTTTGTCCATGGCTTCCATTACCGATGGCACATCCAATACGCTTCTGTTTGGTGAAATTACGGGCGGAACTTGTAAGAAACGTTCGTCCACACAACAAACTTCATGGAATGGTTGCCTCAACGGAGACAACTGGGTACGAGGTTATATATGTGCTTCCGTTAAGATGATTGGCTACGGGATCAATGTTCTTGGCCCTATGACGACGAATCAACATTACACCTATACCCCATTCAATAGTGAGCATAGTGGCGGAGCGAATTTTTCGCTGGCCGATGGCAGTGTCCGATTCCTTTCAGAGACGATGGATGTCTATCTGTTGAAGCAATTAGGAAATCGTCAGGATGGTAAAGTCGTTAGTTTGTAAAATATTCTGGAAAGGTGTTTTTCATGACAGGAAAAAGTTTTTTTGAACGAACGGGATATTGCCTTTTGTTGGTCGTTTTGCTGACCTGCATTGGATGCAATTCGAAAGCGAAGCAATATTCTTTTTCAGGGAATGTAACCTATAATGGGACGCCTGTCCCCTATGGTTCCGTGGTTTTTACGCCGGACTCGTCGCGAGGTACTGTTGGAACGCAGGTAGTCGCGGCAATTGAAGACGGACGTTACTCGCTTACCGCTGTCAATGGCCTGGTAGCAGGATACTATTCGGTGGAGGTAAGTGGTCTGCATAACATGCGTGAAGGCGATTCCGGCCCCGTTGCCGATACTCTCTTTGAGAATCAGAGGGAATCGGTCGAGGTTCAGCCTGACGCATTAACACGAGATTTTAACATTGAAGGTACGGCAATTGAGGTAAAGAAATAATGAGAAGAAAGAAAACGTTGCTATTTGGACTGGCTCTGTTTGTCCTGTTTTGTGGAAGTGGCTTGGGGCAGGAATTCCCATATCCGGTTGCGAAGATATGGGACGCTTCGCCGCACAATGCATTTACCGATTTGTTGTATTTTCAAGACGCATTTTATTGTACGTTTCGTGAGAGTACAGGGCATGTACCCGGTCCTGCAACCGGTGTTGGTGACGGGACCGTTCGTGTACTTCGGTCCGAAGACGGCGAGAACTGGGAGTCGGTGACGCTACTTGCCGTACCGACTTACGATCTGCGCGACGCCAAATTATCAGTGACGCCGGACGGTCGTCTTATGGTCCTCATGGGGGGATCCGTTTGCATTAACGGGTCGTGGCGGAGTAGACTGCCTCATGTTGCGTTTTCGGAAAACGGTCGGGAGTTCAGCCAACCTGTTCCTCTTCGCGTGGACCCGGAGATCAAGTCGGATGTCGATTGGATTTGGCGCGTGACCTGGCGTGAGAATGTGGGTTACGGTGTCCTTTATCAGGACTTGAGCCAGAGTCAAACTGAATGGCAGGCTTTTCTTGTCAAGACCACGAATGGAATTGATTACGAAAAGGTTTCCAAGCTTAATGTAACCGGATTGCCTAATGAAGCAACAGCCCGATTTGATGCCAAGGGTAATATGACCATTTTTATACGCCGCGAAGGAGATGACACTATAGCAAAGCTCGGTTGTTCTGCCTCGCCTTACACCGATTGGAAGTGGCATGACGTTGGAGTTCGTATTGGTGGTCCCAATCTGATCTATCTTTCGGATGACTCGGTTATTCTCGGAGGACGCGTCGATGGCCTAACAAAAATTGGCACGTTGACCGACGATTTCAAATACCGCAATTTATGGGTTCTTCCATCGGGCGGAGATTGTAGCTACCCCGGATTCTGCGTACATAACGACAAGTTATGGATCTCCTGGTATTCAAGCCACGAAGGACACGCGTCGATTTATATAACCTCGATTCCTCTTGCCGACGTAAAGAAGGCGATTGCTACGCCGTAACAAGGCTTGTGTGTCGCCGGGGCCCAGGGTTCCGTTGTTTTTACGCCTGATTCATCGCGAGGTACCGTCGGAACGCAAGCGGTCGCAGCGATTGAAGACGGACGCTGTTCGCTTACCACTGCCATTCGACACCAAAGGCAATAGGATCATTTTGTACGTCATGAAGGAGATGATTCTATTGTGAAGCGTGGTTGTTCTGCTCTGCCTTAGACCGATTGGCAGTGGTGCGATACTGGAGTTGATATTGGTGGCCCCAATCTGATCTGTCCCCAGCTAAGGCAAAGAATTTTGAGAGAGAAAAGACTGACTTTATGATAAAATAAATATATTTCATACATAAATGACATTTTATGATTTTATCGATTATTGAGCTCTTGCATTTTTTGTAGTTCTATGCTATATTTAAATAGAGAGGGATTCAAGAAGGATTCCCACGTTTTTTCACGAAGATGACCCGGGCCGTTTTGCGACTATATTGGGTCGGGTCATTTGCCTGTAAAATTATATCACGCGTATTGCGAGACGGAGTAAGGTCTGCGGCTCGCATAACAATAAAGGGATACCCATTTTTTGAAAGGAACCAAATTATGAGAAAGACAATGAAGAAAGTTCAACAAATGGTCAAAGGTCGACAAGTGTTAAACTGGGTGGGGGGGGCAGCTTTTACTCTCTAAGAAGACTTCTCGCTTTCACTCTTGTCGAGCTTTTGGTCGTCATTGCAATCATAGGAATATTGATTGCGCTCTTATTGCCAGCGGTGCAGGCGGCGCGAGAAGCGGCGCGGCGCATGCAGTGTACGAATAACCTCAAGCAAATCGCCTTGTCCGTTCACAACTACCATGATGCGAATAATGCTTTGCCATCCCAGATGTGTGGTCCCTTCAACTCGGAAACTTCTAATTGGGCTGGCTACGGAATTCATGTCACTCTGCTTCCGTTCAATGAGCAGACGTCCCTTTACGAATCGATTTGCGCGATCAATTACAGTAATATACGCAATGCCTATAACGACAGCTCCGTCTATGGCAAAGAGTATATGGTCAAAATCAACTATCTCGGATGCCCTAGCGATCCTGTTTCCGGAGAGCTGTGTCCTTATATGGCAAAGCGAGGGCGCACAAATTACATGCTTTCGCTGGGAGATACCATTACCGCAACGCCATGTCCCATTGCCGCCGGCGATTGGAGTGCGCCCGTCAATTTAGTAAAGAATAAGCGAGGTTTTACCATGGGTGAGATGGAATGGATGACGTTCGCCGCCGTAACTGATGGCCTTTCCAATACGATCTCCTTTAGTGAAAGAGCCTGTTCCTCCGAACAATATTCAGATAAAATCAAGGGAGGTATTGCCCTACTGAACACAGCCAACAGTATAAAGCCGGTCGATTGCAACGGAGCCCGCAGTGCTACAGATCGCACTCTGCTTTCCGCAAGTGAATACCAACGACAAGGGGCAGGCGCGTGCTGGTCTGGCGGGTACTCCATGACGAATTGCATTCAAACCATACTGCCGCCAAACGCGCCATCATGTGCGACACTAACAAAAGGTTCTCTTTATCCGAATGCTAACGACACAGGAAAAATGTCGATGTCAACCGTATCGAGCTATCATTCGGGAGGAGTCAACGTGGCAATGGGCGATGGTAGTGTCCGATTTGTGTCCGATACGATCAATGCGATTACGTCCGGGACAACGAACTTTGAAACCGGGGCCGAGATTGAGTCTGGACCGAGTCCCTATGGAATCTGGGGCGCAATGGGCTCGCGAGGAGGCGGGGAAGGCGTAACGCTCTAAGTCAGGAATCCATTTCAACTGGTATCAATCACGTTCAATGGCAGACGTGATCATTGTGTCCCTGTCGCTTTCGCGAGGACAGGGAACATTCCAATCAAAATAATCAGAATATAGTAAAAAGGGTATGTGATGATAAAGTTCAATAAGCTCTCCGTTCGTGTACTTGTGCCGACACTGCTGTTCGTTTTTCTAATGGCCGGCTGTCAGAATAAAGAGACACCGGACGGTTTCCCGACGCTGGTTCCCTGTTCGATCAGCGTTACAAAAAGTGGTGCTCCCATGGAAGGCGTGTCCGTTTCGCTCGTAGCCGCGCACTCGGGCAGGGCCTTATCCATGGTGGGACAAACGGACGCTACGGGCAAAGCGAAGTTGGTGACCACCCAAGGCAGTTATATGGCCAACGGCGTTCCG
Organism: Planctomycetia bacterium; assembly: GCA_030539295.1. GTDB lineage: Bacteria > Planctomycetota > Planctomycetia > Pirellulales > Thermoguttaceae > JAUNBG01. The sequence goes on along the minus strand of JAUNSJ010000001.1, from coordinate 155,821 downwards.
CAGGGGAACTATAAAGTCGTTGTTCGAAAAAATATTCCGTTGGGACTGAAAAATAAAACGAGTGATGAAATGGCTGCCATGACGCTTCAGGAGCGTCAGGCATTCGCAAAAGAGGAGAAAGTCGCCCGGGACCGAAATCATGCGGAAATGGTAAAACTTGTACCTCTGATTTTGTGGGAACCGTCGAGCACCCCTCTGACTTTTGATGTCCCTGCTTCAGGCGGATCCCTGTCCATTGAACTTGCCGATTACGCAAAATAGGGTTATTTCTTTAAAACAAACCATATTTGCGTGCTGTAAATAATTGAAACTGTAATTATTTGAACTACCTCGCCTTCCGCGTCGGTGGGTAGATCGTTTTATGTAATTCAATCTACAATAAAAAACAGAAAGAGAACAGATGAAAAAGATAACGAGACGTGATATGCTCAAACAAACCGGAATGGCAGCAGGGATGATTCTTTCCGTTCCCGCTTACATTCAGGCGTATGGAGCAACGAAAGCGCCAAAGATCGAAGTGGAACGAATTCAGAACGTGAGTAATCAGCCGGAATTTTTTTACGGTTGGCCAACGGTGGCGAGGCGAAAGGATAACGGCGAACTGATCGTGACCTGTTCTGGCGGTCGCCAGCAGCATGTCTGTCCGTTTGGACGTGTCGATATGTTCCGCTCCTACGACGACGGCAAGACGTGGAGCTGGCCGCAAACGATTTACGACGGTCCAACCGACGATCGCGATTCCGGTGTCTGTATTACCGATCAAGGAACCCTTCTGGTCACGACGTTCACTTCGTCTTTTTATTACGAGGGTGTTTTGGAAAAAGAGATCAACCGACGCAAAGCCGGTATAAAAGGACGAATGACAGACGAAGTTTTCGAAAGATGGCAAGCTACTCATCGCCGGATCAACGATGAGCAGCGTAAAAATGAGGCCGATAAAAGTTGGATGTTCCGTTCGGAGGACGATGGTGTCAATTGGGATGCCCGTCAAAAGATTGCTGTCAGCTCGCCACACGGACCTGTCACAGGCTTCAATGGTCGGATTCTTTTTTTCGGAACCGGTTGGATAAATAAGGAGCCACTTGGCGTTCTCGCGTCGGTCGACGACGGTAAAAGCTGGAATGCTCTCGGGACTATCCCCGTAAGCAAATACCGAAAACCGGACGGAAAGTTTCCGTTTTGGAATGAACCGCATGGAATTGAACTTTCGCCCGGTAAATTTCTTGTTCAGATACGTAATGAAGACGAAAAGGAGACCTGGCAGACAGAATCGGAGGACGACGGCAAGACATGGAGTGATCCGCACTCAATCGGTGTTAAGGGATTTCCATCCTTTTTGCTCCGACTCAAAGACGGTCGACTTTTGATGACCTATAGTTATCGTCACGAGCCATATTGCAATCGGATTCGGATCAGCGAAGACGAGGGAAAGAGCTGGTCAGATCCCATTCGACTTTCTGAGCCGGGACCAGAACGCGATTTGGGTTATCCTTCGACGGTTCAGCTTCCCGACGAGACATTGATCTCTGTCTGGTATGAAGCGGATACCCTCGAAACGCCGACTTCCATTCGTATGGCGCATTGGCGACTGGTGTAACCGCCGGGGCCCAGGGTTCCGTTGTTTTTACGCCTGATTCATCGCGAGGTACCGTTGGAACGCAAGCGGTCGCAGCGATTGAAGACGGACGCTGTTCGCTTACCACTGCCATTCGACACCAAAGGCAATAGGATCATTTTGTACGTCATGAAGGAGATGATTCTATTGTGAAGCGTGGTTGTTCTGCTCTGCCTTAGACCGATTGGCAGTGGTGCGATACTGGAGTTGATATTGGTGGCCCCAATCTGATCTGTCCCCAGCTAAGGCAAAGAATTTTGAGAGAGAAAAGACTGACTTTATGATAAAATAAATATATTTCATACATAAATGACATTTTATGATTTTATCGATTATTGAGCTCTTGCATTTTTTGTAGTTCTATGCTATATTTAAATAGAGAGGGATTCAAGAAGGATTCCCACGTTTTTTCACGAAGATGACCCGGGCCGTTTTGCGACTATATTGGGTCGGGTCATTTGCCTGTAAAATTATATCACGCGTATTGCGAGACGGAGTAAGGTCTGCGGCTCGCATAACAATAAAGGGATACCCATTTTTTGAAAGGAACCAAATTATGAGAAAGACAATGAAGAAAGTTCAACAAATGGTCAAAGGTCGACAAGTGTTAAACTGGGTGGGGGGGGCAGCTTTTACTCTCTAAGAAGACTTCTCGCTTTCACTCTTGTCGAGCTTTTGGTCGTCATTGCAATCATAGGAATATTGATTGCGCTCTTATTGCCAGCGGTGCAGGCGGCGCGGGAAGCGGCGCGGCGCATGCAGTGTACGAATAACATGAAACAGATTGGTCTGGCGGTTCACAATTATCATGATGTTGTAGGTGTCTTTCCACTTGGCGCCAATATAAATGGTGGTTTACGTCCCGGAACATGTAACTGGCGATTCCGAATTCTTCCGTATATGGAACAGGCGGCGATTTTTGACAGTATCGACTGGAAGAAACGCATGTCGACTCGAACGGATTCCGTTGCGACAGCGAACGATAGTAATCAACAATTATTTGGCTTTATGGTACCGGGACTCTCTTGCCCCTCGGCGGAGGAAGATGGCTTAACCGGAATACCGTCCGTAACACAAGTTTTAGCGGAATACGCGCCAGGTCAACGCGTAGACTATATCGGTATTTCCGGAGCTTATCCGGATCCGCTTGCTCGCCAGACTTTTACCGGCTCTTACGGAAAAATGTCTAACCATAATATTTTTCTTATTAATGAGGCGAAAAACATCGCGGCAATTCTTGACGGTACGTCGAATACCTGTATAGTAGGTGAGCAATCGGCGAAGGTTAAGAATACGGTGACCGGTGCTCGCGATTGGCTCTGCTCCAACTACAGCGGCGGATGGTGGGCCGGGTTTGATTTTCCCGCTAATAAGAGTATAAGTTCCTTGCTTGCCGCAGGGACAACAGGTGCCTATTCTTATCCAATCGGAATAACGACAGTTCGCTATCCGATTAATCAAACAAGAACGTCCGCAGCAACTCCGGCTGACGCCAATTACTGTTACAGCTCGAATACGGTTTTAAATTCCAATCACGCTGGCGGATGCCACATGTTGCTTGGCGATGCCTCGGTCCGTTTCTTTTCGGAAACGATGCCTCTTCTTCTCCTTCAAAAATTTTGTACGATGGACGACGGTATGACGACAGAGCATTAAGTACACGTGAAACGGGATACTTTGCGACAAACACGAATCACAACTAAGGAAAGCGAAACATGAAAAACAGAATAAGTCGAACAATAGTGTATTGCATGATAGGTCTGGCCGTGATTATTATGGGAACGGTGGGCTGTTCACAGAAAAAGAAAGCGACGGGACTTGTACAGGGGAAGGTTACTTATAACGACGCGCCACTGACCAATGGTACGGTCGTTTTCCAGGCGACCAATGGCGAAGATCAATCTTCCGCGGAACTCGACGCAAGTGGTGTTTTCGTCCTGCCGGGCGCAATTATGCCAGGTGAATATCGCGTTGCGTTGCTGCCTGTTTTGCGATCGGATATGGACCCGGACGAAAGTAAGGCCGCCATGGACGCCTTTCCCATTAAAGGAAATTATCAAATTCCGGAGGAGAGTCCTTTGCAATTTACAGTAGTGCCCGGGAAAAATACAGCAGCGTTCACCATTCCCTAGAGAAAGGAATAAAATTTTATGTTACACAAAATTCACACCATAATATTGTGCCTCGTTTTATTTCTCCCTGCTGTGTCAGTCACGGCGGAGGATACGAACGACAGGAGTATTCCAGACTTGGGGACTCGTCTGGAGCTCTTCGTGGATAATTTTTTAGTCGAGTCCATGAATAATGTAGCATACAAACTGCATGAACCCCGCGATGAAGGGGTCGCGTTTGCTTTTGACGCCCCTTGGGAAGATGGATTTGCAACGTATGTAACTGTTCTTGACGATGGCGTGAAGAAACGTGCCTATTATCGCGCGTCAGGCGGTGTGACGTGTTGCGCCGAAAGCGACGATGGAATCCACTGGACCAAGCCGGAGTATAACATCATTAACCTGGGTGACGCCAAAAAACTTAATAATGCAATATGGGGTGGGGACGGAGATCATAATTTTACACCTTTTGTTGATAAACGACCTGGTGTTCCGCCGGAGGAGAAGTATAAGGCACTTGGAGGAATTGGACGACTGCTGGCCTTCATTTCTTCCGATGGCGTTCATTGGAAGAAGCTTTCCGAGACGCCAGTTATACAGAGTCCGAACGCGTGTTATATGTTCGATTCACAAAATGTTGCTTTTTGGTCGGAATCGGAACAGAAATATGTCTGCTATATGCGGTACACGATAGATTTTCAAGGACCGAATGAACTTCGCAGTGTTGCCCGGGCAACGTCGGATGATTTTATTCACTGGTCAGCCCCTGAACCGATGACCTTCGATGACCCGCAAGTGGAACATTTATACACCAATCAAACGTGTCCCTATTTCCGCGCACCGCACATTTATCTAGCGACTGCGGCCCGTTTCGTTTACGGCCAAAATGCAGTCGACGAGGAGATGGCCAAAGAAATTCATGTTGTACCCGGGTATCTTAAAATCGACTTGCGTTTTTTTAACGATTGCAGCGATGCCGTACTCCTTACGACACGCGGCGGCGGTAGCCACTACGATCGACTCTTCCGCGAATCGCTAATTCGGCCCGGTATTGAGCCTGGCAACTGGGCGTCACGCAGCAATTATCCGGCAGCCGGGCTGATTCAAACGTCCGAGTCGGAAATGTCAATGTATGTTGTGCGATTCTATCAGCAGGTGGAACGGGCCTTGCACCGCTATTCAATTCGTCTGGATGGTTTCGTGTCGGTTCATGCCGGCTACGACCCGGGTGAACTCATAACACGCCCGTTTCGTTTCAGTGGTCAGGACCTGATTCTGAATTTTGCAACCGGAGCCGCAGGCAAAATGCAGGTCGAACTCCTGGACGAAGCGGGGACGCCGATACCCGGTTATTCGCGAGAAGAATCGCCGGCGCTGGTCGGTAACAAGATTGCCAAAGAGGTTGTGTGGCAAAATGATCGTCACGCGGGTGAACTGGCGGGTAAGGTCGTCAGATTAAAATTTTACATGAAAGAAGTCGACCTCTATTCCCTTGTTTTTAGGGATGATAACGCGAATTAGGCTTTGTGTGGCATCAGCCCCCGACTTGCGAAACAGGTCGGGGCTGGGGGGCATACAAAAAAGTTAAAAATGGAAGGGTGATGGTTTTTTACTGGCGGAGTCGAGGAATTTTTCGGCCAGTTTGAGGTCGGCGGCTGTTGTAATCTTCAGGTTCGTTTTTTCGCCCTGGACCAGTGATACCGGATGCCCGAGCCATTCGACGAGTTGCGAGTCGTCGGTCGGGTGCGTATTCTTTCGGTTTGCGTAGGCCTGTTCCAGTAGAGAACGCTTAAAGACCTGCGGCGTTTGTGCTTCCCAGAGATTATTGCGGTCAATCGTGGTTTCGATACTGGGGTAGTTATTCTTTTCTTCAAACAGAGCGGCGAAGGGGTTCTCTTTTTGTGTATGACTGGGAGTCGTGTTGTCAGCCACGACTGCACGTTTGATAGTGCCGACCAGAGGCGTGGCTAAAATGGCGGCGTCTGTTCGATAGGCTTCACGAAAGACCTTTTCCAGTTCGGAGTCAGTGACACAGGGTCGGGCAGCGTCGTGGACCGCAACGTATTCCGCTGCTGCATTAACACAGGCAAGGCCGTTAGCCACGGAGTCGGCGCGTTCACGGCCTCCATCGGCCAGCGTTACTCCCAAAAAACCGAGATCCGCGGCGTACTTCCGTTCGACCTCGTCACGGTCCTCCGGCGAAACGACCAGAATTAGCTGGCATACATCGTTCCTGTTTGCAAATTTTTGAGCGCTGTGCAGCCAGACGGCACGCCCTTTCAGTAAGGCAAAAGGTTTTTTCTTTAATACAGAATGCGCCAGTGGGCTTGCTTGCCCGGAAAACCGTTCACTTCGTCCGGCCGCTACTATAATAACCGCTGTCTGTTTCATTGTCTGCCCTCAATTCATAAAAAAAGAATTTTATCCCATGCCGAACGGTCAACTCATTTTAATGAGAGGTTCGTTCGTCTGATCTTTTGCTCGCAAAATTTCGGGAATCGTATAGCGAGTCCCCAAATGCTTGTAAGGTTCGGCGGCTTCCAGGAGTCGGTTCAATCCAACGCAATCCGCCCAGTAGCAGAGTCCGCCACGCGGCTTTGAAAAACCAAGCCCGCACGTTAAGGCAATATCGACGGCACTGAAATCGCTCACGATTCCATCTTGAACGAGTCGTCCGGCCTCCAGTAAAATGGCCAGCAGAATACGGGTTGCTATTTCCGCGTCCATCTCTTCGTCCGGGCATTCCGGCTTTGCGAGCTTTATGCCGTTTGCGTTTAAAAAATCGGTCAAGGAGTCGTCAAAAATGCCCTCATCTTCCCAAAAAGTTGCCGTCTTGTCGTAGCGGTAGAACCCGCCGCCCCGCTTACGCCCAAAGCGTTCCGCACGCACCATGGTCGGGAGAATGGTATGCGCGGTAACGCGGTCGGGAAAACGCGTGGCAATCGACCAGCCGGAATGCAGTGCGACGTCCAGACCAATTTCATCCATAATGCGAAACGGTCCCACTTCCATTCCGAACCGGCGGCAGACATTTTCAATTCGGAGCAGAGGAAATCCCTCTTCCAAAAGCGCCAGGGATTCGTTCAGACACGGGTTGAGCAGGCGATTCACGAGAAAGCCCGGCCCGTCATTAACGGTAATGGGCAGTTTCGCAATGGAGATTGCCAGTCGTTTGGCCAAGGCCAGAGTCACCTCGTTCGTATGTGTTCCGCGAATAATTTCCAGCAGAGCCCGACGCCGCACCGGATGAAAGAAGTGAAAGCCGCAAAAATGCTCCGGCGACAAATGACGGCACGAATTCAATGCTTCGGCCAAACGATTAATCTCAATGGTCGAGGTGTTCGACAGGAGCAAAGTTCCGGGGAGTACGACATCGTCGAGCGCGGCGTAAAATTTTTGTTTAATTTTGAGCTTTTCCACAATGGTTTCGATGAGAACGGGACACGCGTGTAAATCGGCAAGCAGATGCGTCGTTCGGAATCGGCCGGATTGAACTTCCACAAAATTTGTATCTGGCGACTGCAGAGCGAGTTCTTTCTGCAAGCGATCGGGAGCAGTGCGAAGAGCTTCTTCGGCCACATCGTACAGGAGCACGTGAAACCCGGCCCCCAGAAACGCCGCCGCGATGGAGATGCCCATGAGCCCGGCCCCGGCTATGGCGACCTGACCTTCTCCCGCAACGTTTCTGCCCAATTTAAGGCGGTCGTCGTTTTCACTCGCCGTGCAGCGATTGAGACTTCGTTTGATATATTCTTCGCCGGTTAGCCCGCTCGGGTGCCGAAGTTCGGGATGAAACAAGAGTGATTCCGGTAGTGCCATGGTCCCGTTCCGTTACTTAATCATTTTAACATTTGCCAAGACAGTGTCGTCCGGTTCTATCGCGAGGAGAACTTCGCACGCACCGTACTTCAGAATAATGGTGGGCGTGCCCCCTTCTGCGGCCTGGTATTTTTCCGGCTTAGTGAACGCCAGAGCGAGTGCCCCGGCCATGTGTATCGCGGTGTCCAGTTCGGGCGTCATTGCAAAATGTGCATCCCCGTATTCTGGAGCCAGGTCGGTAACGAGCAGGACAGCCGCGCCATTATAATTTTTTGGAAAGAGGAGGCAGCATCGGCTCCTGTCCGACCGGGCGTAGAGTTTTTCAAGTCGCGTACAATCATCGAGTCGACGCGCGACCGTGCATTTCATCTCACTACTGATCCGCACTTGCCGGCCCGCGGTCAGCAGAGCGGCGTCCCAGCTCGTTGCGTTGGGCTTGTAACGCACCAGATCGCGAACGCGCGGCGCATAGGACCCCTCACAGAGCAGGCACCCGGTTGACGGCTGCGGAATAATCGGAATTTCAAATTCTTTTCGCGCAAGAGCAATCAGACTCACCCGCTGACGCCCGGTGTAGGAATAGAGTTTTGTCCGGTCGACCCCGCCAGTGGTCTCTGGCTCGGACGCGGTAAGTGCCTTGGCACTAAGAGGGCGAAGAAGTTTGCCGTTGAGTCCGGAGTCGCGAGCAATGAGTTCCAGCTGATGCATCTTCTGACTGTTAGGCCGCTGCCCCACGACTTCACCCGTGGCGACGAACTCGGCGCCTCGTTCTGTCATAAGTTCCGCCGCCGTCTTGAGCATGGCAATGCGGCAGTCGATACAGGGGTTCATGCCTTTGCCATAACCCCATTTCGGCTTGGCGACCATGGCCATATATTCATTACCGAAATGGCGTACCACAAGTTCAATTCCGAGTGCCTTGGCTCCTTCGGCCGCCGCGTCGGAACAGTCGTGAAACGGGGTCGTCAGATTCAGGCCGATGACCTCCACTCCCTGTCGTTTGAGGATAGCCGCGGCCAAAAGACTGTCCAGACCGCCGGAAAATAGTACAATCGCTTTCATAACAGATCCTGTTCAATGATCGCCGTCGGGATAGGGCGGCTCCTGACCGAGTAGAGCGGACAGCGCGTTTTCCGCTGCCCGTTGCTCCGTTTCCTTCTTCGTCGCGCCCCAAGCTGCCTGAAACGTTCGCTGCTCAAGTGCGACTCCTATCTTAAAACACCTCCTGTGCGCCGGGCCCTTTTCGTCCAGAGTCTGGTACACAACCGCAACGCCTGGCATATGCTGCTGCACCCAGTTCTGCAAGGCGGCCTTGAAATTATTGGAATCGCGCACGACTTTGAGCGATTCCATCTCCTCATTGAACAGATTAACGGCGAATTCCTTCGTCCGATCGAAACCGGCGTCGAGATAGACGGCCCCGAGAATCGCTTCAATCAGGTTCGCCACCATGGAATCTGGCAGAGGACTTATTCCGCGTGCAACGCTCAAGTAGCGTTCCAGGCCCAGCTTGCGACCGATACGATTGCACGTCTGTCGCGAAACAATGGACCCCTTAATCGCGGAAAGCTCCCCTTCATCGCATTCCGGGCAGTCGTTATAGAGATAATCAGCAATAACAAGACCGAGAACGGAATCTCCCAAATATTCCAAACGTTCGTTGGAGTCCTTGTGCGTGGCGGCACAGGACGCGTGAGTCAGGGCTGTCTTGAGAAGCTGCGGATCTTTAAATGTGTATTTCAGCAACTTTTGGCATTGCAAAAGGCTGTCTTCCCGGTTTGTCATGCTATCTTAGTTTTCATCAGTTGGGTCTGTCACCAGGCGAATAAAAAATAAATCATAACCGCAATAGCGACTATGATAAGGGGAAACAGGACGAATCGAGTCAGTCCCCGCGTTACACTCTCGAGTCGCCGTATTTCCAGCTCCAGGGCCAAGGGTGAATTGACCCATTTCGCTTGCAGGCGTTTTCGACGCTCCTTGCTGTCAGGGCGCTGTGGCTTAGCAGTCAAAACCGGAGGAGCCGCCAGTCGCTGGTACATGGCATACAGGTCGGTACCCGCAGGCACGCTCCCTTCAGGCACGGCCCCGGAGGCGTGTGACGGGTCGCCGGGACCTCCAGTCGCCTGCCCGACGCCGGACCCGGTGCGATCCTGCTCCGCCTGTGACGACGCGAGTTCCTCTCTATTGTAATTCAAATTCGTCGAATGGGCAAGGGCCGTGGCGATAAGATTTCCTGTGGATGCCCATGGTTTGAGCCGAAAAAGCACTTCATTTGCCGAGCGGACACGGTCGGAGGCGTTTTTCGACATCATTTGCAAAATTAATTTCGAGACTTCCTCCGGCAGTTCCTGATTAAACATGCGTGGTTCCGGCGGGTCACAATAGAGCTGTGCCTGCATTTTCTGGAGGGGCGTCCCAGCCGGGAAGGGGACGATTCCCGTTACCATAAAATAAAAAGTACAGCCCAGGGAATAAATGTCCCATAAAGCGTTCGGCTCGTGCGGCGAACGAATCTGGTCAGGCGAAATATAGTCTGGCGTGCCTGCGACGCGGCGTTTGCGGTTGCCCGGCTCACTGGCGTCGCCTGGCACACTCTCCACCGCCCGATTTTCGCGGAACCAGTCGTTTTCCCACTGTGTAAAACGCTTATACAGCGACGAAGGCCGGCCGTCCGGGGTACGCGGCAGGGGAACCGCCAGGCCCAGGTCAATCAATTTCACCTTGCCCGACCGGCTTAACAGAATATTGCCCGGCTTAATATCGCGATGGACGATGCCCTGACTGTGAAGGTAATGCAGACCTTTGGCCACTTCCCGCACGATCGCTATGGCCAAAATGGGGTCGAGGCGCTCATGACGCGCGATCAGACGCCGCAAGTCGCCTCCATTTATATATTCATAAACCGCGTAATGGACGTTGCCGTCTTCCGAATTATCGTAGAACTGGACCACGTTCGGATGCACCAGTCCGCGACATATCTCTACTTCTCGCAAGAATTTATAAATCGACGTCTCGTCTGCCAAGTGCAGGGGAAGAACTTTTATGGCGACGTCTGTCTCCTGATTACCGGTCGATTGCGCCGCGCCCCGATTGTCCGGGTCTTCTTGCGGTCGACCGAGAAAGACGTGGCCGTAGCCCCCTTGGCCCAGCGAATCGACCACGCGCCAGGTCCCTAGCATAAACCGAGTCCGGGCATGAAGTAACTGCGAGACTTGCCACCGGTTGATCAGTCCGCGAAGCTCCAGTTCCGCCGGAAGAAACCGCTCCATTTCCTCCTCGAACGGGCCGGACAGAAAGACGGCAATCTCTTTACTCTCGTCGGATAGCTCCATGCTAAAGGAGGAACTGTCGCTATCGCGTGGGATGTCGCCGAGTTCGAAATCGGTTTCCGCCGCGTTGGACGTCGCCGGTAAAGGCGGGGCACTAAAGGAATAAGCGTATTCCCCGCTGGTTTTGGAGTCGTCTGGTTTATCTGTGTTTACTGTTTTGCTTAAGCTGCCTATTTTATCCAGATGATTTTTTAACGGGGTTGAAGCGGCGTTTGGAGAACCCGTCATTTCGCGCTGACGCGTCAGGAGCTTTTCGTATAAAGATTGATAGACTTCCTCCAGAACCTTGGGCGGAACGAGTCCACTCTGCTCAATACGGTCATAAATAAGGGGTCGCGGCTGGGACATAAGATAATTGACTCCTATTGCGAAGAGATTGAGTTGGAGTCACGAAAGCCAAGTTCATGCCAGAAAGGAGGAACGTCGGCCGTAAAGGTCAGCAGGTCGTCGCGGGTCGGGTGCTTAATGACCAGACTTCGGGCGTGTAGAGCGATTCCGTCGCGTAACTTCAATCGTGACCCGTACTTAAAGTCGCCAGCAATCGGATGTCCGCGATGGGCGAGCTGAAGTCGTATCTGATGTTTGCGTCCGGTCTCCAGAGCAACTTCGAGGAGACTGTTTTCGCCAAGTCGTGCCAGGCGGCGGTAGCGTAAACGAGCTTCGACCGCGCCGGGCACCTGCTCGGCCGGGAGTTCGGTTATATACATTTTGCGGTGGCGCGGGTCTTCGCAAAGGGTATTGACGCAAAGATCTTCCAGCGGATGAATCAAACCTTCAACAATGGCAAGATAGGTCTTTTGCACTTCGTGGGTCCGAAATTGAGCGTTCAGCCGCTCCGCCGCCTTGGACGTTCTGGCAAAGACCACGACTCCGGAGACAGGGAAATCCAGACGACTGACAACTCCCAGATAAACATTTCCCTCTTTATGATACTTCTGTTTAATATAGTCTTTCGCCAGCGTGAGCAGGGTTGTCTCACCCTCGGGCAGGCCCATTGTAGCAATTTGCGGCACTTTATTGAGCACGAGCAGATGGTTATCTTCGTACAATATATTGTTTTTTACGGTATAATTCATGTATCATTCTTGGAAAAAACCGAATTGACGCCAACGGCACAAACCCACTATAAGCTATTGTATCCAGAAAAAGGAAATATGCAAGAAAATAACGGGGAAAAGGGGGAAAAGGGCGGTTTTTTTTAGGAACGAAAGGAGGAAAATACAGGTCAAAGAAGGTACGAGGGGGAATAATCCGCGTAATAAGGAGAGTTGGTCGTGGGCGGGCTTATTGAAGAGCGTCGGTGGGGAACGGAGACTTCGGGCCGGTGCGTTTTTTTGGCATACTATTTGCATGTTTACAGTGGGGCTTGGAGGAGAGCGGTTCTCCTCCTGATGCCGAACTTCCTGATAGAATTCGCCATAATGTTTTTTTTATTATTATCCTATTTACTACCGACACCCGGTTTGCCCCCGCGTTTTACCCAGGTAGCGTGGGACGCAGGCTTGAGATAAGCTTGCCGAACAGACCAAATCGGGTGACCCGGTATACAAAGGCACTCTCGTGTGAGGGATGCCGTCAGGAGGAAGAGCCATGTCAAACAGCAGTTATCCGAACATGCCGGCGATTCACGAGACGATCGCCGCGGCCGTGCCAGCGACGGGGCCGCAAGAGCAACGTCGCTACCATCGCATTGCCGAAGTGCGTAAGAGTCAGGGTATGTCCCTGACCTGGTGTGCCAAGAGGTTGGGCATTTCGACCCAGGTCGCGCGTTTACAGGAGCAGCCGACGACCGATTTAACCATCGCGCAACTCAATGCCTGGCGGGAGGTACTGGATGTTCCGCTCGCCGAAATCCTGGAGCATTGGGGTATCGAGAACGACCCTATACGCAACCGCGCGCTCCTGTTAAAAACCATGAAGACTGCGCGTCAAATCCAGAAGACCGCGCAGGAAATTCGCATTAAACGCATGGCCAATACGCTCGTCGACCAACTCATTACCCTTATGCCGGAATTGGAGTTCGTCGCCCCTTGGCCGGATATTGGCCAGAGTCATGAGGACCGCGGGTTCGGACAGGCCCTGTACCGAAGTTTCGGTACCGAGATGCCAGGCCTGGAATAGTGTCCGTGGCCCCTATCCCCCTTTTTCGGCATGACGCGGGTCATGTCTTCCGTGGTGACAGAACCTCGTGTCTTGCCGAATTTTTTATCTGCGTTTTTCCCTCCGCCTCCTGACGCTGGCGGCGTATGATTGTTATTAGTCAAGGCGGGGTTGATTTTTCTTTTGCCTCGTGGTATAATGATGAATGTCGCGGGGAGGTCCTAAAAAATTCCTTCGCGGCCGAAAAATTTTTTTCCCCCATACCCGTCATTCAAGCATACGAGGCCTACAAAATGGCAGAACAATTACCGACAAGCGCCGTTTCCTTTCTTACCGACACCCAAAATACTCCGTACACGCTCGTTCGCGGCCAAGGCGTTCGCCATGTCCTGGCCGTTATTACGCCGGGCAACTCGGGCACGATTCTTGAGCAGACGGTGGCCACGCTGGATAAACTGGAGCATCTTCTCACCGAATTGAATCTTAAGGGCAAACTTCTCTATCTCAATGTCTTTCTTCGCGAAATTGGCGATAAGCAGCTGGTGCGTCCCTTCCTTCTGGATAAGTTTGGTCCGGACCTGCCGGCGGTAACCTATATTCCACAAACACCTTGCGACGGTTCCGCCTTGACGATGGAGATTTACGCGATCGGCGACGAATCGCGTGAGACGACGTTTGCCCGTTGTGGTGAAGGCAATACGCGAGTGACTTTTGGCGAGGTAACCTATGGTCTGGCCGGTGGTCTGATTCCGGCAGACGCTCCGGTCGCGTCCTATGCCCGGTCCCTGAGTACCTTTGAACGAATGGCCGGCGCTCTGGATAAAATGGACATGAAAATGGTCGACCTTCTGCGAACCTGGATCTATCAGGGGCATATCGTCCTGCCGGAAGGTTCGACCCAGCGCTATAAAGAGCTGAATCGGGCACGAACCGATTTCTTTCGCGACCTTGAATTTCTTCGACCGCTCCTGCCGTGCGAACCGAAAGGGGCGATTTTCCCTGCCAGTACCGGCATCGGGGCCGACGACGGCGATGTAACCATGGCCGCGTGGGGGATTAAGACGCAGCGAACGGACGTTATTGCCACGCCTCTGGAGAATCCGGACCAGACGCCGGCCTTTGATTATGGCGAAGTCTATAGTCCGCAGAGTCCGAAATTCTCCCGCGCAATGGCCTTTGCCTGGGACGAACTGTGTACCGTTCTGATCTCCGGGACGGCCAGTATAACCGATTCAGAGACCCGCTATATAGGCGACCCGGTCGGCCAGACGAACCAGACCCTCGACAATATAGAAGCCTTGATTTCCGCGTTCAATCTTTCCCGTCATTATCTGCCGGGCTACGGTATGACGCTGGCCGATCTGGGCGTGGCGAAAGTCTACATAAAATATGAATCTGACCGCGATAAGGTGCAAGCCGTCTGCCGCGAGCGACTCGGACGCACGCCTGTCGTCTATACCGGCGCGGACGTTTGTCGCGACGACCTCCTCGTTGAGATTGAAGGCATTGCCTTCGCTAAATATATTAAAAGTATTGGGTAACGTTCGCGACTGCTCGCAGGTCGGGGACCAGCAATAACGTTTCCGGTGTGCGAGTCTTCGTTATTAGCTTGGGGAGGACCCTGCGAACAGGCCTCTCCCGTGGCGGCCTGTAAGGCCAGCATATCATAGCCCGGGGTAAGGAGAAATACAACGTATTTCGACGTTCCCCGGGTCAACGATGTTCTAATAAAACCACGCCCTGTAAGGGCAACACAGGGCCACAACAAAAGGCAGCGCCGCTGTTTGTGCTGCCCTTACAGGGCGATATTAATTTTCTACCGTTAACCTGGGGCGCCGGTCGCTGCGCTCCCTTGCCCCGGGCTAGGTTATGCTGGCCTTACAGGCCGCCGTTTAATGGCGATGCTGGGTAAAAGACCAGTCTATCCCAGATTGGCGATGCTGGGTTTCCGTTTTCGTTGTTGCTGGTTCCCGAGCGTTGTTGCTGGGAGGGTCCTGCGAACAGGCCCTCTCGTTTACCTAAAACGTATCCCATTCCACATTGCCGTTGTTAACATGGAATTTTCTGGCGCGGATACTGGAGCCACGTCCTTCTTCGTAGTAAACAATCAACGTGGTGCCGTCTTTCAAATTTACCAGGGACGGATAAGCTCCGAGGAAGCGGTCCACCAGGGTCGGCGGTCCCCACGTCTTGCCTTCGTCGGGACTTAGGCGAAGTGTGGTCGAAGAATAGATGATACCCTCGTACGAGATGGTTCTTTCTTCCGGGGGCGTTCGTATGGCCATAACGAGTGTGCCGTCCGGGGTCAGGTGCAGGTAGGGGCAGTGGCCGGTAAAGCCTGTACTCTCACCGACGGTCCACGTTTCGCCGCGGTCGCTGGATCGACTCCACGCCATGGGATTTTTTCCCTCGCGATTCCGCATTAAAGCCAGCAGACTTCCGTCGGAAAGTTCCACCACATCGGTCTCCGCATCCACTTGCAGATCGCCGGTCGGTATCACAACCGTCTTCCACGACTTCCCCTGATCGTCCGAAACGGCAACCGCCGCTTCATAATTCGGCTCTTCATTATACAGACCGACGGCCCATCGCCCGTCACGCAAAATTCGAATCGGCGAGGAGACAAAAAAGTTGTCACTTACCGGATAGACGCGTGACCACGTCTTGCCACCATCGGTCGATTGAACGTACCAGGTACCCAGCTTGCGATACCACGTGTGTGGTCGCACCGGATTGTCCAACAGGAAAAAGTTGACCAGAATAGTGCCATCTTCCGTAACGGTAACGCCGGGGTCACGGTCGTCGAAGGGCGAGTCGAAAACGACAAATGGCTCGGACCAGGTCTTGCCTTCATCTTCCGAAAAGCATCCGGAAACGCGTCCGCCGTTGGGCAGGCTATCGCTCGGAAACGCCACATGACCATCGCCGTCGTAAAAGACGCAGAGTAAGCGGCCGTCGGCCAGCCGCGCTACGTCGGGAAACGCTTCGTAGCCCCCGGCACCCCCGTCCCGGGCAACGTAGACAAAATCTTTACCTTCGACCAGTTCATCGCATCGAACCGCGCCGCCGATAAAGAACGTAATGGCCAAAATGGTTAAACAAAAACTGCTCTTAAAACTCATCTTTTCTTTCCTCTTTCTCTTTTCAAATGGTGGGGCGACTTATTTTGCGTAGTCGCTCAGGTCAATGGTCATGGAAGTACCCGACGCGTTCACGTCCAGAGTAAGCGGCGTCGACGACGGCTGACTTAAAATCGGCGGGACAATTTTGGCACGCTCCGCCTCATACTGTACCCGGGCTTCCTCCTGTTCTTTTTCGAACGCGGTAAGTTCCTGGGCCGACATGGCCTTCATTTCCTCCCTGGACAGCTCCTTTGATTCAAAGGGAATGTCTTTGCGTACAAGAACTTTGTACGTTCCTTGCGGCACGCCGGCCTGCATATAGTTTCCCTGTATGGTGTTCAGTTTGGCAACGCCTTGCGAATTCGTTTTACCGGCTACTGCCAAAGGCGAATTCCCTTGTGGAGGAGCCAGCGTTACCGTTATACCTTCCTGGGGGGTCCCGGCCCGAGTGACCGTAATGGTACACGGTGCCAGGGCCGGAAAGCCTTCGGGAACCTGCTCCTTGTTACAGCCGAGCGCGCCGGCGAAAAACATGGAAAGTACGAACAAAACACGAAAACATCTCATAACAGAATCCTTATAAAAAATTTGTATGACGCAGTCCGTTTCGGTGTGACCGGTCAAAGAAAGTCCCGTGGCGTGAGCGATTGCGGTAGATCACTCGCGCGGGGAAACCAGTGGACATTAATACGACATTACTGCTGCCGTTATTGTAACAGAGCAGGCAATTAGGGTCTAGAACGTAACCGTCTCGCCACCATTGCGTGAGCCCATCGCGCCCCAGATGCCATAGGGGCTTACACCGCCGGAGTCCGGTCCGGAATCGTAGTTCGTCGCCCCGGTCGTACTCGCGTTTATCGTATCGGAAATAAACCGAACGGAGCCATCGCCCAAGGCGATATTGGCGCCACCGGAATGATAACTCGACACGGTGGAAATGGACAGTTTTCCGTCGCTGTCAGCCTGGGCGTCGCCAGGCTTTGCCGCGCAAGATGGGGCATTGGGAGGTAAAATTGTCTGAATGCAGTTCGCCGCGGAAAAACCACCGGACCAACAGGCACCAGCTCCTGAATTATGAAATTCGCTTGCGGAAAGGAGAGACTGGTCCGTCGTGTCCCGTGCGGCCGAGCAATTTCCCGGCGTCAGGTCGGCCTTGGCCAGAACGGCAACGCCCCCTTTCAACTTCTTGGAACTGGACTCTGTTGCGGTGGCCCGTTCTCCGAAAGCAACCGTGTTGGATAATCCATCGGTGACCGCCGCCAGTGTAATCCATTTCATACGTCCACCCGTAAAACCTCGCTTATTCTCGATTAAGGTACCGGGGCCCGTATAACCGGTGTTTCCAAGATAGCACGGAGTTCCGGTGATGGTGTCCCCCAACGAAAGCATGTAGTTCGTGCGGACGCGATTACCTATCCATGTGCAGGGGTCGCCGGAAACCGGGTCGGAAGGACAACCCAAATAAGGAATTTTCCCACTATACTCATCATTAGCTTGGTTAGTGTACGGATCCCTTTTGAGTGTGCAAATGGTTTCGTAACGGGCCGATTGCTCATTATAAGGAAGCAGCCAAACATGGTTCGATGCGATACAGTACATTTTATCCCAAGGGCCCGACATCTGCGCCGGCAGGGCATTGTTCACATCATGATAATTATGAACGGACAAGGCGATTTGCTTGAGATTATTGGTGCACTGCATGCGTCGCGCCGCTTCTCGCGCTGCCTGCACCGCCGGCAAAAGCAAGGCGATCAAGATACCAATAATCGCAATGACCACCAACAGCTCCACAAGGGTAAAAGCGTTTTTGGAGGATCCGTTTAAATCCCCCCCCCACCGCAATTTACCAAATTCAACGATAAACACAAAATTCTTCATGGTTCAGTCTCCTCTATTAAGGTATGGATTAGGTGAAAACAGGGAAAAAAGAGAAAATTCTCCTCCTTCTTCCAACTTCAGTATCAATAATACCATGGGAGACCAACTTTGTCAAGAGATATATATCTCTTTTTTGAAATATTAATATTTTTTAGGTGAGGGTCATTGGAACGAGGACATCCTCCTGACTTAGTCCGCCCAGACGCCGGAGCAGCATATTGCCGAGCATGGTTCCCAACTGGAGGGGGGAATACGCGTCGACGAAACAGAGGCCTGGCGTCTTGGTCTGCTCACGAATATCGGGGTGAATCGTGACGATTTGCATATCTTTGGCCGGAATATGGCGGTCGCGGCGTATGCGGTCGATGACCTGAGAGAAGAGAGAGGAGATGGAAACGACGAAATCCGGAAGGGAATCAGGAAAAGCCTTCTCGAGCACCTCACGGCCCGATTCCGGGTCATCGGCCAGGAAAAAAGGCTTCATTTGTCCGCGACAGCGAGCGTACAGTTCGTCGAACAAGGTCGCGTCACCACCCCTAACGTATTGCCGCATAAGGAGAACGGACTTTTTGCGATTCTGTTGCTCTTGTAACTGGATAATTTTGCTCGCAACGTCGGCGAAATCCTGCTCCAGCGAGGGGATACCGCTTATGCCGGGGTAACGGGTCCCGAATATGACCGCGGGCATCTCGGAGGTGGCGAAAATGCGCTGCGTCTCGTAGGGAACGCTGACCAGGACAAAGGCGTCGGCCCCTTCCTTGTTCAGCGTCTTCTTGACAATGCGCTCCAGCTCCTCCGCGTCATTCTCCGGAAACGTGTAGTTAACCGACGCCTTGGGAAATATGGACTGGATGCCATAGAGGACTTCCATATTACCTAACCCTTCTACTATAATTGACTTGCGGTCGAGCAGAAATTGAATACTCCCCACGCTTTCGGGCCGAAAGACCTCCGGCTCCGCAATAAAAGCCCCGCTCTTCTTCTTCCGATAGATAATACGTTTCTTCTCCAGAAGTTGCAAGGCGCGATTCGCCGTGTCACCGGCGACGCCGAGGTAACGCGCCGCCTCAATCGAGCTGTAATAGCGGTCGCTTGGGCGCAAACGCCGGCTGCGAATATCTTCTTCCAGTTGTGTGGCCAGCGCCACGATTCGGTTGACTGATTTCAGCGAACGGTCCATCTTTTTAATATTTTTTGGGTTGAAGGGGGTGAGTTGAATTGGAAATATATCCCGTATAAGAGATTTTAACCGAGATTTTGCAAAATTTCAACCCCCTCCCTGTGCCTTTCGAGTCCGCATCGAGGCGGGCCAACGATGCCGCAATGATTTCACATGCAATAAACCGCGCTTAACCCGGCCGCTGTCGAAGACCGTCGTTCATTCGTGTTCCGATTCGGACGTTTTGAGCGTCGGTCCGGTTTCTGATTCGGGACGTATCGACTCAAAATAGCGCTGGATGACTTCCTTCTGCCCTGGAGGGATATTTTCTGATTCCAGAGCGGCCTCCACTTGCGTTCGGTATTCCTGATAGACTTCCTGCCAGGGTCGGGTCGCCTTAATCGGCTCGCCGTCGTCTGTGTGTTCCCATTGCGTAGTGCTCGGACCATCGCCGTGCAGACCGGAGAGCGTCTCCAGGTCACCCGTTCGCGAACGCACTTTCTGCTGCTGGCGCTGGGCGTTTTCGGCTGTGCCTTGACCAGCTTTCTGCCCGGCGCTGCTGGACTGGCCATTTTTGATTCCAGCCTTCTGTTCCGCGTAACAGGCAGCGCACGCGGCTTTCGGACGACTCAACATTTGCAGCTTTGCGCGAAGGTCACGCCTTATTTTGGCACGCGTGGCCAGCTTTCGTGCCGCCCGACTGATTTCGCTTGTGGCTTCTTTCGCTTTTTGTGAATCGGAATCGTGAATTGACTTCGATAACTGCTCCATGTTTTGGGCAAGGGAAGATTGTCCCTTTTGCTTCGCCTGTTCGGCCGCCGCGGTAAGAGCTTCCTGGAGCAGGCGGCGTTCGCTTGACGTTAGAACTTCGAAGTCATGCTGGCCAAGCTGGTCAAGTTCGTCGGCGCCTTGCCCCCATTCGCTGGCGGTAAGTCGTTCGCCGGCGGCAGATGTTACGACTGATTTTTGCAGTGCGTGCCCCAGCTGCTCAAATGCGGCCGCTTCTCCAGAAAGATTGTACTGCGTCACGGCCTTATCAAGAATGGCTTCCATCTGCGAAATGGCCGTTAAGGCAAGCTCCGGATCCGATCGGGCCGCGTCCAGCTTTTCCAACTCACGAGCTAAGTCGCTCTTGGCCTCACGCAATACTTCATCGTCTGGCACTTGGTCCGCCATGGCATGAATATCATCGTCCAGAATCTCGTGGAGCGTGCGGGTAATTTCCTTTATCTCCGGAAAAATTAATGTCTTTGCGACAGGTGAGGGTTCTGAAATTGAGGGGAGAACTCCCATAAAAAGTAAACCGAGAGAAAGCATAACCGCAGTGAGCAGACGCCCCATGCGCGCTGGCGGGATAAGGGTCCGGACCGGAATGTTTGCCGCTTTCTTGAGTGCCTCTTCCACTTGAATTTGAGCGACCGGATTCGCATTTTGCGTGCGTAAAAAGGAACAGGCGGAGAGAATTTCGTCCTTGTACCCGCCGTAGCGGTCCAGTGTTTGCGCTGCCTCTTCACGCGTGGGATAATAATACCAGCAGTTCAACACCGCCAAAATGAAGGCTATTGGCCACAGTGCAAAAAAGTAAATTTCGTAGTCCGGCATCCCGGAAACATGCAGTGCCAAGGCGACGGGAACCGCAATGAAATTCAAGATTAGTGCCGTCTTGATAAAGGCGTTCCGGAAGTGCCCAATCGCCCATTGCCATCGTATCCGATCAAGCAGGAGCGTTAATGGATGAATCTTCTTCATGGCTCGCTCTCCATCGAAATTCTTTTTTTATGGATTCCTAATGGCAGCCGAAAATCACCGAGCCGTCGCAAGAGCAGTTCAATGAGGTAGAGAAAAATGGCAAGTGGTAATAAAAAGGGCCACAACGATACGGAACGGATGGCTGTTCGGTGTCCGTCGGGCCGCGTTAAATCGTTCGGAGCCGGGGTCATGGCGCCGCCGGTCTTCAAGGCCAGTCGTTCCAGCTTGTCACGGTCAGCCGGGCCGAACTGTAATTCACGCGGATAGCCGACGATGTGCGTCACAGGCGGTAAGAGCGTCTCCTCCTTCGACCCGCCTTGCGTTTCCCGTAGCACGGAAGTGCGGAAAATCCAGACGCCTGGCTCCCTGCTGTCAATTTGCGCTGTGTAGTGCCCCGGTGAACTTTCTGTTAATTTGTATTCTCTGCGACCTCCGTCAGGCGTGACGACCTCCGTTTTTACCTCCTCGCCATGTTGAAAATTGCCGGACGCGTCCGTTAAATCGACCGCTAACACAATGCCATCTTCATACTCCCGTAATGTCACCTGACCCGCTTGCTCATCGTAAGATCGCAAAATGTGGCGCAGCGTCTGCGACCAAAAGAGCGAAAATTCGGGCCAGGCCAACCACTCGGCCGACCATCGCGATTTTATGTCCGAGGTAAAGACCCCCGACATGCCCAGCCCGTAGCGCCACCAGGCCAGTAAGGGGTCGCCTTGCTCCGTGGCCAGAATTACCTGACTGGTTGCCTTTGCCCGCGTTGCATTCCAGCCCAGTAGTAGCGGCGAGGCCTCTATTGCAATATTTGCAAAAGTATCGGTGTGTGTAACGACCACCGGTTGAAACGGAATCTCGCGCAAAGCACTGCCTGTGGCGCGAGTGGTTTCATCGGTGAAGATTCGCGGAATTGCGGTCGCGCTCTCGCATGGGTAGTGCCGGCCACGCCCCTGCTGCGAAAGACTCTCCAGGAGTGCCTGGTCCGCACTGCCGATTCCCACCGTCGAAAAGGTTATGCCGTTTTGTGTCATAGCGTTTACGGCACCGGTAAAATCGCCCGGCGTACTGTGACCGTCGGTCAGGAGAATCATGTGCTTGACCTTTGCCGTTACACTTCTGAGCTGCTCCGTCGCTTCCGTCATGGCGGGATACATGTTCGTACCGCCGCCAGCGTCAAGGGATCCAATCGCCTCATCGAACAGTCCAGCCGATACAATATTTTGCACAGGAACGACTTTGTAAACTTCCGAATCGAAAGCGAGTACACACGCATAATCTGACGGCTTAAGGAGAGCCAGTGCATCGCGCGCTGCCTGCTTCGCCAATTCCAGATTTGTGCCGGTCATGGAACCTGACCGGTCGATCACAAGAGCCAAGGCAACAGACGCCTCGTTTCGCTTACGCGTAAAATCACATGTTACAGGAAGAATGTCTTCAATAGGCGTCTTGTAATATCCGCCGGGACCAAAAGAATCTTCGCCACCGAACATGAAAAAACCACCGCCGGCAAAACGCACATAATCGCGCACCTGTTCCATCTGCTTCGTGGTCAACTGTTCCGCCGGAACGTCCGCGAAGAGAATGGCGTCGAATGCGGCCAAGGCGTCCATGTCTTCCGGCAGCCCGGACGGAGGACGAACCTGTATATCATATTCCTGACTCTCAAGGGCCGCCAGAAATTCTTTCGGCCTGCGTTTCGAACCGTCTATTAGCAGAATCTGCGGGCGTCCGTGTCCCGAAACGTGGCACGAAAGCGTATTGTTCACATCAAGCGTATCGCCACTGGCACGCACGGTGACCGTATAAATATGGCTCTTCTGATCCCCTGTCTGGCCACGAAAGGTAAATGTATTTCGACCTTGCTTAACCGTCACGTTTTCTTCCGCGACGCGAAATTCATCTCGATACAAATTTATTGTAATTGGGCCGGATGTCGTACTTTCAATCTCCGTTTCAATATTGAACGACTCTCCGAAACGCACACGGTCGGGCACGCGTATGCGGTTGACTCGAACGTCCGAGCTGGCGCCGGGCTCAAGTGGAACCACGGAAACGGCGGCGTTCTTTGGAATTGTCTCCGCGTATGCCAGAACGTCACCATCAGTTTCATTTCCATCCGAAAGGAGTACAAGTTCCGGGACATAGCCATCTGGTACCAAGCCAAGGCCATACCGAATCGCTTCGACCAAATTGGTCTCATTACGCCAGGAATCGTCCTGCGAGGCATTCGCAGAGTCTCGCACGTCTCGGGCAAATTCAAGCTGATGAACCGCTACGGAGCCTGATTCCTCACGGACGCGGCGGGCATAGTCGTCGGCGACCTTGCGCCCCGGTTCCGTAATACTCGCACTGCGATCCATAAGAAGCACAATCTGTTTCTCATGCGAAGGGTAGTTTACAACAGGGTCACTCATTGCGACAATGATCGTTGCAAAAATAAGAATGCGGATTGCAAATATTCGTATTTTTGCAAAACATGAAATATGCACCAGCGACCGCCAATACGAAAACAGCAGTACTGCGGACAAGACGAGCAGCCATAGGCGATTCGGTTGAAGAAATTCCATGTGCATGTTTCCCTCTGCTTTCCCGTTATTCCAAAAGCCGGCGATGCCAGGCATGCCATTCAATGAGGCTTAAGGCGACCGCCGCGAAAAGTAAAAGAGACCACAATTGATTGCCCGTGAATGTCGAGTTACCGGTTTCGTGGGCGAGCTCCTTCGAAGCTGCACGCCCGGCGACGGTCTCTGCGTCGGTCATTCGCAGGTCACTCTCTTCCCGGCCTGGCAGGTCCGTTGCCACGATCCCTTGCGCGAAATCGATATCGCCGTGAAAACAACGTATTATATTGTCAAGCAGAATGGGAAACGCGGTGCGCAACGCAAAGTCCCCCTGCGAGGGATTCGCGTTCACGACGAACACACGCTGGCCGGCCCCTTCAAAATAAATGAGCAATGGGTCACCTTCGGCTGTGCTCGCCAGCGTCGTTACCCGCACGTCTTTAACATCCTTGATCTCAATTTTCCTCGCTCCGGCAAGAGTATGATTTCGCAAAGTTACGTTCGCCAGAAAGGAAGATTCGCTATTCATGTCCGACACAACCGGAAATTCAAGTTCCTCACCCAAATTAAATAAATTGCAATCTGTATCGGGCGACAGGATTACCACGTCGCCCTGTGGGACCGTACCACGCACACCGCCGGTGGCAAAAAGGATTTCGCCTTCAGGAATTTTCTGCGGCAACGACGATACGACCTCTACTTGCGAGCGCGGCAAGGAAGCGAGCAAGTGCTCAAGGAAATAATCACGGCGGCCACTTTGCAAAAATTTCATCGTCGTCAGATCATTGAATTTAAGTTGCGATTTATTGTCCACCGTCATGGCATCGCAGTCTTTTGAGCTTTCCGACATGTTAAGTTCACACGTTAATATTCCCCCGCGTTCCGAACGACCGCGCAGCAGTACGGTTTTTTCCTCACCGGCCGTCATGGTAATTTTCCGAATATCCACCGGTACCTCGTTCAGCCGCGTCGTTAGTGTCAACGAGACAGAATTGTGTGAAAAATTTGCGAGTTCCGCCAGACCCTCAAACATTTCCGGATCGCCAGGAACGCGTCGCGCAGAAAAGTGTATAATTGCCACGTTTCCTGCCTCACTACCATATTGTAACCATTGGGTTTCAATGTCAGTCGCCAAATTCGCAACGGAATCTCGCGTGCGGTCGGTCGCAATGACCGCGCGTGCCTGTTCCCCTTTCGGCACAAGTGCATATGCGAGAGCAAGAGCCGCGTCTGGATTATTATGCCCCGTTGCTGTTATCGTTGTCTGTTCTATGGCCGCTTTTAATCTCCCCTTATGACGCGTGTGCGCAACAGCGATCTCCGGACCGCTTGTGGCGACAAAAGTACCGTATTGACCATGACGCAACTTCGAAACCTGCTGTAATAAGGCATGCTTTGCCTGCGAGAAACGGGTTGTGTCGGAATCGTCAGTTGTGGTCATGCTCGCCGAATTGTCAAGGACGAACAGTACATGGTTAGACGGGTCACGTCGCGCGACCGGGTCCATCGCCGCAACGACAAGCAGCAGAACAAAGAGCAAACTTACCAGTAGTGAAATGGAGCGACGAAATCGTTGCCACAGAGAGCGAGACGCGTGATGAGCCCCTGCCTCCTGCCAAAACAAAAAAGTTGCAACAGGAGCAAATTTTGGCTGAATCTTCAGTAAATAAAGCAGAACGACTGGTATTAAGGTCAGTGCCAGCCATCCCGCAACAGGTTGTAAAAATTCCATAGGTTCGCCGTTTATCAACAACAGGGCAAGTCACGCCCCTGTCCTATTGACGCTCCATCATATTAAGTAAAAATTTGTCGAACGGGACTCGTGAATTCGTTGCCGCACCGTGGAAACCATGCCGGCGGCACCACGCAATCAGCTCGCCAACGAATTTTTCAAAGGCACGCTTGTACCGCGACAGCAGGGCATTATTAACGGTCACGAGACGGTACTCTCCCGTCTCCACGTTTACCAGGGTTTGGTCACCGCGCAGTTCCGGGCTAGCGTCGCTCGAATCATAAAGAGCGATCAGGTTCGGTTTATACTGCTGGATACGCAACAGATCAACCGCTTTCTGCCAGCCGCGCGGGTCGAAGAAATCACTTATAAGGACGACCAAACCGCGACGAGGACGCCGTGTAATAAATTCATGGCAGACCGTATGCAAGTCCGTCTCTGCCCCGCAGCTTTGTACAGATTCCAAAAATCGCAAAAAGTGGAAAATGTTCTGACGGCCGCGAACGGGCGCAAGTTCACTGCGCAGTCGCGAGTCAAAAGTCGTCAGACTCACGCAATCGCCGTCGGCAAGAGCAATGTAAGCCAGAGCCGCGGTGATCTCTCTGGCACGGTCCAGCTTGTTGCAAATACCCATGTCCATACTTTGCGAAGTGTCCAGAAGTAAGTGAATATGTAAATCCTCTTCTTCCAGGAATTTCTTAATGAGCAGATTGTCGGTACGTGCGAAAACATTCCAGTCGAGATAGCGCAGGTCGTCGCCTTCGGTGTAGTCGCGGTGCTCCGAAAATTCCACGCCCCCGGTTCGCTTGTCGCTCCGGTGGCGGGCAAGAAGTTCGCCTTTGAACGCCCGGTTCGATATAAGGTACAAATATTCGAGTTTTCGCACAAATTCGTTATCAAACTTAACCATGCAGGAGTTCTCCAATGATTTCGTCCGGATGTATTCCTTCTGCCTGACCCTCGAAATTCAATAAAATGCGATGTCGCAAAACCATAGGTGCTATGGACTTGATATCGTCATACGCGACGTGAAGCCGTTGGTTCAGTATGGCATGGACTTTAGCGGCGAGCAGGAGATATTGCGCCCCACGCGGACTGGCTCCGTATCGCACGTAGCGTCGGACGGCGTCTGTTGTCGTTGCCGTTGCTGGATGCGTTCGACAAACCAGATCAACCGTCTGGGCCAAAATTTCATCAGCGACCGGAACGCGTCGTGCCAGCCGTCCCATTTCAAGTAATCGGTTCGCGGAAAGTACCGGCGAGACCACTGCGGTTTCATTGCCAGTTGTTCTGCGAACGATCTCCTGGATCTCCGAGGCCGTGGGGACCGGTACCAAAATTTTGCAAAAGAATCGATCCAGTTGTGCCTCTGGCAGTGGCCAGGTCCCCTCCATCTCAAGTGGGTTTTGCGTTGCCAGAACAAAGAAAAGCCCTTCCAGAGAATGGGTTTGTCCGCCTGCCGTTATTGCATGCTCCTGCATTGCCTCCAGGAGTGCCGATTGCGTTTTGGGTGTTGCCCGGTTGATTTCATCGGCGAGTATGATGTTCCCGAATAAGGGTCCCTTGCGAAATTCGAAACGTCGCGACCCGTCGTCACCCAGGGTCATCATATTCGTTCCGGTTAAATCGGCTGGCATGAGATCCGGTGTAAACTGAATACGTGAAAATTTTGCATTGAGGGAATCGGCCAGGGTGCGTACGAGCAGGGTCTTGCCCAGTCCGGGTACGCCTTCGAGAAGAACGTGACCGCCGGCCACACAGGCAATCAAAACGTTAATAACAATTTCGTTTTGACCAACAATCGTTTTGGCGATCATGGTTCTTATTTTTTCGAAATCAGTACGAAATAGAATAAACTCCTCGCGAAGTGCGTCTTGCGCCTCTGGGTTTGCGTGAACGTCTGTTTTCATAAAAATGCCTTTATCAACAATCACTTCATTTCGCTTTCGCACACTGTGTATCGTATTCCGGCGCAGTGAGCTATTCAAGTAATTCGTCTAAATGGTGTTCAACGAGTATTTCACGAAATTTTTTCAGGGCACGGATATACCGGACGCTGGCCGTATTGGCGTTAATTTTGAGTTCCTCTGCCGTTTCTGCGTTCGATAACTGTTCAAAATGTCGTAATGAAAGAATTTCGCGGTCGTCCGGATTAAGTTCTTCCAGGCATTCGCGTAAGCGTAGTATGAGTTCCTGACGCCGTGCCGCGAATGAAGGGGCGGTAAGTTTACCTACCAGAACGCCCGACATGGAGAGCGAGTCCGATTGCAGCGACTGCTGTCGATTTAAAGAAATTTCCCGGGCAACGTTCCGCTTCTGGGCCTGAACGTAACGACGATGAAACATAATCAACTGCTGACCGACGATCAATCGGAGCCAGACCAGAGCCGAGGTTTTCGGCTGCGAAATATGATTCTTCAGTTGCCGAAAGGCTTCCATGAACGTCTCCTGAAGAACGTCCTGGGAATCAATTTGCCCGCGAAGGTCCGGATGCAGTCGAACTTCTATCATGCGTAAAAGTTGCTCACGATGCACTTCAAACATTTTTGTCAGAGACGTGTTAATCTCATCATCTGTTCCATAGAGATAGGACTCTACTTTCCCGGCCTGTTGCATGGGAACATGAGTATCATCGTACACGGTTCGTTCAAGAGCCATGGGTGCGTCGGCATGGTCTCGGCTTCTGTCACGTATATCTTCCATGTCTGATTTCCTTTTGTTATGCTCCTTTGGGCAGTCCGGCTAATGAGTGCGTTCGGGTAATTCCGAGACAAGAGATTGCAAAGCTAGACAAGCGGGATTCTTCTGGTCACAGTGAGCCAGTGCAGCTAAAGCGTGCTCGACTTCAAGCTTGGCGCGGCGTCGACTCTCTTCGAGTCCCCAACACGTAACGAAGGTTAATTTGCCTGCGCCGGCATCTTTCGCGACTCTTTTACCCATTGCCTGTTCGGTCCCAAGAACATCCAAAATATCATCTGTTATTTGAAACGCCAGGCCGAATGAATTTCCGTAACAGATAAGAGATTCTTTTAATGAATCCGAGGCTCCGCCGACTGTTGCGCCCATAAGTAAAGCCGCGCGAATCAGAGCTCCAGTCTTTCGATGGTGCATACGATTGAGAAAGTCACTCGGCTCACGGCCGCTGTCGGTTAAATATTGCTGGCCACAAGCGGCGTACCGGACATCGTCCTCCTGACCCCCGACCATACCGTCAGCGCCTGCCGAACGTGACAGGATGCGAATACATTCACAAGCCACAGGGGAAGGCAGTTGAGTGAGGACCTCAAACGCGCCGGTAAGCAGCGCGTCCCCTGCTAAAACAGCCGTCGCTTCGTCGTATTGCTTGTGGCACGTGGCGCGACCGCGTCGAAAATCGTCGTTGTCCATTGCGGGGAGGTCGTCGTGGATAAGGGAATAGGTATGGACCATTTCGATCGCCAGTGCGGCGGGCCAGGCGTCCGCGTCATTATCGCCTGACAGTCGCGCCGCCAAAAGTACGAGCAGAGGGCGCAGTCGCTTGCCGCCACCGAGCAAACTGTAATTCATGGCACTGAGCAGTCGTTGTGGTCCGTCGGGCCACAATGCGTCCAGACAGTTCAGCCGTGTCTGAAGACTCGCTCGCAATTCTGCCAGCCATGCCGATATCGCTTCGTGCGTATGCATTCGCCCGCCTCGTTTGACTTAAATTAAAATTCCTGTTCAAAAAGCGGGCGCGAAGATTCCGATTTCGCTGGCTCTTCCTTTCGCGGACGCTCCGACTTCGTACGACGACCTGGTACTCGTTCGTCTGACTGAAATTCCTCTTGGGACTTCTCCTGCAAAACAGGGTTGCCATCTTCATCACAGCCGCGAAGCAGAAAAATTCGCTGCCGTGCATTCTCCAAAAGATTGCGACAGTGCTTAAGCAGACCGACTCCTTCTTCATAACTTTCAAGTGAAGGCTGAAGGTCCAGACGCCCGGCATCAAGCAGAGCGACGATTTGCTCAAGGCGCGCCAGTGACTCTTCAAACGATCTCTCGTCTGTTCCTTGAGCGTCTGTCGTTTCGGCTTTTTTCCCCATGATTTTTTTCCTCTTGCCCGTATAAACAGGCCGTATTCCACCTTTTCCATGTTTCAAGGGCGTGGTCAAAGACGACGGGAGAGCAATCCCAAAAGAATTGGGTCGTCCCCGTCGGAGGCCGGTCGACCAGGAGTCCGTTTCCGGCCTTGCTTGACTTTCACCACCGCCGTTTGCTGGTTCACCGGCTACAAGGTAATCGGAGGCAAAAGGCGGGGAAGAGGCGGACAAAATTTAAAATTTACCAGGCAGGACCACCTCTTATTCGACGGTTACCTTAATCATCTTATCGCCCTGACGGATCGCATCGACGACATCTTGCCCTTGGACAACGCGACCGAAAACGCTATGCTTCCCGTCGAGCCAGGGGCAGGGCACGTGCGTAATAAAAAACTGGGACCCGTTGGTGTTCGGGCCTGCGTTAGCCATGGAGAGTACACCAGGTCCGTCGTGCTTAAGGTCAGGGTGAAATTCATCGTCGAATTTATATCCCGGGCCGCCTGTTCCCGTGCCCAGAGGGCAGCCGGTCTGAATCATAAAGTCCGCGATAACGCGGTGGAATTTCAATCCGTCGTAAAATCCTTCTCCGGCCAGCTTGACGAAATTGGCGACCGTTTTCGGCACTTTCTCATCGTACAGTTCCAGCTTTATTGTTCCCTTCGACGTCTCAATCGTCGCTTTCTTCATGGTAAAAACTCCTATTCCCATTCTATGGTTGCCGGCGGTTTCGAACTGATGTCATACACGACCCGGTTGATGCCCGCCACTTCGTTAATAATGCGTGTTGAAATTCGCGCCAAAAGCTCATACGGCAGATGGCACCAGTCGGCGGTCATAAAATCTTCCGTCGAAACGGCCCGCACGGCAATTGCGTTCTCATACGTTCGTCCGTCCCCCATTACGCCGACACTCTGAACCGGCAGTAGAACGGCAAAGACTTGCGACGTCTGGCGATACAGGCCTGCTGACTTGATCTCCTCCACCACAATGGCGTCCGCCTCGCGTAGAGAGGCCAGCTTTTCACGCGTAACCTCACCCAAACATCGGACGGCCAGGCCCGGACCGGGAAACGGATGTCGCCACACCATCTCCTCCGGCAGGCCAAGCTCCAGTCCCAACTGACGCACCTCGTCTTTAAAGAGGTCACGCAGTGGCTCAAGAAGCGAAAACTCCATGTCTTTCGGCAGTCCGCCGACGTTATGGTGCAACTTAATCGTGGACGCCGGCCCGTCCTCCGAACCGCCACTTTCGATCACATCCGGGTACAGTGTGCCTTGGGCTAAATATTTCGCGCCTTCAATCGATTTTGCTGCGCTGGCGAAACAGTCGATGAACGTATAACCTATTCTCCGTCGCTTCTCTTGCGGCTCTTTTATGTCGGTCAAGACGTCCAAAAAGAGGGATTCTCCCTGTACAATTCGAAGGTCCGTCTTAAAGTGCGATGTAAAAATTCGCTCAACCGACTCAATTTCGCCCTTTCTCATCAGTCCGTTATCGACACAAATACAGGCCAGTTGGTCACCTACGGCCTGTGATAACAAGGCAGCGACAACGGCCGAGTCCACGCCTCCCGACAGTCCGCACAGGACCCGGTCCTTGCCGACCCGCTCGCGAAGCTCCATTATGGTCTGTCTCGCGAAGTTCTCCATGGTCCAGGTTCCGCTCGTTCCGCAGATCGTGCGAACAAAATTCCTGATCAGTTGCGTGCCCTGCCGCGTGTGCGTCACTTCCGGATGAAACTGAAAGCCGAAAAGGGGTAAGTCCTTATGCATAATCGCCGCGACCGGACAGCTCGACGTTTTCGCCAGAGGCACAAATTCCTTTGGCAGTTGCGATACCTGATCGCCATGACTCATCCAGACTTCCGTCTGCGCCGCTATTCCGCTGAATAGGGCATGACTGCGGCCCTGACTGTTCAGCTCTATGTGTGAACGTCCGTACTCCCGGCTCGATACATGTTTTACTTCCGCGCCCAACGTCTTACACGCCAGCTGCATACCGTAGCATATCCCCAGGACCGGGATGCCCAGACGGAATATTTCCCCGTCCAGGTTGGGTGCCCCTTCGTCGTAAACGCTGCAAGGCCCGCCCGATAGAATAAGACCGGACGGATTCAGTTCCCGAACCCGCGCGGCCGTAATGTCATGTCGCACGATTTGACAGAACACATGACACTCACGCACCCGACGGGCAATAAGCTGGGCATACTGCGAGCCAAAATCAAGTACAAGAATCTTCTCGATGTTGATATTATTGTTTGTTGACATACTAATCGATTGAGCGGTGTTAAAACTGCGGTTAAGCCTCTTGCGGCAAGAGGGGTACAACTTCCTCTTAATATTATAGCAGAAATTTTTCAGTCGGACACCCACTCCCATTAGGTGGGGGGATTTTTTGGTTCCATTTTCTCGTGTCTCTTGACGTGACACATGCTCCTTAATATAATGGGTAGTGTTGGTAAAGGTCACACGCAACTACAACGCAAGGAGAAAACAATGCGAATCATCACCTTAACGCTGGCACTGCTGCTGGCCGCGTCGACGGCAGTAGAGGGCTTCGAATTTGCCGGAACGGTAACCTGGGTCTACGATGGGGATACGGTACAGGTTACCGACACAGGGGGCAATCAGTTCAAAGTTCGGCTCTGGGCGTGCGACGCGCCGGAGTTTACGCAAGCAGGGGCCGAGGGGGCTACCGGTCATCTTACGGAACAGGCACAGGGGAAAGAATGTGTGGTAAAAGTGCACAAGTGTGACCGCTATTCCCGACTCGTGGGCGACGTTTTGGTCGATCATCGAAGTCTCTGCGAGGAAATGATCGTCAGTGGCTGGGCGTGGCACTACTCCTACTTTAGTAATAACGAAACGTGGACCCAGGCTGAAACCAAGGCTCGAGAAGCCAAAATCGGGATTTGGAGTGAAGCGGGCGAAGTGATCGCGCCTTGGACCTGGCGGCGTACGCATCCGCGACAGCCCAAAGATAAAGTGGAAGAGCCAAAACTCAAGAACTCCGTCGAGAAGAAATACGCCGAAAAACCGGCAGAGTAGCTCTGGCTGACCTTTTCGCGGGAAAAAAGACACTTGCGGCATAAAACACGACTCGGGAGCGCTTCGAATCCGATTAAAACTGCCAAGAAAAAGGCACTGCGGCGAAGCAATCCCGTACACCCCTGTTCGTTTTGTAATCAACGCAACACAAAACGGGGAACGCTTCGCCGCAGGCCCATTCCTCCAAGACAAGACAAATTCGGCCCTGTCTCCTTAAAACTTATGTCGTAAAATATTCCTGCTACACAGTTTGCGCTCGCGGAAATATAATTCTCATTTCCACTTCCCTAAATCACTTTTTTAGTATAGCACAGGATTTTATTTTTAAAACCCCTCCCCCCGCACAATTTTTTAAAAAATGAAAAAACTGTCGTAAACTCCATTCGAGGTGGTCCGGCGGGGTAAGGGCACTTCACTTACTCACCTCCTGAAAAACCATTGGACATATTCGCCAGTAAGTTACAAGTGCGTAAAAAAGTAGGTCTGGAGGACGCTTGCTTCCTGTTGTGAAACTTTTCCCTCCCAGACGCGACGTCCTCGCTTGTTCAAATAATAATAACGATTTTCGCCTGATTCACGGCACATAATTAATGGCCCACAAAATTTCGTACACTGAACTTTGTTCCCACTGTCCTTGGCGGCAATTTGAAAGACTTTTTTCCCTTTCTGATTAATGCAAATCAGTGAATCATCTTCCGTCCTCACAATGGCTAATCCTCTGCTAAAGCTGGACGCTTCTTTAAATTTTGCTGGGATAACTTCTTTGCCTTCTCTGTCAATATAGCGCCACAGAGAATTCGGTTCATCCTTGACTTGAGCGAGATCCGTTAGAAAATTAAAGGCACAGTAAAACGAACAATCCTGACCGAAGCAGGGAGCATTGTCCTTGTTAATATAAATGAATCGATCGTCACTATCGCGGGCAACTGCGGTCATCCCCCCTGTAAAAGGCAAGACAAGATGATATTGCGCTGGTATCGTTTCCTGGCCTAGAGTATCCAGAAATCCCCAGCGAATTTTACCGTCAAGCTCTTTGCGAAAACTCGCGAGGCCATCTGTATATGGCCCAATAGAGGTGTATTCACTTTTCGGAGGAAGGATGATCTTACCAGTTCGGTCACACACGCCATGCTGCCGATCCTCGGTATAAAAGCACAGTCGATCGTCCGAGAGTGATGTTCTAAAATTGCACTCTTGTTGTAGTGTCTTATTTACAAATAAATTTTTAGTATCAAAGAGTCTGAACGTTGCTTTTCCCTCATCGTCGACCGACGTCAAAGAAAATAGACCGTCATCCAGATGAAAGACGGTCGTGTATCCCGAGAATTCCGGGACATGTTTTTCTATTATCCTGCCTGTTTCATCAAGAGATATTCTGTACCATTCTTCTTGGGACTTTCCGAGAGTATCAAATTCCTCATTTGCCGTGATAATGGACTGATAGTTATGCGTGCACGAATAGATTTTTCCGGTTTCGTCCATTACAGAGAATCCTTGTTCACAAGGAACCGGATACAGGCACGGAGATATTTCCTGACGACAGGACAGGAACGTGCCTGTTATAAAGGCAAACAAGAGGAATAATGGAAGTGTTCGCATTGTGATCGACTCCTTTGGTTTACAATCTGTAGGGATGCTTCCGGTCAAGGGACTTTTTTATACTTCGGTTTCATGTGGCAGGTCCGTATCTGGAAGACCTTTGGACGCGTTCATCGGACACTTGCAACATGGATTTGTTTTAAAAAATGGCCACAAAACACCGACATACAAGCAGACGAACAGGACGATGAAATATCCACGCCATAAATAACATAAAAAATCGCTTATAAACAAGTGATTCTGTTTGTAAAAATTCTCGTCGGTGCATATCGAGTAAGTTGTAAATGCTATAAGAGGCGTGTTAAATAACAGATATATGACAGAACCAATGATAATGGCGCATAAAAGAGTTGGCCCGCCGATTTTGGGACGAAAAAATACCCACCAGGGGAGCAACAGGAGAATCGTTATCAGCATGCTGACAATAAAGAGAACATACGTAATGTCCACTATCCCATCAAGATGTGTCATTTAATATCTCCTAATATCTCCTGTAAAAGGTCATTACTGACGTGCCCTGGAAAAAGCGACCTGACCCTTAACCACTCAATGTGTCGTCAGTGCTGTAGGACTGCCAGAAAACTCTACTAGAAAACATCATGGCCGCCGGCCGAATTCTTAAACTCGCAACTCGTTGTCGTCTGAGAGTTCAGGGTGTGGGCGGAATCAGGACAACTTTTGACGGAAAGTCCTTTGCCGACCCGGACAGGGAATCTCCCGGGCGACCGGACTTCGCGAAAAAAGTGTCTCGGGCGGCTGAACGTCGTTTTCGTACGACCATTTTACCAGAAACCAAATCGTAAGTCAATCATGTCATACGCCAGTTTGGAGAAAAATACATCCGAGCCACCATGACTTGACGTTTCCCGCAGGGGAGTTAAAATAGAGGATGACCCGGAAAGGCGGGATTCAGGTTGACTTTGGTCCTTGTCCGAAAAGGGCGAGAGTAGAATGTATTGATAAGTAACTATCGCAACGTTAATAGTCTCCTCGTGCCTGGCGAACGATTTCAGTGGGGGCGTTAACCTAAACTCAAGATACAAGATGGCTATGAACAAATCCTCCGACTCCCCAAAGACAGACCCAGACGTTCCACAGGACGACGTGGACGGAAAAGAAGTGGGACCGGACAGTCGGGAGATGACAGCGATAAGTCCGGAACTTCAGCTTTCAGATGGAGTTGCGACGCCAGCGGATTCGACGAAGACGGACCAGATGGCGGTCTTGCAGAAGAATACCAACCTGGAGTCGGACGCGACGATTCTGTCTAACGCGCCGCCGCTACCGGTTGGTTCGTCCATATTCTTAAAGGAAGGCTCGCGTATTATTTCTGACAGTGCGGAGGCACCGGAAGAATATCGTACGAACGGCACATTGCCAATTGGCATGACCTTGGGCCACTTTTCGATCACGAATTATATTGGCGGCGGGGGCATGGGGCGGGTCTATCAAGGCCTTGATCTGGCGTTGGACCGCAAAGTGGCAATCAAAGTCCTGCCGCCGCAACGAGCGCGAGATGAAGTGTCCGTTGCGAGATTTCTGAACGAAGCCAAGTCGGCGGCGCGGCTGAATCATGAACACATAGCACAGGTTTATTTTTGTGGCGAAGAAAAGGGTATTCCTTTTATTGCCTTTGAGTATGTAGAGGGGATAAACGTACGTGACTTTGTAATGAGTAACGGGGTTCTGCCACTGCCACAAGCGATCAACTTCATCTTGCAGATTGCGGATGCCTTGGCGCATGCGGCAGTTCATGGCGTAACGCACCGTGACGTCAAGCCATCCAATATCTTGATAACGCCGCAGGGACAGGCCAAACTCATCGATATGGGGCTTGCCCGACTTTTCAAGACTTCGGATCCGGAAGACGACCTGACGGCCAGTGGGGTTACCCTCGGTACGTTCGACTATATTTCGCCGGAGCAGGCGCGAGACCCGCGCGACGCCGATGTTCGCAGTGATATTTATTCGCTCGGATGTACTTTTTTCTTCATGCTGACCGGACAGCCTCCTTTTCCGGAAGGGACGGTTCTGCAAAAGCTGCTTAAGCACCAGGGTGACCTTCCGCCGGACGTCCGCTCGTTCTCGCCTGGTACGCCTGTGGAAGTTGCGGCCTTGATACAGAAAATGATGGCGAAGAATCCGAAGGACCGTTTCCAAAACCCGGAGCAGCTCATGGAAGTGCTCATTGATATAGCGGAATTGGTGGGCCTGCGTCCGCCAGGTCCGGGACAAACGGCGTGGCAACTTCCGGAAACGCGGCGTGAGCTGGGACTGTGGCGTCATTTACCCTGGATTGCCTCTCTTACGCTCCTGTTGATTTGTGTTTTCTTTATTCATTCGATTGGCGGACGTCCGCGGAGTAATATCATGCCGACTCTGCCTGGCATAACGCAGTCGCGAGAGGGCGTGGTAACTTCGTTGCCTGTCGTCGGAAGTGGAGTTGAGGAGGAAAGAAAGAAGGAAGCGGAGACCTTCCTGCCAGGCGCCATGCTTCTGACGCCGCAAGTACGAATTCTGGACTCGGCTCTTTTGAATGAGCTTTATTCGGTTGGGGCGAAGGGGATGGACCCGCCCTTGCGTGAGCGGGAAGTCGCGGAAGGGACGGAGCCGTTCGTTTTGCTGGCGCCGCAGCGTGTGGCCGGTGGTTTTGATATTTTACCTGCCTCGTCCAAGTCAGCGGCCCGGGAAATTGGTCTTGTTCCTTCCGGATCCGAGCCTGGCAAATCGGCTTTGTTCCTGGAAATCCAGCAAGAGGGGGATTCCTTATCCTGGGCAGGGATGACGCCATTGCGGCCGGAAACAATAGTGCCGACAGCCAGCCCCCCAGTAGCCGAGACTCCAAACGCCGCTGGTCTTCTCATAGTAGACGGTCGAGGCGAGCGACTTGGTACCTATGCCGATGTTGCTTCGGCGCTGGCGTCTGTAGCGAGTCAGGAGTCGCCGACCGGCAATGTGTCAACAAACGACATCCAGGTGGAATTGCGATATAACGGGTCGCAGCAGATGCCGACGGTTACCCTGCCTAACAAGGAAATAACATTTTATGGTGCAGCAGGTTACGAGCCAAGTCTTTCGTACCAGCCGATGGAAGCCACGTCGGCGTCCGCTCGAGAACGCATGTTTGTGCTCAACGGAACAACACTAACCCTGCGAGATGTAAGTCTGGAACTGGTTGTTCCTGTGCAGGATGTAGTAGCGACGGAGTGGTCGATGTTCGAGTTTTTAAGGGCGAGTCACTTAACACTGGTGAACAGTCGACTGCGAATATGTAATACGGTGAGTGAGACTGACTTTTCGCCACTTCACCAAAATGTGTCTTTCATTCGGGAATCGGGGCCAGGCACGGCGGATCCAGGTTCCGGGTTTGGCACGGAATATGGCAACCAGCCGCTGCCGAATATTCGCACTGGCTCAACTGTAACAGCAACTGGTAGCGTTATTTGCGGCGAGGCGACCCTTTTCCGCACGGCGATTCAAGTCGCGGCTAAACTCTCCTTTACGGACTGTGGTATTAACACAACGGGGTCTCTCTTTCGCTATGATCAGAATGGTCCAATCGTTCAGGAGACAGCGGCCACGGACTTGGTTTTCGACCACGCTTTGATTCTGTGTCGCGATGCCCTTGTGCGTCACGAACAAAAAGAGACGCATCGGACGCTATTTCCGCTGACGGTTTCTCTTCTGGGGTCCGTTGTTAAGCTCAATAACACGCCCCTTATGACCGCCGTAACCTCCAGTCCCGCGCCCGACGCGGTCAATATCTCCACTTGGAATATAAAGGAGTCGATTCTCTTAAATGTCACTGGCTTTTTGCGTCTGCGTAACCGTCAGCATCCCGACGAATTCACGGACCAGCCCTTTTCAACGCCTGTTCCCGAAAGGGACTTGAGCAAGTTGGCACCGGCCGAAGATGTCAGAATTGCGGAAATTCCCCCGCACCAGTTCTCTCAGAACGACTTTTATCGCGCTTTGTGCCTCTCCCTGGAGCCCTTGCTCTCTGACCCGGTCGAAAAACAGACATTAATCAGCGTTAAATCGCGTTTCTTGGGCCCGTGACTCTTTACGAGTGGAGAAAAATAGAGTATAATGACGATTCCAATTTGTTTTTTAAGAAGATAAAACGACTGTATTTCAAAGTGAATAGAGCCGTTTGTGTGTTAAGCAACCATAGCCCAGGAGATTTTGTCATGAATCCAAATAACGAAAAATACAACCGATTTGCCCTCGTTCGCGAAATGCTGCAGACGGCCGATGTCATTTCACACTTTGATTTTGGTCAAACAAAAGCGGCCGCCGACCGAATTAAGAGTCAGGGTCGTGTCTTCCTCACAGGCGAAGGTTCGAGTCGTATTTTTCCGGCCAAAAGTTTCATTTATGGCGTTATGAAGCGTGGATTGCCGATTGCGGTCGGGACGGAAGGGAGTTTTCAGGCATCGGAGTACGATCTGGCCGACTGGGTTGTCGTTGGTGCTTCCAATAGTGGCCAAACGAAGGAAATCGTTGGCCTTATGAAAAGATTGGGCGAAAACGGTCACCGCAACCGAATTGGTGTTACGGCCAACGTTAATACGAAACTTGAGGAAATGACGGATCAGTGCTATATTCTGTCCTGTGGCAAAGAGGAGGCCGTTGCCGCGACCAAGAGTGTGGTGGAACAGGCCCTTTTGACGCGGTCACTTCTTTGTAATATGATTGACTGCGACTGCCCGAAACAGGCGGAGCAGGCCGGTCAGTTTGCCCGGGAGATTATGGAAGCGGAATACGACCCCGAACTGATCAAGAAGCTGGCAAACGCTCCCATGCTCTATTTTGCCGGTCGGAATAACGGCGTTGCCGAAGAACTTACGCTCAAGACGAACGAAATCACGCGCAAGAAGAGCGATTACCTTGAGGGTACCTATTTGCTTCATGGGGTCGAGGAAGTGATGAATGCGGGCGAAGCCTGTGTGCTGATCGATCCATTCCCCTCGGAGTGCCAAAAGATTAAAGAACTTATCGAAGGCCGGGCCGGACTGACCGTTATCGCCATAGCTTCGGAAGATACGATTTTCCCAACCATAAAGCTTCCGACACTCAAGGGCTACGATATGTTCTTCCAGCTCATGGCCGGATGGAATCTCCTGGTCCAGACCGGCGTCGCGCTGGGTATCGATTTGGATAAGCCGACGCGAGCGCGCAAAATCGGAAATGAATTTGTCGGTTGATTTGTTAAGGTCCCCCGCGAAAAGAATTGTGTCCGGTGCCCTGCGCCGGACGCGTGGTTATAGGTGGCACTTTTTTGGAGTTAAATCATGGCAGTAAAAAAACAGGTTAAAACAACGGAAGTCCGTCAGGTAACGTACGATCGACGTACGGGAAGTCGGGTGAAATCTTCGGTAAAGCCAGGCGATATTTGGTCCGACTGGCAAGAGGGCCAGGAACGCTGGTTGTTCATGTCGGCACACGACGACGATATCGTCAGCGGCTGCGGTCTGACCTTTTTGGCGGCAGTCGAGGCGGGCATACAAGTTTTCGCCGGTATAACGACAAACGGCAAAATGGGCTACTGCTCGCCCAAGGTCAAGAAGACCATAGCGAAAGTGCGAGAAAAGGAGTGCCTGGACTCGTTTCGCATCATGGGTCTGGACAAAAGCCGCGTCTATTTCCTGGGCTTTGACGACGGGAGCTTAAATCTGCAGGGCGGACGTCGTTTTGCCACGGCCAGTGCGACAGGCCCCGTTCTCAAAGGGGCGACCGGTCTTCAAAATTCGTACACATGGCTCCTTCGCACGGTGCGACCGACTCGAATTTTCCTGCCGTCGATTACGGATCTGCATCCTGACCATCGCATGACGAATTCCGAAATGGTCATCAGTATCTTTCACGCGCAGGGCAATATTTGGCCGGAACTCGGTGCCCCGCTTGAAAAGATTCCTTATTTGTATGAATACCCAACCTACAGCAATTTTATTGCCCCGCCGGAACTTCGTATTCGTGTGACTGGTGAGTTGTGCGAACGACGGCTCGATGCGATCTATGCATACAAGAGTCAGGAGCAGATCGAACTTCTGGTCGAGGCACTGCGTCAAACAGGACCCATAGAATTTATTCGCGAGATGAAATTCGATATATTCGACTCGTCCGCCTGTAATAAACTGTTCAAGTAACGAACTGGTTTTTCTCCGGTGACCGCGTGAATGTTACCTGTGAGTGCGTTCACGACAATTCCGGTGCACACCCGTTTTTTCGAAAGACTTTTTTTAAAATAAAGTTTTTTGGAAGATACAAACTGTATGAAGAGAAGTATGGAACCCGTATTCATAAATAAAATATGTTATTTTGGCGACGATGGAATTCCTGGTGCCGCGGTTTATTTGTGCGGTATTATGAAGCATTATGGTCTCGACTATGTGCATATTAACAGCACTGATCGTCCTTCAGAAGATTTTCAAAATCATCGATACGCCATGTATATTGTCAGCGATTACCCCTCGCGTCAGTTCCGACCTGGCGATATGGAGCACATTGCAGGATGTGTGCATGATTTAGGTAGTGGTTTTCTCATGATTGGTGGCTGGGAAAGCTTTCATGGAAAAGAAGGCGAATACAATAAAACGCCTCTGGCCGCTGTCCTTCCGGTTCAAATGCAGGAGAAGGATGACCGATGTTGCTCCCCTTTGGGCATACTCATAACCCGGGGTATGCCGCATGAAATTACCGAGGGGCTTGACTGGAAGCATCCTGGTGGTGTCGTCGGTTACAATGCGGTCACGGCGAAAAAAGGTGCGACGACTCTGCTGTATGGCACGCGGTTCGATATTTGCATTCTAAGCGATGAAGTCGATGAAGGCCGAAGTGATATTGCCTCGCTACATTCGTTTGTGGAGCAAATTACCATGCCGCTTCTCAGTGGCGATGCCTGTGTTATACGACCGCTGGACCGCGCTCCTCTGCTCGTTATAGGTCAGTACGGACAGGGGCGCACCGCCGCGTTTACCTCGGATCTGGCCCCGCATTGGGTAGGCGGATTCGTTGACTGGGGACGCGAACGCGTTTTTCAAAATATTGAATCGGAATCTATTGAGGTGGGTGAATCCTATGCCAGGTTTGTTCGCAATCTCGTGCAATGGACTTTACAAATTCCAAAAAACTGAATCCGGGTAAAATATAAAGCTGTTTTATTTTTAAAAGAGAAAAAGAAAGGGAACTGTCATGCTTAAGGGAAATGCCATAATTGGACAAAGTGGTGGTCCGACCAGTGTAATCAACTCGAGTTTGTGTGGAGTTATACAAGCATGTTTGGAACTTGGACAGAGTGGTAATGCTGACTGCAAAATTGAAAAAATACTCGGAATGAAATGGGGGATCGAGGGATTTCTGCAAGATCAATATCTGGACCTCGGTTGCCAGCCGGCAAACGTAATCGAGGGCTTGAAAACAACACCTTCGAGTGCGTTGGGTAGTTGCCGATACAAACTGAAAGAACCCGACTTTGAACCCGTTCTCGCGCAACTTAAGAAGCATAATGTCCGATTCTATTTCCTCATTGGCGGTAACGATACGATGGACACGATTCATCGCGTGGAAGCCTATTGCAAGCAACAGGGGTACGACCTTCGCGGAATCGGCATTCCCAAGACGGTCGATAACGACTTGTTCGCCACGGACCACACGCCGGGCTTTCCTTCCGCTGCCCGATATGTTGCCCTTTCCGTTCGACAGGCAGGTATTCTTGCCCGGGACATGAAGAAAGTCGATCAGTATACCATTTTCCAAACGGTGGGTCGCAGTGCCGGTTGGCTCCCTGCGGCTGCGGCCTGTGCGCGGACGGCTGATGGCGATGCCCCTCATATTATCCTCCTTCCGGAACGTCCCTTCGTTCGCGAACAGTTCCTTCGTGAGGTCAAAGAGGCACATGATAAGTATGGTTGGGTCAGTATCGTTTGCGGCGAAGGGGTCTGTTATGCCGATGGACGTCCGGTAAGTGCCTCGCAGGTCGCTGATAATTTCTCAAATGTTGAATTTGGCGCCATGGCTGGTACGAGCGCCGCCATGATGTTGCATCGCATGATCGCCGATGAATTTGGCTGGCGTGGTGAATTCCAGGTTACGGAATCGCTGCAAATGGCCGCCGCGGATCGCGCCAGTGAAACGGATATTGATGAGGCCTGGCAGTGTGGCCGCCGCGCCGTTGAACTCGCGCTCGAAGGCAAAAGTGGTGTCATGGTCACCATGGAAAGAGTATCCAATGCCCCTTATAAAATCGGCTTTGGTACCGCTCCGCTCGCTGAGGTCGCTTTGGGCGAAAAGCCAATGCCGGATCACTTTATTTGCAATGATCGCCTTGACGTTACTCCGGAATGTCTCGACTATTTGCGACCGCTCGTCGGAGCAATGCCGGAATACGTACGGCTTTACTAACCTGTCCTCGATACATTTTATTTTCGTTTAAAAGGCGGTTTTCATGCGAATTGTCGTTGTTGGTACCGGATATGTTGGCCTCGTTACAGGAACCTGTTTCGCCGAAATGGGTAATCGGGTTATTTGTGTCGATACAGACAAAGAGAAAATACAATCTCTTCGCCAGGGGTGCATCCCGATCTACGAACCTGGCCTTGCCGAAATGGTCAAGCGTAATTGCGATTCCGGGGACCTTAAGTTTTCCACCTCGCTTGCCGAGGCTATTGAAAATGCGGAAGTCGTCTTTATTGCTGTCGGGACACCCATGGGGGAAGACGGCAGTGCCGACCTTTCCTATGTCCTCGCTGTTGCCCGCGAAATTGGTGAATGCATGTCCGGACCGCTTGTTATCGTGGATAAATCGACCGTTCCGGTTGGCACGGCCGACCGCGTTCGGGAGACGATTCAAATCGCGCTCCAGGCCCGGGCAAAGCACGACGCCAGTGTGGGAGCCTTTCATTTCGACGTTGTGAGTAATCCGGAATTTTTGAAAGAAGGGAGTGCCGTTGCCGATTTCATGCGCCCTGACCGCGTTGTGATTGGTGCGGACTCCGCTGACTCTCTGGCCGTCCTGGAATCGCTCTATGAACCCTTTATTTTACGTGGTAATTCTCTTATTGCCATGGACGTTCGCAGTGCGGAACTCAC
This sequence comes from Planctomycetia bacterium, assembly GCA_030539295.1. Lineage (GTDB taxonomy): Bacteria > Planctomycetota > Planctomycetia > Pirellulales > Thermoguttaceae > JAUNBG01. The sequence goes on along the minus strand of JAUNSJ010000001.1, from coordinate 112,852 downwards.
AAAATACGCTGCCAATGCCATGCTGGCCTGCCGTATTAGTTTCATGAATGAAATCGCGCAACTTTGTGAATGTGTGGGGGCCAATGTAAGTAAGGTCCGCGCCGGAATGGGGGCGGACAGTCGAATAGGAACCGCTTTTCTTTATCCCGGCTGCGGCTATGGCGGAAGTTGTTTCCCAAAAGATACCGCTGCACTGATTCGCGTTATGAAGGAACAGAACTCCTGCTCCTGCCTTATTGAGGCAATCGAAAAAGTTAATGACGACCAAAAAACTTTAATTCATCGAAAAATTGTCCGTCGATTTGGCGATTCCCTTAATGGTTTGACATTTGCCGTTTGGGGACTTTCGTTCAAGCCGAACACAGACGATATGAGAGAGGCTCCATCTCTTGTGACCGTGCGTGAACTCGTGCGCCGCGGTGCCAAAATACAGACCTTCGACCCTAAGGCAATGCCACAGGCCCAATCTTTTTACTTTCACGATTTGGCCTCGTCCGTGGCGTATTGCAAAAGTAAGTACGATGCGTTGGACGGGGCGTCGGCCCTGATTCTGTTAACCGAGTGGTCCGTCTTTCGCAGTCCCGATCTCGACGAACTTCGCTCTCGCTTGCTCCTTCCGATTATTTTCGACGGTCGCAATCAGTTTGAACGTTTCGATTTGTGCAATGCCGGCTTTGAATATTATGCAATGGGTATACCAGGTTCACAATTTCCCAGGGAGAAATAAAGATGATTCTTGTCACGGGCGCAGCGGGGTTTATTGGTTTTCATGTGGCGAGTGCCCTGACTGCGAGGGGAATACCTGTCGTCGGAATCGATAATATGAATGCGTACTACGACGTCTCTCTCAAACAATCGCGGCTGGAAACATTGCAACAAAGTGAAAGTGGTCCACTGTTTCATTTTGAAAAAACAGACGTTGCTGACCGGCTTGTGATGCAGTCATTGTTCCAACGTTATTCCTTTTCGCACGTCATTCATCTCGCGGCCCAGGCAGGAGTTCGTCATTCTCTTCTCGACCCCTATTCCTATCTCGACAGTAATCTTGCCGGTTTTGTCAACATACTGGAAGGATGTCGCCAGGAAGGGGTAGGGCACCTCATTTATGCCTCTTCAAGTTCCGTTTATGGTGGTAACCGGAAGGTTCCGTATTCTGAACATGACGCTGTGGACCATCCCCTAAGTCTGTACGCGGCGACGAAGCGCGCTAATGAGTTGCTTGCGCATTCCTACAGTCATCTCTACGACCTGCCCACAACCGGTCTCCGCTTCTTTACCGTCTATGGCCCCTGGGGACGGCCCGACATGGCCATTTTTAAATTCGTTAAAACCATTCTTGAAAACGGTACTATCGACGTCTTTAATGGTGGCGATATGAAGCGTGATTTTACGTATATCGATGATATTGTCGACGGTGTTTTAGGCGTGCTCGATAATCCGCCGCGGCGTGACGAGAATCCCAGTGACGCAATTCAGCTGCCGGACTCCGCCTGTGCCCCATTTCGCATTTATAATCTCGGCAACAGTTCCCCTGTGCAGTTGGCACACCTCATTGATATTATAGAGACCACTCTGGGAAAAGTTGCGAAAAAAAGAATGCTTCCCATGCAACCGGGCGATATGTACATAACCTACGCTGACATGACCAATCTCCCCACGGACATTGGGTTCAAACACAAAGTTCCGCTGGAGGAGGGCGTACGCCGGTTCGTTGACTGGTATCGCAGCTACTATAATCCAGGCAACGACCTCTCCTGAACGTTCATCAATTGTGTAATCCCCTCTCTTACATTAACGGGCAGGCGGGCATCGCACGATTCTGTTTTGCCACGGTCTTCGGACCAGCACGCTATTTTTCAGGGGCCTTCTGTTTTTTTAACAACTCCGCTATAACGGTGTTAACCACGGATGTGCATTGCAGATCGCTCTGTTCTTTACACTTTAAAAGAATTTCCAGTGCCTTTGTGTTGAGTTCATCGCTACTGCTACGTGCCAAAACCAAACCGATTGCAGTACGCACCTTTAGAAGTTGAGGGTCCTGAGCCGGCCACATGGCCATAAGCTCAAGCATCTCCTTTGCGCGTTCAAGGTCGTTGCGTTCTGACGCCAGCATAAGGTCCATTGCAATTGCGTCGAGATAGCGAATCTTGTCACGTTGGTCCTCTGGCAGCTCATTCCACAATTTTACAATGGCCTTCGTTTCCGCCGCAAAAGCAGTGCGTTCGGAATCTTCCGTCATGGAGTCAAGCAACAGTATTGATGTGCTCCATGCTTCGGTATCACACCAGGAGGAAATTATGTGGATATCTCCGCCAGGCGTTGCGTATTCCGATGGCGAACGGCCAGGTTTAATTGCGTCCGTAACAATATATTGCAAAAATAATTTGGCATCCTTTGGCGGCAAACCTTCCATGGAGTTCGCCAGTTGTATGCGAATGTCACGTTGCGTGGGACCGTTTTTTATATCTGGCAAATTCCAAAGATAGTCACGGAACTCAGCTGCCTTGTCATGTGTGTCTTTGTGAAGAAAATAGTTGTGCAGACACCCCCCAATTTGAGCTATGTTACGGGCCAATAAGCTGTCAGGAAGGCTTTTTAAATGTTCCAGAAGGTCGGCGGCCATACCGCATCGCTGAAAAACTTCGTGCACGTTCCAGTAGTCGCATGCGAAAACAAATTCCGGTTGCTCTTTCATTGCATTTTTTAGAAAATCAGATGCCTCTTCCATGAGTTCTGCATCCAAATACAAAGTGGCGGGAATTAAGATCTGTTCGGGTTGAACGTCGATTTTTGGCATGTAAGTATGGAGCAGTTCCTGGGCCTTTTCCTTCTGATTGGACGACAGGCAGGAAGCGACAAGACTTTGCAGTATTGTTATTGAAGGTTTGCCGAATTTCAAAATGTCTTCAAGTTCCTTCGCTGCTTCAGAAAGCTCATTCTGCTCCTGAAGAAATTCAATGGCATTCTCCATGACACGGGCGTCGCTGGAACCATTGGCCTGATCCAACCGGGGAAGTGAGCGAATGATTTTCTTTGCATAGTCGATCGCCAATGGCCGACATTCGGAGCCGGAGGACTTGAGTTGGTTAAGTATTTGGTATGAAGTAAGCCCTTGTATTGGTTGTAATGTTAATTTTGTGAAAATTTCTTTCGCTTCCGAAATACGATTCATTTGGCACAGAGTCTTCGCAAGTAGAAGTGAAGACTCTGGGTCCAGCTGCGCGGACTTGAGAAAATCAACCGCGTGTTGAATCCGTTTTGCAGGCATGTCGGGATTTTTAAAATAAGCGTGAAGTACCATGATTTCACGCATGATTTGGGCGGCCGGGCCATTAAGTCGTTCCCGCAGAAAGTTGTCCGCCTGGTCTCCTTGGCCGGAATCAACGAGTGCTGTTGCATAGGCCAGGGCCACGGCATCATCCTCCGGATGTTCATAAACAGCAGCTCGCAATACGTCGATACAATCGTCGATGCGGCCCGACTGCTTGAGCAGATCCGCAAGGAGTCGGGCGGTACTCAAATCGCTTGGTGCTGAAGCGGTCATTTTTTCGGCCGTAGCCAGGGCCGCTGACAAGTTGCCCGAACGGCACTGTAAGTTGGCCAGAGTACGCCAATGGTCCAGTCTGTGAACGGAATCGAGTATTGCAAGTTTTTCATAGAATTCAATTGCTTTTTCCTGCTCCCCGACAGCGGCGCACGTTTGTGCCGCTTCGGTCAGGAAGAATATGGAATTCGGTGAGCTTGCAATGAGTTTCTCCATTGCACGAATTTGTATTTCTTGGGACCCGAGTTCCCGGGCCAGACGCAAAAGAAGCCACACGTCCCATATTGCCGCAGTGTCGTCGTTCAGTTGCTTTTCCAGTGCGGTTAATTTCTCCTGACCCGTGTGGGTTTCCCGGTAGAGGCGAAGAAGCAGCTCGCCGGCGATCTGTTTCCCGGCCTCATTCTCTGCGAGTCGATTCAGTTCGGCACACGAATCCTCTGCGGCCGAATAGTCCTTTTGATTCAGGTAAACCAGAGTCAGACGGCGTGCAACATCGAAATCATCCGGGGCAATTGCTTTTGCCTGGTGCAAGAATTCTTCCGCTTCTTTCGTATATCCAAGAGCGAGAAGAGTATCGCTGCCACGGATCAGATTTTCCTTTGTGGCACGCTCGTCTTGCGTCATGGCGTTGACCATCGCGACCGCGTCCGTCGGACGATGAACTTGATCGTAGAAATGAGCAAGATTTTCGTAATTTGCGGGATTATCCGGTTCAAGTTCAATGCAGCGACGATACAGACGTTCGGCGTCCTCCACGAATTCTGTTTTTGCGAACAGGTCAGCCAGCATACAGAGACGGGCCGGGTCGGACTCGTGCCCCGTCGCGAGTCGTGACCAAATGGTTTTCACTTCGTCCCGTCGTGATTCTTCCGGAAGTGACCTGTTATTAAATACGGTATATCCCCATTGAATAATCAAGTCGGGATCGTCGGCATTCTTTTCAGCGAGCATTTCATATTGTTCAGTTGCCAAGGCATAATTGTTTTCAAGCAGTGCGATGGAAATACGCAGATAACGCGGCTCATTCGCCTCGGGAAATTCTGCAGTAATCTTGTCAAGCAGTGTCCGTGATTCATCAAGTTTTCCTGACTGTTGCAAAAGTTTGCAGAAATGACATTGCAGAGTCAAGCCTCCCTTGTGCTGTTCAATGGCTTCCCGATACCACTGAAGTTGTGAAATGGTATCGGGGTGCAGACGAAACAAGTCATCCACATTTTTGCAAACTTCGCCGACGAGCCAGCTATCGGGTGCGAGTGAGTCGAGCGTGTCGGACAGTTCAGCCAGAGCCTCTGATTTTCGACCGATGAGAAATTTATCCCTGGCCGCGGCCATCTGCCATTGAAATCGTGCGTAAGCGTCGCCTGACTTTTGCGCCAGATATTCGTAGTGTCGGAGTGCCTGTTCATACTGACCTTCTTCATGGAGGAGTTCCGCCAGTTGCGCGCGTACTTCCAGGTTATCCGGCCAGGTCTGTTCAATTTCAGTCCATATTTTTTCCGCCTCGTTACGGCGTCCTAATCGCTCGTAGTATTGACCGAGTGTTTGCAGCAGGAGCAGTCGTTCGGCAGAAGTTTGTGTCTGCTTCAGAAGAGAGGCCAATATATCGCAGGCCTCGTTCGTTTCACCTTTTGCATGCAGGAGCTGAGCTAGCAGCAAGGAGGATTCTGTATTGCTTTTCGGGAAGTCAAGAGATTTTTTCAAAAAGTCAATCGCTTCGTCGGTATGGCCGCTTGTATAGGCAATCAGACCAGAGAGGAGCCACGACCGCACATCGTTTGGCGAGTCCTTTCTCTTTTGTTCGCACAAGGCTTCCAGCTCAGAAAATCGGTTCGTGTTGCGATAGAAACTTGCGGTTCGATTGAGGGCGGTACCTGGCTTTGGGTCTTTTAGCAGCAGGTCAAGAAATCGCGCGGCGACCTCCTGCGTATCTTCCGGGGCATCCTGTCCAAAGCCTGTCAGGGAGAATGAAATGAGAGCAATAAATGCCCCCAGTAAGACCTTAAACAAAACGTGTCCGCTGCGTTTCATAGGGAATCCTGTCCGGTAAGAGCCATGGAATTTTCTGCCCGATTCCCTTCGGCACGGCGTAAGGTCTCGAGTCTGCTGTCCTTTGTATCATACTATATTATACGCGGACTGAAGCCAATTGTAAACAGAAAAAGGTCTGCCTTCAGAGAGAAAACAGACCTTTTCGCCAATTTCGTCGCGTGGACAAAAATATCACAACCGATTATTTGCGGCGGAGCATAACGCGGCTGTCGGCCACGGAGCAGCCCTTACCTTCGGCGTGCACGATAAGCGGGTTTATATCGCATTCGGCAATTTCCGGATGGTTAATCATCATCGTGGAGAAGCGGAGTAGCGTGTCTTCAACGGCGGCCAAGTCGCATTTCGGAGCACCCCGGTAACCGTCAAGAACCTTAAAGGCCTTGATTTCACGGATCATCTTTTCCGCACTCGATCGCCACATGGGCGCCAACCGGAAGGAGACGTCCTTAAGCAGTTCAACGAGAGTTCCGCCCAGTCCGAACATCATGAGCGGACCGAAGCTTGCGTCACGATTACAGCCGAGAATGACTTCAACGCCCTTTTCGGCCATCTGCTCAATCAGAATACCGTCGATTTTAGCGCCGGGCACACTCTTGGCCACGTTTTCATAGATCTTGGCATAGCCTGCCCGAGCACCGTCCGCACCTTCTATATTAAGGAGAACGCCCCCGGCGTCGAACTTGTGAACGACATCGGCGGACATGACTTTCATGACGACTTTGGTTCCGATTTTTGCCACGATATCAGCAGCTTCATCGGCACTCTTGGCAATTCCACTGGCCAGCAGCGGCAGTTTATAGCAAGCGAACAGAGCGCGGCAGTCGGCCTGGGTGAGATATTTTTCTTTATCGGAGCCGAGGAAATCGTTGATGACCTGCTTGGCCTTTTCGACGTCACAATCTGTTAACGAGGCATATTCCCGACCGCCCAGCTGCTGGTATTCCGCCAGTTTAACGGCTTCGCCGAGCGCGTAAATACCGGCTTCCGGGAACGAATAGTTCGGAACGCCTCCGGCGAGCAGATTGTCGACACCCTTTTGTACGTCGGCCGCACCCATAAAGGAGCAAATGACCGGCTTACCACAATTTTTGACAACGTTTGGAATTACTTCACCAATCTTGTCAACGTCGGTCATGGACTGGGGCGTCAGGATAACCATTCCCATATCGACGTTCGGATCGGCCATAATGGAGGCCACGGCCGCTTCATATCGATCGTTTTTCGCATCGCCGAGCACGTCGATCGGATTGCGTAACGAGGCGGCTTCCGGCATCTTGTCGCGCAGGTCATTTTTTGTGGCTTCACTAATTTCCGCGAGCTTCAAGCCGGCCTTGACCGCCGCGTCCGTAGCCATAATGCCAGGGCCGCCTGCGTTTGTAATAATGGCCAGACGTCGACCTTTCGGGAGCGGCTGCGTCGTGTACAGCGAGGCAACGTCGAACAGTTCCGCCACGGAATTCACCCGTTGAACTCCCGACTGCGTTAGCAGCGCGTCGTAGACCCGGTCACTTCCGGCCAGAGAACCGGTGTGACTGCTGACCGCTTTCGCGCCTTCGGCCGACCGCCCAGACTTCAGGCAGAGAATTGTTTTTCCCTTTTCCCAGAAGATCTTCGAGGCGATTTCCTGGAACCGCTTGCCGTCGCTAATGTCTTCCAGATACATGGCAATGACTTTCGTCTTCGGGTCGTCCGCCAGGTATTCCAGCAGATCGACTTCCTTGACGTCGGCCTTGTTACCAAAGCTGACGAACTTGCTGAAGCCCATGCGACGCGCCTCGGCGTAGTCCAGAACGGAGGTGCAAAGGGCACCCGACTGTGAGATGAAGGCCAAGGACCCTTCGTCGCAAATTTTCGAGGCAAAACTGGCATTCATGCGAACGCCGGCTTCCGGATTGATGATGCCCAGACAGTTCGGACCAATTAACGGAATGCCTGCTTCCTGCACGGCTTTGGTCAGTTCCCGTTCCCGCTCGAGTCCCTCGCGACCCGTCTCTTTGAAGCCGGCCGAGATGATAATGATGCCTTGGACCTGCTTCTCACGGCACTGGTCAATAACGCCAGGGACGGCCTTCGCGGGAACGACCACGACGACCAAATCGACGCTTCCCGGAATGGCGGTTAGCGAGGTGAACGACTCCAAACCCAGTATTTCACCGCCTTTAGGGTTGACCGGATAAATCGTTCCGGTAAAATCCTTGACCAGGTTCTTAAGAACGTCGTTGCCAACACTTCCGGCTCGTGCGGAGGCACCAACGACGGCAATGGATTTGGGATAAAAGATACTGTTAATTTTCGCTAATCTTTCAGATACTGACACGGCATAATCCTTTCGGAAATAATTGGGGTGACCAAGTGAACGGTAATAACGACTTAAAAGTGTAGCTATCCGACACCGAAAAAACGTAACAGTCATCACGCGTGAACGGTTTGTCCGGCTTCGCTGGTGCGTAGGCCGCAGAACAGACACTCATAAGACGCTTAAATCTCCTGACTATTCCTGTAATTATAACAAATCAGGCGAACTTTGGTAGTGCCTCGCCCCGGGATATTTGAATTTTTTTGGCCGAAGACAGAAGTTTACCTGCGGGAAGAGATCTCGTACTGCCTCTGACGCCGTCGCTTGATGACCTGTGGGTCGCCCAAGGTTTCCTTCATTTCTTCACGTACCTCCTGTACGGTCATGCGGAGGTCACGCTCCCACTTATATCGCTGCCAAAGATAGTCAAAAGCGGATAGTACAATAAGACCAGAAACTATTGCCATGGCAGACTTTATAAGTAGGTGGCCCAGCCAGAGAGCCAGTTGCCCGCAGGACAATTCGCCCGCGCGTGCGACCGCCGACAACTCCGAACGGAGCAAAAGCCAGGCAATCCCGCCGCAAACGCCGAGTTTCAGCACGACCGTTGCTCCCCGAACGACTCCCTCGAGCGAAAAGATGCGTGCCAGCCCGGCCGCTGGGTCCAGTCGCTCAAAATGGGGCAGGGCCTTTTCAAAGTGAAAATTCCAGCCCGACTGTAGGAACGTGCCCCCCAGTCCTGCCAGCAGGAGTACCACCAAGAGGCCGAGAAGTAATCCGAGTATGTGTATGGTAAGTTGGGTAAGATAGGGAAGAATTAAGTCAAAATCGGCCGTTAGCCAGAAGGCACGCGTGAGATTTTCCTCAACCAAGGTGGTCAAGTCGCGGACGAATGCGTCCCCCATGACAAGAAAAAAGAGGACTCCTGCCAGAAGAGGAAGACAGGCTGCCAGATCCTGACTCTTGGCAAACTGACCTTTCTCTTGTGCCTGTTGACGCCGTCGCGGGGTAGCGGCTTCTGTCTTGTCCTGATTGAACATGGTCCTTGCGCTTCTTGTTGTGGGTTAGAGGGAGTAGCACACACCAGTTACTTCTCTTGATACCATTGTTGATACTATAGCAAAAAAAAAGATTCCTGTCGCTATCAAAATCGCCATTTTTTCAAGAATAGGCAAAAATGGTCGCCTGTGCGACTTTTATTTCTGTGTTATACTCATGTATTACAGGTTGGATGGTTTGCTCACCATTACAATTTTAGGCCGAAGGGCGTCGGTGGTATTACAATTTTGTAATATTCCTTTCGAATGAAAGGCGGGAACGGAACGGATCCAGTTCGGTTTTTGGGGGCGTGGAGGCAAAATATATGTTTTGGCATGGTTTTTGCTATTCTAACGAGCGGAGTTCAACCTTTAACCCTTACCAGGAGTAGAAGAATGAGTAGTAGCAATCGAATTCACGCGATCGATACGGTTGCCGCATATCCGGTGGTTCCCATGCGAGAGGAATCCCCGGCCAGCACCAATCATTTCGGTGAAAACGTCTTTAATGAAGCGGCCATACGTCGGTTTCTTCCCAATACCGTGGCGAAAAAATTGCTCGCAACCATCCGAGGCGAGGCTCCGTTCGACCCCAGTATCGCCGACGATGTCGCCAATGCAATGAAAGAATGGGCAATCTCGCACGGCGCGACCCACTTTACACACTGGTTCCAGCCGCTCACCGGCGGCACGGCCGAAAAGCATGACTCGTTTCTGGACCTGACTGACGCGGGCGAGGCGGTTATGAATTTTTCCGGGAAGAACCTGATTCAGGGTGAGCCGGACGCGTCCAGCTTTCCCTCGGGCGGGCTCCGGTGCACCTTTGAGGCACGCGGTTATACGGCATGGGACCCGACCAGTCCGGCCTTTATCAAGCGTCACCGCAACGGCGCCACGCTTTGCATACCGACCATATTCTGCTCCTATCGTGGTGAGGTTCTCGATAAAAAAACGCCGTTACTCCGCTCGATACAAGCAGTTACAAAAGCTGTTGAACGCCTTATGCGGTGTTTTAAAGCGCCCCAATCGCACACACGCGTTACCTTGGGCGTTGAGCAGGAGTACTTCCTGATCGACAAAAATTTCTACCTCCATCGGCCTGACCTGGTTCAGACAGGGCGCACCGTGTTCGGCTCCCCTCCGGCCAAGCATCAGCAGTTGGAAGACCACTATTTTGGTTCGATTAAGCCTCGAGTGCTCGCCTTCATGACCGAAGTGGAGGATGAGCTGTGGAAACTTGGCATTCCGGCGAAAACGCGGCACAACGAAGTCGCGCCTGCCCAGTTCGAAGTCGCGCCCATCTTTGAAGACCTGAACTTGGCCGTCGATCATAATATGTTGACGATGGAGGTTTTGCGTCAAGTGGCCGACCGCCATGGGTTGGTCTGTCTGCTCCACGAGAAGCCTTTTGACGGCGTGAACGGTTCTGGTAAGCATAACAACTGGTCCGTGGCCTATGGGTATCGGAATCTTCTCGACCCGGGGCACGACCCGCAGGAAAACGCCGTCTTCTTAACTGTGCTTTGTGCCATTATCCGCGCGGTTGACCTGCACAGCGACATCCTTCGCTCGTCTACGGCCGGCGCCGGAAATGAGCATCGACTGGGCGCAAATGAGGCCCCGCCGGCCATTATGTCCGTCTTTCTCGGCGACCAGCTCATGGAAGTCATGGCGCAAATTGAAAAAGGCGGCGTCATGAAGAGTCATCATCCAGACGCCATGCGGGTCGGCGTGGATTCGCTTCCGCCGCTTCCTCGCGACGCTACGGACAGGAATCGGACGAGTCCTTTTGCCTTTACGGGCAACAAGTTCGAGTTTCGCGCTTGTGGTTCGAGTCAGTCTTGTGCCGGTGCCAATATTGTCCTGAATACGATTGTGGCCGAGTCACTCGACTTCTTTTCGGAGCAATTGGAACAGCTTTCCGATAACCTCTTCAATGAAGGCCTGCAAAAGTTGCTTAAAGAGACTTTTGGTCGGCACAAGCGGGTCGTCTTTAACGGCAATAACTACAGCGACGAGTGGGTCGCGGAAGCTGCCCGGCGCGGTCTCCCGAACCTTAAAACGACCATGGAAGCCCTTCGTGCCTTTGATTCCCAGGTGAGTAAAGATCTGTTCCGAAAGTATGATATCTTCTCCGATATGGAAATTGATTCCCGGTTCGAAGTTTTCCAGGAGGAATATCACCGGAAGGTCCGGATTGAAGGTGAAACTGCCTTGGAAATGGCCCAGAGCATAATCATGCCGGTTGTCATTGACGAATATCGACGTCTGGCCTCTGCGTGCCAGGTTGCGATGGACTGTCAGTTTGCCGGCGAGCAGGATGTGCTGCGTCAGAAGGCGGCACTGCTCGGGCGACGTATGACCGAACTGCAAACGCGAAGTGACGTCTTGGCTCGGGCCCTTCGTGGCCTTCACGAGGAAATCCTTGCCGCCATGACGGACCTTCGAGAAACCGTGGACGCTCTTGAGCATATCGTGGATGACGCAAGATGGCCTCTGGCGAAATATCGCGAAATGCTCTTTATTTACTAGCAGACAAAGGAACCATGAATCACCAACATTTTCTCGCGCTCGCCGACGGTGAAGTCTTCTTCGGGCAGTCTTGTGCTGCCCCGGTCGACGCGTCTGGTGAGGTCGTCTTTAATACCGGAATGACCGGATATCAGGAGATCATAACGGATCCTTCCTACGCCGGTCAGTTCGTCGTTTTCACCGCCCCGGAAATTGGTAACTACGGTTGCAATCGCAACGATGCCCAAAGTCGGGGCGTTTTTTTAAGCGGGATTCTTCTTCGCAATATGAACCCGGCGTCGAACTTTGCCGCGGAATCTTCTTTGCAGGACTACATGACCGACTATGGTAAGCCCGCTTTGAGTGGTCTGGATACACGTCGACTCGTACTCCATTTGCGAGAGCGAGGGGTACAAAAGGCGTGGCTTCATGCCTCGAACGGCCCGCTTACGCCGGAAGAAGGCGTTCTGCTGGCCCAGCGTTGGGAGGGGCTTGACCATAAGGATACCGCGTCTGCTGTCTCTACGGACAAGGCGTATCGCTGGAACGAAGACGGGGCGCGTCGCGTTGTCGTCTACGATTTCGGCGTTAAATATGACATACTTCGACAATTGGCTCTTGCCGGTTTCCAGGTTGATGTCGTTCCGGCCTCGACTCCCCCGGCGACGGTCTGGCAGACGAAGCCTGATGCTCTCTTTCTCTCGAACGGACCTGGCGACCCGAGAGGCGTTATCGGCGCCGTTGACGTCGCGCGTTTCTTCCTTGGTCGCATTCCGGTTATGGGTATTTGCCTGGGGCACCAGATTCTCGCGCTGGCTTGCGGCGCCTCGTGCGAAAAATTAAAATTCGGGCATCACGGGTGTAACCATCCGGTCCTTGCTCTTGCGGATAACCGGGTTGCCATAACGAGTCAGAATCATAATTACGCAGTGCTCGAATCGTCGCTGCCGGATTCGCTTGAACTGACGCACATCAACTTGAACGACCGAACGGTGGAAGGGTTTCGACATCGTGAGTTGCCCATGTTTGCCGTTCAATACCATCCGGAAGCGGCGCCGGGTCCGAACGATTCCCTCTCGCTCTTTCGTCAATTTTTTGACCTGGTTGTCAATTCGTGACCGCCCACTTGGGACTTCAGGAAAAGTACAATGCCAAAGCGAACAGATATAAAAAAGATTATGATAATAGGGTCCGGTCCGATTGTTATCGGTCAGGGTTGTGAATTCGACTATTCCGGAGTACAGGCCTGTAAAGTACTCAAGCGGGAGGGCTACGAAATTCTCCTGGTCAACAGCAATCCGGCGACGATTATGACGGACCCTGAATTTGCCGACCGGACCTACATAGAACCCCTTACTTTTGATTCACTGCACGAGATCATAAGACGCGAGCGTCCGGACGCCCTGCTCCCGACGCTGGGCGGTCAGACTGCGCTCAATCTGGCCATGGAACTTGCGGAAAAAGGAATCTGTAAACGCTATCAAGTGGAACTTATTGGCGCAAATGCGGAGGTTATACGGCGTGCGGAGGACCGACTCCTGTTTAAGGAAGCCATGAATAAACTCGGGCTTGATACGCCGGTTTCCGTTTCCGCACATTCCATGCAAGAGGCACGCGACGCCGCGGATGAAATTGGCTCCTGGCCGCTTATCCTCCGACCCGGTTTTACGCTCGGGGGCTCCGGCGGTGGCATTGCTCACGATCCGGAAGAATTCAAGGATCTCGTTCGCAAAGGACTCCATGCCAGTCCCACGTCCGAAGTTCTGATCGAAGAGTCGCTCCTCGGGTGGAAAGAATTTGAACTGGAAGTCATACGCGACCGCAACAATACATCTGTTATCGTCTGCTCCATAGAAAATGTCGACCCTATGGGTGTTCATACCGGCGACTCCATTACCGTGGCTCCGGCGCAAACTCTCTCCGACCGGCAGTATCAACAGATGCGGGACGATTCTCTTCGTGTTCTCGAAGCGATTGGTGTCGAAACAGGGGGCTCCAATGTGCAGTGGGCCGTCAATCCTGAAACGGGTCGACGCGTTATTATTGAAATGAATCCGCGAGTGTCCAGAAGTAGTGCCTTGGCCAGTAAAGCGACCGGGTTCCCCATTGCAAAAATTGCAGCGCTCTTGGCCGTTGGTTACACACTCGATGAGCTGGTTAACGACATAACGCAAACAACCCCCTGTTGCTTTGAACCGGCTCTGGATTACGTTGTTACAAAAATACCCCGTTTTACCTTTGAAAAATTCCCCACTGCCGGCCACACACTGGGCACACAAATGATGTCTGTTGGCGAAGCCATGGCCATAGGGCGTACATTTCAGTCCTCGTTTCAAAAGGCTATTCGTTCGCTGGAAGTCGGGCGGTCCGGATTCGGCGCCGATGTTAAGGACGCTCCTTTTCTGGCCATGGACGATGAGAACTTACAGACACGTCTTCAGCAGCCCAGTCCCAACCGTATCTTTAAAATTCATGCCGCTTTTGCTCGTGGCTGGTCGGTTGACCTGGTGCATGAACTTACGAAAATCGATCGCTTCTTCCTTCGCAAAATGAAGGAACTGGTCGACTTCGAATCGCGCATTTCTACTGACCCGGATGTTCTGCGCCGCGCGAAGCAACTTGGCTTTAGCGACCGGCAGTTGGCTTTCCTGCTGAAAAAAACGGAAGGGGAAATTCGCGAACTACGCAAGTCGCTTGGCATTGTTCCCGTCTTTGGTACGGTTGATACGTGTGCGGGAGAATTCGCTGCGGCTACCCCCTATTACTACTCCGCCTGGGACGAATATGACGAGCCGGTCCTCCCGACAGACAAGAAGAAAATCATGATTCTTGGAGGTGGTCCCAATCGCATAGGGCAGGGGATTGAGTTCGATTACTGCTGCGTTCACGCATCTTTCGCATTGCGTGAGGCCGGCTTCGAAACCATTATGGTCAACAGTAATCCGGAGACCGTTTCGACCGACTACGATACAAGTGACAAGCTCTATTTTGAGCCGCTTACCTTGGAAGATGTCCTTGCCATTTACGAGCGTGAGCAGTGCGACGGTGTGATTGTTCAGTTTGGCGGTCAGACTCCGTTGAATCTTGCCGACGAACTTGCCAGGTCTGGTGTGCCTGTGATCGGAACCGCTCCTGCCGATATTGATGCGGCGGAAGACCGTGATTATTTCAAACAACTCGCCGAACGACTTGGTATCCTTCAGCCTCCTTCCGGAATTGCTCATTCCATTCAGGAAGCGGTCGATATTGGCGAGAGAATCGGGTATCCTGTGCTCGTGCGTCCTTCGTTCGTTCTCGGTGGTCGCGCTATGGTCATTGTCTATAAAGAAAAATATTTGCGACGCTATGTGGAAGAGGCTCAACTTGTTTCTGAAGGGAAGCCGATTCTCATCGACCGCTTTCTCGAAAACGCCACCGAGCTGGACGTCGATTGCATTTCCGACGGCACGAAAACTGTCATTGGCGCGATAATGGAACACGTTGAACGGGCAGGCATTCATTCAGGGGATTCAGCGTGTTCCATTCCTCCGCACAGTCTCAGTCCGCTTGTACTCGAAACCGTTCGAACTCATGCCCTGGCTCTGGCAAAACAGTTGCACGTTAAGGGGTTGATGAATATTCAGTTCGCTGTGCAGAACGACCAAGTCTATATTCTCGAAGTGAACCCGCGTGCCTCGCGTACGATTCCGTTCGCCAGTAAGTCCATTGGCGTTCCGCTGGCGAAGCTGGCTGCCCTGTGTATGGTCGGAAAATCGCTCGAAGAGCTGGGTTTCCTTCATGAAGTCTCCATACCCTACGTCGCCTTTAAAGAAGCGGTCTTTCCGTTTGTGAAATTCGATGGCGTCGATGTTGTCCTTACCCCGGAGATGAAATCGACCGGTGAGGTTATGGGAATTGACTTCAGTCGCGGCTTGGCCTATTTGAAGAGTCAGTCGGCAGCAGGTAATGCGATACCGGCGTCCGGTGGCGTTTTCCTCTCGTTACGCGATGAAGACAAACTCGAAGCCCTTTCCAGTGCCCGGGAACTCGTCCGGAAAGGTTTTACCGTCTACGCAACGTGCGGAACAGCCACGCGACTGTACGACGCAGGCATACCGTGCCACGCTGTCTTTCGCATCAGTGCCGGGCGGCCCAACCTGCTCGACCTCATTGCCGAAAAGAAGATTCAGTGGATTGTCAATTCGCCGGAAACGGGCGCCGCGTCCAAGGTCGACGAAATACGTATGCGTCGCAGTGCCCTGGCCGCCGGGATTCCCATTACGACAACGGTTACGGCCCTGGTCGCCGCTCTTGAGGGACTCGATGCCCAGTCCGACCAGGAACCGGTCAGCGTCTGCTCACTTCAGGAATACCATCGGCGTATTCGCGGACGCTGATTCCGTTTTGGTGTAAAATTTACCGCCATGTCAGACACGAAGGAATTTCCCGCAGCGGTACATTGCCCAAAGCAGATACCACAACAGCCAAAATCCGCCAACTGCTAAAATCGTCCCGTACCACACGCCTGTGTATTGCTCCAGACCATAAAGGACCCAACTGGCAATTTGCTCGAAATGCAATACGTGCGAAAGAATATAGGCCGTGAACGCGTTCATACCCAGCACAACAAAAAATGTTTTAAGCCACGTCAGCTTGATGACGTCATAGAACAGGTAGAAGAAAGCCAGCAGGAGCAGACTCAATCCGGAACTGTAAAGCACCATCGAAGGCGTCCAAATAATCTTTATATTGGGACAGTAGCCGAATTTTCCCGCGGGAATAGCGTCCCAAAGAATGCCAAGAGTAAGCGAAACCAGGCCGGCAACCAGAAGAATTGCAAAAGTTTTATATTGCAGTGGCCGTTTCTTTTCCACGGGCGTGTCGCTGGACTGCTCTTTACGATGCGATCGGTTGAGCAGTTCGCCGGCGAACATGCCTGACAGCGTGGTCGCCGCAAAAGTAAGAGAACTGAAAACCCATGTGTATTGATAGCCCGTATTGAAGATAATTTCACCGTTTTCGCCAATTTCCGTTATATTGCGAAATCGACCAAGGACCGCGACGTCAATTCCATAGGCTAGGTTTGTGTCCGGGTCAAAACTTCCGCCGCCATAGTCACCGAATTTTAGCCAAGTGAAAGCACCCCAATACGCGAAAAGGAGCAGAAAGAAGGTCAGCCACTGACTCCATCGCGGCAGGAAAAGATAGACCAGACAGGAGATAAAATAGCCCGCCGCAATTGCTTGAAGTGTATTGGAATAGAACTTGAAGTTTGATGGAACGAGGGCCAGCAGGTTCCCCTGAATCATCATGCCGAAAATCCACAATAACAGAACGCGACGCACAATGCGCCACCAGGTACGCACCGTGGGCCGCAGTCCGTCAGGACCAACGTATTTCGACAGCGAAAGCGGAATTGTCGCACCGGTCATGAAAAGAAACAACGGCATAATAAGATCGCACAATCTGAAACCATGCCACGGATGGTGATTCATTTGCGGCGTAAAGGCCTGCCAAAATGCGGAGTCACCCCAGTACGTGGCTACCGGTCCCGAACTGAATGCACCATAAATCGACAGAAAAAGGAGCAGGAAAATGTCGAAGCCGCGTAACGCGTCCAGCGAAACAATTCGCTCACGTTTAATTCGGGGCAGGACGGGATTTTCCAGACTGGTCGTCTCTTTTGTTTCATCTGTTTTGCAAAACATTGTATTACCTTCTCGCTAACGTTGTAAAAAACTAACGTTGCACATAATAACATTTCATCTACCTTATCGGATAAATGCGATGTTATCATGTGCAACGAACATGGAGGACATAAACCTTATCGTTCCAAATTGGGTCAGAACGAAGCGCAATTGTCTTGCGGTTAAACTGCGCTAAAATTTGATTTCACACCAGATGGGCTTGTGGTCGGAAAGCGGTCTTTCCAGCTCTATCATATTACCGTCTGTGAATTCAGCATTCCCCTTGACGACAATTTGGTCGATGACTCCGAGGTTCTCTTCCGGGTTCAAGGCGTTCCATGTATACAAATCTGTTGTATCAATGCCAAGTTCAAGCCACATGTTCTTAAAACCAACATCGAAAAAGTGCTTAATTCCCGATGTGTGGTCCACTTTGCAGTTGAAGTCGCCCACTACGATAATCAGATCTGTCTTGTCAGCTTTCATAATTGAGTCAACCAACAGCTTGGCGTGGTCATCCTGATTTCCATTGAAGCAGATGTGCGTTGAATAAAAACTGATCGAATGCGTGCCAACTTGAATTTCAGCGCCAACGGCAGAAGCCGGATTCCAGCCCCCGGCAGCGTCTAGTTCAAATTCATGGCAGTTCGTCAGCGGATATCGACTTAAAATCGTTTTGTATTTATTTACGTGATTCGCTGATGAAACGGTCCCGACATAGACATTGTCCAGACCCATGGCCTTACCGACTCGGGCTGTCCAGTCACCATCGGGTGCTTCGTTGAAACCGACTATATCAAGGTTATAGGCTTTCAGCATTTCGCCGATCTCTTCCGCAGTTGCGTTTTCACTGTATTCGACGTTGTAGCTGCCCATACGCAAGGTCTCTTCCGCCAGTACGGCTGACGTCGTCAGAACCAAGGCAAGCAAACAGAAAAATATTTTCTTCACGATACTTCTCTCTTCCTAAATACCGACCTAACACGTACTGCGCGTTCAAACCAAGAACGCTAACCTGTCTACAGGACCTGTTAATACCGGCTTAAGTCATTTGATTACTCGAAATAAATTTCATGCTACGTTAGCATAACAGCATTACAAGACGGTGATTCATCCTTTGGGACTAATTTCATAGTCTAACAGCTTCTTCCCAAAATGCAAGTGGGGTGAAGAGAATTTTTCAACTCTCTCGAAATCCCAACTTTGTGGCCGGGTAATGCATCACCGAACCATAATGGATATCCTTTCTGGCCGGCGACGCAAGCATTGACAACTTATTTCAAGGTCAGGTCAATTTTCAGATCTTTAATCTTCTTGTCAATCGTCATCTCGATAGGCGTGTTTTCCTTGCTGTATTTATTGAGAATTTTTTTGAAATCTGGAATGCTGTCCCGCTCTTTGGACTTAGTCTGAATTCCAATAAAAACCTTGTATTGTCCGGGGGGAATGCCAACCGTGTCGCGTGTGTAGCGAACGACGAAATGCCCGTTCGCATCGGTAAGCGAGACACCTCCACGGTCGCCGTTTGCCGGCTGAAAATAGACTTCCGTGCTCGGAACCGGCTTGCCGTCGCAAGTCAAAATTCCTTCCACCTCACACGTATCGTAACGCTGGCCGCAGCCGGAAAAAATGGCACCACAAGCGGCTACCAAAACAAAGACAGTTATAATCTTTCGAACAGTTTTCATAATACCCCTCATCTCATTGTTAATTTTTGTATATTTTATTAGTGAATTATGATTGTAAGTACAGAGAAGAGTTTTTTTGTATGCCTTCTCTGTACATACATTGATTCACAAATTACGGAAGCTCGAAATTTTCACCTCCGGACCGGGTAAACGCGGCGCTATATGCGTTGAGATTAACTGTTTCCGAAATAAAACGAACAGAGGCATCCGCCATGGCCGCATTAATACCGCCGGGGTGAGCAGATCGGGCACCACGAGCGACTTCCCAAGGGTATTGCGTTCCCGAATTGGGCTGAAAACTGCTGTTGCTCCCGCAACTCATTACATATCCGGTATCCCATCCGCCGTTCCAAATAAATGAGTTAAAATTGAAAGTCTTTCTGTTGCCTTCATAATCAATCATGGAAATTGTGTTCATCGCTTCCAAGAGCAGAAATGTATTGGAGGTACCATCGACAATGTCCTTGAAGGAATACCAACTATTCTGGCAGAAAACGGCCGCACTGGTCCGTCGTCGACTCGGGTACGTCAGTGTATAATCCTGTTTCGTGTCACTCCGGCGATCCTTCCAACTGTTACTGCCCGGATTCCAATAAAAGAAAATTGTCCCGCCCGCGGCCGAATAATCTTTATAGGTGCCTTTTTTGAACGGACCATCCATGGCGGAGGGGCAGCGGAACGTATCAGGAGCATTCTCGGCCACTTCCTTATTATTCGCGTGACCTGCGCTTGCCGGGCCTTCTTCCGCGGAGCCATATCCGATTTCGTACACCTGATAGGAACCCACAGAAAAATCAACCTTTTCATAAAGGGCTACGGCTTCCAGGAGGGAAGAATGGCGGCTGGCCAACCCATACTCCCGGTATACCAATGACAACCGGGGTCTTCTGATTCAACGCTCTGTACATTTGTATTGGGACCGCGGAGTGCGTCGTCGTCGTGAATGGTTTGTGAGAAGAGACTACCTGCCGGGAAACAACCATGCGCCGATTGGTAATTGTGCATACCAATGGCAATCTGTTTCATATGGTTGGTACACTCCATTCGCCGGGCAGCCTCACGCGCTGCCTGCACAGCTGGCAAAAGTAACGCGATCAATATACCTATGATCGCAATTACGACCAGCAATTCAACAAGGGTGAATGCTGCCATTCGCTTGAATGTTTTCATACTCTGTTTCATCTTTTTTTCTCCTTCGTTAAGTGGTGAATTTCCGAAACATCAACATTCCTCGTGTAATCAGACCATCTGAAAACATGGAATCCTTTCGTCTCGGTATCTGTCATGGTAAAAAACTCTCAATAACAGCAATCTTTCTAATCAAGTGTTAATGAGTTGATTTCCTGTTCCGTTAAGGCACGCTGCCAGAGGGTGAAACCCGCCAGACTCCCGTTCAGGGCGTGATTCGCCAAAGACCCCTTTTCGGGAAGGGCGTTTCCTATGGTCGAATCTCCCAATCGAATTGACTGCGGATTGAGCCATTTACGCTCGGTGTCCAAGCGACCGTCCACATAAACGCGTATTCGTTTAGCTTCGTAATCGAGGACGAAAGTGAATCTCATCCAGGTACCCAGCATTCTTCTACTGACGACAATACTCGTTTCATAATACTCAAAATTACCTTCATTGTCCTGAAGACGTACCTGTATTCGTCCGTCATGCTGTATCTGGACCTGAAATTTTCGCTGGCCATTGTTCGTAACCTCCGACGCAAAAAGCAGGTTTCCTTCTCCTTTCAACCGCTTGATTTGTGCCACCATATCAAGTGTCATACTCTCGCAAGAGGTCGGAATTTCGGTGAACACTGTTGATCGTGACGAGTAAATGGAAATAGCACGAGTTCGAGAAATGCGGCCGCGACTCCTCTTAACAGAACGCGTAACGGCATTCCTGGTAACGGTCCGTCCAACCTCGGACTCGTTAACGACTTTCCCCCGTGAAATATTTGTAAAATCAAAACGTGCCAGCAAATCGGGATCGCCAGCAATTTTGGAAACAATACTTTCCTTGACCGCCAGTTCCTTTTTCGCTTCCACGTCAATACGTTTTTCCAGCTCTTTTCGGCCTATATATCGGCAGTTAGGCGAGACCGAAGTCATACTGATTTTATGGTCCGCGTTAATCTTAAGTGATTGGTTTGCGACCAAGGGAACGATCGGATTATCCTCGGAATGAAAATCCACTTTCCCGTTGACTACGTCCACATGCGTTCCTTGCGGAGAGACACTAGCAAGGAATTCAGTGCCGTAGTCGATAACGTTGCCATAAGGAGTGAGCATTTTATATCCCGTTGCGGCGGGCGAAACGTTTACACTAATACGGCCGAGTGTACACACAGCGTTCATGGGGTCCTTTATCTCAAGATGAGCCGGACCTTCCACGACAAGCGTCGTTCCATTGTTCATTTCAAGTTGCACCAAGCCCTCGTCAAGTTGAAATTCCGATTGGTCTATTAATTCACCCGCTTTATACGCAACAGCACCTTCGGACCAGACAACATTAATGACTTCATTGACTCGGGCCATTGTTGTTATCGGGTCGTCTTTCGGCATGCTCTGAAATACAATAAGTGCATAGACAGACACATAGGCAACCGCAAAGAGCAAAATCAGCAGTGTAAAAACGGGCGCCACGGATTCTTCCCAGTCGTGCTTGTTCGGCCAAAAACATTTCTTTAAGAAGGTACCCGCACCGCACACCCAGCGACTCTCGCTAAGCCGGGCCGCTGTCCGCGCCGCAAGGTAAGCCCGCTTCTCGCAAATGAAACCGGAACTGCCGGTCCCCAGTGTCATTTTTCGTATCTTTTCAAGCTCATCTGTCCGCTTACGCAGGAGAAAGTCAGTAAGTATATTCATGCGGAAAAACTCACGATTCGCCTCATCTTCCTGCATCCATTTTAACAGGACTTCACTCTCTTCTTCTGTAAGTTCACCTGCAAGAAAACGGTCTACAAGGAAATCGCAGTCATTAAAAATTTCGCTACTCATAGTGCACCTCCGTCTTGATTACTGACAGAATGCACTTGCCTATACTGCGACGTAAGCGACTTAGGGCCTTGCGCAAGGTCTTGACTTTTCGGCCCGTTCGCGACGCTATCTCCGTGAACGCCAAGCCCTGAACATAGAAAAACTCTACCAATTCACGACTTAACGCCGGCAACTTGTCCATGCAAAAACGAAGCGCCGACAGATACTCACTAAACGTCGATTCCTCCTCTTCCTTAAAGAACAAGTCGGGACTGCCCAGACCGTAATGATATAGCTGTTGGATTTTTTCCGGCTGATTGCGAAGATGATCCTCCCAGTATCGTTTGGCTATGTTTTGCGTAATTTGACGCAAAAGTGGCTTTATATCCTCATTTATTTCCCAGGTCGTGGCCTTTTCAACAAAGACAACAAATGCGTCGTTGACAATATCATGCTGAACCGAAGCCAAAGGTGCAGCGTTGAACGCAACCGCTTCCACGTAATGATAATGGGCAAGGAAAAGCGACATGGCTTCCTCCTTACTCACTCGTCGTGATGTCGTAACGCTCTGTGCTGATTTTTGTCGTGGCATTAATTTTCTCCATCTTCATTACCGAACCTCCATCTCCATTACTCTCACGGCATGCCGTACAAGCCAGGTCTACTCTCTGTATGGCCACAGTGAATACGGGTCTGGAACCGGATTTTTAGAGGGAACCGGTTGAACCGAACGCTTTCAAGCTCTTCCTCTATAAGTTAATCATTTTCGACCCTGAAAGGCGGCATAAAAAATCGAATTTTTTTTTTTCCCCTCAGGGGCGTTTTTTAGGAACGATGTTGAGCTTAATCGGTTGTTTTATTAACTTTCCACGATATATCCCAGAGTTTCCCATGCTTTTTACTCGATTTCAGTGTTTATATTTCTAAAATGGATACGTAAAGTGTTTGCGTGACAAATAAAATGAGCACAGTGTATTGATAAAATGATGACTTTTTAGTATTCCGTATTAGCATTTAAATAGAGTTTTACAAACCTTCTCGTAAACTCAAAAACAATATTTGTCAATTCATTCTCCTAAAAAGAAATATTGTCGCATCAGGCGGCTAATATTGTTCACAAAAAAATCTTTGCAATCAAGAATCGCTCATAACATGTTTTGCTATATTGACTTACATCTAATCTTTTGTGTCTTCTTGAAAGAATCGGCCCGTTTTTTTAGTTTTTTCTCATTTTTTTTGATAGGTTTTGCCGGTGATTGTTAGTAATCAATACAAGGCAACTTTCAGCTTGCCGACGAATACGGCACTATGGAACGAATGCGTTGGATTCCTTCACAGGACAATGACAATATAAAGTAGCACGGGAGAGTACCATGGATACACATCAGCCCGACAACTTGAGTAAACCGAGGACCTTTGAGGCATCCAATCGTTCGGAACTCTTCCTGAAGCATCACGATTTTGTCCGTTTCGTGGCTATGCTTAACGCACCCGCGTCTGATTTAATCGATGATGTTGTCAATGATGTTTTTGTTGCGTTCGTTGAAGGGAAACAGGATTGGGACTTGGCTACGGATGTTCGTCCCTTACTTCGTCAGATTACTGTTCATACCGCACACGGGTACTGGCGGCGGCGAAATGATTCACTCCCGTTAGGGCTGGCTAAACTGGCCGAGTACGTGCGCAGCGAAACCTCACTTTGGGATGCCGATACAAAAGGCGAAAATCTGGAGGAGGAATTTTCCGCGTTAAATATTTGTCTGCACCGTTTGCCGCAGCACAGTCGCGAACTGCTCGTTGAACACTACGTCCAAGGTGTTCCGATCGTCGAAATTGCGCAGCGGACCTCACGCAAACCAAGCGTCTTATACAACCTGATTTCGCGAGCCAGGGCAACCGTTGGTCGATGTATTGAAGGACTGTTGCGGAGGTTACACCATGGCAAATAGCGAGCAAGACAATACAGTTACGACCCAGCAGAGTGCTGAGCTGTTTGAGTTAATCGGAAGCTATATAGACGAGACGCTTACTGAAGCGGGTGCGCTGCGCCTCTTACAGCTTGTGCAAGCGGATAAAGAGGCAGGCCGTTCACTCGTTTTAAATGTTTTACTCGATCTGTTCCTTAAGGAGAAATCACGCCGTTTCCGCAATATTAAGGCGGAATACGGTCAGCTTGTCCTGCCGTCGTTTGCCGATTCCACCGCCTCTGCTGTGGCTCTTCTTCAGCCGTCGCATTTCCTGGCCGATTCGCTCGCTGCTTCCCTCGCCGACAAGCGAAATTTCAGCGAACAGGTCTTGCATGTGGATGTGCCTGTGGCCCCGACCGGTGTGAAAAGATTGCAATTGCTTGCCCATAATGCATTAAAGTACCCCGTTCGTATCCTGATATCGCGTAAAGGGCGACGCATACTCTTTCGAACCACTGCCGTTCTGCTTTTCGCCGCACTGACTCTTACGCTGCTCTATGCCTTCATGCCACTTCTCCGATCAGCTTCGGGAAATGCCATTCCAACCATGGCCCGGGTCACCGAGACGATCGACGCCGTCTGGGCCGACAATGCCGAAGTCTATTCACGCGGACAACTGGTCGACGAAAGTCAATACCACCTGAAATCAGGGCTCGTCCAATTGGAGATGAAGAACGGAACAACCCTTATTTTAGAGGGGCCAGGCGACCTGATCGTTGCCGATCCCATGAAAGCCATTTGTTCCTCCGGCAAGATAAGTGCCAGTGTTCCTCGTGCTGCCCGCGGCTACGAAATTGTTACCCCCAACGGAAATGTCGTTGACCGCGGAACGGAATTTTTTATCGACGTTACAAATGAAAATACACAAGTGGAAGTCGTCAAAGGTAACGTCGATTATCTGTCCCCTTCCAAGAAAGTGATTTCACTGTTCGCGGATCAGGGCCTACGCTATAATCTGTCGGGCCAGCTTGAAAATTTCGTCCGATCCTTCGCGAACTCCAAATATATAGATACCGAGGAATTCGACGCAAAAGTGCAACAGAAATCTGAAATTATGCTCAACGAGAAGAAACTCGCTGACGCTGTTGTTGCCGAAGATCCGAGTCTTCTGGCCCGTTTCGACGTGACCGGGGTCCGACGATCCAAACAAAGTGAATTTCCAAACCTCGCCACACGTGGACAATCGATCTGTCCGGATCTTATTCTGAAAAAGTGTAAGTTGAGCGGGGGGGAATGGACGAATACTTCGGCGATTCTGTTTAACCAACCGAGCGGCTATGGCGTCATCAAACTGCCCGGGAGTTATCCGAGTATAAAAATCACGGCCCGCATACAGGTTAATCGTCCGGAAAATGAAGGTAATGTCCTCGTTGCCAGTGACCGGTTTATGAAAGAAAAAGGGGCATTTCTCGTACAAATTCTCAAAACGGGAGAAGTACAATTACAAATCTCCAGCGGTGAACGCAACGCCGATTATTACGTGTCTCCTTCCGTTATTACGCGTAAGCGCTGGGGAACCTGGATGGACCTTTCGGTCGTCTTCGATGCCGATATGAAACAGATACGTATGTATCTTAATGAAAATTGTATTCTCACCGAACGGTGGCGACAGATGACTCCTGTTGTTTGTGGTGACCTTTACGTTGGGAATTTTATCAACTTCGGTGGCCTGGTCAGTAGTCGTCATTTTGGCGGTTCGATAAGTCAACTGTTGATTTTCGAATCGGCCAAAGGACGTTAAGTTAAAACGTTACATTATGTCGGAAAGTATGCGAATCACATTTCGGATGGTCCGAATTCAGCGGTTCACGTAGCCCCGACTTGAAGAAAGGAAGAAAAGACAATGAAAAAGTCAGTTCAAACTGTGCAACGAATTGTGGGCTTTACGCTCGTGGAACTTCTGGTAGTCATTGCGATTATCGGAATCTTAATCGCGCTCCTTTTGCCAGCAGTCCAAGCCGCACGCGAGGCGGCACGACGCATGCAGTGTACCAACAACCTTAAACAGCTTGGCCTCGCCATGCACAACTACCACGATGTCTACAGCGTCTTCCCGGCAGGAAGCCGGACCGACTACGATGCTCAAACCCGTTGGGCGAGCGGCAATATGCGTGGTGCACATAATTGGCGTGTCTCTATTTTGCCTTATATTGAACAACAAGTTCTTTATTCACAGCTTGATTTTTCAGAGACCTTTGCCGCGAGAAAAGTCACTTCGTCAATGAAAAATTATGCTCTGTCCAATGTTGTTTTAAGTCCATACGTCTGCCCTTCCAACCCAATAGATCCGCTTGACGAACGACAGGGCGTCGCATACTACATATCACCAATATCTTCGTCACATATGTATAATTATACAGACAGTGGAACGCACTTTATGGTGATCGATTATGTTGGAATTTCTGGGGCCTATACAGACCCAGGCACAACACCGACAGCCACTGGTCGCACAAACGTTTTTGATTACAACAGCACCTATGGCTACAATGCAAATACTGGTATTCTCGTTTTGAACGAGCGCAAATCGTTTGCTTCCATAACTGATGGGACCAGCAATACCTTAATGTTGGCAGAGCAGTGTGGATCCGGTTTTTATAATGGAGTTAAATATTTTCCCACTTCGTCCTTTAATGGCGGATGGTATGGTGCCAAGATCGACAATATGGCTACAGATCATCCTGAAGAGGTTACTATATCGAAGCTTGCGAATTCTGCAGGAGAGACCTATTCCTGTGGCATCACAACCGTGGCTTTGTCCATTAACGCAGATTTTATTTCATCGCAAAACATGTATTCCTACGCCGCCAACATTCCCTTGGCTTCCAATCATTCCGGGGGCGTCAATGGTGTCTTAGGGGACGGTTCCGTGCGATTCTTGAGCGAGACGATGGATTTTTATGCTCTACGTGTTCTCTGCTGCTCCAATGAAGGCGCTGTCACGAGTCTTTGATTAACGCGAATTGTAATGTACCACGCATTTGCAAAGAAAGAAAATAGAATGTACAAAAATATTGTTACCCTCATGATTGTGTTTGTTTCCATTGTGGTGTTTACCGGTTGTATTAAACAAAAAGAACCGACCGGAAGCATTACAGGAATGGTTACGTATAAAGGCCAGTCAGTGACCAATGGTGAGATTTCATTTCGCGGGTCGGAACGTGGTAAAGGTGGCGGATGTCCGATTGCCGAGGACGGTACGTATAGTATTAACGCTATTCCAACAGGAGATTATAGCATTGTTCTCTTGCCACCCCCCAAGGGTATGCCTGGCACTCCTGAAGAACGGAAACCGATTAATTATATCGTTCCTGAAAAATACCAAAAGTTTGAAACAAGTAATCTGACCTTCACCATAAAGGAAGGAAAAAACACATTTGATCTGAATCTTAAATAGAGTTTCTATAAAAGGTGTTCCATCTTCGTTCACGTTTTCGCCTGGTTATTCCGTAATCAGGCATTTCTGCTCAATCTGGTGGATGAATTCGTGCGAACTGGTTCATTATTTTGATATCCAGTCATCGGAGTGTTGTGGATAGTCAACGGTACCTCGCGACACTCTGTTAAGTTTTGTTTGACTGTTTCTTAACGTTCCTACAATTCGTCTTTCTTTGGTCTACTGGAAACGAATGAGAGGAAAGTGTGTACAAAAATACAACAAAAGGAAAGAAAATGAAAAATAGAATATCACGAAGGACATTCTTGCGAAATTCAACTGTAGCGGCCGTGGCCGCACCCCCCATTTTTTTCAACAGACCAAGGCCAGTCGCAGCGGCCCTTTCGCCAAGCGAACGCGTTACCATGGGGTGTATCGGTGTCGGCTATATGGGTAAATTAAATACATTTGGGTTTAATCAGATGCGCGACGTCTGTGATATCGCCGCCATCTGTGACGTTGATTCAAAATACGGTCTGGAAAGTACTCTTGCCAATAAAGAGCTTGGCACGAAACGTGATGACACAATAACCCCTCCTGATGCTTATAAAGAGTATCAGCGGATTCTTGACCGCAAGGATATCGACGCCGTCTGCATTTCCACCGTTGACCACTGGCATACAAAAATTGCTATTGAAGCTCTTCAGGCAGGCAAACACGTTTTCTGTGAAAAACCACTTACTCTCACACTGGAAGAAAATCAACTCATACGAAAAGCGTGCAAAAAATATCCAAACTTGGTTTTCGGTGTCGATACCTGGCAGAGAAGCAGAAAGGATCTGTTCATGACGGCGGTTCTCATGGTTCAGCACGGATTCCTTGGAAAACTGACCAACATTGTATGCAATCTTGGTCCCGGACTCACCTCTGAGCCTGTTCCGGAAGCTCCGGTACCTGATTCTCTCGATTGGAATTTATGGCAAGGGCCGGTGCCAACGACTGCTTATCGTCATAACTTCATCGAATCTCATGGTAAGCAGGTGGAACAAACCCGGGCGCACGACAAGTTTCGTTGGTGGTACGAATATTCTGGTGGTAAATTTACCGATTGGGGCGCGCACAATATCGACATAGCGCTCTGGGCTCTCGGACTTCAGACGCGAGGGACTGGACCCGTCTCCATTGATGGTACGCATACCACGCATCCGGTTCCGTTCAAAGACGGTTATCCCACGGTCAACGACCGATACAATACCTGTGTCGATTTTGATATTCCTGTTGCCTTTGACGACGGGTTCGTTATGCATGTCGTGAGTTCATCTTCTGATGGCAATGGTGGCATTCTCTTCGAAGGTGAAAAAGGTAAAATCCATGTCAATCGTATGAGAATCAAGGGGAAACCATACGAAGAATTACCTCCAAATACATTTAAAGAGGAAGAATATATCAAGCTCTATGGCGGTAAACCCGTCGAAGGTCACAAGTATAATTTTACAAGATGTATTCGACAAGGTGGACTTCCTGCCAGCGATGTTGAAACGCATTTGTTGACCATGAACGTATGTCACGTTTGTGCCATTGCGGCGCGGCTGGGTCGAAAAGTACAATGGGACCCCAAAACGGAATCCATCGTTGGCGATGAACAGGCGGCCACATTCGCAACTCGTGAACGCCGCAAAGAATTCGAAATCCACGTTTAGATCATCTACTAACAAGGAAAAAGGTGTAAGTGTGAAAAAAATGAAAAGACGTCAATTTTTAAAACAGAGCGGATTGGCCGCTCTAACAATGTCTCTGCCAATGAGCCAACTTTTTGCTGTCGATAAAGCCGTTAAGATTCTCTATTTCGAACGCTCAAGCGATTTCGTTCATGCACCTACGATCGATCTGGGAAAAGGCGAAAGTGTCGCTGGTCGGGCCTTGAGACGCATGGGACGGGAAAACGGCTTTGAGGTCGATTGCACCAAAGAAGGCACAATCTTCGATGGCGATTTGGATCAATATGCGGCATTTGTCTTTTATACCTGCGGCGAATTGGAACAACCTGGCGGACGTTTTCCTTCTTCCGTTATGTCGAAAGAAGGTATTCGCCGGTTCTATCACGCAATCCGGGAAAAGGGAAAAGGTTTTCTCGGAATTCATTCCGCCGTCGATACATGGAAAACACCTGGCGATCGCCTTCAGAATCAACCCATAGAGGAGCGAACTGAATATATCAAAATGATTGGCGGACAGTTTTATCAACATGGTCATCAACAGGAGGTGACCTTGAGTGTTATTGACCCGACTCTCCCCTGGATTTCCAAACAGGGGAAGAGTTTTCGATTCCTGGATGAATGGTATTCCATGAAAAATTTTGCACCGGATTTACATGTCATTCTTGCGCAGGAGACAGATGGCATGGACAAAGAAGGGGTTAATTCCTGCTATGACCGTCCACGTTTCCCTTCGACTTGGGCTCGGAAGGAAGGGAAAGGTCGTATTGGCTATACGGCAGTAGGGCACAATAATGAATCGTGGGACGCTGAGGTGGTACCCGGTCTCGTGACCGACCTGATTGGTTTTGTAACCGGTCGCTACGACCTTGATTTGACCCCCAATCTGACTGAGTCGTGCCCCGGTGCTGCGATCCTATGACGTACTCACCTTGTAAAGCGAGATAAAAGAATCGACTTGGAGTGGTCTTTCAGAAAAATGCAAGTAATCTTGAACTTCCGTCAAAAGAAAAATATTTCATCCGTCTGCTACTGGTGCGGTCATCAGTGCAGACGGATGAAACTCAAGGAGATCCTAAAATCTATGTGAAGGACAGAGCATTTACAAAAAAATAAACAATTTCTATCTAACGTGATTCGGTGGTTTTCGCTTTTTCATCTGCCAGGAATCGTAGTGTCTGGATAAACATTTGTTTAAATTCAGGCTGATTCCAGGCGACGGAATCGTGTCCGAGCAGGTTGGCGACGATCGTACTCTTACCATAATGCCAAATCCAGGCCGTTATGTGATTCTGTAATTCGTGGTCCGATGTCAGCAGAACTTCAGCGTCCGGATGTATCAAAAGCTTACCATAAATTTCGTCTGTTATGGTAAAATCACTGATTCCTTTGGTAACCGGGTGGTCCGGTTTCTCCACGTGAAGTTTGATGGGTTGACAGCAAGCGAAGACGGATGCGGGATACTCTTTCCCGCGATAATCGGCGGTTGGGGCAAGGAACGTGCGGCCGCCGGCCAAGTCGTAGTATTCCTCCCAATTCTGATTGGAGCAAAGATGATGATGCCAAGCGAAGACACCAATTCCGCTGTTAAGGAGCGCGACATAATTCGACTTCTGCTCCTCACTCACAGGGCTGTTGTCCATGTCATAAAAGAGGACAACATCACAGGACGATTCAAGGCCTGGCTTGAGCAGGTCGCGAGCGGCTGGCATGACCGCTTTGGTAATCTCAAGTTCAGGAAATGAGTTCATGAAAGCGTCGAGTTCTTCTTCGTTAAACGGATGTCCGCCCGAGATGAACAGCACACGTATTTTTTCTCCGTTCTCTTGAGCAGAAAGAGCGGAAATAAAACTCGTGCAAAGGAGAAAAAAGGTCAGAATCATGCAAGCAGCGAGGCAACATCGTTTTGGACAGAATTTTTTCATTGGTAGGTACCTTTCTCTAAATTTTTTATTATTGTAACGTGAACTACCCGCGTTCGTTGTTGAACGCCAAACGCAGTTAGCGAACAACACTCTCCAGGGCAGGTTCTGCAAACACTCAGGTCATAATCTTATTTTAATACCCCAGTTTCGACTGGTAAAACCGCGTCAAGGGCGCTAAAATTACTGCGAGCAAATGTTACAGCACTCGCGACAGGCGGAAATGTTAAAACATTCTTCAACCCAACCCCCTCTTTCGCCCGGGTAAATGCCGTTAAACCGTCCTCTACAGGCGATCGACTCGTTATAAGACTTTTGACGTTAATGTGTCCTTGTTCAATGAAGGCCAGTGTCTTTCGAAACTGACTCACACTCGAACGCGTGGAACCTGTCAAACAGAGTTCTTTGTAATGGATCAAGTTCGTATCAATTGCCACCGGCTGCAAATGCTTCGGGACTCCGCCAAAAAAGTTAATTCGACCACCATAGTTCATAAGGGCAAGTGTGCTCGCCTGTACCGCCGGAACAGGACAGGCAACAATAACGACATCCATACCACGACCATTCGTGACATCGTAAACATAATCTGACAGACCGGTGCTGCCAGTGTACGTATTGGCAAAAGGAAGTATCTTTTTGCAAATATCGAGCCTTGATTCAGACAGATCGTTGACTGTTACGGAAAGCCCGGCCATGTGTAATAGCTGGGCATGCATCATTCCGATCGGTCCGGCGCCAATGACCATGGCACTTTCGCCCGACTGTGGTGTGCATTTCGTGAACCCGTTATAGGTACAAGAGAGTGGTTCGTTAAGAGCCGCTTCTTCCGAGCTTACATTCGGCGGCAGGACAACCAGATTCCCATTGCGTATGGGCGTCTCCGGTATTCGCACATACTCCGCAAAGGCGCCATTGAGATTAACGCCAAATGCCTCGTACGCGGAACATAGATGACTTCTCCCCGATACGCATTGGTCACACGTCCCGCATCCGAAGTTCGGCGCAATCGCGACACGCATACCTTCCCGATAGTGTTTTACGTTTCGGCCCGCTTTGACAATAACACCGGCAAACTCATGGCCCAACACCAAGGGAAGAGGGGCGTTTGCCAGAATTAAATTGCTCTGCCACATGCGAATATCGGACCCGCATATGGCCGCCGCTTCTGTCTTAATCAGCAATTCATCGGGGCCAATGGCCGGTATGGAAATGTCATCAACTCTTAAGTCTTGTGGTCCGTGATATCTGATACATAACATGGCTCACACCTTTTTTATCTTTCTTTCACGAATGGATTCGTTCCCAACTTCAACAATATGAACCGCCATACGCCCGTCAAGTCCTGTGACTTTGGGGTTGCGACCGTTCAGAACACAATCGACGAAATGTCTGTCTTCAGCGAGGTACGCCTCATGGAACAGTGAGGTCCAGCTCTCAATAAAAGGCGTGCATGTTCCACGCCCCGGTGTAGTACAATTGTAAAATGCCTTGTCGTTGCGCCCTATTTGTATCCGCCCTTTGGTCCCTACAATTTCCATTCGGGAATCGTATCCATATTGCACATAGGACGCGCCTGTTATGACAAATTGTATGCCGTTCTTAAAGGTCCCGGACATGACAAGATTATCGTAGTAATCGGGATACTGCTCCGCAATTTCACGGTTGCGGAAATTACCGGCAATTGCATAAAGTTGGTCCATTTCGGATTCCGCGAACCAGCGAACACTGTCGATATCGTGACTGTTGACTTCGGCGAGTATGCCATTGCTCTTACTGATATCGTACATCCACGGCTTCGGCTTTGACGGGCCACGGGTACAAGATTGAATAAGGACAATGTCTCCAATGTCACCTGCCGCGATCTGCTCTTTTGCCTGAACAAAACTGCTGTCGTGCCGGCGCATAAAACCAATCTGCAAAATGACCTTGTTCGCCTCACAACGTTGAATCATTTCATCGCATTCCGCGACGGTAACTCCCATGGGTTTCTCGCAGAAAATGCTTTTGCCCGCATCGGCAAAATCAAGAACGACTCTCTTGTGCAGATCCGTCGGCGCCGCAATTACGACGGCATCGATACGGTCGTCGTCCAGAACGTTGCGATAGTCGGTGTCGAATCGCGCGGCCTTTAATTCGCTGGCTGCCTGTTCCGCCGCTTCTGATACGGCATCGACAACGCAGACGACATCGGCGTTTGTAATTCGCTCAAAGTAATTACGTGCGTGTATCATGCCAGCCCGTCCGGCACCGACCAAACAGATTCCCAGTTTATCGTTATTCATTTTTCTTGTAATTTACTCCTGTTGCTTTAGTTCATGTTACTTCGCGCGGTCCACCTTAAATCCGTAGCCCGTACTCCCGCGCTCAAGGACCGCCTTAAGAGGAGTGCTTGTCGGACATGTGCACTTCGTTTCCAATAAGTTGTGTTTCTACTGCCGATTGCACATACTTCATCTCTATCGTTCCATGAATAACCCGGGACGCATTCTCCTTACGCAGGAAGAACGCACCGTGTGTCCGCGGGCGAAAGTCCTGCCTTTGGCATCGAGGGGGCTGACGGGGAACTCATTCATCCAATTTGACTTTTCCCCTGCAACAAGCCCGTTTTAGCCGCGGTACTTTCGCACCTCAAGCTAATTTCCTGTTGCTGAATATTAGTATAACAAGAAAGACAGTATTTGTCAAGTGTTTTTTGATGATTTATTGTCTTTTGTTGTGTTTTATTGTCTTTAGATAAAACTTTTGGGTGACGTCAGGTTTGCTTAGATGTTCATGGAAAACATTGCAAGTTATTCTGTAGTAAGCAGATAGTGATGTTTTTGTGTTCAGGGAAATAGAAATAATCATTGGGAACCGCTTCCAAGATTTTTGCTCTACCGATTGGTGATTTGCAACCTACGTCCTCTTTAGCCCCTTTGGAAAGGATCTTTCTGATTGTAAATTAGTGAATCTAGGCAAAAATACCATCTTGTTTTGGTGTTTTGTGTCATTTTTTTGTAAATATGATAAAAAAGCATTGACAAGATTGTTGTTTTGTGTTATAAAAGAGACGATTCAAGAGAAATTCCAGTCAGCCTGTTAATTCAAGCGGGGAAATTTGCATTGAAGAGGGTTTTATGTTGTTTTGCCAACGCCGATAACTGAATAGCCCGCCTGCAGAAGGTGTCGGTAGTATTGAAGTAGTATACTTAATGAGAAAGGTCTTTACAATGACAGAAAAGAAACCAACACGGCGAGAGGTTATTAAAAAACTTACCCTTGCAAGTTTGGGCGGTACTATTGCCTATTCCAGTCTTGAAGAGGGACATCTTGCCAAAAAATTAATGGCAGATGAATACATGTCTGCTCAACACCAGTTTCAGGAACAGGAGGTGACAACGAAGCATGAGGTTGATGGTGTTACCGGTGCCACTCGCACGAGCTTTACACTTCCGCAGCGCGCGCAACTTAATGAAAAGCTGCCCATGACTCAGATCGGCGACGTCAAAATCAGCCGAATGATTCTCGGGGGTAACCTCTTAACCGGCTTCGTTCATTCGCGTGACTTGATCTATGTTGGAGATCTTGCCCAACGTTATAATACAAAGCAAAAAGTCTACGAAACGCTGCTCCTTGCTGAAGAGTGTGGGATGAATACCTTTTTGGCCTATCCTGGAGTCCTGAGCATGCTCCAGGATTATTACAAATGGACAGGCGGCGAGATTCAGTATATTTGCGATTCACGTTCGGTCAAGGAGGTGAATCAGTCTATCGACGGTGGCGCGGTTGGCTGTTATCCGAACGGGGAATGGACGGATGAGCACGTTCGTACCGAGGACTACGATGCCATTATCGCCGTTTTGGAAGCGACTCGCAAGCAGGGCAAGCTGGCCGGACTGGGCGCTCATCGAATCGAAACCTGTCAAAAACTGGTTGAAAAAGGAATCCTTCCCGATTTCTGGATGAAAACCTATCATCATTCTGAATACTGGTCCAGACAGCATAGTAAGGAATATGACAATGTTTATTGTCGCTGCCCGGATGAAACTCGCGAGTTCTTCGCGACTCGACCGGAACCTTGGATTGCCTTTAAAGTTTGTGCTGCCGGAGCCATACATCCGAGTGTCGGGATTCGATATGCCTTTGAAGGCGGTGCCGATTTCGTCTGCGTTGGCATGTATGATTTTCAACTCGTTGACAATGTCAACACTTGCGTGGATATTCTTAAATCGGATTTGAACCGTGCCCGTCCCTGGCAGACCGAAAACATTGCTGCTGAGGAAGATGCCTGACGTCTTCATATCTCCCCCCCGACTCTTCATTTTCGGGGGGGTCTTATGACACTCTTGTTTACCTATCGAGGCTTCTATTTGAATTTCTCTCGTCGAGGTGGTAAAGTTCTTAGAGAAACTTTCGCAAGTACTCCTATTGTTCTTAGTTAATCCCGGCGAAGATTGCGTTTATTTGACGTTTGTATGATCTGTATGGCTTCCTACTGTTACGAATAGGGGTATGGACGTCCTGTGAAAGACTCACGGTATCCTGTTTCTTTCGCTTCTATCAGAGCTGTCATTGCTGGAGACAACGCGACAATGATGCTCGATTGGTGATAGTTTGTAAAAAATTGATAAAATTCTGCGTAAAGACGTTGACAAGAGTGAAATGACAATGTATAATAACAAACAGTGGTAAACAATAATTGATTACCCGTTAATACAGACGTTGATGCCTTTATATAATAGAATAGAGTCCATAGCGTGATGAAAAATCTCTTGATCAGTCTCGACATAGGAACGCAGGGTACCAAATGTATCTTGTTCGACGAAAGCTTGTCCATTCTTGCTTCCGCGTTCGAGCCTTCGATTCTGGTTAGTCCCAAGCCGGGCACTGTCTGGCAGGAAGCGGATGATCTGTATGGCGCGGTCGTTCGCACGATTTCTTCGGTCATTCGCGAGAAAAATATTTCTCCGTCTGACGTTGCCGCGATCGGGCTCGATGGACAGATGGCTGGTATTATGGGCATAGACGTCCAAGGCCAGGCCTGTACCTGCTACGACTCCTGGCTTGATACGCGCTGTGCTCCCTATGTAAAAATCATGCGGGAAAAAGCCGGTAAACGTATTACAGAACTTACCGGCGGGCCGGTGACTTATACGCACGGTCCGAAAATTCTCTGGTGGAAGCATGAGCAGCCGGAGGTCTGGGCAAAAATTCACAAGTTCGTCTTGCCCCATGCTTATTTGGTCGGGCGTATGTGCGGTCTCTCCGGCGAAGAAGCGACGTTCGATTATACACATCTTCAGTATTCCGGATTTGGCGATAATAAAAATAAGACGTGGTCTGCAGAACTTCTGCGAGAGTTCGATATTGACGCGAATAAAATGGCTCGTATTGTTTCTCCCTTTGATGTGGTGGGGGTGACAACGCGTGAGTTCGCCAGGCAGACGGGCCTGATTGAAGGCATTCCGGTCGTCGCCGGGGCAGGCGACACGGCGGCGTCTCTGCTCGGGGCCGGTGTTTTCGAACAGGGGATGATGATGGACTGCGCCGGTACCGCTTCGGTCCTTTGCAGTGTCGTCGATTCCTTTGTCCCCGACCTGGAACACGAAACGCTAACTATGGTTCGCGCCGCGGTCGATGGTCTTTGGTATCCGCTGGCCTATATTAACGGCGGTGGACTTTGTCTGAGGTGGTTCCGCGATGAGTTCACCGGGACCCCGCACATGGACTACGACCAACTTGAAAAGGAAGCACTCGACATACCGCCCGGCTGCGAAGGTCTTTCCTTCGTACCTCACTTCGACGGTCGCGTTTTGCCGAGTAATCCGCATATCAAAGGCGGTTTTATCGGCCTGAACTGGAAGCATACAAGAGCACATCTGTATCGCGCTATTATGGAGAGTATTGCCTGTGAATACCGATACTACTTTGATGTAACTCGAACGCTCTATCCCCGTCGAAGCTTTGAACAGCTCTTCGCCATGGGTGGGGGCGCGAATTCACCACTCTTTAATCAGATCAAAGCCGATGTTTTGGGACTTCAAATTACTACCTGTGAAATGAGTGATACATCGTTAATTGGAAGTGCGGTTATAGCCGGAACTGGTGTTGGCTTATTTTCCGACTGCAAGGAACCGATTCGACGCGTTGCCGCACCCGGTCGTACTTTTTTTCCGAATTCGGAGAATTATGAAATCTATCAAAATAATTTTAAGCGGTACCAGCGGGCTCTTGACGCTGTTGCCGCGATTTATAAACCTTGAAAGGATCCTGAACTCATGTATGAAAAAACCGATGACTGCCTGTTTGCTGAAGAGCGTAAACAACTGATTATCGAAGCCGTTAACGAGTACGAAAAAACCACCGTTACCGATTTGTGTGAACGTTTCTCGGTTTCGCCCGGTACGATACGCAATGATCTTCGCGAGCTGGAAGAAGGAGGCTTTCTTAAACGGACCCATGGCGGGGCCATAAGCATAAAGAAAGTCACTTACGAACCCAACACCTACGAAAAGGAAGTCGAACGCGTACGCGAAAAGGTCGCTATTGCTCGCGTGGCGGCCACGATTGTACAGCCAGGCGATTCCATTGCTCTTGATACCGGTACGACGACGTTTGAACTGGCAAAATTAATTGCCAACGTTCCCGATTTGACGATTGTAACCAACGACCTCCAGATTGCCTCTTATCTCGAAGAGCATTCAGAAGCCGTCGTCCTTATTACTGGCGGACGTATTCGAAAAAATTTCCATTGCACGCTTGGTCAGTCCGTGCTTGATATGATCCAAAATATAAACGTTGATAAACTTTTTCTTGCAACAAATGGTATGAGTATTGCCAAAGGGCTTTCCTCCCCGAATCTCGATACCGCCAATGTGAAGTCCGCTTTGATCAAATCTGCATCCCAGGTTATCCTCGTTGCAGACAGTGATAAAATTGAAAAGAATTATTTCGTTCGCTTTGCCATGCTCAATGAACTGGATATGCTCATTACGGATAGCGGAGCGGATCGTGAATTTTTGGATGCGGTTGAGAAGGCGAGAGTCGAAGTCCGCGTTGCAGAATGTGAGTGCCAGTAATGTTGAAAAGATCAATGATACTTAAATTTGTTATATTCGTTCGCGTTTGCCGTTCCGGTTGAACGCTGCTGTATCTTACGAATTTGTTCAACGCAGAATATCTGTTGAAATTACGTTTTCAGCGGAATATAAGCATAATTTTATCTGCCACGGGGATTTTGTGCGCCTGTTACGTCCCCCGAGGTAACGAATATGACAATTCATTTGAACTGTTATTGACAATAAGCGTTAACTGTGGTTATTGGATTTCGTTTCGATGGTGCGGCTTTGTCTCTGACTTTTTGTGAGATCAGAGGCTTGGATAATATATAACAATAAGCAGTAAGGAAAGCAGTCATGAAAGCAAAATTGGTACCAATCTACTTTGCCGGAGCCAATGAACGGGAACGAAAAGAATTTGGCGAACAGCTTGAAAGGCTCAAAGACTTTTACGGCAATGAAGCGGATTTTCTCGCACCGGTTCAACTGGGTGACAGTGTTCCTGACGCGGACGCCGTTGTTTTCCCGCAACTTATTGGCGCTGCGTTTCGCGAAAAGGAGGAATTAAAAAAAATAGTACTCCCGTTCCTCGTTCTTACCTCGCGATTCGGCACCGTCGAAATGTGGGATTGGGAAATCGTAACGTATCTGCGCGAACTTGGGTTTAATGTCTTTACTCCTTATAACGTTGATTTGGCAAAAGTCGTTCTCCGCGCCATCGCAGCAAAAGCCAGACTGCGATCCGGTGGCAAGTTCCTTATGTTTCAGGATTCGCCTGGCGAAGGCATGCAGGCCTATATCTTTAAACGGTTCTACTGGTGGGAACAGGAATGTACACAAAAAATGGAAGAAACCTTTGGCATGAAGCTGATCTATCAAAGTTGGAAAGAGGTCGCCGAGAATGCCAGAAATATTGCTGATGAAGAGGCAAGGAAAGTTTGCGCCGATTGGGATGTCTGTCAACAGAATGTTCCCGAATCAAATTATTTACGGGCAGTTAAAATTTACATGGCCATTAAGAGTGTGATTAACGAAATTGGTGGTGTCGAAGGCGTGGGTTGCAATTGTTTAAACGAATCGTTTCTCTGCGATACAACCCCTTGTCTCGCCTGGAATATGATTTTCGAACGAGATAATATAATTTGGGCTTGTGAAGGCGATACGCTTACAATGCTTAGTACTTTTTTGATTTATCGTGCGATTCAGGCACCTATTATGATGACCAATCTTTATCCGTTCCTCGTCGGAATGGCTGCCTTGGCTCATGAGCGTATTGACCATTTTCCCGATATTCCGGACCCGGACAACCATTTACTCGGCGTCCATTGCGGGTATTTCGGATTCG
Organism: Planctomycetia bacterium; assembly: GCA_030539295.1. GTDB lineage: Bacteria > Planctomycetota > Planctomycetia > Pirellulales > Thermoguttaceae > JAUNBG01. The sequence goes on along the minus strand of JAUNSJ010000001.1, from coordinate 73,736 downwards.
CACCACGCATGTTCTGTTCTGAATGGACGATGCGGCCAAAAGTGCTGGAAATTGTTGATAAGAATGCTATTGTTATCGATTGCCGTTTCCCGAAAGGCGCTATTACCATCGCCAAGGTCTATCCGGACTTTAAGAAAATCAGTATTATCGAAGCGATAATCGAAGATTATGTGCAATATCCAGGTTCCGACTGCCGCAATGGTGCCTTGATTCGATGTCGCGACGGCCATGAAATTATGAATGAACTTTCGTCACATCATGCTCTGATTATTGTCGGTAACAAAAAAGTTGAACTAAAACAGCTCGCGGCGGTATTCGGTATGGAAACAGTTATTCTTTAAAGGAGACAAAACAATGAAAATCGGTATTGACAGCTATTGCTACCATCGCTTCTTCGGTGAAGTATATCCTGACCAGGACAAGCCGAAACAAATCATGACCATGAATGATTTTCTTGATCGGGCGCGAACCCTTGGTGTAGATGGAGTTTCGCTGGAATCCTGTTTCTTTCCTTCGTTTGATTCCGCTTGGCTTGCTGATCTGAAAGCACAGCTGGATGAATACAAACTCGACCGTGTTTTCGCCTGGGGACATCCTGATGGTCTGGAACGTGGGCAGAACCAAAAAGCCTTTGATGATATGATTGCCTGTATTCCTCATGCCGTTGCCATTGGGGCGGACGTTATGCGTGTTACGGGTTCTTCACTCATGTTTCGGCACGAACCTCATGAACCACAAATCCTGGCACTCGCCAAATTGTTTAAACAGGCAATGAAAGTTGCCGATGATTACGGGATTAAGCTTGCTGTTGAAAATCATATCGATTATACAGGCGAAGAAATCTTTCATCTACTGGAACTTGTTGACTCCGAAAACTTTGGCGTGAATTTCGATACTGGAAATTTCCTGCGTCTGCTCGATGACCCCATTGTCGCAATGGACCGTCTTGCACCCCATGTCCTTGCTGTGCATTTAAAAGACTTAACAGTGAATCAACAAGAGGCCAGGCCGAACGACTGGTTCTATTTCTCTGGTGTGCCTGTTGGACAGGGGCTTGTTGACAATCAAGCTCTTGCAGACAGGCTTAGCAAAGAGAACTTTACAGGATTTCTCGCCGTAGAAATTGACCACCCGCACTTCGATTGGCGTGGCCGTGAAGACGAGGCTGTAGCCTTGAGTGTCGCGGGGTTACGCAAAATCACCAATTCGCTAAAGTAGAATTCTTTAGGTTCTGTATTGACATAGATGTTTATTTGACAAAGAGGTTAGAATGAAAAAAAGAATTAATATAGCCGTTATGGGTACCGGTTTTATGGGTAAGGTCCACAGTCACGCATGGCGCACTGTCGGTAAAATTTTTGAAACTGGATATGAACCTGTTTTGAAAGTTGCTTTTGGTACCGACGAAAAAGATACCAAGTCCTTTGCCGAGCGTTGGGGTTATGAAGATTGCTCTCTCGACTGGCAAAAGGTTATTGAACGACCGGACATTGATATTGTGGATATCGTTGCGCCCACGATAATCCACAAGGACATGGTCGTCTATGCGGCGGAACACGGAAAAAACGTTTTTTGTGAAAAGCCGTGCTGCCTTACTTCCGCGGATGCCACGGTCATGGCGGAAGCTTGTGAAAAAGCCGGTGTAGTCTCGTACCTGAATCATAATTATCGCCGGATTCCTGCTGTTGCCTTTGCCAAGCAGCTTATTGACGAAGGCAAGCTCGGCGACATTTATCATTTTCGTGGCGCCTATTTGCAGGACTGGATTATGGACCCGAATTTTCCGCTTACCTGGCACATGCAAAAGAAATTTGCCGGTGGAGGACCACTCTTCGATCTCGGTTCGCATTCAATTGATCTGGCTCGTTACCTCATTGGCGAAATTGGGAGTGTTTCTGCCGAATTACGCACGTTTATTAAGGAACGTCCGCTCCCTGGCGCAGGAGCCGCGACTTTTACCGCTGGGGCCAACACCTCGTCCGAAAAAGGAGCCGTTACGATTGATGATGCCGCTTTTATGACACTTAATTTTGCAAACGGAATAACACTTGGTTCCTGTGAGGTCAGTCGCTTTGCCGGTGGCCGCCGTAATTACAACTATTTTGAAATATACGGTTCCAAAGGCAGCCTGATTTGGAATCTTGAGCGGCTCAATGAACTTATGTTCCTGGATCTGACAGAACCTTATGCTATGCAAGGATTTCGGAATATTATGATGACGGCTGGCGACCATCCCTATATGTCGAAATGGTGGGCTGGCGGGCATATTGTCGGATACGAGACAACTTTTGTGAATGCCATGAATGACTATTTGAACTGTTTGGCAAATGGAACTGAAGCCGCTCCCAATTTTCGAGACGGTGAAAAAATTATTCGTGTTTTGGAAGCCGCTATTCAATCCAGCGAGGAGCAACGGGTTATTACTTTATAATAATTACCTGTGCAGTTTATAGAACGTAATAAACAGAAGGGAGTCATCCGTATTTGACTCCCAAGAGGAAATATTATGATTATTCGTACCGTTTCAGGCGATATTGCTCCGGGCGACTTGGGACACACCCAGTGCCATGAACATCTCTTTATTGAGATGGGTCCGTCTTTTAACGTTTCGCCTGTCCTTCTCATGGAGGGAATTGAAGAGGTAACGAATGAACTTAACACATATCGCCAGGCCGGTGGAGTCAGCGTTATTGACGCACAACCGGCTTTCTGCGGTCGCATGGCGGAGCGGCTGGTACAGGCGGAATCCGGATCTGGAGTCCACATAATCGCTTCAACCGGATTCCATAAAAGTGTATTTTATCCTGATTGCCCCGTACTTCATTGGTCGGGCGATCAGATTGCTGATTTCTTTTCGCGCGAAATTGAAATTGGCATGATTTCATCACGAACAGCGGGCTACAGGGAAATAACCGCTCGTGCCGGACTCATTAAGGTCGCGCTCGATTCGGCCGGACCTACCTCAAACGCAAGTTCGCAAAAATTGTTAGAAGCCGCTATGACCGCCGCATTGAGAACAGGCTCTGCGATCTTGTGTCATACGGACAATGAGATTATCCCCATCGACCACGTCAATTTTATCGTTAAGCATGGAATTGCTCCGAACCGAATGATCCTATCGCACCTCGATCGGACCATGTTCGACTTGTATCGCATAAAGGATCTTATGGCGACGGGAGTTTATATAACCTGTGACACAATTGCGCGTCCGAAATATCACAGTGACGATGCCGAATTAACATTTATTGACAATTTGATTCAAGCGGGTTATGTCGACCGAATTATGCTCGCACTCGATACAACACGTCAGCGATTGCGTTGCTATGGTGGAACCTGTGGTCTCGATTACATTAGAGTGAATTTTATCAATCAAATGCGTAAAGCCGGATTTGATGAAATCGATATTGTTAAAATGACCAAGACAAACGCGGCTCGCGTTTTACCGCTTGATACACGGAGGAGACAGAATATTTCAAAATGATTGGATATTTTGACTCTTATCCGTTCATGTAAAATTTCCGTTAGAATAAGCAAAAAATAGAAAGAAACCTGTTATGTTGAAGCTGGAAAAGGCCACTGTGCCAACCATGTATTTTATTGGTGTGACGACCACAAAGTCGTCCATTATGAAAGTATTCCCCGAATGGGCCAACGCTTTAGGGCTGGAGAACACTGTTATTAAAGGTATTGATTTACCTATTCACGCGCAGCCGCAAATCTATCGTGAAGTGGTCGATTTCATTAAGTGTGACCCTCTTTCCCGAGGTGCTCTGGTCACAACTCACAAACTGGATCTGTACAATGCTGCTTCCGATTATTTTGAATATTTAGACCCCTATGCAAAACGTTTTGGCGAACTTTCCTCCATTTCGAAACGGGAAAAAGAGCTGTGCGGCCACGCAAAAGATCCCATTTCTTCCGGACTCGCGATAAGCCGTTTCATTCCAAATAATTATTGGAAAGAGAATCCGGACGCCAGTGTTTTTATTATGGGGGCAGGCGGTAGTGCAATTGCCATGTGCTCTTATTTCATGCGTGACGAGTTCGCTGGGAATTATCCGGCGCGTATCGTGATTGCCAACCGGTCGCAGCCGCGGCTGGATGAAATTCAACGTATCAACGAATCACTCACTCCTGGCGGTATTGAGCTTGAATATCATCTTACGCCGGAGCCGTGTATGAACGATAAGATTCTGACAACGATGGCGCCAGGGTCCCTGATTATTAACGCCACCGGATTGGGCAAAGATCGACCTGGTTCCCCTTTGTCTAAAGACGCTGTTTTCCCGCAAAAATCGTTCGTTTGGGAAATCAACTACCGCGGCGATCTGCTCTTTATGCAACAGGCAGCATTACAAAAAGATTCACAAAACCTCACTATTGTCGATGGCTGGATGTATTTCATTTTCGGCTGGACGCAGGTAATTGCAGAAGTTTTTCATGTCGATATTAATGACGATACTCTCGATCGTCTTGATCACATCGCCGCCAAATTTAATAATCGCTAAAAGGAGAGAAACTATGCAAAATAATGTATTTGATTATATTCGTGGCTTTGGACTTGATTTTGATCTGGCGACCGGCTTGTCGAATGCGACCGCTACGCACAAGCGTTATTTAAGCGATATGCGAGGCATGTACGCCGACGACTCCGCTTTTGACGAAATACTCAAAACGAATGATCCGGTCGTTTACGAATTTCATGAAATGGGCACGCCGGAACACGCAGGCGATCTCGCTTTTGGCTGCAGTATAACGTATCCGGGAAAAGTGGCCGATGAATATTTCATGACCAAGGGACACTTTCACACCATACTTGATACAGCGGAAACCTATCTCTGTCTTTCAGGCCACGGCTATATGCTTATGGAGAATCCGGAGGGTGACTGGTCGGGTCAGGAATTTCTTCCGGGCCGTATGGTCTATGTGCCCAAACGCTATGCCCACCGCAGCATAAACATCGATCTCAAAGAACCTTTGGTTACTTTTTTTGTCTTCCGCGCCGATGCCGGGCACGATTACGGCACGATAGAAACGAAAGGCTACCGCAAATTACTCGTCGAGTGCGACGGTCAACCCACTTTTATTGATAATCCGAAATGGAAATAGAATGGAGTCCCTGTCATGAAAATTTTGGTTACACCAACTTCATTCCTTAAGCCGCAGAATGCGGAAGCGAGGCGTCTTCTGGAAGCGTTCGCCGATGAAATTGTCTACAATGACCTTGGCGTCCCTCTTAAGGAGAGCGAAATTCTCTCTCGTCTGAACAATGTTGACGGATACATCGCAGGCCTTGACTACATTACGACAGACGTCGTTCGGCAGATGCCGGAGTCGCTTAAAGTTATTTCACGCTATGGTGTTGGCGTGGAACGCGTCGACATAAAAGAATGTACACAGCGCGGAATAAAAGTAACCAATACGCCGGGGGCAAATTCCGTCGCTGTGTGTGAACTCGCTTTTGGCCTGATGATTGCCGCTGCCCGAAATATCACCCGTTTGCACCAGACCGTGGAGCATTCCCAATGGGTGCGTAACGAAGGCGTTGAGCTCTGTGGGAAGACTCTTGGCATTGTCGGACTTGGTGCCATTGGTAAAAAGCTTGCCATACGAGCCATTGCCTTTGGTATGAACGTTATCGCCTATGACCCCTGTTTCGATATGGACTTTGCCAAGCAGTTTCGAATTGCTGAAAAAAGACTGGATGGCATTTTTGCGGAATCCGATTTCATCTCGCTGCACGTGCCGCTTAACGATAAAACACATCACATGATTAACGAGAAAAGCATAACGAAAATGCGCCCTGGCATTGTCATTATCAATACAGCCCGAGGCGGGATTATTGACGAGGCGGCCGTCGCGGTAGCTCTAAAGTCCGGCAAAATTGGCGGTATTGGCCTTGACGCCTTTGAGGAAGAACCGCTGAAAGATTCTCCTCTCATTGGACTCGACAACGTCGTGCTCACACCGCATACCGGCGCTCACACTGGCGAAGCCGTTCAAACCATGGGTACAATGGCCGTTAAAAATCTGATTAATGTCTTGTCGGGACATCCTTGTCCTTTCCTCATGAATTAAAAATTTGTGTAAGCAGCGATTGTACTGTCCGTCATCCGCACTGACGCTGGCCACGGAAAAAATACCACGCCAGTGCGAAGGCACCCGTTGCAATCGCCCAAAGAAAAATGAATGTGTAAAGCAGATCGTTAAACGTCGCCCCTTCCAGATAGCATTGGGGTATTCCGTTGACCCCGTGACGTAATGGGTTGATTAACGTAATCAACTGGAATGAGTCCGGCATTGACTCGACGGGCGTGGACAATCCAGACAGCATACTAAACGGCAGTATAACGCCGAACGTTGCAAGAATTGCCTGTTGCAAATTACGACTCAAAACGGAAATCAACAGTCCAAGTCCCATCGCCGCGAAAAGAAAAGACGTCAAGAGAGCAGCGAGGAGCAGAAAGGAACTGCGCATCGGAACCTGAAACCAAAAGTGGATGACCAGCAGACCGACCGTCAATTGACACACGCCAATCAAAACGGAAGAAATTCCTTTTGCGGCAAGAATTTCAAAAGAGGAAAGGGGCGTCAGTCGCAACTGGTCAAAAGTTCCTTCCTCACGCTCTTTCGACAGAGCCAGAGCATTGATCAGCATGACGTCAATAAGTGCGATCATGGCCAAAACTGCGGGAACCATAAAATATCGCGCCTGATAATTCGGATTGTACCAGGCACGACTTGTAATGTGTATTTTTTTGTCTTTTTGCAAAAGTGATTGTCGATAATCCGTAATCATGTTTTGCACATAGGCTGTCGCCAACCCGGCACTGTTGGTACTGCGACCATCGGCAATAATTTGAACATCCGGCTGGTCTTTTCCGTGAACAGAGAGGGCAAATGAATTCGGTATGACCAGAGCGATCTGGATTTTTCGCGTTTCAATCAGCCGTCGGAGTTCCTCTTCGCTGCCCAGTGCCGGATGGACGTTGAAGGTTGGACTTCCGGTGAATTCCGCGATTAAGGCACGAGATTCCGCACTGTTCGAAAAATCCAGTATGCCCAAGTCAACATGCTTCAGTTCGAGCGTGGCCGCGTAACCTAATACCAACAACTGCATGATGGGTGGGAAGAATAATGTCATCCGCATTTTGGGACTTTTAACCAGTTGGAGAAGTTCCTTTTTCAAAAGAATCCATAAACGGTGCATAACTACCCCTCCAAATGTTTTGGATTTTTAATTTTTGCCAACAGGCCGAAGGTCAGGGCAAAAAGGAACAGAATACCAATATTTTTTATAAAATTCGGCCATACGTCACCCACCAGAAAGGCCGTCTGAAGAAAATCCACATAATAACGGGCAGGCACAAAAACCGTTATCCATTGCAGAATAATCGGCATACTTTTGATCTCGAACAGGAATCCGGAAAGCAGGAATGAAGGCAGAAATGTTGTAAATGCCACCAGTTCCACTGCAATGAACTGATTCTTCGTTATACTTGAAATCAGAAGTCCCATACAAATCGCCATAATCAAAAAGACACTTGACCCCAGTGGGATAACATACCAACTGGCACGGACAGGAACGTGAAACACAAAATGTGCGACAAGAAGCGAAATAGCCAGGCCAAGCATGCCCAGCAAAAAAATATTGATTATTTTCGCTAGGAGAATTTCCGAACTTTTCACAGGCGTTACAAACATGCTTTCCAAATTGCCAAGCTCGTACTCCCTCGCCATAATCATCGACGTCAGGAGCGCGCCGACCACGATCATAATGATAACAATAATTCCAGGAATTAACGTCAGTGTGCTTTCATTGGCATCGTTAAACCAGAGTCGCGGTTTTACGGTGAGGGTTGCTATTGACCCCTGTTTTCCCGCGGTCCCGATGACCTGTTCATTTTTTGCAATTTCCGACAGTGCATTCAACAGAACAGATTTTATATAGCTCTCTTTTGTATAAGCCAAAGATGGATTGGATGCGTTGACTGCGATGAGAATTTTAAGGTCACCGTTATGAAATTTACGTGAAAAATCTTGCGGCAAAAACAGACATGCGTCGGAATCATGACGTTGTACCAAACGTTCTCCCTCGGCCGAACTTCGAACGGTTCGGACATCAAAGTAGTCCGACGATTCAAACCGGGCCACTAAATTTGTTGCGTACACTGATGCGTCCGGCACGACGATGGCAAGCTTTATATTACGTATGTCGGTCGACATGGCATAGCCGCAAATGAGGAGCATAACCATCGGCAGCAAGATCCCGATGATGAAACTGAACGGATCGCGCAGTAACTGTTTTCCTTCCTTTATAATAAGAATCAGGAGCCGTGAAACATTCATTGTTGCTTCTCCTGAATGATGCGGACAAAGGCCTCTTCCAAATTCGGAGCATTTCCACTTTGTGCGATGATTTCGTCTGCGTTCCCCGAGGCCACAGCCGAGCCATCCTGCATGATCAGCATTCGATCGCAAAATCTTGCCTCGTCCAAAAAATGTGTCGTAACAACAATAGCCACCCCGGAGTCCGCAAGCTGCATAATCAGCTTCCAAAATTCGTAACGGGCCAGCGGATCGGCGCCTGAAGTCGCCTCATCCAGAAAGAGAATGGAAGGCTCGTGCAGCAGAGCGCAGGCCATTGCCAAACGACGTTTGTATCCCATCGAAAGCTTACCGGCGTCGCGATCCGCCAGCGATTCCAGGTCAAACGTCGTCAATCCCCAGTGAAGACGTTCTTCGCGTTTTTCACCTGTCAGGCCATAGACTCCCCCGAAAAACTCCATGTTCTGACGCACGGAAAGATCAGAATACAGAGAAAATTTCTGCGCTACAAAGCCTATTTGATTCCAGGCCGTCTTCGCCTCTTTCGCTAAATCCAGTCCGGCTATTTCCACTCGGCCGCCGTCGGAGGAACTTAACCCGCACATCGCTCGAAAGGTTGTCGTCTTTCCGGCGCCATTAGCCCCCAAAAGTCCGAAGATCTCTCCTCGACGCACCTCGAAACTGACTCCGTTGACCGCCGTAAACCTACCAAATCTCTTAACCAGATTCTCTACGCGAATAACGACCGGGCTGTCGGACGCGACAGGAACCTTACGGGCAAGAGGTTCCGGAACCGTTCCGGTTATGAGAGCTTGAAAGCCCTGCTCAAAAGTCGGCTCAACGCAAACGTCTGACGCTCGCTTACGTATCTCCGCCGGCTCGCAGTCGGCAATGAGTTTCCCTTCGAAGAGCACTAATGTTCGATCGCAGAAGTTGGCTTCATCCATATACGATGTACTGGCCAATACGCTTGTCCCTTCCGTATCAACAATACGTCGGAGAATGGCCCACAACTCACGCCGCGACAGGATATCGACCCCGACTGTTGGTTCATCCAGCAGTAGCAGTTTCGGACGTGCAATCAAGGCGCACGCCAACGCCAGTTTCTGCTTCATACCGCCCGAAAGCTGACCCGCCATGCGACCAGTAAACGCGTCAAGGTGGGTCATGTTCAATAATTGTGAAAAACGGGTTTCGTACTCCGGACCGCGCACCGCGTGCAGTTTGGCATATAAGTTCAGGTTTTCCGCGACGGTCATGTTCTCGTAAAGGCCAAACTTTTGGGGCATGTATCCGACACGGCTCTGGATCAAACCGCTTTCGCGCACACTGTCCAGTTCAAGAACGCGCGCCGTTCCCGAGTCCGGACGATACAGACCGCACAGCAGTCGCATTAAGGTTGTCTTGCCGGCACCGTCCGGACCGAGAAGTCCGGCAAGTTGACCTGGGGCCAACGTAAAGGAGACGTCTGCGACCGCCGTAATCGTCTCACGCCCTTCCTTAAACGTTTTGGTCAAGTGCTTGCAATCAATTAAATTCATGGTTCTACCACTATATCTGGAAACGTTACGGTTGCCGGTGCCCCGAGTTTGAGTATGTTTTCCGGATCTTCTGCGTAGACACGAACTTCATAGACCAGCGACGTTCGCAATTCTCTCGTTTCCACGTTCTTGGGAGTAAATTCCGCGCTGGGCGAAATGAACCCCACCCAACCGTCAAAAGCTTTTTCCGGCAGACCGTCCACTGTTATCCTGACCTTGTCACCTGATTTTATCTTCGGCAGAAGAGGTTCGGACAGATAAACGCGAATCCATTTAGGCGAAACAATGGCCAAGGTCAGCGCGGTCGTCTGCGGCGTGGCCATTTCACCCGGTTCCAGGATACGATTACGGATAATTCCGTCTTGCGGGGCATAAAGCTTTGTATCGGTCAGATTCTGCTGTTGGATCGCCAGAGCCGCTGTTGCCTGTGCCAGGTTGGCCCGGGCAGCAGCCACATCTTCGTCGCGTGTCCCCGTAAGCATTCGGTTCAGGTTTGTTTGCGCAAGATCAAGTTCGGCCAAGAGCTTCTTGTAATTGGCTTCCGCGTCTTCCGTATCCTGTTCCGAGACGGCACTGGTCGCAACCAGTTTCTGGCTCCGTTTGAATTGATTTTCCGCCGCCTTGATTTGTGCCTTAACGATTTCAACAGCGGCTTCCGCCATGCCAATTTCTTCCTTGCGATATCCGTTAACCGCTTTATCCAGCGACGCTTGCGCACCGTTTACGACCGCTTCCGCTTCGGCGATTCGGTTCTCAATTCGTGTCGTCTCCAGTGTTCCCAGCAGGTCACCCTTATGAACAAAATCTCCTTCCTCCACGTGGATTGTGGCGACTCGTTCGGCAATCGTAAAGGCAAGATTGACCTGTCGGTCATCGACGTTCCCGGAGAGCGACAAGGGAGCCGGCGCTGCGATGAACCGAGCTTTTAGTTCTTCCCTATTTTCCCATAATACCCACAATAGAACGCCTGTCATTAGCAAAAAAGCGACCGAAAAGCGAATTTTCTTTCTCACTTCGCAGACTCCCTACTTTCTGATGTTTCACTTGTACTCATTTTCACGCCCTATTATGCCCCGGTTAGCCTGATTCTTAATTGGAATCAGGCACGAACGCTGGAAAATGATTGTTGACCGCATAATATAATTTTTTCTTCGGTAACTATTATTATAAGCCCTCCTCGCCGCGACGTCAAGAGTGCGTTAAATTTGTCGCTCGGTTGTCTTTCGAGGTAATCTCTTCCGCCTTGTTGATAAAGGAAGAATTTCTGGTACAATGATACATGAAAACTGCAAACGCGGCATTTCTCCAACGAGCATCAAGGAGGCAAGAGCAACAGGAACTGTGTTGTCCTATTGTCGACCTTAACCTAATCCCATAACCAGGCAACTTGCATGACAACAGGCTCATTTTCGAACGATAAACACCCGGAACAGACCATTCACTTCCCAGCTCAAGTCGGAGTGAATAGTTCACATCTCCCGATAACAGGCCCACTTACATTGATTGCCACGTCAACCATGGGACTCGAATCGGTGGTCGCGCGGGAACTGAAACAACTGGGATACGCCCCGAAGAATTCGGAAGACGGGACGGGTCGAACCTTCTTTTCCGGGTCTTTTCGCGATATAGCCCGGGCGAATATCTGGCTTCGGACGGCCGGTAAGGTCCTTGTCCAGCTCGCGAAATTCGACGTTTCGAACGATTTCGACGCCCTGTTTCACGCGGCCGAGGCCATTGACTGGGAAAACTGGATGCCCCTCGACGCGGCCATTCTCGTTGAAGGTCGCTCCGTTCGTTCTACGATTACCAGCGTCCCGGCACTCCAACGCACAGTAAAGAAGGCCATTGTCAATCGTCTTACGAAAGCCTTTCATGTAGCTCGACTTGCGGAAGACGGACCGGCCTATACCGTCGAAATTTCGCTCCTTAAAGATCGTGCCATGATTACTCTCGATACGACCGGGCGCGGCCTCCACCGCCGTGGATATCGACTCATGAACGTCGCGGTTCCATTACGCGAAACGCTTGCCAGTGCCTTGGTGCAACTCTCGGTCTGGACGCCCGATCGACCTCTGATCGACCCCTTTTGTGCTTCCGGGACCATACCCATCGAAGCCGCCATGCTCGCTCGTCATATAGCGCCTGGCTTAAAACGGGAATTCGCCGCGCAAGCCTGGCCCTGCATGCCTTCCTCTCACTGGCAGGAAGTTCGCGACGAGGCGACCGCAGCCATTCTTCCCTCACTCACCATGAAAATTACCGGCTCCGACATCGACGCCGAGGCGCTCCGCCTGGCCGAATATCATGCGCGACTGGCTGGCGTCGCCGACGACATAACCTTTGTCCAGCGCGACTTTAAGGACTTGACCGACTCTCGTCCCTTTGGCTGTGTGATTTGCAACCCACCCTACGGCGACCGCGTGGGCGACCACGAGCAGTATCGTCCTCTTTACGATTCCATGCCGGCGGTCCTGTCGAAACTTCCCACCTGGAGCCATTTTATCTACACTTCGTGGAATGATTTTGAAGGGCGTATCGGGCAGCAGGCGACGCGTCGGCGCAAGCTCTACAATGGACGCCTGGAATGCACTTACTTCCAGTTTCTCGGTCCAAAACCGGGCCGACTACCGGCGCCCGCCCCGAACGCGGACCGGGAGCAAGAGTCCCCAACCGCAGGGCAGGGGACCCCCGCGGAGGTTCACGCGTCTTCCGACCCCACGCCAACCGCACCCCGTCTGACGCCGGTTTTCGCCGGCCTCGACGACTACGCGAAATATCAGGCGGAAGAGTTCGCAAAATGCCTTACGAATCGTGCTCATCATTTACGACGTTATCCCAAACGTGGCATTACCTGTTATCGACTGTACGACCGTGACTTCCCGGAAGTTCCCCTGGCCATTGATATCTTTGAAGGTAAATATTTGCATATCGCGGAGTACGAACGGCCCGACCAGCGTACCGCGCCGGTTCATCGGCTTTGGCTCGACCTCATGGTGGAAAAAGCTGGTGACGTCCTCGGAATTGAACCGGGCAATATTTTTCTTAAGAGTCGTGCCCGGCAGCGAGGGGAAAGTCAGTACGAGAAGTTGAGTCAGTCCAATCGCATCGTGACGGTCCAGGAAGGGGGATTGAAATTCCTCTGCAATATGACCGATTATCTCGATACCGGTCTCTTTCTCGACCATCGTCAGACGCGTGAGATGGTCCGTCGAGCAGCGGCCGGGAAACGTTTTCTGAACCTCTTTTGCTATTCCGGGGCCTTTACCTGTTATGCGGCTGACGGTGGGGCAAACTCCTCCGTTTCCGTTGACCTCTCGCCCAACTACCTCGATTGGGCCCGTGCCAATATGGAAGCCAATGGCTTTGACCACCGCGCTCGCGGCGACCATCGTTATATTAAGGCCGACGTCCTTCGTTTTCTTCAAACACTTCCCCCTGCCAAACGTGCGGTCGCCGCAACAAATCCGGACCCACGGTCAATCTCCCCCTCTGGCCCGAAAGGGCCGGCCATCTTTTACGGGATTGACCGCAGCGAGTTCGACCTGTGCGTCTGCGATCCACCTACTTTCTCTAATAGTAAATCGACGGAAAGCGATTGGGACGTGCAGCGTCGGCACGTCGAACTTTTACGGCTCCTGGCAACTCGCATGAAGCCCGGCGGCGTCGTCTTCTTCTCGAATAACTTCCGTCGCTTTAAACTCAATGAAGAGGCCTTGACCGACCTCTACGCCATACGGGAAATCAGTAAACAGACCGTTCCGGACGATTTTCGCAATAAGAGGATCCATCGCTGTTGGCGAATGACCGTTCGACAAGAGGAATCGCCGAGCACACTATAAAAAGCGGAGTATCAACGAAAAGCCATTCCTTTCGCCACACTCCGCTTGACTATCGACGCAGATAACAACGACCGCGAATTATTCCATTTTCGCTTTCGGTTCGTCGCCGAGCATTTTGGCGATGACCGGTTCAACTTCGGCGCCCCAAAGTTTATAGCCGTATTCCGTCGGGTGAACGAAGTCGTTCATAAGTTCTTTAGGCATCTTGCCGTTTTCATCGAGCCAGAGATGGTTAATGTCCATAATGGTGACGTTTTTATAATCCTTCAGCAGTTCCGGCAGAAGGGCGTTGGTGGCTGCCGCTCGCGGTCTGACTGCCGAGTCGGCCGTCTCGTGCGTTGGGAAAATATCCAGGACCAGGATTTTTATGTCCGGATACAGGCTTTGAAGTTTGTCAACACAGGCCTTTATCCCGAGCGCAACGTTTTCGGAGCAGTTCTCCCAGTCGCCCCAAAGATTGTTGATGCCGATTAGCAGCATGGCGGCTTTCGGCTCGATTTTGTCCATGGGCGCATCGTTGAGTCGCCAGAGTACATGTTGCGTCTGGTCCCCTCCAAAACCCATATTCACAAAATTCCGGTCGCCGTAGTAGTATTCCTGCACCTTGGTGCCAACCCCATCCCAACCGTGGGTGATTGAGTCGCCAACGAGCAGGAGGTCGACGTTCCCCTGCGCAATTCGCGCTTTGTTCGCTTCGTGCCGTTCTTTCCACCACTGCACATCCATCTTATTGGCGGGTACGACTGTCGGCGGCAGAGGTTGCTCTTGGGCGCTCAGAATCGCCTGACTTGTCAGCAGGACCAAAACGGCCAGCAGCCAGCAACTTCGCTTGAGTGTCTTTTTCATCTTTTCTCCTTTGTTCTTGTTGTCACGGTTTCAGCTTTCGGTTTTTCTGTCGAGCCGCCTCTTGACCAGCTCTGCCCGACAGCAGTCACCACGAAAAGATTATACATGCTCTTTCCGTCCGTGTCAACGTGAACTTGAGAAAAAGAAAACAGGCGGTCTGTTTATTCCACGGAATACTCTTGCGGGCGGAGGGTTACGACTCGAACCCGTGCCTCTTCGTGCACCGTTATCCGGCCTTCGCAGCCGAGCCAGCCGAGCCCCTCCATAACATAATCGCGAGGGGCGCCGATCTCACGGGCCAGCCCGCTTATACTCAATTGGCCGCGCCGACGCAGTACTTGCCAAATGCGGTCCGCCATAATCGACATGGCCGGTACCTGGTCCGGCCGTGACGTCGCTACCTCCAGCGTATCACAAAGATCGTCCTGATTGTCATAAATGGCCAATTTCATAAAGAGGTCTCCCAAGTCGCTAATATATCTGTCCTTACCCGACTTTGCCTGTCTCACGCCATGAGCGAGCCTGACTACCGCATAGACGCCACGCCGCAGACAGCAACAAACCGAGTCTACCCCGTCGCGACGCCACGGAGCGGGAAGGTGCAGATTTTTAAGAGGCAGCCTCCGTTTTTTTCAGTCTCAGCGCCGTATCGGGAAGTTCACCTCATTCAGACATGCGACGAATTGCGCGCAGTTACAAGACAGACACAAAAGCAACAAGCCGGATAACCAGAACGATTATTCGGCTTGTTGCATACGACCAAGGCGACTCGTTGCGCCTTATTTTTTTCTGTTCCCATGGCGGTCGAGATTGAACTGGACAACGTTCAGAATAGCGTCATCCCAACTCAAGCCGGGCCGTTCCGGACGCGGTTCCGCTGGCGAACGACTCCCGCCGCGTCCTCGTGATTCCGGAGCGGATTCCTTCGCTGCGCCTTCGTCTCGACTACGACTGCGGTCGCGTCGTGGCTCGCGGCTCCGCGAACGCTCGTCTCGAACCACTTCCGCGTCTTCCGAAATCGCCGGCCAGGCAAACTCTTCGTCGCTGGCGAATTTAAAAAACGATTGGTCCGAACTGTCGGCCGTTTTATCTCGCGTCTGTATCGGCTCTTCCTTCCGAAGGTCATCCCGTCGCGTATCACGACCGCCTCGACGCCGTCCCCGTCCTCGCTCGCCTGCGTCACGCCCCTGCGGACGATCCGCCGGCTCCTCAAACGAAAATGGACTCTCCTTTTCAAGGTTAACGACAGTTTCCCTATTGGCAACAGGCTGCTCTCGTTCCTCTGGACGGTTCCGATTGCCTCGCCGGCCACGCGTATTCGCGGATTCTAACACGTCAACAGGAACATCACGCATCAGTTGCTCGTCATCCGTCGGGAGAAGAGAAGGTTGCGAAGAACGTGACCGATCATCCCGCTCCTGCCGCTCGCCACGTCCCTCGCCCCGGTCACGGTCACGACGATCATTGCGGTCACTTCGATCATTGCGGTCACGGCGGCCACGTCGCTCGCCGCGGTCGTTACGCTCGTTACGCTCGCCACGGTCTCTCGCGGGAAAGTCTCGACGACCACGGTCCGTCTCGGTCACGCCAGGTTCCACCATTGTTTCTTCTGCTCTGGCCACCGGTTCCGCAGGGGCTTCCGGTTTCGCTGCCTTTTTGGGCGAACGCCCCCAGTCGATCGTCAGGGGTTCTTCATCGCCCGCGGTAAAGAGTATCGCCGGGTCTAATGTTGGCTTGACCAATTCCGGTTGTGCTGGCCGCGCAGGGGCAAAGCTCGGGGCAGACTCCTCTACGACCGTAACAGATTCGCTCTTGACCGGAGGCTTTCCCCAGTCGATTTCCAATGGTTCTTCGTCACCGGCAAAAAAGACCTCCAGGGCTGGGTCGCCTGGTGCCGGGGCAACGACAGGAATTTCCGGAAGAATACTCTGAATTGGGGGTGTGGCCGGTTTGGCCGGAGCCGTTCCTATTTCACCAATTTGCGAGGCCAAAACGGTCCAGGGGTCCGCGGCAGGTGCCTTTTGCTCCACTCGTTCACTGGCCGGGCGGCGCCCGCGCCGCCGTGGCTTTTGGATCGTGTCCACATCGCCAATGGTCAAGTCAACGCGGGTCTCCTGCTCTCCGCCCGGGACGATTGCCTCAAGCGGAAGCTGCTCGGATTCCTCACGGACTTTCCGCTTACGGCCGCGACGTTTCGGTGTCTCGGCGGTCGGCTCGGCTGCCTCTAAAGGGCGTTTGCGGGGGCGGCCACGACGCCGCGGTTGCTGCTCTTGTGGGGTTTCCGTCTCTTGCTTGTCTTGCTCTGTTCTCATCGTGTTCTCATCCGTATTAAAACCATCCAGGGATTCCGATAGAAACATCCAATGGTCCGGTTTCTCATTTTTTTCTTCTGGTGTCATTGTCAAGGCCTCGATTTCGCGTAAAATAAAATACGACTCCCGACATTATATCTCCGAAAACAAGTTTTGTCAAGTTAAGGTTAAAGAGAAGTTTATCATGAAAGAAGCGATTTTATATATTGACGCATCCCATGGGGTCAGCGGCGACATGTTTCTTGGAGCATTTGTTGATTTAGGTGTCCCATTTTCATTACTCCAGAATATTGTTGCTTCCCTGGGCATTTCCGGACTCACGCTCACCCGACAAGAGGTCATTCGCGGTGCGTTTCGCGCCTGCAAGGTCGATGTGCAGCTCCCCCACGAGCACGCTCACCGCCATTTGGCCGATATTCTTACGATCATTGGTCGCTCTTCTCTTTCGGAACCCGCCAAAGAGCAATCGAGCGCCGTTTTTCAGAAGCTTGCCGCGGCCGAGGCTCATGTCCACGGGAAAACTCCGGACGAAATTCACTTCCATGAGGTCGGCGCCGCCGATTCCATTGCCGACATTCTCTGCGGAGTTGCCGCTTTTGAATGGCTCAAGGCGAACAAAGGCGTCTCGCAAATTCTTGCCTCGCCAATAGCAACCGGAACAGGGACCCTGCAAATGGCACATGGCCTCTGTTCCATACCCGCGCCGGCCACGGCGGAGTTACTCAAAGGGGTTCCCAGCTTCGGAACAGAGATTCCTTTCGAACTGGCAACGCCCACTGGTGCTGTTTTAACAACCCACTACGCCACAAGTTACGGCAGTATGCCTCTGGCGGTTGTGCAGACAAACGGAGTCGGTGCCGGCGGCCGCGACCTTGCGGAACAGGCGAACGTCCTCACGCTTTTTCTGATGGATCCCGTTGCCTGTCATGCTCAAAACTCTCCTGACGACGCTTTTTCCACTCCTCATGGAAGCCAACAACCCCTTTTTATCGACACGCCGAACGTCTCCAAAACGCCTCTGTGTATAGTAGAGACCAATCTCGACGATTGCGACGGCGAACTGGTCGGCTTCGTCTGGGAACGGCTAACTGCCTTAGGCGCACGCGATATCTGGACGACGCCCATCATGATGAAAAAACAGCGCCCCGGATTCCTTCTGGGCGTTCTGTGTGACCCGGAAAACGCGGAACAGGTTGCCAGACTCCTCTTCGAAGAGACCCCCGCCATTGGCCTCCGCGTGCGTCCGACCGATCGCTATGAATTAAAACGCTCTAAAGAAATTATCGAAACAAATTTCGGACCGGTCGAGGGAAAAACCGTCGTTTTGCCTGATGGTAAGCAGCGATTCAAGCCGGAATATGAAGAATTGCGTCGAATCGCACGGGAAACCGGGCAGCCTCTGCTGGAGATACGAACCTCCTTGGCACGCAAATAATTTCGGAAAAAACGCAAAAAATTTTTGTCGGTTTTGAATTTGTTCCATTTGCGCGGGTGGCAAAAGGAGTCATCACCCTGTCGTGTCGCCGCGAAAAGAGGGAAGGGGCCTTCACGGAAGTGCTCCTTCGCCGCGTCACACCTTCGTTCTAGTCGGGACTCCTCTTCTGCCTCCCCTTCATTTTTCGCTTGTCTCTCTGTCTTTGCAGTACGCAAGATGCTTCGCGACTTTAGTAACGCCAGGTTAGCGTGCCCATACCGGCATTGAGGGTCGATCGCTTATTGACGAAGAGGAAATAATCGCCGGAGAGCGTGACGTTTTCTGTCAAAGCCACTTTCGCGCCCGCGGTGTATTCGAACCAGTCGCGGCCGGCCTCGTTTCCGAAGATTGTTGCCGCCACTGGCTGTCCTCCGAAGTTGGTTGTGGCAATGAAATTGGCACTCGTGTCAAGCAGTTCATGATTCCAGGCGAACCCGGAGGAAAGCGTCCACAGATTCCCGTTGCGGCAGAAATTCCGGTCCAAACGCACTCCGGCTTTCGTACGCAAGGAATCGTAGTTGACTTCGTCGATGGCAAGGACATCATCGCCCGTAGCGTCTGCGTTGTAGCCTATATATTGCAAAACGCCATAAGGATTAACCATGACTCCAAGGTTATTCTCGTACTTCCAACCCTTTTCCAGATAGCAGGACGACTGTCGGGCATCGAACTTGTTCGCGTACGAGTCGGCGGAAATCGTTCGGGTTCCGGAGACATCGCTCAAGGAAACGTTGCCAAGGAGAGTCGTATACCCACCTCCGAGCCGACTGTCCCAGAGGAGGTAGCCACCGAGCGTGGTATCTTTCGAATGGACATCGGCATTGGCCGCGTCGATACCGGTCTGCCCATATCCACAAAAGAGTCCCCATTGCGCGTTGGCTCCTTGCCAATCGGCCCCGGCGAGCATGCCGCCTGCTTTGTAGTCGTAGCCGGCAACGTAAGAACCGTCCATGTCCGTAAAGCCACCGATTCCGTAACCACTGGCCCAGAGATTTGCAGCCGGGCAATGCTCGGCACACTGACCTCGAACCGTTGACTCGACCCGCGCTTGCGAATCCTCATGGCCAAGGAGCCGGTTTACGAGCATCGTATTGAGATAATTCAGTCGCTGAACTTGAGCGTTGGCCGTCGAGGCATAGATTTCTCCGGTGGCTCCGCTGACGACCAGTCTTGCTTCGTCTTCTGTTTTAACATCGAAAATCTCGTCACCGAACAATTGTCTCGCGGCTTCCGCGTTGCGCTCTATCGCGCTGGGTTGCAGATCTTTCTTTTCGGATTTTATCACGAAGTTCTGACCGTCCAGCCCAAGTTGGACTTTGTACAGGAGCGATTCGTAGACATCCTCGCCGCCCACGTTTGCCAGGGCGTCGTTTTTCCCGTAAATCAGCGTCCACGTATTGCCCGAGGCGGGAAGTTTTCCCTTGAAATCTTTGGCGGACAGCACGTTACCGTTGTCATCGTAGATTTTCACGGCCACATCCTCCGAGATCGTTACGTTACTCGCGTCTCGCAGGTCAATAGAACTGTTACTGTTATTCTCAAGGTCAAACGTCGCGCCCAGCTCTTTGGCAATCGAAACATTCCCACTCAACGACTGCGAAACGTTCACGCCAGCGATGACCCCGTTTTGGAAATCCATCACGACGTCGTCACCGAAGGTCACATCGGACGAGTTGATATGCATTTCGCCGCTGATATTGACAGTCGCGTCGTCGCTGAACGTAACATGAGCACCTTGGTCAATGACAAGCGACGTATTTCCAACAGCTCCGCAATCGATACCACCGTGGAAGTTGACGATCGCATCTTTTTCGATGGTAATAACGCTGGAACCACCGAGTGTGGGCGCAACGTACAAGTCGTTCGGAGTCTCGTTCTCGCCGCTTCCCATTGTATTGCCGCTGAAATCTATATGGGATCCTTCGGCAAACGTGACATTTCCTACGGCGTAAATCGCGCCGCCGAGTTCAGCCTGGTTATTCTTAAATTCCGTAGTTCCATTGATCGTCAGGTTACCGTTCGAGAAAATCGCGCCGCCTTGGACGAGATCAGTTCCACTGTTCTCGAATATGATATTCGTCGTATTGACCGTGCAGTCCCCTTCAAAGTTTAAGAATCGGTGACCGGTAATGCCTGTGGCCGTAATGGTTCGCCGTTGTGCCGAATCATCGGACTGAATCGTCAGTTCATTGACATCTGCGTTCAGATTAATGGCGTTTTCCGCATGAACGTCATTGCTAATCGTAATCACATTGCCAGTAGCCACTGCGCCCAAGCCGTCTTCGAACACGGCGTCAAATGTATCGGCCGCGTTCAGTGTTCCGCTGGCGTCGCTGCGCAGGACAGCGCCCCCATTGAGCAGAACGCCCAGATAGAGTCCCGTATCCGTTGCGGAAATGCGGCTTGCGGCGAAATCCCAGCTATTGTGTGTCACGTTGCTGGTATCGTTCCCGGAAAAATTGCCGGCTGCGACGAGGTAGTAACCGTTGGTCATGCCGTCGGTTTTTTCAAGGTACACATCCATATTGCCTTCGTTTATCGAGCCGGTTCCGGATAAGAACAATTCGGTCGCGCCGTCGGCAACGTCCACCGCGTTGAGTGCCGATACCTTGTTGTTCGCGTTCAGGTCAATGTCCAGCGTCGCGTTATTATCAATCACCAAATTCCTGGCGGAGGATATGGTTCCATCCTCAAGATTAACGTAGGCTCCTCCGGTGACATTTATAATACCACTGTTCTTGTCGTCAGGGTTACCGTCCGCGACCAAACCGCCGCCGAGAATGTACGTACCGCCGCTAAAGGTAATATTGCCGTTCTGGGAGAACACGTCGTTTTTAACGCCGTTGGCTGTGTTTCCAGCGAAGGTTGTTGTGGAGTCCGTGTCGGAAAAAGTCACATTGCTCGCAGCCCAAATCGCGCCGCCTTGCCCGGTACTCGCTTTATTATCGGTGAACTTGTTTTCGCCGGAGACCGAGACGGTTCCTCCGGAATAAATCGCGCCGCCATCGCTCTCTGAGACGTTTTTATCAAACAGGTTGGAGCCGGAAAGACTTACGCTGGCACTGGCATAAACGGCCCCGCCGCTGCCGCCGCTAATCTCGTTGCCCGTGAACGTGTTGGCATACGTTTTCTTTCCGTCGTACACATAAAGATTGGAACCTGAAATCGTTACGCTATTGCCGGAAATTGCCCCGCCGCTGGTTGCTCGGTTATTTGTGAACGCCAGTCCGGTCTGCGCCTTTTCGCCCATAAATTGAATCGTTCCGTTCAGCTCAACGGCATCGTCTGCTGTAATCGCGCCGCCGCTATCTCCGCTTGAATCATTATTGGCAAACTCGCCCGAACCGTTCACCACGACGCTATTTGAAACGATAAACGCACCCGTATTCGATACATCGTCGTTGTCGAATTTAATCTGGCTAAGGTTCAACGTGATTTTTCCGTAACCGGTCAGGATTTTTCCGTAACCCTTCGTGACTGTTTTGGTCTCCGCGGTAATCGTACGTACTTCGTTCGTATTGGATTGAATCGACAGGGCGAAGTCTTCTCCGAATTTCGGTAATTCGGAGGTTCCCATGTATCCGTCTGCGGTTACAACAATCCGATCGCCGGGCAGAATCGTTTTCGTTCCTGACGGGGTTGCACTATAGTAGTGACCGCCAAAGGTTTTGGACCAGCCAACGAAATAGTATATTTGAGAATCCTCGACCAAACCCTTGCCCCGCACGAGATTGAACGTGCTCGTTCCTTCTTCCACGGCGTTGACGATGACTTGCGTGCCGCTAATTTCGCGAATATACGCGAAGTCGCCTTTAGTGGTTTTTACGAACATTTGCATGTTGCCCTGGGTCAGAGCGGAGACAAGGTTCTCGCCTTCCATGACGGTCCTCCCCTCGTTGGAATACGTGCTTTCAAACACGATGGAGTTCTGGCTGTCTTTCCCAATTTCCAGCCTGCCGACGTCAAACGTGGTGCTATCGGAACCTTGAATCGTGAGATGGGCGTTGTCCAGAAGCGTCTTTCCCTGAATAGTCGTAATACTGTTTGTGCCAAAGATAACGTTGGAACCGTCCTGGATCGTGAAGGTGTCAAAATCTTTCCCCGTGGTGATTCCACCGTCGAAGCTGTATCGTCCGCCGTCCTTTATGGTAATGTTATTTTCCGCGTAAATATCGTTTCTATGAGTGGTTGAACCTACAGTAACAGTATTTCCGGAGAAGATCGCCGTGGATTGCTTTCCTTCAAGCACAATATTACTGCTGGCGTAAATCGCGCCGCCCTGCACACCGATAGAATGCTCTGCCACGTTATTGGTAAACGTATTAGAACCGCTAATATTGACCACACCAGCGGATAGGACTCCCCCGCCGTAAGCATGGCTGTTCGTGAAAAACGCATTACTGCCGTTGATGGTAACCGCACCGGAGCTTGGTGTGTAAATCAATCCGCCGGAAGTGCCGTTCCCGTTGGTGAATTCCAGGTTGGCAATGTTGAGCGTCAGGGCAAATTCTGATACATCGGAATAGAATAGCCGTGCGGTACCGCCCGCGTCGATTTTCCGAACCACGTTATCGTCGTCCGATCGAAGGGTTATGTTGCTGGCCGGGGAGGTACTGGAGGTGTATTCTATCGCGCCCCCGCCTTCCACATTACCGCCAGCGACGATGACTAAGTCGCCGTCGCTCGGATTGGCCTCGAAAAGCGAGGCATAATGCGTGGTCTCATCATCGTTTTTGATAAGATAACCATCCTCGGCCCAGGCATTGCCCGCTCCGAATAGTACCGCAGCCAACGCCATTGTAATAGCCATCTTGCCACGTTGCCCAATTGGCGTACCCTTGCGACGAACTTTGGACGCTTTTTCTATTGTCGATTTTTTCATAGTGGCTCTTTCATGGGAAAGTGCGATAAAAATCCATGGCCAAACAGGCATACGGGAACCTGCACGTCTGGTTCGACCAAGCGGTTCTAATCTAACGGGCATTCTTATCGAATATATCGGCAGTAGCGTTTAGAGGACTTCTGCTGTTTTGAGACATTTTAGGGGAATTTTAATCGCAGTACCTCGCAAAAAAGGGATAATTTTTATGCGAGAAATAAAAAATGGGAATAATAGATAAAATAGATAGGTTTGTATTAAGGTGCCGACTTAAACAACTTCATAATCAAATTATTGGTGGTCAACATTCCCACGACTTCCTTGTTAACGTTTTGAACCAGAAGCAGCTTGGAATCGAGGTTCACAATGTTCTCGGCAATATGAAGTTGCGATTCCGCTTCTTGAATAAACGCGACGGGTTTTATAAAACGTTGCCAGTTTTCGTCTTCCAGAAAAAGAATCTGCCTGATTTCCATGATACCCACGAAGTCGTTGCCATTGTTCCCCTTACCCGAACGAACAGGATAGCGTGAGTGAAGGTTTGTTTGCATGATCCCGAGAATCTCTTCCCGGGTCATGTCCGTCGCAAGGCATTTCATTTCTGCAAGCGGAACCATGAGTTCACCGACAGGCTTTTCCCGCAAATAGGGTATCTTTTGCAGAAGCCACTCCTGCGTAGGGGTAATATACTCCCCTTGTCTGGCAATCGTGGCCAAGGCAGAGAGTTCCTCCAGCGTGACTTCGCCGGACCCGCCCTTCGCGTCAGGCCTTCCCTCAAAGGGACTATTGATAATATGCACCAGCGCGATAATCGGGCTCAAGAGCCAAACGGCATATTTCAGCACGACAGCCGTTGTCGTCAGGACAAATGTATTAAACCGAACGCCCAGCGTTTTCGGCAGGATTTCCGTATACTGGACCATAACGACCGTGAAAGCTAAAGAAAAAAGCCAAATATATCGACTCCCGAACAACGCGTCAAATTGCGCGCCGGCAATGGCCGCACCAAATGTATGGGCTGCCGTATTAAGAATGAGAATGACCGCAATCGGCTTCTCTATGTCGTTCTTGAACTCGTTACAGATCTTCCCAAGTCGGGGACGCCGTTGTGAAATCAACGCTAATTTGCCCGGATTGAGGCTCAATAAAGCTGCTTCCATGACCGAACAAAGGAACGAAACAACCATGGCAACAGCGATGGCGACGATCAATGTAATCAAGGGTATGTGTTTTCCTGCTCTTTGTAAAGTGTGTTAAAGTAAGGTCTTGTGCAAAATTTAACGTTCAGTGGACATGGGGGAAAAGTCGGACCGCAGCCTTTCCCCTATGCTCAAATCGTACCACAACCTTGGTTTTTGGCAAGCGATTGTCAAATAAATACACGAACTTTTTCGGTATTTTCTGGTGCTCTAAACCCGGGTGTCCACTGACAATTTATGGCAATAAATTGATTATTGAATAAAATAGGCGTTGCTGTTGCGTAAAATAGCCGTTCTTCCTGCATAAAACGCAGGTGGTACTTTAGGGCTTTGTTGACAGACGATGTTACGCCCGACACGCCAGGGAGAAGTGAGCATGCGGGAAAAAGCGGCAGGAATCGTGAAACACGCCTCTATTCAAAAGGGTAGGTGCGTAAAGAAAATAAGCACAAAAACCGGGTTGAGGACTTCCATGAAGGAAAAAGTATTGTATAATAGGGATTGTTCGGGAAAATAGTCTTGCTGACGTACCAGACCGCAGCGGATCATTCGACCCGAATGGAAGTAAATATCATTGTGTTCTTGAGAGGCAATAGACACGGGGGGATTTTTGGCAATAAGCTGCATAGAACCAAAACGGGAACTGCAGTGAACCAAGCCCTTTTTGTCTGCTAAGCGGGACACCTTAGTGAACGAAAGAAAGCTCGCGAAGAATGACGAAGAACGAATCGCTCTTTCGCCTAACGCTGGATGCCATGTGCGACGGCGTGGTCAGCGTGGATAAAGATGGTCGAATTACCATGCTGAATCCGGCGGCCGAAAGAATGCTTAAGGTCGAGTCGCAAGTGGCTTTGGGACAGCTGTACAGTCAAGTCTTTAATTTTAGCAGCCCGCAAGAGGACCAGACGCGGGAATCCCCTCTCCTCCACGCACTGGCAACAGGAGCCTCCGTTCAAGCGGCAACCGAATTGGTCACGCCACGCGGGCCATCACGCCAGCCTGTCCATCTCAACGTCTCACCCATGCTCAATTCGAGCGGCCAAACCACCGGTGCCGTTCTGGTCATTCACGACCTGGGCGACGATTGCTCCCTTGGCAATAGCAAGCTGGACGCAGTTGATTATTCAGACTTTGCCGCGGAGATTGCGAAAGTTGTCTTCTTTCAGATCAATTACACAACCGGCGATTTAACAGGTTCAACCCGTCTTCCCCAATTTTGGCCCACTTGCAACGGTAAGGTAGTCCCGTCAGAAAACTGGGTTCTCCCGGAAGATGTCTCCCTGGTCGAGCAAAGCTACCGGGATGTCATATCCGGGCGGCTCAAACGGGCTGTTATTGTCTACCGGGTTGTCAAGGACGGTGTGACCTGCTACCATCGCAGTTTTTTTCAGAAGAAAAGCGACGCCTCTGACGTCATTATTGGACTGATTCAGGACGTCACTTCCTTTTATAACGTCGTCTCACAAAAAGAAGCCATTCAGGAAATGTGGGATAAGGTTGTCAATGTGATTCCGGCGATATTTTACGTAAAAGATGCCGACGATGGCTTTCGATACCTGCAATGCAATCAGCGTCTGGCCGATTTTTTTCTTTGCGATAAAGATCGTATTATTGGCAAGACGGATCGGGATATCTTTTTTCGCGACGTCGATATAAAGACGGCCTGGGAGCACGATTCCCAGGTTATGGCAATCGGCACCGCATTAAAATTCTCTGAAATCATACAGGATAACTCGGGTGCCTTACGCCGTTTGGAATCCATCAAAGTTCCCGCGAAAAACGAGAACGGACACTCGGTTTTAATCGGCATGACCTACGAGGCGTCCGAGCTCTTCATTCTTTCTGAAATACGCAAAATTATTTCCTCCGCTTTCGAAATTCTCTATATGAACGATAATTTGGAAGTGGGCATTAATAATGTCCTGAAAATTATTTGTGACTATCTCGGCTTTACCCGCGCTTATGTCTCCGGCATCGACGAACAGACACAATCCGTTCGACTCTTCGCAACCTACCTTCCGGAAAATGAGGAATCCATCTTTGAAGGAATCCGGTTCTTACAGGAGGAGTCCCAGGATAAGGCTTGGTACAAAGCCTTGATAAACGCCAAACGCGGAGAGGTGTTCGAATGCGATTTCAGCCAGGAAGAACAGCGTCTCCAAGCCGAAACGTATGTCCCCGGCCTCTTGCAAAAATACAAGGAATTCGACGTGCGCTGGGTCCACGTCAATTATATTCTCGTCAACGGAAAACCGTGGGGTAGTGTCGGTTTTATTACACAGTATCGCGAGCAAAAACAACTTTCCGATAACGAAATGCGACTCCTGGAAATGATCAGCCATATAATAGAACTGGCAATATCGAACAGGCAAATCGTTCAGAAACTTGAAGTTGCTTTAAATGAAGCGCAGTCGGCGAATTTGGCCAAAAGTTTCTTTCTGGCCTCAATGAGTCATGAAATCAGAACGCCTCTGAACGCCGTTATCGGGTTTGCCGACCTGCTGAGTAATACGAAGCTGGATCCGGTGACTCAACATGATTATCTCTCGAATATCTCCTTCGCCGGGAACTCGCTACTCATTCTCATTAACGATATTCTTGACCTGTCCAAACTGGAAGCAGGACAGGCCGTCTTCGTTCCGGAAATTACGAATATGACCGAGTTTTGTCAGGAAATCGGCTCGATCTTCAGTCACAATGCCCGGCAGAAGAATTTAAGACTCTCGTTCGACGCAGAAGATGTGCCCGATCTCTTTATCGACCAGCAGCGAATGCGACAGATCCTCTTTAATTTGGTCGGTAATGCCATTAAGTTCACCAACGTAGGCGGTATTTCCGTTGTTATGGACTTTCAAAAAACCGGAGATGACGAAGGGACCTTAACCGTCACCGTCGCTGATACCGGTATAGGCGTCGACCCGAAAGACTGCGAACGACTCTTTGAACCCTTTGTCCAGTTAACCCGAATGCGCGGTACCAATTCCACGAACAATGGAACCGGACTCGGTCTGCCTATTGTCAAGAAGATGTTAACACAAATGGGCGGCTCAATTTCACTTAACAGTACGCTCGGCACAGGCTCTACGTTCCTCTTGACAATACCAAAAATCAAGATGCAGTCGCAGAGCGTTACCGACGATTCCGAACATGCCGGTCTCGGCGCGAAAGGTCTCTGCCCGCCTAATGATGTGCCTCGGGTGCTCGTGGTCGACGATGTGCCTTTAAGTCTGAAAATCCTGTCTAATATGCTTAAAAATATGCAGATCAGCCACGATACAGCGACTTCCGGAAAAATGGCCCTTGACATGTTGATAAACGGCAATTTCAATATCGTCCTGACTGACCTCGTTATGCCTGACATGAACGGAGAAGAGGTGGCCAGAGCCATTCGTGCGAACCCGCAATTTGCTTCCGTACGCATTGCCGTTGTTACGGCCGAGCACGATCGGACTGCCTATGACGCCTCACTGTTCGACCGGATTATGGAAAAACCGATTTCACGCGAACTACTATACAATAGCATTTTTGGAAAAGTATCATGAGCGAAAATAATCCTATAGAAAAACTTCGGGAAATGGCTGTTCGACTCCTGGACTCCGTGGATAACAGCGTTGCCATTAATGAACAGGGGAATAATGTCCGTGATCTTATACAAGAGCTGAGTATTTATCACATTGAGCTGGAGCATCAGAACAGGGAGCTGGAACGTTCTGAAAAGGAACTTTCGGAATCGCGTGAGGAATTTATCGAATTGTTCGAGAATGCTCCGGTTGGCTATGTGATCATCGACGAGAAAGGGACCATCGAAAGGCTGAATCGGACTTTTATTGACAAATACGTTCCCTCGCACCTGCAGGACATGC
The DNA here is from genome assembly GCA_030539295.1 of Planctomycetia bacterium. Taxonomy (GTDB): domain Bacteria; phylum Planctomycetota; class Planctomycetia; order Pirellulales; family Thermoguttaceae; genus JAUNBG01. The sequence goes on along the minus strand of JAUNSJ010000001.1, from coordinate 45,455 downwards.
AGTATAAAGGGCACTGTTTCGACGAATTCGTCTGCCCTGAATTTCAAAACTCGTTCTATCTCTTTTGCAGAATGTTGGCGAAAACCGGAGTGCCGGTCCCCCTGGAAATAAAACTCTATAATCGTTTCGGGGCTCCACAGTACGTCATGATAACGGCAGGGGCCTGTAAAGCCGGGCTGCGACAGTTTCGTCTGGCAATAAGCGATATTTCCATGCAAAAGCGGCTGGAATCGCAGCTCGTGCTCGCTAAAGAAAACGCTGAAAAAAATGACCGTCAGAAGTCCTTGTTCCTGACCACGGTGAGTCACGAGATTTGCACACCTCTGACCACAATCCTCGGATTTATTGACCTTATCGACTATAAAGATGGTATAAGCCGAAACGTCATGGAGGACTATATCGATACCATAAAATTGTCAGGGAAGATGCTTCATACGCTCGTTGAAGAAGTGCTCGACCTTTCCTCTTTGGAAACCGGGACCATACCGTTGCGAAACGAAAACGTCGATGTTTGCAAAATTTGCGACGAGGTCGTCTTGCTCGTACAGGGGGCCAATAAAGACAAAAACATTCTGATTCGAAACGAAGTTGAAAAAATACCCATTTTATGGACCGATCAGTTGCGATTACGCCAAATCATCTATTCCATACTGAGTTATGCGGCGGGGAACGCGACCCGTGGCACGGTCGTTATAACCGGGCGCTATGTCGAAAATGAAGCCAGTAGCGGGTTCCTCGTTCTGGAGTTCACTGGAAAGGATATCTTTTCCGGCGAAAGCAGCTTGAACATGCCGTTCCGGAATCAGTCTGCAATGAGAAACTGCGAAGGCTTGGGACTCTTTCTCGCGCGACAGATTATCAAACTCGTTAACGGCGAGATCTCCTGGCTTCATCCGCTGGACTCAATGCGGGTTCAAATCCCTCTGGATATTTCTCACATACTCGTCCGGCTGGACCCGCCCGACGAACATGCCCCGGCCCCAAAATCCATTCCGCAGCGAACCTGTCTTTTGGTCGACGATGTTGTAATGAACCTGAAGGTCCTGGATTCCATTAACAAGCTTATGAATTGTTCTTCTACACTCGCCTCTTCCGCCAAGGAAGCTCTTGAACTCCTCAAAAAAAATCGTTACGACTTCATTATGACGGACTTGTGGATGCCCGAAATGAGTGGCGAGGAGCTTGCCCGCACCATCCGACAGAATTCCGACTACAACGATATTCCAATCTATGCCGTTACCGCCGATGTGGAACGGGAGAATAACTTCGATATGAGTTACTTCGCTGGAACCATAATCAAACCCATTAACATTAAAAAAATCAGAAAATTATTCGAATCCATGTGATTGCAAAAGAATCTTTATGGTTACTTTTATCCTATGGTATCGGGGGGAATTGATTCATTATGAAAAAGATTATTGAAGAATATATCCGCAACTCACTCGAAATCGACGAGCAGGAACTCATCGACGAGCTTGTGCGTGATTATGTCTTGCTGTTTACACAGTCGCTTGCAAATATGCAAAAGGCCTTTGAAAAAAGAGATTTTTTTGCCTTGCGGATTCTTGCTCACACGCTTAAAGGAAGTTCGAGCAATATTGGTGCAGAACCCGTTCGAATGGTGTCCTTACAACTACAGGATGCGGCGGAAGCCTGTGACGAGGAGCCGTGTGCCCTTTGCGTTGCCGAGCTGGAAAAATTAAGCGCGCACCTGAATAACTGATTCGCTTTTCGGTTTAAACCGTTTTGCATGGCCGGCTTGCCGGTTGCCAGTTGCTCTACTGTTGCCCCGGGGATGCGTGACCGGCCAAGTCAGGCGAAACCGGAACACCAAAGAATTTCAGGACCCGTCCGAACATGGAGCCGTAGAGGGAATCGCCCCGAAGGACACGATGGACGTCATCGGCCAGGGCCTGCACCGTCTGATAGCGGTCTTTGGGCGAAAGAGCCATAGCCTTACGCACGATGTTGCCCAGTTCATGCGGAACATTAACGCCAAAAGTATGCGTTGTGATGAGCGGTTTGAGACTGTTCTTTACTTTGCAAATTTCTTTCGAGCTGCACTGTTCCGGAAAGGGGCGATAGAGATAAACCAGATAGAAGAGCAGGACGCCGAGAGAGTAGATGTCGGAACGACTGTCGTAGGGCGCGTTCGCGATAATCTCCGGCGCTAAATACTGCAGCGTACCCAAAACAGTCTTTTTCTTCTGCTGCGATCTGACTTCTCTCGCTTCGGAGATGCCCCAGTCCATAACGTACACCTCGTTATAGCTACTGACCATAATGTTTTCCGGCTTAATATCCCGGTGAAGAATCTTCTTGTTATGCGCATAGGCAACCGCGTCGCAAATTTTCAAAAAGATTTCCAGACGGTTAATAAGATTGGCACGTTCCTCTCGCACAATTTCCCGGCGCGACTTGCTCTCATAGTCCTTAATCTTCTGTGTCAGGATTTCGCGAAGATTCTTCCCTTCAATCAACTTCATGACCAAATGAAGCTGGTTATTCTCATCCGTATACAAACCATGAATCGGAATGATATTCGGGTGGTCAAGAGAAGCGGTCACGTTGGCTTCCGCAATGAACGCGTTCCGACTGACATACTTTGAGCAATATTCCTCACTCAAGGTTTTTATCGCCACGTCGCGCTGCAAAACGACGTCATAGGCCTTGTATATACAACTGAATCCGCCGGTTCCCACGCTCTCTCGGAACTGATAAAGACCGCCTATCTTTGGCAATTCCGTATCGTAACTCATGAGTGAGTAGGAACTCCGCTCAAGAAAGGAACTTGCGGCACCAGAAATAGTCTGCGACGCCGCGCCCGGTTCCACACCGACCTCGACCGTCTCGGCCATACTGGCCATTATCGGAAACTCACATTGCGACATGAGCGGAAAGAAATTCTTCTCTCGCACCCACGACATCGTGTTGCCGGTTTCGAGCGTTATCGCATTGTTGTCTTTCGAATGATCCTCTTGTGCAGCACTCATTTCAACGTCGCTTTATTCTCTTGTTCCCGTTTCTTCCATGAGCGTTAACGCCTTTTGCAGTTCCTTCGGATTCAGTGGTTTGTACATAATGTACATAAAAAGATCCTCAAACCTTTTATCCAGTTGTGTGTCCGCTGTTATGAGGATTCGCGGTATGCACGCCGTCTCCGGATTGCTCTGCAGAACGTTCGCCAGTTCGTCGCCGCTAATGTCGGGCATCCACAAGTCCATAAAGATGGCCTTGGGCGTGTACTTGTTGATCTCCTCCATGGCCGCGTGCGCCGTCGTACACGGGACACTCTCTATATTGTACTTCTTCAGCAGCGAGGCAAGCACCTTTAAGTTAATGGCTATGTCGTCGACGAGCAGAATAACGTCTTTTTTCGGCTTGTCTTTTTGCATGGCAAGTACCGGCAGAAGCGACGTCTTCGTGTCGTGGACGATTTCCGGCTTGTTTAAAACGATCTCAAAGGACAGATGGTTCGGCGTTTGACTCAAATTCAGTGTCCCGTTAAGTCGTTCGCAGAGACGCTTGAAAATCGAAAGATTCTTGTCCTGCTTGATTCGCACATTGCGCGTATCCACAATAATCTCCATGACAAGATTTCTTTGTACCCATTTTATGGTCAGCAGAATGGAATCGCCAATGGCCAGAGAATAGGCCTGGGTCAGCAGCTGCATAATGATTTGCCGCAATGCCTTATAATCCGAGAGAATCACAGGCACAGACGTCTCCTGCTGTACAGCGAGAGAAATTTTTTTACTCTTTGATGTCTTACTGAAGATTCTCTGAATTTCCCGGGTGAACTCTTTAAAGTTTACCGGGACAGGCTTAAGTTCCGTGCTCTCGTCGTCTTTCGAGACGTCCAAAATATCGTTGAACATGAGCAAGAGTTTTTCCGCTTCCCGTCGTATACTCTCAAAACAGGTTCGCTGGTCGCTTTGTCCGCCGATCGCGATCAGGTCGCAGTAGCCCATAATTATATTGACAGAACTTCGGAATTCGTGGCTGACCGTTGCCAGGAAATCACTCTTAGCCCGATCCGAAATTTGCGCAAAGTTCAACGCCAGTTGCAACTTCTGACCCTGCTGCACCAAGTCTGTTGTGTCGTGAAAATAAAGAACCACCCCGGTTATGAGATTGTCCGTAAAAATCGGAGTTATCAAACCATCAATGAAAAGTGTGTCACGATTCCGAATTTTTACCGAGGTGTGTAACGGGTAACTTCTCCGCGTTCGCACGACTTGCGCTATGAGCGACTCGCCTTCTTCTCCAGCGATCTGGAAGTAATCGTTGAACGATTTACCCAGAATTTCCGATTCTGACAAGCCGACCATGTGTAAGGCCGAGGGATTGATCAGGGAAATTTCACCATCGCAATTGGTCGATATAACCGCGTCACCAATGGAGCCGAGTGTACTCAATAACAGATTGAATATCTTCAGCCGCTCGGCATACGCGTTGGCCAAGTCACTGATATCGTGCACCGTCCATAACGCTGTCGGCACTCCATAACTGCCATCTGGTAAAAGACTTATGTTGATTTTATATCGCTTGGAGAAGGAATCAAACTCAAGCGATTTCGGACTTTGGGATTCGAACACGGAGGGTAAGACCGAATCCAACTCCTGGTACAGCTCAATGTACAGGTCTTTGATGGTTCGGGGATTGTGGTCGGTTTCCGTTTCGCCGATATCCTTGTAGAAATAGAGATTCCCAGTGGCGTCACAGACTCCACACTGCAACGGAATAGACTCAATGACCTTCTTAACCCTCAAAAGGGATTTGATTTTCAGTCTCTGCTTGATGCCAAGAAACGCAAGATAGAGTACGGCCAAACCAAGAACCACGTTTGCCACAGATGATACTCCGACAAAACTTCCCCCGGACGCATAAAGGTTTGGCACAAAGCAGAGGGAGAAAGCCATAGTGAACAGACACACTGGTCCGCAGATTCCGTTCGTGCTGCTCGTGGTCGAACGGAACGAAAAGATTTGTGGAATTTTGTTTCGCGTTTTCAATAGTTTCCCCGCCAGCCATAAATTCTCATGGCCAATGAGCTTCATAATTTTCATTAATGGACTCATGACTCGACTCGGTTTGCCGCCTCTCTTCAATTGTTTCCCGTTGCGGGCCTCTGGCTGGTCGGATTACAGGGTAATCGGGCAGGACCGCCGGGAAAAACATGTCCTTGGTCAGGTCGCTACAGGACGCTCGGATACAACCACGTAAATGGCAGTTCCGAACGACCTTCCTGACACAATACGTAACAATTATAGTATAGTCGTTTTTTCTTCTTGCGACAGGGGGACCGGCAAGGAAGAACACAGGCCTCGGAGCCGTTTTCCGCCGAACACAGCTCGAGTACACCACGAATTGAGGTACACGCAAACAGTCGCTTTGCCGGCTCGCCATTCGGTAAAAGGGGAGCACGTTTCCGTGTCGGGCAGTCGCCTGCTCCCCATTCTTCAGGCAGGGCGTTTCCTCGAATCAGGGCGTTTCCGAACTGGCCGCATTCACGGCTTCCTTTAACGCGGTGAATTCAATAAAAGTGATTATGATTCCTTTTACTGCCTTCTCCTTCGTACGATAGGGCACGATCCGCATAAAGTAAACCTTATTCCGATAGGGTAACTCACGCTCTATACTTTGCAACGTTTCGTTGACATGGTCCACGTCTTTGATGAAATCAGGGTACAGCGTGCTTAGTGCCAGGTGGTGTAGCGGACGACCAATATCGTTTTGGATAATGTTGGTTATGTTGCTGGCAACGGAGCTTACCTTACGGATGACCAGGTCCTTGTCAAGGAAGAGCGTCCCGATTTGCGTATTGTTCAGGAGGTTGTCATAGTCGGCATTCAGCTCGGTCATTTCCTCGATTTTGCGCAAGTGCTCCGCGTTGACCGTGTACAGTTCCTCATTGACCGACTGCAATTCTTCGTTCGTACTTTGCAACTCTTCGTTACTGGCGATCAATTCCTCATTGCTCGACTGCAACTCTTCGTTACTGGTTTCCAGCTCCTCAACCGTTGCCTGAAGACTCTCGTTCTTATGCTGAATCTCGCGTTCCAGTTCCTCAATGCGTTCCTGATACTGATTGCTTATGTCCAGCGGTAACGTCTTTTCGTCAATCTTAACCGCGTCGGAAACATGAACTTCGGCAAAACTAATGTAGTAACAGGGGAAATCATCGTCCACGGTTACAATTCGTTTGCACGTTATGTTAATCTGCTGCTTCATGGTGACGATTTCCATCGAAATAATTTCACCATTCTTCTTTTCTGCCCTGCGTATAACGCTGGAAACGGCTACCCCTATTTCTTTCGGCAGCATGCGGAGCAGATTGATGGTCATTTCCCCTTGCGGTATTTGGAGGAAATCACCGGCGTTACGAATAAAGTATAAAAGATTGTAATTCGAATCAATAATCACCGACGGTGGCAGAAACGAGTTCACAATATCCTCGAACACATAGCTCAAGTGACGACTCCCCTGCTTCATGAGCTTGCCCGCGTTCTGAAGTGACAGGTCCGTCCTGTTCCGATGCAGCGGGACACTGATTGAGGAAGAGGGATAAAACTCCGGTTTGAACCGATTCCTCTTCTTGAATATCTTTGCCTTACTGTCGAGAATATCAAATCCGTCGGCCAGTTTGCCGAGAGATTCGCTGGAGCCGAGGAACAAAATACCGTCCGGCTTCAGGCAGACATGGAACGTCGAGAGAATCTGTAACTGGGTTTCCAAGTCGATGTAAATCAGGAGGTTGCGGCACGAGACCATGTCCAGCTTCGAGAACGGCGGCTCGTCGATGACATTGTGCCGCGCAAAAATAATCATGCGACGTATGTTGTCGTTTATCTGGTAACCATTATCGTGTCGCACAAAATATTTGACCAGGTATTTTTGGGGGACGTCGGCCGAAATATTGCTCGGATAGAATCCGGAACTCGCATAACTCAAGGAATCTTCGTCAATATCCGTCGCAAAGATTTTTACATCATTCAGTATATTATTGCGAAGCATATAGTCTTTAATCAGCATGGCGATGGTGTACGCCTCTTCTCCGGTGGAACAGCCGGGGACCCAGACGCGAATCTCGCTCTTGTCCGTATGCTTCTCAAAGATGGCCGGGAGTATGGAATCGGCTAAAACCTCGAAAACTTTCTCGTCTCGAAAGAACCGCGTAACGCCAATCAACAGGTCGTTAAACAGGGCATAATTTCCTTTGGCGTGGCGGCCAGGTAGGAAACGTAATCGATTACCTTGACGAACCGGTTGATCGAAATTCGTTTCTCCAAACGCCGCACGATGGTATTCTGCTTATAGGTCGAAAAGTCGACATTTTTGGCCTCGTGCAGAATCGCAATGACCTTGTTGTACAGGCTTTGGTTCTGCAATAACTGGTCTTCCACCGGGCTGGTGTGGTTAATAATCGGGTGCTTAATGTAATTGGCCAGCTCTTTAGCCAGATCGTCGGGCGACAGGATCAGGTCGACCATGCCGGTCGAGATGGAACTGCGTGGCATGCCATCGAACTTCGCCGACTGGTCATCCTGCACCATGGTTACGCCGCCAAACTCCTTAATCGCGCGGATACCAAGAGTTCCGTCCGAACCCGTTCCGGAAAGAATAATACCGACCGCGTTACTCTGCTGGTCCTCCGCCAGCGAACGGAAGAAAATATCAATGGGCAGGTTAAGACTGCGACCGATGATCTCTTTCAAGTAAAGTACGCCGCCGCGAATGGTCATATTCATTTTAGGAGGAATCAGATAGATGTGGTTGACCTCAATCTTCATCTTGTCTGTGACCACGTGAATGGGAATCGTCGTATGGCGGCCCAGTAACTCACCCATAAAACTCTTGTAGTCAGGAGACAGGTGCTGGATGACCACAAAGGCCGCGCCCGGGTCCGAGATCATATTGTCGAAAAATTCCTGCAATGCTTCCAGACCACCAGCCGACGCCCCAATACCAACAATCGGAAATTCCGCGTGGTTCTTATTCATTCCGCTGCTTTCCAGGTTCTCGTAGACGGTCCCATTGGATCCTCGGCTGTGCTCTCCCGAATTGGTCTCATTCGAGGCGTCATTCGTGCTCTCGTTCGTGTTGCCACCGTCTTCTGGTGTTACTTTTTTGTCTCGCGACTCGTCCATCATACGCTCCTTAATGCTGTTTCTTAACGTGTCGTTACACGTTAACATGACCCAATGGCACGGAACCCGATCCAGCTCCGTGTAGCGATCTTAATATTCCTGTGATTGACAGCAGAAAGTGGAATTCCAATAAATATGACAGTAGAGTATCAGGACTCTGAGCATTCGGAAACAATTCCCCCGTCCGATCTGTTCCTGGCATATTACGCTGTCAATGCTGGTCCCCACCTTGACATCTCCATTATACTTGCCGCGTGTTTCTATGTCAAGTTCTTTATTCCCTGTAATTCAAAAAATTTTCGATATTCTATTGTTTTTTCCGCGTTTTTTCGGCACCCGTACCTTTATGCGGACTCCACGACTCCTCCGCAAGAACACCGCAGCTCCGGGACCAAAACCGAACCGGCACGATGCCGACAGATGATTCCCTGACCTATCTGTCGTCTCTCAAAAGTCAATGTATCCTAATGTATAACAAGCACTTAAAGACGAAAAACAAGACAAAATATTGCGCTATTTTAGGGGCGAAATTGCGCAATATTTAATTGACTTGCCCGACGCCGCTTGGTATAATGTCACTATTGTTCCTGAAAAGGAAGTGTTTTTAAACTAAAAAACTAATAAGGAGGTTTAATTCAATGCACAGAAAGAATCTTGGTTTTTGGTTCCTTTTACTGTCCTGCTTGCTCGCGACCGCCCCTTTGCCCGCCGCCACGGACCAATTGTCTCTCGACGGCTCTTGGCACATCGCCAGGGACCCGGATAATTCCGGACGCGACAAGAACTGGAACTGCGAAGTTGCTGCCGACGCTGTTGCGTGTAAAGTCCCGTGGATTCTACAAGGGACCTTCCCGGACTACAACGGACTGGTCTGGTACTGGCGCCAGTTCGAGGTGCCCGCGACGTTTCAGCAGGGAGGCCGCTATCTTCTCCATTTTGACCAGGTCGATTATTACGGCGAATTCTGGCTTAATGGAACGCTGCTCGGTAAGCATGAAGGAGGCGAAACGCCTTTCGTCTTTGACGTAACCGAGGCCCTTAACCGCAACGGAAATAATTTCCTGGCCGTTCGCGTTTTGAATCCGATAAACGAACCGATCGACGGAATTGTCTTTGACCAGACGCCACGTCGCTGCAAGAAAATGCCCTTCGTCTACGCCGGCGGCAGCATAAACCATGGCGGCATAACAGGTTCCGTCCGACTTGAAGCGGTTCCGGCAGTCTATCTGGACGATGTTTATGTCGACGCTCGTATCGATGGCACGGTCAAGGTTCGTATTACTGTCAACAACGCTTCCGCGACAGTTACGCAAAATCAACTTGAGCTTTGTATTAGCGATGGCCGCAGCGGCGATACGGTGATTTCCGTGACCAATTCATGCCCATGCGAGCAGGGCCTTTCCACAATTGAAATGACGGCAAAGGTAAACAATCCGCGCTTGTGGGAGTTGAATTCCCCTGCCTTGTATCGCGCGACGGTTAGGCTTGTAACCCCTGACAATAACACATTTTCTGAAAAATCCGCCCGGTTCGGATTTCGCGATTTCCGCTTCGAAAACGGATACTTCCGACTCAATGGCAAACGCATCTACATTAAGAGTACGCACACCGTCAATAATTACCCCATCGGCCTGCAGTTCCCGCACGACCCGGACCTCTGGCGACGCGACCTCCTTAATCTTAAGACAATGGGATTCAACATGGTTCGCTTCATTTGGGGCGGTTCGTATCCGGAACAACTCGACTACTGCGATGAAATAGGGCTCATGGTTTATAATGAACCTTATACGTCCCACGATATGCAGGATTCGCCCAACGCCAGCGTCCGATGGCACAGTGGTCTTGGCGACTTGATTAAGCGGGATAGAAATCACCCCAGTATCGTCATTTGGGGACTCCTCAATGAAATACAGGCCCACTCGGTCATTTTCCGTTTTGCCGTCGACTCGCTCCCCTTTGTACGCCAGCTCGATTCCAGTCGTATGGTGCTGCTCAATAGTGGTCGCTGGGACACCTGGTCCGGCGGCGGGATGGACAAGAGAATACAGCGTTGGTCAGGTCAGGAGCAGGACCCCTTCGTCGGAAAGAATCCAACTTCCGATCAAATCGGCACTCTTGGCATTACCTGGCCGGCGAACTCCGTTGCATTGCACCCTGGCAAAAATAACGAATATTCCGTGGTTCGCTGGACGGCCCCGGACAGTGGCACGCTCGACTTGACCGCCTCTTTCGAAGGCTACGCGGAGCGGGCCACCACCGATGTTCACGTTTTTCTCCAGGGCAGGCCGATATTTGATTCTTTTATTAACCTGAATGGTCAGGAGAACTCGGTTTCTTTCGAGAAGAAGGGACTGACCGTTACAAAAGGCGATACACTGGATTTCATCGTCGGTTCCGGTAACAGGAATTACGGCGGCGATACGACAGGCCTTGCCGCAACCCTGCTGCTAAACGGTAAAAAGTGGAGCGTTGCGGATGATTTTTCGTCTGTTCCGCTCGAAGGGGCCGCTTGGACTTATGGCGTTCTTCCCGGATCCGAGACTCCGGACGTTACAAAGTGGGCACAATACGATTTGAATCGTTCAGGCAGTGGCAAGGCCGCGCCGGGTACGCTGTCGAATCCCGATTCTCTTGTCTGGGAGGACCTCGTTCAGGACCAGCATCCCTATCAGCGTGTCCCTCATACTGCGGATATTGTTAACTTTTTGCGCACAAATCAGGGTTATCTCACGAATAGCGACCAACCGTTATTTCTTACCGAATATGGCATTGGTAGCGCCGTCGATCTGATTCGCACCGTTCGTTTTTTTGAACAGTACAAGTCGGAGCATCTCTTCGACGCCAAATACTACCAAAAGCAGCTCGATAAATACATGCTCGACTGGGATAAATGGCGATTGGAAGAAGCGTTCGACCGGCCGGAAGATTTCTTTGCCCAGAGCATAAGTAAAATGGCTGGACAGCGATCCATCGGTTTAAACGCGATTCGGTCGAATCCAAATATCGTTGGACACAGCCTGACCGGGGGTATTGACCACGTTTTAACGGGTGAAGGATTAACAACGCCTTTCCGTGAAATGAAGCCTGGCACTATTGACGCTGTTTTTGACGCCTGGGCACCTCTTCGCTGGTCTGTTTTCGCCGAGCCGATTCATTTATACCGTGGAAAAAATCTCCACCTGGAAGCGGTCATTTCGAACGAGGATATGCTTGCCCCGGGCGACTACCCCGCACGTGCCGAAATCTTTGACGAACGTGGCAAAAAAGTTTTTGCAAAGCCGTTTACCGTTACAATAGACGCGCCGGGCGTCAAGGAACCTCCTTTCGCAAAACTTTGTTTTTCTGACGATATCGCTTTTGATTTCGCAGGGGGGACCTATCGCTACGTCGTGACCCTGGAAAAAGGAGGCGCACCCGCCGGTGGCGAAGTGAAGTTCTTCGTTACGGATCAAAAGGACATGCCAGTCGTTCAAAACCCTGTCTTAATCTGGAATGAAGATAAAGATTTTCTTGATTGGTGTAATGCAAATGGAATTCAGGCAAGTCCGGCCGCTGCCGATAAGCTTTCCAAAGATTCTTTGATTCTGGTAACCAAAGGCGCAGAGCGTGCGGACTGTGACCCGGCGCTACTGGATACCGCCGTTCGCAACGGTGCTACGGTCGTTTTTCTGTGCCACGAATATTTCCAGAATGAAGCTGCCAACAAGCTCTTTATGACCGATAAAGGCACCTTTGGCGGTATCTACAGCTGGTTGTACCAGAAGGATGAATGGTCAAAACTTCATCCCTTCTTCGACGGTATGCCTGCCGGGGGTCTTATGGACAACCAATATTACCGTGAAATCATTCCGGATACCTGCCTAAAGGATACCGTTGCGCCGGGTCAAGCGATTGCAGGAGCAATTAAGGCGTCCCAGGATTATGAATCCGGACTCATGCTGGCAACATATGAACACGGCAAGGGAAACGTCATTATCTCAACGTTTCTCATTCGTGAGTCCCTTGGCGTCAGTCCTGCCGGGGAACGACTCCTGAAGAACATAATCATTAACGCCCGGTAACTTTGCGTTTTACCGAAATGGACTTGCCCCGGAATTCACCCCGTGGCAAGTTCATTGCCAGATGCGTGGATTTTGCCTTGTCGGTCGCGGCCCTCGGGCTCACAAAAAATTTATGGCCCCAGATTTTATGACTCACTCCCGAAAATATACGAAAACCTCGTAAAAACAAGGACGAGTACCCAATTTAACCCCTAAAAAATTGCGCAAAATTAGGGTCGATTTTTCGCAAAATTGGTTTGACATCTTCTTTCGATTGTATTATAATGTGAGAAGATTGAATTTAACGAGGCCCGAGACAACGAAAAAACTTGTCTCTCGTCAACATGAAAACTTTTGACTTGTGAGGAGAATCAAAATGAAAACGTAACGAAACAAACGAAACTTGGCAGCAGTGCGGCCAAAATGTGCTTGTGAACACACGAAAATTTACTTTCAATTTCACCTTGAAAAGGAGACAGAGACATGACAACAAAACTTGGAAAGTGTAAAACGATTGAGTTAGGCAAACTGCGGGGGGGGGGAGTTTTTTCTCTCTAAAGAAGATTTTAGCGTTTACCCTGGTTGAACTTTTGGTAGTGATTGCGATTATCGGGATCTTAATCGCGCTGCTTTTACCGGCGGTCCAGGCAGCGCGCGAAGCGGCCCGACGCATGGAGTGTACGAACAATCTCAAGCAGATTGGGTTGGCCGTCCACAATTTCCATGACGTTCGCAACGGACTTCCGCCTTCATGCGTTGGCGAGAACAGTGGTACTGGCCTGGGAAATGAAAGTACGGAAGCGGGGCGTAAACGAGCCAGCTTTTTTGTGATTATCCTTCCCTATATGGAACAGACAAATCTCTACGACGACCTTCGGACTCGTACGGCGAATTTTCAAAATCTTTTGACGAACGCGAATTTCTGGTTTAATGCCTCAATGACAAACGAAATGCGGCGCGGCTACAATATAGCCGGCTATCGGTGCCCGTCACGCCGCAGTGCGGAAATGTATTTGCCTGGTCAATCAACGGAGTCCGGCTACGACGACACAGCGGGGTCTTACGACGTGGGTAGCTATGGCCCGCAAGGCGATTATGCCATCGTTGGCGGCATGGTTGACAACAATCCGCCTCGCTGGTGGGATCATTACACTCCCTACTGGGCCAGTGTCTGTAACTCGGCGTTTCGCGTTGCGGTTCATGACATATCGACCGCGAGCGTGGTCGGATGGCGGCCTCGCGATACCTTTGCCTGGCTCATGGATGGCACGTCAAATCAGGTCATCCTGGGCGAGAAACATATCCCCTCGAATCAGATTAATCGTTGCGGCGCGGCGAATCCTGTCGACTGCTCCATCTTTGTGACCGGGGGTCACGGAGCGGCGGCCACGACGGGCGACTACGCGGCCGGATTCCGTATGCGTGAAGAACCTTTTCAGAACGACGGGTCCTGGTCCAGTGAGCACTCGGGCGTGATTAATTTCCTGCTGGCCGATGGCTCCGTTCGTGCCTTATCCATGACCACACCGACCGGTGTGCGACATTATTATAAGGATGAGGGCACGCCGGATCAAGCCGACTGGAGCGTCTTTAGACGCCTGGGTTGTGTCAACGATGGCTTTACGGTTACCGTTCCCTAACGAAATACAAATAAATGCATAGAGGAGGAAAATATCATGATGAAAATGAAAAAAAGTGAGCGTGGGTTTACGTTGGTTGAACTCTTGGTGGTCATTGCGATTATTGGGATTCTAATCGCCTTGCTACTCCCTGCGGTTCAGGCGGCCCGCGAGGCGGCTCGACGTATGCAGTGCACCAACAATCTCAAACAGATCGGGATCGCGATCCACAATTTCCACGATGCGCATAAGGGCCTCCCCCCTTCGAGTGTGGGCGAGAATAGTGGCACCGGACTGGGTAATGAATCGGGTGAGCCTGGCCGCAGACGCGTCAGTTTCTTTGGGTTAATCTATCCCTACCTGGAGCAGGTTTCCCTTTACGACGACCTCAAAACCCGAACGAACGATTTCCAGGACCAGCTGACCAATGCGAATTTCTGGTGCAATGCGTCCATGACCGACGACCTGCGCAAAGGATACAATATCAGTGCGTATCGCTGTCCCACGCGACGCGGCGGTGGCTCCCATTATCCCGCAACCGTTGCCGAGAGCTACGACGACGGCCCGCTAAGTGGCAATGGCAGCTACGGACCGCAAGGCGACTACGCCATGGTCTGCGGCACGGAAGATGGTGGCGCTCCGAGCTGGTGGGATAACTACACCCCTTATTGGGCCGTGCAGCAGCAGGGACCGTTCCGCGTTGCCAGTCATACGGCAAGTTCCGGGGTTAAGGGCTGGATGCCTCGCGACACGTTTTCCTATATAAAAGACGGTACCTCCAATCAAATTGTCCTGGGCGAAAAACATATCGCGCTCGGTTGGGTCGACAAGTGCGGCGGATCCGATTCCTCGTGGGGAACTGGTATTTCTAAATACACGGATGACTGTTCCATTTTGGTTACTGGCGACCGGGGTGCCCGAACCTCTGCACGCGACTTGGCGGGTAGTTTCAGACAGATGCGGGAAGAGCCCGTTGACCTGGAGGGAGCCTGGGGCAGTTGGCATGCAGGCGTGATTAATTTCCTTATGGCTGACGGCGCTGTTCGCCCACTTTCCATGACCACGCCTACGGGCGTTGCCCGCTACACAAATGGTGCCGGGACCCCGCCCGAGAAGGACTGGAGTGTTTTCCGACGACTGGGCTGCGTCGACGATGGTTTCTCCGCGGCTATTCCCTAGTGTGTGAAAATTATTTGTTTATGAATAAATTGTTTAAGTAGAAAGTAAAGGAAAAAATTATGAAAAAAATGGTCATTGTCTTGTGTACTGTTATACTGTTGGCCGCAATGGGCTGCGGTAAAGGGTACGTACCTCTGTCAGGGAAAGTGACCTTTCCCGACGGTAAGCCGCTCACTAAGGGAACTGTTACCTTTTCGACAGATTCTTTCATGGCACGTGGCCCGCTGAACGAGCAGGGGCAATATGTTCTCGGTTCGATGGACCTTGGCGACGGTCTGCCTCCGGGCGAATATGTCGTTCGAGTCGACGGTGCAACAGAAACGAAGGAGAGTAAGGTGAAAGGGCCGAGCGGAAGCCCCATGATGCAACCTGTCTCTTTAATCGACGAAAAATTTACAACAACGTGCAAGGTAGATTCCGGGACAAAGACCTTCGATTTTGAAGTTCCCTATCCCGCAAAATAAGTTAACAAAAAACGCAATGAGGAGTGTATTTTTATGAAGTTACGATGGTTGCTTTTAGCGACGCTGGCTCTGTTCGTGAGTGCGACTCTTACAACGTTTGCCGAAGAGTCTTTTGCCCCGAACGAGCATATGGGTGCCGACGAGGCAAAAGTCAATATTTACGTATCGAAATTGGGCGACGATTCCGATGGTAAGAGCTGGCAGACGGCCTATAAGTCTGTCCAGAAAGCGCTGCTGTCCATTCCTGACGATAAAGGTGGATACCGCATTGTTGTTCGACCGGATACCTATATGGAAGCAAATTTGTACCCCAGTCACAAAGGAGCCAAAGACGCTTATAATGAACTGGTTGGTGACTTCGATGGTAAGTACGGCTCCGGTGCCGTGGGATGGGTCGTTCTTGACTCAAGCGACCCGGAAAAGGGATATCAGTCTTACGACTGGTACAGTTCCATTCGTGCCTATACGCAGGGGTGGACGACCTCGCACACCGACGAAACCTTCTCCAGTTTGGGGTGGGATCGTTGGATTGTGCGACGACTCTATGTGACAGGAAGCGACGCCGGCCTCTTCTGGGACTGTCTGGACGATACAGGTCCCTTTACGGTCGTCGTGGAAGATTGCATTAGTATCGGACGCGCCTTTGGTATAGGCGTGGCTTTTGCTGCCGACGATCCGGCGAATCCGCACGCCAGACCGGACGAACCTACGGTCTTTCGTCGCACTTGGGCCGCGTCTCTCGATACCTGGGGCGATGCCGGCGCCGCCTTCCTGCGCGCTTTCAATTCAACCCTGCCGGAATACCCCGATTTCTATCTCGAAGATTGCACTCTCGTTTCGCCCGATAATGCCATTGAAAACAACTGCGATGCGTACCCCGCATGTACCTACGTCAGTCTGAAAAATTGCCGACTCATCGTTAATAATTTTTCACAGCCGGGCGGCACTCCCTGTACCGGGATTATCCGCAGTGCCAACGGCGGCGAAAAATACAAAGTTGCATTCGAAGATTGCTCGCTTATGGGGTGTAAAGTCTTTAGTGAAGAGGCCGATGTTCCCATACAATACGAACTGAAAGGTCACAATAAAGTTTACCTTCAGTACAAGCAGACCATACCGGAAGGTTTCGAAGGGTTCTCCGGTTGGCCGATTGACCTGTTCCATTTCATGGCGCCTCCCCTTGAATAAAAGCGATGTTCAAAGGCGGACCGGTCGTAAAATGTCGGGTCCGCCTTTCGTTATTGTTAATAATATCTCTGTTCTTTCCCGCCTGAAACTTTACATTTGAATGATAAGGAATGCCTCCATGCCGAAGAACTTTGTCAGCCGACTCTCGAGTCTGTTTAGTGTCCCGATTTTTTTATTTTGCGTATTAGCGAGTTCCGCGGAAGCCCCCGTTCTGACGAAGGCGTCTATTTCTTTTCGCGTTAGTCCGGTCCTGTGGCAGGACGAGGTCCGTTTTGAGGAACTTTTGCAACTTTTTGAAAAATATAAAGGCGTTACGGACGAAATCACATTCTTTACACAAACGACACACACGCCCATTCCGGACGATGAATTGGTGCGGCGTTGCGAAATATTAAGAGAACGCATGTTACGATGCCGAGAATTTGGATATCGTGCGGGAATTAATATTTTATGTACTATCGGTCAGATTCCGGAAGATTTACCTCATTCGATCGGCCCGGAATTTCAACGCGGGATCGGTTTGACGACCGGGCTGCCCTGTCCGGCGACCCTGTGCCCTAATAATGACAGGTTTCGGCAGCGCATTCATAAAATATATACGGCTCTTGCCGAAGCCGACCCGGACTACATCTGGATCGACGATGATGTTCGCGTGGGACACAGTACGGGTGATATCTGTTTTTGCGATTCTTGCATGAAATTGTTTAACGCATTCGCAAAAAGGCAAATGACACGTGAAGAACTTGCCCATCGTCAAACGGAATACGAAATACGTGCGCAAACAGTCGATTTCTCAAATGAAGTTATAAATAATATTTTTATAGAAATTGAAAAGACAGTACACGCAGTGCGTCCGAGCCTCCCGCTTGGCTTTATGACAGGTGAACGTTATTCAGAAGGTTACGCGTTCGCTCGCTGGGCCAGAACGCTGGCCGGTGAAAACTCCGTGCCTGTGTACTGGCGTCCCGGGGGCGGTTTCTACCGACAGGACCCAATCTCCGGAGGCGGCGGCATGACCGCCAAATCACATGAAATTGGTCGCCAGATTGCCATGTTACCACCTGACATCTTCGTGATTCAATCGGAGATCGAAAATTTCCCCTACGAACGACTGCAAAAATCCAAACATATCACCGCTCTGGAAGCCGCGTGTCACATTGCCGCAGGCTGCACCGGGGCGGCCTTTAATGTTTTAACGATGAATCACGAACCGTTGGACGACTTCGAGCCTCTTCTGGCCACCTTGTATCAGTGGCGGCCGTTTTACGATGAAATGGTTCGAACGCTCGCTCGGAATCCGGCTCAAGGCGTCTGCCCCGCATGGAAACCGACCGATGGTAAAAATCCCAAAGGGAACCCCATACGCTGGCTTGCGCTTGACCTGGCCGAAATTGGTATTCCATTCTCATACGACCCCGGTAGGAGTCATGTCTTTTTATTGTCGAGAAATTTCCTCAATACAGAGACGCGGGAAGATGTTCTTAACTATCTCTCACAAGGCGTCTATACCGATAACGATACCATTGGCCTTTTGAATTCTCCCAGTCATTTTAACGTGCGGGACCTGGTCGGGATGGAATACGGGGACACCATAGCCGTGGACGCCATTGAACGTTACACGGACCATCCGCTCAACGCTAATAATGCCGGGCGCGACCGGGACGGCCGGCAGTCCTTTTGGCATGACCCTGCTATTGCCCTCAAAAAGACGGACGACAAAACGGAAATCCTCTCTTCAATCGTTGACTATCAAGGTGACCTTACGGCGCAAATGTCGCTTGGTATTTTTGAGAATTCACTGGGCGGCCGGATCTGTGTTAACGGTTATCATCCGTGGAATCATTTTTTCAGTAAACCGAAATCGGACCAGATCAAGCGAATCATGCGATGGCTCTCCCGCGACCGACTTCCCGCCTGGATCGACTCGTTTCACCGCGCACATCTCTGGGTTCGGCAATCGGAACAGGGCAGCGGTGGTCTTGTCATCGTTAATACAACGTTCGACCCTGCCGAAAATCTTTCCATTATTCTTCGCACGGAACGCGATGTAGTGACTGCCTGTTTTCGTGACTCCCGGGAAGTAAAACTTCAAGCGGTCGAAGCGGACGGTCCCTATCGCCGGTTCATTCTACCGACGCTGGCTCCTTGGGATATCGTCCTTGTAAAGTGCGGCGATACCTAACCCAGGTTCCAGTGTTTGGGAAGTAATGAAATCACATACTCCGGTTCGCGAAAACCATCATACGCGAGCTATTCAGCGTCATTCTTTTTCCTCGCCAGGTCGGATTGGCCTTGAATGTGTAAAATGCGGCCGGAAGTGACAGTCCATCAGCGACGTTGCCTTTTGTTGTGGGCCTGTGTTGCCCTTACAGGCCGCCGGTGAATGGCGATGATGGGTAAATGGCGAATCAATTGCAATTTGGCGGTGCTGGGGGCCCGTTTTCGTCGTTACTGGGGTGGGACCTGTGAAGAGGGCGTGGTCTGACGCCTGACAACCAACTTCATTTGAGCAAATTTCCAAGCTCTTTGACGAAATTTCGCAATTGACGCCTCCCTGCGGTTCCTGTATACTTGCGGGTATCCAATTTTCGGGTCCCGCGCGATGTCGGGACTTCCTGCCAAAGAAACACACAAGGGAGAAAACAATGACTCAAGTTCAGATCTCAACCTGTTGCCACACCAAGGTTAGCGGGTGTTCAAAAGTTCAGTCCTGCTTTGCAAAAGGCGGCTTCGTAAAGAAATCGCTCTGTTTTACGACGGCTTTTGTCGTTTTATTAACCGCTGCCTGTAATTGCGTTCTCGCGGGAGATTCGATAAGCTGGTCGCTGGGCGGTGCTACGGTCTCCATGACAGGGCAGGGGATACCGACCGTGACCTTTGCCGACGGTACCGCCTGGCCCGGAGGCGACTTGCCCGCATTCCAGCTGGAATTGACAGACGGTACGGTTCTTCTTCCCGCCAAAGTTGAATGCCAGGAGGAGAATCAGCTCGTTGTGACGTATAGCGATGGCTCCATTGCGGAATACAAGGTTACGCTTGGCGACAGTTTTCTGCTGTTTCATCTGCAAAAGCTGGAGTCGCAACAGGATATATCGAAAGCAGTTGTACTTCAGATACCGGTCCCTGCCGAGGCGGAATACGCGCCTCTCATCAATACAATCGAAACCGACGAAAAGATCGTCTCGGTCATGCCGGCGACCGTGAATGTTCATGTTCGTGGTCGAACAACGGGCGGGACCCCGGAATTTCCTGTCCTTGCCTTGGATACGGTGGCTCGACATGGCCTCGCTCCCGCCACGGCCGCTCTGGTCATTTCGACGACTTCGGATTGGGAACGGGTTGTCCCGCTCATGGAAGAGGCGGCCGGTCTGCCGTCCCCGAAATTAGGTGGCGTTTGGAATAAAATTTCACCGGAAATACGACAATCCTACTTCTTTTTGACATATTTCAAGGAGTCGCAATTTGACGATGCCTTGGCTCTGGCGGAACGAGGCGGCTTTAAAATGATTCTGCTGCTTTGTACCTGGGCGAAATCACACGGCCACTACGAGGTCAACACGGAATACTATCCCGATGGTGTGGCCAGTCTTAAGCGGGTTATGAACAAATTTCGCGACCACGGCATAAAATCGGGACTGCATTTCCTGGGGGCATCCATCGACGTGAACGACTCGTGGCTGACGCCTGTTCCCGATAAACGTCTGGTTAAAGGTGCGCAAATTCCGCTTGCGCAAGAGATTACTGTCGACGCCGACTTCATTCCGACCGCAACCGCACCGACCGGATTCCCCACCGAAGAGACAAACCCTTATATGGACGCCGGACGTACGCTTTGGATTGACGATGAATTGATACTTTACGAGTCGGTCTCTCTGGAGGAACCGTACGGGTTTAGCGGCTGTCGCCGGGGGCAGTACGGCACGGCCGCCTCGCCCCACACCGCGCAAACACCCATTGACCATCTCGTTCGCGCTTATGGCTATTTCATGCACGACCTGAATTCTTCTCTTTCCGGAGAGGTGGCCGACGCTCTTGCCCGAACGGCGAACGAAGTCGACGCCCAAATGATCTATTTCGATGGCTCCGAGCTGCTTCAGCGACCGGAAGATGCCGACGATTGGTGGTATTACAGTGCCCTGCTGCAAAAAACATTTGCCGATCGCATTACGAATAAGGATATTCTCTATCAGGGGAGTAGTACAACCCCATGGGCCTGGCACCTCATGGCTCGCAACGCCTCGGCCGATGGCCACGACGACCTGCGTGCCTATCTGGAAGAGCGAAGTGGCAGTTTCGACTATTTTAAACTGAATCATCTCCCGCTCGATATTGGCTGGTATTACGCCTACGACAAGAGGGCAACGCCGGATATGTATGAATATATATTGAATAAGACGATCGCTTACGATTCCTCCATGTCGCTTCAGATGTCGGTCGACGCGGCCCACGCTCATCCGTTTACCGGAGAAATTCTCGATATGATTAAGCAGTATGATGAGCTTCGGGTCAGCGGCGTTGTGTCTCAGGAGATGCGTGACCGCATGCGGATCGACCCGGTTCTTTTCCATAAGAAGACAGAAGAGGAAAGAAACGCGTTGTTGGATTACCGACGCGATTTTCATCTGACGGAAAAAGCGGGGCAAAGAGGATTCCAACGCATAATCTACGACCTTTGGCAGGACGTACCGGCGTCGAACACGAACGAATTCGCCTTCGAACTGGTGGTTAAAACACCCAATACCGCTATTGGTTTCGATGTTCAGGTGAATGGCGACTATGAAGCGGGACAAGGTCCGGCTCTTACGCGGCCTTCTCTGGAAGTCGAAGGCAACCTTCTGGAATCCGAGGCCATACTTTCGTCCGGGCAATACGCGTTTTATCGTCCGGGAGAACCGCTGGCCCAGTTCGGTCTGCCGTTGACCGGTGGCTCGTATTCAAACGTTGTCGGTAATGTAACTGTACTGCCGGAGGGAACTTATACGGTTACATTACGTGCCGCGGAACCTTGGTCCTCCTCGCTTCGCGTTCGCACCGTTCAATACACCGAAGAATTTTATCCCATTCCTTAGGGTGTTGACACGAAAGGGAAAAGCGTGTAAAATAGAGAAATGTGGAAGGATTTCGGTTATTAAGCCGTTTTTCAAGGTGAAACGCGGCGCCGTTATCCCTCCGAGTTCACGAACCAAGACAGAGGAACACAAGTATGTACAAAACACTCTTTATTATTTTGGGCCTTTCCATGATGCAGACAGCGTTTGGGCAGACGACTTGCTGCTCGCGTCAAAAAGAATCGGCACGGGAGAAACCGGCCTATTTCGCTTCTCTTGAAAAAACTTCGCTCGAATGTCCAAAATTGGCCGCCTATCCGGAAACGGTTCGTAAGGGTATCGATTTCCTTAAGAAGACCGACTTGGCCGCGCTCCCCTTGGGACGCACTGATATCGACGGCGACAAGGTTTACGTCAACAAGATGGAGTACACAACGAGTCCGGTAAGCGATGAAACGGTACTGGAGTCGCACCGGAAATACATCGACATACAGTTCGTGCTCGAAGGCGAGGAACTCATTGGCGTCATTCCGCTGACCGATGAAATTCCCGTCACGATGGAATATGACCCGGAAAAGGAGGCTGCCTTCTATTCGGTTTCCGCCATGCCGTTCCTCAAGACCGGCGCAAAGACAGCTGGCCGTCTGGAAGTTCACGCGGGCGACCTGGCCATTTTCGCCCCTAACGACGTGCACGCTCCGAGTCTGGCGCTGGGCGAACCATGTAAAGTCGTTAAGCTCGTCGTGAAATGCCTGATCGAAGAATAATTCTTCCCCATCCGGCACACACGACGTCTGCCGGGGCCTTTCCCTAACACTTAAAAGACAGTCACCGCATTTTTCAGCATTTCAGATGTTAAGAAACGCGGTGATTGTCTTTTAACGCTTGTGGTTCTGTTTTTTGCGTTACACAATCTATTTCTAATGACGTTTTTAATCGTCTTTTGCGAGTCTGACCGCTAAAAAAGTGACCTTTCCTCATCTCGGGAAAATTGGTATAATAGGCGAAATGTTTTATCCGTGGGGACTACTTATGCGACTGAACTGGCTGCATAACGTTCCCTGCTATGCGTATTTTAACCACCTTACAATAAAGAGGTTGTCAAACGAGCTGGTCGGACCGCCGTGACAGGCATCACGAGGCAAAAGTCTTCCCAAGAGATTCGCCTTTGGTGCTTGTGATATGGGTTGGAGGTTTCAATAACCGCGAGCTTTTTTGAGAATTTTTGCATCACGAGACGAACCACATGACAAATTTGTTACGCGCCCTAAAGGTCACCTTTCGACATAAACTGACGATTTTTCTTTCGCTATTTTGTGCAATTTGCCTGGCGTTATGCTGGGGTGGTAATATAACCGCGGTCTATCCCCTGGTACAAATCTCGTTTCAAGGGGAAACAGTTGGTCAATGGTTGGACAAGAAGGTGCAGGAGAGCGAAAATATTCTCGAAGGTAAGGATGCCACAGGGGCGGCGGTGAGCGTTCAGCAGGACGCGCGAACCGTGGAGCTGAAAAGAATTCAAGCCGAAAAAGTCCTTCAGTGGTGCCATTGGGCGAAGCCTTATGTCGATCGCTATGCCCCCTCGGACCCGTTCATGACAGTCGTCTATTTAATGATGTTTGTCGTTGCCGGGACCTTAATTAAGAGCGTCTTTGCCTTTTGTCACGGACTTTTGTCAAGCCGAATCGGTCAGCTGGGGTCCCTCGAATTGCGGGAAGTCTTTTTTGAAAAGTTGCTTAATTATGAAGTGAATCACTTCAATAGTCGCGGCGTTTCTGACGCCATGTCCCGCTTTACCGGCGATATGGGATCCTTGTCAAACGGGCTTTCGCTCTTCTACGGCAAGCTGGTGCGAGAGCCGATGAAAATGCTGGCCTGTATTGTGGGTGCGATCATTGTCAGCTGGCAGCTGTTCCTGTTCACCTGTCTCTTTCTGCCTTTGGTCGCGATTCTTATCCGCTGGATGGCCATGACCTTAAAGCGGGTCGTACGCAATTCCATGATAGAAATGGTGAATATGTACAGCCGAATCGACGAGACGTTCCGGTCGATTCGCGTTGTAAAGGCTTTCAATCGCGAGGATTATGAGCAAAAGAAATTTTCCGACACGAACAGGGCGGTCTATCGTCGCGGTATGAAGAGCGCGAAATACGGGTCGCTTACCAGTCCGCTCACGGAGTGTTTGGGGACGATTATGATGATCGCCGCCGTCCTGGTGGGCGCATATCTTGTTATGTATGAAAAGACAACGATTTTTGGCATACCCATGGCGTCGCGTCCTCTGGACCTCGGCTCACTGATTCTCTTCTACGGCTTTTTAATCGGTGCCGCGGATCCGGCCCGACGTCTGTCCGATTTCTTTATTCAGATTCAAAGTGCCGTGGCCGCCGCCGACCGGGTCTATGAAATGATTGACCGGGAAGTGCCGGTGAAAGACCCGGAGCATCCGAAGACCTTGGGCAAATTCTCCCAGTCTCTCGTGTACGACCATGTCAGCTACAGCTATATGAAATATGAGCCGGGCGGCGTTGTCCCGGATCGAGAACGCTGGCATTTCTCCTCCCTGTGGCGAAAGAAGTCACGCATTTCCTCTCAGTCAGTGACGCAAGGTAAAGAGCGAGTCGTCCTGAAAGATATTTCACTCGAGTTTAAATTCGGTGAGACGATCGCCATTGTCGGACCCAGTGGCTGCGGAAAGAGCACTCTTCTCAATCTCATCCCGCGATTTTACGACCCGACTGAAGGACGCGTTCTTATGGACGGCATACCGCTCCCTGAACTTGCTATGCGGGAAATTCGAGACCAGATCGGTCTGGTAACACAGGAGACCGCCCTGTTTAACGATACCGTCTTTGAAAATATTCGTTACGGCGTGCCGAACGCGACTCGGGAACAGGTCATTGACGCGGCGCGAAAAGCCTATGCCCACGACTTTATTATGGAAGATTTGGCCCAGGGATACGAAACGAATGTGGGGCCAGGCGGCGGTCAGCTTTCCGGCGGCCAGCGCCAGCGAATTGCCTTGGCACGCGCCATTCTGAAAGACCCTCGGATCCTCTTACTTGACGAGGCGACCAGTCAAATTGATATCCGGAGCGAGCAATACATTCACGATGCCATTCGCGATTTCGTCGGGAACCGGACCACAATTATCGTTACACATCGACTGACCGCCATCCGACTGGCTGACCGCATAATCGCCATGCAGGACGGCGTCGTGGAAGGTATTGGTACGCACGACGAGCTTCTGAAAACATCCCCCTTTTACGCCTCACTTTGGGAGATGGAAGGTTCCATTATATAAAGCACCTGTCCGTTACATGAAACGGTCTACTTAAGTTCGACGTCCAGAAAGTAGGGAGTCTCGCCTCGAATGAGATAAACGCGTAGCGATGTATTCCCTTCGGCGATAAAGTCCTCCCACCGATCGGCCACATAATAGAGGTCGTCACAAGAAGTTATGCCCCAGCGGTTTTCCGGTTTATCGCCCACGACGATTCCGAAAATTAGGTCATCCACGCGAATCTTTTCACTCTTGACCTGAAAAATACTGGCCGGGTCAATATCGGTCACTTTAACACCACCGGCCGGATAGATCTTGGACTCACCCAGCGAGACGACGGTCAGGTGCGGATAAAGCTGTTTATATTCCTCGGCACTAACAGGCGAGACTTCAACACCAAATCGTGTTCGGACCTCAATGGCACGCGGATTGACGTTCGTTTGGGATATGGCTGTTCCCGCTTCGTTATGAGTTGTGTTGTCGTGCGAGTCATCGGCGGCATAAGACGGCGCGCTTTGTGCGAGCTGGAAACCCGCGTCGGATACGACTTCCCCGGATTCTTTCGTCTCCGGACGATTTGCCTTGAACGCGACAAGAGCATTCTCTCCTTGCCCTGTCCCCGCGAAGGCCAGTACCGCATCTTCCTCCTGGCCCGAACGTAAAATCCGCATCTTCACGCTGTCCATGACCGTTACGTTAATGAGAGAACACGTGAAGTCCAGTGATGAATGAATATCCAGACCATTCGAGTTCAGGACGATATCGCCGGGCACAAGTCCGGCACTCTCCGCGGGGCTGCCCGCGACAACCGACTCAACTCGCACACAGTCGAAACCGTCGCCTTCTGCCGGATATCCCTCTTCGCCTGGCTCCAGGGTAGCGAATTTCAGACCGTGATGCTTCATCTTGGCCACGGACCGCGATATCATCTCTTCCACCGTTTCGGCAACAATATCGACCGGTATGGCAAAGGCTATATTTTCCGCTCCCTCCCGAACAGCGGCGTTCAGTCCGATCATCTCACCATTGATATTGATGAGCGGCCCCCCCGAATTCCCAGGATTGATTGCCGCGTCCGTCTGAATGACGTCGTCGTAAGAGAGCGTCTCACTTGCCTTAAGCGGACGATGCAAGCCGCTGACAATCCCTCGGGAAATCGACGCTTGATATCCAAAGGGGTTACCTATGGCAATAACGTCTTCCGCCAGTTCCACTTCCCGAAGCTTGCCCATGCGGATCTTCTTGAGCGGTTTCTCCGGATTGATCTTGATTAATGCCAAGTCCGTTTTGAGATCATTGCGTATGAATTCAACATCGCGATAGATGGTCCCGTCATGCGTCGTTATTTGAATCTTGAGCAGACCTTTAACGACATGATAGTTCGTAACAATATACCCCCGTTCGTCGATGACTACGCCGGTCCCCATACCAATATGAGTAACTCCATCTTTATTCAAACTCCCTTGGTCGGTTCGCCCGGGAGAAGAGGTGCGCGGAGATTCCCCAGCGTCGTACTGTTTCTCCCCTTGTATACTGACAACAGAAGGCGCCGCAACCGCGACCGCTTTCACGAATCCCGATTTTATGGCCATACGTTCCGCGTCTCGGTCCAACCCAAGGGTTGATTCAATTGTAACAAATAATAATATTATTACACAGGATGTGGTTATTGTCTTCATGAAATCATCTTTCGGGAGTTATCGCCCGAACGGTTCCTTGTTTTTCTATTTAGCACACAAAAAATCGTGTTCAACCAAATCACAACAAACAGTATGGCTGTACCAATTGTACTGTTTACTTCAGGTTTATCGGTTATTCTGTCTTGGCACTTTACTTACTCTTGCTGGGAATCTTAAGAAATAATGATTAAAATGCGAATTCTATATAATATAGAGTAAATAAACAGTGCAGGTATAAACAAAATGCCTTGAGTCCAGGAAAGGAATCACCGAGCAGGGTCGGAGGTCACGAGCGTTTCTATCGGCGATTCGGGATGCGAGAAGGAAGTAGGGGCTAAATTTCGGTAGGACCTCCGCAGGCCAAGTCGTTTTCGGACGGGTCGAGAGGGGAAATTTTTGGTTTTTTTCGAAAAAACGGGCATTTTTACGCCTTTAGCAGTGGTAATAATCGATTTTAATGTTAAAATAGGATAGTTAGGCCATTTGTAAGAAAAATTGCCTGTGTAACTGTTCCTGCTTTAACCCATACAATTGAGGCTTTTTATGCTGAAACGTTGTTTGTACCCGTTAGTCATGTTGTTAGGCGTTACGCTGATGACGCCCGGTTCTTGGGCGGCGGACGATTCGGACTCGGAAGACGAGAAATCGACCGTAGAGGAAAAGGATTCGAAGGCTAAAGAGCCGAAACTCCCCTCGTTGGAAGATTATGCTTCGGGTGCCACGTCCATCCCGGGTCTTATCCCACTGCACCAAAAGAAGGATGAACTTTACGCCGAATTGACCGGTTCCCAATTGAACACGGATTATATCATCGTCGTGTCGATTGCGAAAGGCATAGGCGAATTGCCGCTTCTTGGTGGCTGGTCGTGGGATATGGATGAATATGGCGATTTGGTTTGGCAGTTTCGGAAAGTGGACGACCGGATTCAGGTTGTGCGCCGCAATTATCGGTATCAGGCGGATTCGGGCACGCCGGAAGAAAAAGCACTCGCCATAGCCTATACGGACTCTATTATATATAGTCTTCCGATCGTGGCCAAAGGGCCAAAGGGCGGTGACGTCGTTAATATAGGCAATATATTCATGAGTGACTTGCCCATGATCTCCTCCAAAGCCCTGCAAGGGTTTAGCTTTGCCCGTGAGCGTTCGACCTGGGCCAAAGTCAAAGGGCTTAAAGACAACGTGGAGCTTCAGGTAGCGGCGACGTACTCCGGAGGCGGCAAGTTGGAAACAGTCATGGACTCCCGCGGCGTCTCTCTCAATATCCATTACTCAATCAGTAAACTGCCAGGCTCGGGCTATCAGCCACGCTTGGCCGATGAACGCGTCGGATATTTCAATACGGTCGTTAAGAACTTCTCAAAGAATCAGGAGGAAGACAATTTCGTCCGCTATATCAATCGCTGGAAACTTCAAAAACTGGAGAGTTCCTCGGATATCTCCCTGCCTAAGAAGCCCATTGTCTTCTGGCTGGAAAAGACAATCCCGTATCAGTATCGCAAAACGATTCGCGACGGGATCCTTGAGTGGAATAAAGCTTTTGAACGCGCCGGATTCTACAACGCGATTGAAGTACGTCAGCAGGAAGATAACGATACCTGGGACCCGGAAGACATTAACTACAATACGATTCGATGGAGTACGGCCAATGCCGGGTTGTCGATCGGCCCTACCCGTGTTAATCCGCTCACCGGAGAAATTCTGGACGCCGATATTCTTCTGGACGTCGGGTTTATTACGCATTGGAACCGAACTTTTGAGCTGTATAATCCGGGCGATTTGACTCAACAGTTTATCGGTGGAGGCGATTTCGAACGTATAATGCAGATTAATGAGAGCGATACGCCCTATGATGAGCCTCGCTTGCCGGTAAACGAATCGCTTTTCTACTCCCAGCAGATGGGACTGGCGACAACGTTCTTTGAGACCATGGCCGCTGGCGACCTCTGTCAGGCAGACGATGAATCTGCCGATGCGGACGACAAGAAAAACGAGGACGAAGCGAATTCGGACTCGCAAGAGAAGGACAACGACGGTACTCCCGACGCCGACGAAAGCTCTGAATCGAAAGATGATGCCGCCGCGTCCGACGATAGTTCCGATAAAGACGACGTCGACAAAGGCGAGGAATCCAAGCCCAAAGACGAATCCGACGAAGACGCCAAGTCCGAGGACCAGAAAGACTCCGAAGATTCCGAAACAGATAAAAAGGAAGATAAAGAGAGCAAAAAAGACCACGATAGTGAAAAGTCCAAAGAGGCAAAACTCGCGAAGGAATACTACGAACGTGAGTTGAAAAAAGTGGTACAGCAGGGAATTTCCTCTACGGTTACGCACGAGGTTGGTCACACACTCGGCTTGCGACACAACTTTAAATTGAGTACACTTCACTCGCTCGACGAAATTAATAATTTCTCCGAGGACTCCGAATACGGGTACGTTGGTTCTATTATGGAATACCAGCCGGTCAACATATCCCTCAAGGGGACGAAGCAAGGCCCGTATTATTCCACTAAACTTGGTGAATATGACTATTGGGTTATCGAGTACGGCTACAAAGATTTTGGTAAAGGAACAGACAGTGAACGAAGCGAGCTGCAGAAACTGGCTGCGCGTCAGACGGAAACGCAGTTCAACTACGCGACCGACGAGGATCTCTATTATACCGGTTCCGATCCCATGGTGAATATTTTTGATCTCGGGAATTCGCCCCTGGCTTATGGTAAACTGCGTGCCAGTCAGGTCAAGCAGATCCTGCCTGGACTCGATGAGCGAATCATAAAAGATGGCGACAGCTATAATAAACTTATGACTCGCTTTAATATGCTCCTTTCCTGGCACGGGACAGGCGTGGCTTTTGCACTGCCGTATATTGGCGGGCTCTACGTCAATCGTGACTTCAAGGGGGATCCGGACGCGCGACCGCCCTTTACCGTCGTCGCCGCCGCTGACCAGCGGGAAGCCTTTAAATTCCTTTGCGATGAAATCTTTAGTCCCACCGCGTATCAGTTCCCACCTGAACTGTTCAACTACCTGGCGCCGAATCGATGGCGGCATTGGGGGAGCGAGATTCCCAATCGATACGACCTTGATATTCATGGACTCGTGCTCGAATGGCAAACGGACTTCCTCTCCGCTCTCTTCTCCCAACGCCGAATCAGTCGTATGGTCGACGCCGCCTATCGGGTTGAGCCTGACCAGGATGTCTTTACCGTCGAGGAGATGGTTCAGTCGCTTACCGATACCATTTTTCAGGAACTCGACCAGATGGGCGAAGGACCATTTACGCCACGCAAACCGGCCATTGCGTCCCTGCGTCGCAATTTGCAACGCGTCTGGTTTGAACGGCTGGCCGCGATCGCGCTTGACCAGACGGGCGGAAGTTCCCTTACCATTAGTGGTGGCACAATTAGTATCTCCGGTCCGGCGGCCACAAGACTGAACGCTCTTGCTCGCGACGTACTGTCGCGACTCGCGGAAAAGATCAATGCGAAACTGAACGACTCCGTGGAATATGACCCGGCCACCAGGGCGCATTTGCGTGAGCTGGCCAATCGTATCGAACGCATTCTCAACGCGAATGTCGTTCGGGAGTCCTGACCTGATGATGTCCCCCCCGACCTCATCAGCCGGGGGGAGACAAGGAGCAGTACATATGCCATTTTCTGTCGAAACGTTAAAGTTTTTGGACGACAATACACGACACAACAGTCGCCAGTGGTATCAGGAGCACAAGGACCGGTACGAGCGATTTGTTCTGGAACCGATGTATCAGTTCCTGGCGGAACTGACTCCGGCCATGTTGACCATTGACCGGAGTTTCTGTTGCGAGCCGAAACGTATGGTTTCACGAATTTATCGTGACATGCGATATTGCTACAATAAATCACTTTTCCATCGCAGTGTCTGGTCGTGCTTTATGCGTTCGCATACCTCGGACGACCACAGCCTGCCAGGTTTCTTTCTCGAAATTGCGCCGGAGAAGTATAGTTACGGGTGCGGGTTTTATATGCCAGGAACCTGCGTCATGAATTCGTTGCGCGACTCAATTATAAAAAAAGACGAGGTGTCACGAAACGCGCTGACCGCTTTTAATAAACAAAAAATCTTTCAAATTTCAGAGGAAATCTATAAGCGGGACCATTTCCCGGACCAACCGCAGGATATAAAAATGTGGCTTAATCGAAGAGACATTTGCCTGATCGCCGAGAGTGAAAATTTCGAACGATTATTCAGTAATAATTTTGCAAAATCTGTATTAAAGGATTTTCGAAGGATTGTTCCTGTCTATGAATTCTTTCTCAAAGCAGGTCGGAGGCTTTGATCTTCTTATTCCTTTTACAAACCTCGGACTGTTAGGCCACTACGTCCGGAGATGCTCGTTCGCTTGAGGATGGGAGCCGCACGCTAGGGTGAGGAATGAAAAACGCCAGCCCAATGGGCAAGCAGCACGCCTTGCTCGATTTCTGGTATTCACTTGTTTGAGCCTGATGTATGGGTTAAGTGGCCCCGGTTCATTGGACAAAAAATGGTGTTGTATCGTAGAGGATATTAAGGGTAATACTTATTCTCCCAAAGGGGGATTTGTTACAGTACAAGTGTCTTATATCACCCCCATTTTGAAACCTGTAATCAGGTTTTTCTGCGGAGTGAAGCGATTATCCTCACTCATCCTCTTATTTTATTATACGTAATTTCCTCTCCTTTCCAAATCAATGTGTCAAAACTGGGCCTCTGGATCTCAGACATTCTCTTACGCCCCTGAATTCTTTCGCTCTCCGGCAGCTTCCGAATCTCGTATGGTCAATGTGGTATATTTAGTTGGTCGGCATCAATTTGCACCTTTCGTGTCTTGCCGCGTTAGGACGAAAAGATCAGTCTGAACGGGGAAAAAGCAAGTGTTCGCATTGTTTGAAAATCGGCCGTAATTTATTGTCTGGTTCCATTATTGGGCACTTCGCATCAATGGAAGAGCACAAAGTTTTTTCATAGGGGGAATCGAAGAACGATTGAAAAAAACAGTAAAAAACGCGACTCACTCTTTTCCATTCTCCTTCTCTCCCGCCGTTTTTTCGACCCTCTGGGACACACAGGAACAACTGTCGAGGCGTTTTCTTCTTAAATAATTTGTTACTTTCCAGCCAACAAGATAGATAATCATACCTGGTATCGTAACAATAATTGCCAGTACAACAAAGAAAGAACTCATCACACGTTCTTCTTTTTTGGCATCTCGCCAATAAGTTTTTATGGCGCGCACCTCACAGTCAGGGATTTTTTGCTGTAGTTGTGAAATTCCGGACTCTGTAATGTTTTCACAAGAATCGAAGAGAATACTATGTATACTTGGTATCTTGGCGAGACACTGAATACCTTCATCGGAAATGTCAGAATAATTCGTAATACAAAGTGTTCTCAAAGCAGGCAACGAGGTCAATTCCGCAAGTCCATTATCAGATATTTTTCCTCCCTGAAGATGCAGCACTCGCAACCGTGAACTAGATTTTAACGATTTTAGACAGGAGTCCGTAATATTAGGACTATCGACATTGAGTTGCTCCAATGCGTGAAAACGACCAAAATGAGTGAACGCCTCTTCTCCTACTTGTGTCCAATTGAGACAGAGGACTTTGAGATGTGGCATTGAAACAAGCTCGGCAAATGCAGCATCTTTTAAATGGCAACATCCCTCCAAACCGAGAAGCTCCAGAGATTGTATCCCGGCAATGTCTTTCATACATTTCCCTTTAATTTTCGGACGATCCCCGACCGCAAGAAATTTTAAATGTTTAAGTGTTGCGAGATTACTAACTCCCTTATCGGTCAAGGAAGCTTTGGTTAAAATTAATTCTTCAAGAAGTGGCATTTTTGTGAAAAAAACCATATCTTCATCGTAATAACGTCCTTGACGGCTCAGATTCAGCTTGCGAAGATTTGGCAAATTCAGAGTGAGTAAACCTTGTTTAGTAATTGAGGTTCCCTCCAAGTTAAGACTCGTTAAACTCTTGAGTTTTGCAATCTGTGGCAGGCTTTTATCTGTTACCTGGCTGCAGTTCCAAAGATCCAGAGATACTATTTTCGTTGCTCCAGCAAGTTTTTTAATATCCTCATCATTCGTATCAGATACTGCGAAGGAAAGTGAAAAAGCGATATCTTGATCAATATATTGTTCGATAAGTTTCCTGTCTTGTTCCTTACGCTGAAGTACCATTTTTGATGCCTCTTCTACGGAGATGTCTCCGTTCAAGACTGACAGTACCTCTACAACCCCCGAATTGCCAAGACAAGGTATTTCCTCGTCAAGTTTTGTATCGATAGAAGCATTATCGGGGTCACGAACGTTCGCAACCTGCCCGACTTGTGAATGGGAAGCCTCCGTTTTCGTTTCAGAGCTCTCTGGCTGAGGGCACTCTAAAGAATCAGCCAAAAGCCCAGATGCTATCAGTAACGTGATAACACATATTACGCCGCCAAAAAAACGGCTTGGTCGACTCGTCTTTGTTAATTCATAAAACATTGTGTTATCTCCATTGGATATCGTAACTTCTTATTTAATTGCACTTTCCAGGAAAAATGCTAACCTGAAAGATTAAAGAAAAAAGGCTCTCTGTTACGAACTATGGATAACAGTGAGCGGAAATGGCTCCCCAAAATAGCCGAGCACGACCATTTTGGCGATTCCTTTAGGGGATAGCAACAAAGTCGTCCCCGACTGTTGGTAATTCTCTTCCGATTGTACGTCGGAAGGGTGGTCCCTTCGTTGGTTCGACGGTCCCTGACAGGTTGCTGCCTGGCAGTGTCTGTTCCTTTTCATAAAAAGTATACTCTATTCCCTAACCGATTACAAGGGGGATGTCTTCAAAAACCAGAAAAAGTTATGGTTTTGGCTCCTGTAAATCGTTGGAAATGGCGTGATAACACGCACCTGGCGATCTGCCCGGAGCCAAATGTTACCCACAGATTTTGGTAGAGAAGCTTTTTTATCAAAGATGAATTATAACAAAGTAAATCATTTCGCCTATGCCAATATAACATCCCAAGAGCACAGGGCAGATGCTTATTGCCATACTCGGAATGCTACAAGATAGTTGTTTGTATATTTTTGTCGCGTGAATACCAAATAGAGTAAGAGTGCAAGCCATATAGTTATACACTAATATGCCATTCATTTTCCACGAAAAAAAGAGATGCCAAGTCCATACTATAAAAATAAACAAGGCTATTATTTGCAATACGTAAAAGATTTCAATTGCCTTGGGCTTTTTATGGTGTTTCATACACACAACAAGGAGATGAAGGAGCGGAAAAAATAAGCAAAAGTAAACGGAAAACATGTTAACCGTAGATGTCTCACACGGTTGAGCTGACGAATTTGAAAATGTCGCAGGGGGATACTGTCTGGGTTGATCCCAAAAAGGTCTTGTGAATGAGGTGTATAACAACTTATCCAAAACTCCAAAAAAATAATAAGCGGTCTCTGTCCCTTCTGTGGAAAAATAAGGAGTGATAGTAAAAGGACCACGTATAGGTTTTTCATGAAAACTGAACATGTATACTCGGCATGTCATATTACGTTTTACGTCACGAGGTTGGTGCGAAAATGGCATTGTTAATAAAAAGTATAATGACAAATAGATAAACAATGCATATAAAATATATTTACAAAAACATCTCAACACAAGCTTAACATCCTTAATATTGGGGTAATGGTATTTCATATTTCTGTCCTAATACTCATAAATTAAGTGGAAGAATTCGATTGTTTGACCACGTTGGTCACCAGGCACTTGCTTGTCTCTTTATTAAACTTAAAAGAGCAAAGGTATTCTTCCATGATCGCTCTAGTCCCATCTCTTTCGCTTTATTCCAATATGAATCTGGAGTTTTGAACGGTTGTCTGCCCTTTGTGTTTATTCTTTTGGGTTCTCTGGTTTCTTGTTTTCATCTGTCTTTTCATCGTTTGAAAAGTCATTGGAATCCTTTATGTACGAAATGTGCGTTTGATTGCATAGTTGTATATCAGTCGAAGTTTCAGTTGCAATCACTTGAATTCCTGCTGTCCCACGCTCGGTACAATAAATGGAGCATCCCGATCCGGAATGACCATCCACTTCATGATATCCCACCCCCGCGTAAGGAAGTGAGTTTTTTTGATACACTCCTATCGCTCCCTGCGAATATTCCGGGTCAGTAATTCCCGTAGTCAAAGACATTCGGACTCGTTCTCTATGAGGATCTCTGATTTCGATATCAGAGATGTTATATTCAGTATCGTTAATTTTAAATGGCCTGTGACAAAGCCTGATAGCCATTTCGCCATCTTTACCAAAAAAGTAAATAGATGGTGAGCCGGCATCATCAACTTTTGATGATAACCTTTGAAGTTTTAATGATAATCGTTCCTTTGCGTTCGCATCGAATAACGTAATGCCCGGCACATCGTCTTCTGACACACCAATTCGAATTCGGACGACTCCATTTTTATCCTTAAGCTCAATGGTTTCGTTTTCCATGATACTTCCTTCTCTTCACAGTTTTGTTCGGTTAAATGATTGAACACATTTACCAGTTGCACGTGAAATAATAAACAGGGCCGGTGCTAAGCATACCTTTTTGACCAAAGGGGAGGAACGCTGACGCGAAGCAGTCAAGGATTGGTAAAAAATATTGGAAGCACGGGGAAGCTTAAGGCCAAACGCCTCAATAGACTTCACCGGGACGTTATCAACGTAACGATTAATACTAATATCTTTCCCTTGATTCCCAATTGGCTCTCTTGTCACGAACCGCCCCAGCGTCCGAGGCCAATACCGATTTCGGTAGAGCATAATGCCGGCTTCTCTATCGTAGACCTGACCGGCGAAGGTTCTCGTCAAGGTGTGGGCACTTGAAATTCTTTTTGTTGCGAAGTTGTCTGTGAATAGGAGGTTGAGGGCGTAGAATGTGGCGCAGGTGTAGCGATCGTCTAAGGTGCTGTCGTGATCTGAGACGCAGTCGGAGCAAATGCTGACATTTTTTTGGCGTTTCCGAGCAGGGAATCTCCCGAGCGACCGGAGCCGGGTAAAATAAGTGTTTCGGTTACAACGCATAATTTTCATACCTCCATTTTACTCTACCGATAATCGCATGTCAATCATAAATCGTCAATTTGTGAAAGTTTTTTGCGAAAATTCCTGACAAAAACATCAAGAGGACTTTGATTGACTTGATGCGGTACGTGTTTACCCTAAATTGTTGTTCGAATTGCCACCAAGACTGCTTATTTGTCGTGCCGCTTTTCAAAGTACATTACCTGTTGCCAGAGAGTTGCTCTGTTTCTGATTCTTGGTTTTCATGCATCTTATCAACACTCTTAAAAAACAAGGGAGAGTTATTGGTATAGAGCATGCATTCTTCAATAATATTCATGCAGCGATAGTACATTGTATCGATTTTATATAGGTGATATCTTGAAGATAAAAAGCATTCTTCTGGAGATAATTGCATGGCACGCGACAAAAAGTACTCGCGTGTCTCCTCTTGAGAATAACATGGTTTAAAGTTACTTAATAGAAATACGGAATTTGAATCCTTCAACCGGCTATTAATCCACTGTAACAGTATTTTCATTTCGGAAATGAATGAATCTTTATGTGTTTCGGCAAGGTGTCTTGTCGCGCTACTGGTCATACCTGATACGTAACAAAGACATTTCGTTCTTTCAGAAAGGATAAAAAATCCGAACGATTTGGAAAGTAATATTTGCAAGGATTTTATATTTTCCTCAAGAACAACGGTTTGTTCCAAGGTCATGTCCAACGATACCTGTTTTGTCAGCTTTAAAAGTGTTTCCGAAGTTTCACAGAGAATACAAAGAGAATGCCAGTCACAGACTTCAATCTGTTCGTTTAAATGAAAGAGAGAGTCAAGAACATTGCATGCCAGATTACACTGTTTCGCAGCGATACACGTTAAAATTAAGGTTTCCGCCTCGTAGTACAGGCATCGCAACCGCCGGGCATTCTCAACGACAGTCTTATTCGATAATCTGGAAACATCTTCTTGAAATCCGAAAAACAACGGCTTCTCAATTTTCCCTGTAATATCGAGAAATTCACTGACAGTCTGGTCCAGAAGTTTAACATACTCTTTGTCGGACAATTCCGTTTGGTTTAAACAGGAATTCTGAATTTGAGAATTATTCTCGCCAAGAAGCGACAAAAGTTTTTTTTGTTTTTGATATTCATGCTCCTCTGAAAGATTTGGTATAACAAGCGAAACGGTACCCCCACTGTTTTTCCATGAGTACAAATGGCATAGTAACCCTATGGTGATCGAGGAAATTATAAATAGCAGTACTAGTGTAACCACTGGTCTCTTTGACATATTCATCTCCATCCTTTGCGCCATGTCATAATTTGGTCGCGGCCCTTACCGATCATAGTACTATGTCTGTAGTCTGGCACGCAACAGATTTGTCGCAACACGGAAATTATGGAATTTAATTGCATAATGACGTTACAGCGATCGTCGCAGGTGTCGTATTTGTCGAAAACCTGGCTGCGGCAGGCTACGGCGGGGTCGTTTCGATACGTGTGACTGACGGCGTTGTCGTAACTGTGCTGAATACAGACTACATAGCTGTTTTGTCGCCTGTAAGCAGGGAATCCCCCGAGCGACCGGAGCCGGGTAAAATAAGTGTTTCGGTTACAACGCATAGTTTTCATACCTCCATTTTACTCTACCGATAATCGCATGTCAATCATCAGCCATTCATTTGTGAATGTTTTTTGCGAAAATTCTTTCTGTAAATACAAGAAAAACTGTAGTGTAACGGACTCGGCGAGCCTAAGTCAATACTCTTTTCGTTCTACCGCGGTCCCGAGGAAATTTATTGTGCCTTTTTTTGTAAACGCGCCCTTTTGTCAGGTGGCCGCACGTTTTTCGGCTCCTGGTGACCCCGGCTTAGTGGTAACTTGTCTTTTTTGCTAGTGTATTATAAGAATACAATAAGTCGACTTAAATACGAATATTATTTTGTAGATTTACTTTTCTGGTGATTTTTAGAACCTTCCGAAATATGTCGTATCCCCTCTGCATGTCTCCAGGAGATACTCTCTTGTCTCTTGGCAGTTTTCGTGGTACAATAGGGCTGTGGACGTGGGACAGGGGTGAAAGACAAAAAATTTTACCGGCACGGGAGTTGGCGGATACGTTGCCTGTGCGTGGCAATGGAGGCATGCGGAACTTTATGGCAGAGAATCCTTTACAAAATTCCTCTCTTGACGAGGTTACTGATTTTCTTGATCGCATTGTGCTGGAAGAGGATGATTTGCGACTGCTGAAGTATCATCTTCCGCGACGGCTTTATGCCCTGCTGGGTGACGAAGTGCTCGACTGGTGCTTCGAACGCTTTCAGGCGGTGTCTTCGGAGCAGGACTATCGAAAATTTCGTGCCTTGTTCGAGGATTTCGGCTATGACGTTGACGGCTATCCGGAACGGTTCATGCGTCGGCTGCCGGCCATAATCGCCGACGCGACTGTTTCCCCGCGAATCCGGGGTGTACTGGCCGTTGGTTCCGTATGTCATCCGGTTCTCAGCCGCAACGAAGAGACCTTTACCGGCATGGAGCTTGTTTGCCGCTACTGCATGAATGAAGTTTTGAATCTGCCGCTTTCCAGTGGAACGGTTTCGCCAATAACGTGTCTTCTGCCTACCGATTGCGTTCCGGCGGAAATAGATTCGTCGCTCATCGATTGGTTTTCCACGGGCGACAATCTTTTCTATAGTCCGGCACGCGGGTTTCGACGTCTGTTGGGGCGAAAAAAGCTGTTCGACCGTCAGCGGTTTTTCGGCCGCATACTCCAGTCGCTCTGGAAACGTCGCGCTGCTCTGGACGATTACGCCGAAGGAAATCTCCTGCTCCCGGAGAGTTTCCTTGATCAATTAGTTACGGAGAATTCCAAGTGCGCAGCTCGGTTCAAGCAACTCGGTTTCGATTGCGACAAGAAGGAGCATCTCAAACGTGCTTTACTGTCGCTCTGGGCTCTTGATACCCCGCTTTATTGCGAGAAGTTGGCCGACTGTTTCGTATTTAAGACGCGTTTCCTGGCCGTTGACCCGAACGTTACCGAATCCTGGTGCCTCCACGCCGTTTGGAGTGTGATTGATCGAGGGCGAGTCGCAATCGAGCGCGTCGCCCTCTCCAATCAGTCGCCTGTTGAACCTGATGCCTGGTCCGTTAACGACGATAGATAATGGTCGCGAACTCGTCCAAAATTTGTGTATTCCCACTTTCCGCCTGTTGACAGTTCATGGTAATCACCGGACGGTTGCGCCGAATGAAACAGGAAGCCACTTTCTTCTTACGTTCGCATTTCGTTGCCTGGCCGAGCAGGTAGTGACCGATCAGAATGGCAATACCGGCGTCAACGATTTTGCGGGCCACCAGGTCGATATAAGCACCACCGTTGGCCTTGGCCGTACTAATGGCGTGGTCCAATTCGGCCCGCGCGCCAGTGAGCACGTCGCGAAGTTCCACAAGCGTCGGGTCCTCATAACTCTTACTTTCGAATTCGGAAATGTAATTCTGGAAAACGCCAGAGGTCAGACCGCGGATGGCGGCAACCACTTGGAGTTGGCTCGTGCCTTCATAGATCGTGGTAATGCGTGCGTCTCGCAGATAGCGTTCGGCCGCATAGTCTTTCGTATAGCCACTTCCGCCGAGAACCTGAATCCCATTGGTCGCCACGGTTATACTCATTTCGCCGCAATAATATTTACTCATGGGCGTGAGCATGGCGTTGAGCTTTTTCAGGGCACGCGACTTCTGCTTCATGGCCTTCTTATCTTCCTCCGAGAGGCCCTCATTATCGCGGTCGAGAAGACGATTGTAATTATTCTCAATATCGCAAACGCGAGCCGTCTCATAAGCCAAGGCACGACCCGCCTCAATCATAATCTGCATATCAGCGACCATTTCAGCCACAGGAGCAAGACGTTCAATGGGTGCCCCGAACTGCTCTCGGGACGCGGCGTAATCGCGTGCGAGCCGGGCCGCCGATTCCGCAACGCCCAACGCCTGCGCCGCCACGCCCAATCGGGCGCCGTTCATCAGGGCCAGAACGTAGGTTATTAGTCCTCGCTGACGCTCTCCTATCAACCGGCATGGCGTATTATCAAAGACCAGCTCGCACGTCGGCGACCCATGAATTCCCAATTTCGATTCCAGATGACGCACTCGTACTGTGGGACCACGGTCGGCTATGAACAGACTCAAGCCACGACCGTCCACAATCGACGGTTCACTACGCGCCAGAACGAGAAGTACTTCGCCGCAGCCGTTGGTAATAAAACGCTTGACGCCATTTAAATGCCACTGCCCCGAATCATCCTGCTCCGCTCGCAGACGCACTGCCTGAAGATCGCTACCGGCGTCGGGTTCCGTTAAGACCATCGCTCCGGTCACTTCACCCGCGGCAAATTTCGGCAAATATTCGTCCTTGATGTCCTCCGACGCAAAGGCATAAATCGTATCGGCTATCCCTTGCAGACCGAACATATTCATAAAAGAGCAGTCGCCCCGGGCAACCATCTCCGTCGCCATTGTATAGATGAGGACCGGGCAGTTGATCCCTCCGTACTTGCGCGGCAGAGTAAAACCGAGCAGGTCGGCCTTGCCCATTCTTGTTAGATTCTCTTGCACCAGCGGATGCAGTGTTACCGTTTGGTTCTCGTTCAGCGTATTGCCTTCGAGGTCCACCTGTTCCGAGTTCGGCGCGATCGTATCGCCGGCAATACCACCGGCAATATCCAGCACGGTCCGATAGGTATCGACCACATCGTCGAGTCCGCGGGGCAGCCAGTCAGCATTACCGTTAGGCGTGTTACGCTCCTGAAGTTCGGCCAGTTCTTTCAAATCGAAGTAGTCGAAAAGAAATTGTATATCCTTATTATCCTGAAAAAAATTCGGCATGGGTTTGGGTCCTTTATATCATGAGTCTCGTTTAGTCACGCCTTTTGAAGGCCTTAATCATCATGGGAATCACCTGATTCAGGTCACCAACGATTCCATAATGAGCGACAGAAAAGATGGGCGCGTCCGGGTCACTGTTAATGGCAATAATCTTGGCAGATTCCTGCATACCTGCCCGGTGTTGAACCGCGCCGCTTATACCACAGGCGATGTAAAGGGCAGGGCGGACCGTAGTCCCGGTTTGTCCTACCTGATAGTCGTGGCTGACGAAACCGCCGTCGACGGCTGCCCGGGATGCCCCGACCGCTCCGCCTAACGCGCCGGCCAGGTCGAAGATCTTCGTGAAATTGTCGCGACTGCCAACTCCGGCACCCCCGGCCACAATAATTCGCGCACCCTTAAGATTTACTCGCCGCGGCTGTACATGACGCTCAATAATCTCAACGAGCATCATGGCATCGTCGATCGGAATCATCTCACGAACAATCTCGCCACGGCGCGAAATATCCGGCTCTCGCTTCGGAATTACGCCTTCCCGCACAGTCGCCATTTGCGGCCACCAGAACGGATTGACAATTGTCGCGATTATATTACCGCCGAACGCCGGCCGTATCTGGAGCAGGAGGTCTTTATAAACCTCTTTCGTCTTTGCGTCTGGAACGTCGTCTATCTGTAAGTCGGTGCAGTCGGCAGTCATTCCACTTCGCGTGGCCGAGGCAATACGCGGCGCCAGGTCTCGTCCTAAGGGCGTTGCCCCGTAGAGCACAATTTGCGGACGATGCCTCTTGATCATTTCTGTCATGACGTGCGCATAGGGCGTACTGGTAAATCGCGCCAGTTTGGCATCGTCTATTAAATAGACGTTGTCGACTCCCCACATAATCAGCTCTTTCGCCGCGTTTTCCACATTGTGGCCCGGCAGAACCGCGCCCACTTTCGTCTGAAGTCGGTCGGCAAGGTCACGTGCCTTACCGCACAATTCTATAACAACATCCTGAAGTTTTCCGTCTTCCTGTTCCGCAAAGACCCAGACTTCTCCGTTGGGATTCTTCTCTATCATAGCTTCCTCTTTCCTCTTAACAAGGGCAGGCAAAAAAGCAAACTGAAGGTTCTTCAACCCGCCATGCCCCTGGTTTATTTTGCTCATTTTATCCTAGCGTCCGATCGCGGACAAGTTCATGAATCAGACCATTGATGCCCTCCTGCGTGGCCAGAATCTCCGTAAACCCTTCCTTCTTCAGGACAATCGATTGTATCCGATGAACTTTCGTCGGCGAGCCTGCCAGTCCGCAACGGTTCAGGTCCGCACTTACGTCATCCAGCGACCACTGCTCAATCCGGTCGCCGGGCGCCAGTTCACCTTCGCCCACTTCCAAGGGAACACGCTTGTGCTTATTACGCACAACGTTCTTGACCGACCACGGACGAGGCGTGTTCGCCGTCTCCACAACCGTCACGAGTGTGGGAAGTTTTACACGGACTCGCTCCCAGCCGTTCCCGATATTTCTCTTTATGACCGCAAAACCGTCAACGACTTCCTCAATCTTTTCCATGTACGTTACTTGCGGAAGACCCAGCTTTTCCGCACATTGAGGCCCCACCTGGGCCGTATCCCCGTCGATTGCCTGACGACCACAGAAAACAAAATCAAACTCACCTGCCGTCTTAACCGCTTGTGCCAGAATGTAACTCGTTGCCAACGTGTCACTTGCCGCCGCTCGTCGGTCTGTCAGCAGAATCCCGCGGTCCGCGCCTCGATAAAGACAGTCTCGCAAAACGTCCGCCGCTTTCGGCAGTCCCATCGTCATGACCGTGACCGTACCTCCGTACCGATCTTTTAAGTCCAATGCCGCTTCCAACGCGTGAGCATCTTCCGGATTAAAAATCGTCGGTAACGCCGCTCGATTGATCGTTCCGTCTTCCTTCATCGCCTCGCCCGTTATGTTGGACGTATCCGGCACCTGTTTCACCAGTACGATTGATTTTATTGTCATTAACAATACTCCGTTATAGTCTCTGTTTATCACCGCTTACGTTTGCGGCCTTCTTCTTGGGGCCGTTCTCTTCAGCCATTGTATTCTGCGCGGACGCTCTCTCTTGCCCACCTTTTCGCTCGTTCTTCGGTTACCCGTGAAATTGCGGACGTTTCGACTTTCCAACGTCAGATGGTCAAAATTTAACCCAAAACGCATTTCCGGTCAATAGGAATTCCACAAAATTTCCATTTTGACACCCTTTTTACCTCGCTTTTTTGAAATTTTTATTGACAACAAGAATAAAATTGGGTAAAATAAGTTAAATGTAGTCGCCTAACCACTCTCTTTGACCGTCTAAACCCGTAAAAAAGAGAGCTTTGGCAATCAGGGTGCTTTTAATGGTTCACCAAAAGGTGTTTGTTTAGGAAAAGAGGGGAGATAATGTTGAATTCGAATTTTTGGCTCTTTGCACAAGAGGAACTCGTGGAAGAGGTCGCCAAAACCGGTTGGCAGGCTTACGTCGGTACGTCGGCTATTTTGGCCGTGGTGATCTTCTTTGTTCTGCTGCTCATTTTCAGCTCCCGCTATCGCCGCTGTCCGAGCAACCGCATCCTGGTCATCTTCGGTCGTGGAACGTCCGGCAAGACTGCCGAATGCATTCACGGCGGGGCCCGATTCATAATTCCTCTCTTGCAGGATTATGCCTATCTGAATCTGGAACCCATGCAGATTGAAATCCCGCTACGCGGTGCCCTCTCCATGGAGAATATTCGCGTTAATGTCCCCAGCGTCTTCTCCATTGCCATTGGAACCACGCCTGAACTTATGCAAAATGCCGCCATACGTCTGCTCGGCCTTTCCAAACAGCAGATCTCCAAACAGGCGGAAGATATTATTTTTGGTCAGTTGCGACAGGTGATCGCCTCCATGCAAATTGAGGAAATCAACCGCGACCGGGAAGCGTTTCTCGCCAATATACAAATGTCCCTGGAGCCGGAATTACGCAAAATCGGACTCGTCTTAATCAACGTGAATGTGACTGATATTACTGACGAATCCGGGTATATTGAAGCCATAGGCCGAAAAGCAGCGTCCGAAGCCATACAAAAAGCCCGGGGCGACGTCGCCGATAACGAACGTATGGGCGAAACCCGCGTCGCAGAAGCCGAACAGCTCAAAGCCATTCAGGTGGCCAATGCCCTTAAAGTTCAGGCGATTGGTACGCGGGAAGCCGAGCGTGAAAAAGTCGTTCGCATGTCCGAAATCGACCAGGAACAGGCCGTTCGACTCGCCGATCTGGAAAAGGTCAAGATCGTCGGGGAGCAGTCCGCAGGATTCCTTCAGGAGACAGAAGTCAAACAGGCCGAACGCGACATGCGTATTCAGCTTGCCCAGGCCAACGCAACTGCCGTTGAAGGCGAAAATATCTCCCGCGCCGTTATTGCCACATCCGACGCTGAACTTAAAGTCAAACAGGCAGAAGCGTTTCAGCTCGGCGAAACCCGCAAGCGACAGGCGGAAGCCTCTGTCTTGGAGGCGGAACATCGGGCACAGGCCCAAGCCGCTCTGGCCGAAGCCGAGCGAGTCGAAGCCAAGCAGCGGGCCGAACTCGAAGCCCCGGCCAAAGCGGAGAAGGCTCGCACCATCGTTGAGGCCGAAGCTCGCGCCGAGCAGCGCCGTATTGAAGCCGAAGGCGAAGCCAAAGCCATCTTCTGTAAATTGGAAGCCGAGGCTCGCGGACAGTTCGAAATGCTCGCCAAAAAAGGTGAAGGTCTCCGCGAAATTATTCAGGCCTGTGGCGGTGCCAAAGAAGCCTTCCAAATGCTCATGCTCGAACATTTTGACGAACTCGTCGCCGCCTCCGCACAGGCAATTTCCAATATAAAGTTCGATAAAATCGTTGTCTGGGACACTGGACACGCTGACGGACAAGGCACGGCCACTTCCAACTGGCTGCATCAGATGTCGCGCACACTGCCGCCTATGCTCCAGGTCATGAAGGACATTGGCGGAATCGAACTTCCCGAAATCCTCGCCAAATTCGAGAACGCCGAATCTCAAAAAGAGGCGGAAAAAAAGAGCGACACGGCTGACACACCCGCCAGCGACGCCTAATCGTGCCACAACAACTTAGCCAGGGCGGATAGGGCAACCCAAGGGCGAATCACTCGCCCGACGCATACCCGCCCCGGCCCTTTTGCATTTTAGTAACAGAACCGGGTTCCGTGAGCAGTCGGGCAGGTGCCAACTTATTTCTACCCGGCTCGCAAGCAAGTTGGGTACGCACCCTGATAAATCATCGGGCAAATGCAACCTATTGTGTTCAAATCACGTACTACTCACAATACCTTGCCGGTCTTCCGTGGTATGGCCTTGATCCAATCTGTTCGATTATTT
Organism: Planctomycetia bacterium; assembly: GCA_030539295.1. Taxonomy (GTDB): domain Bacteria; phylum Planctomycetota; class Planctomycetia; order Pirellulales; family Thermoguttaceae; genus JAUNBG01. The sequence continues at coordinate 477 of JAUNSJ010000001.1, read as the reverse complement.
CGCCATTTTTGTGATTTTTTCGCCGTTTTTCAAGACACCCCCTTGTATTCGGTTGCGGAATGGAATATACTCATTTTATGGCCGTACTCTGCTATTTTGGGGGCCATTTCCGCTCCCTGTTACCCATAGTTCGTGACAGAGAGCCTTTATTCTCTTTTGCAATCTGTCGCAATTCAACTCGTTCCTCATCGTTCAATGATACAATATACTTTTTCTTCATGATCTCTATCCTATAAAGGCGGTTAATCTCTATAACACATTTATCGGATTTTTTTACAACAAATGTTTAGGTGTTTAACAAAACGCTAGTTCTCCACTCGTCCAATTTTTCGGTCCATTTAATACCTCTATATTTGTCTTTTTTGCAAAGGGCTTATTGTTGATATGGTGTTATATTCTACTCAACCATTATAAGCCAAACTTTTTTTGAACTCTTTTCCACTTTTTAAAATTTTCCCCAATTCGAAACACCAAAAA
>JAUNSJ010000072.1 GCA_030539295.1 Planctomycetia bacterium | reverse complement strand
TTGAAAAGTCCCCCCACACCCCTTCAAACTTTTTTTAATAGGCTTCGCCCTCCAGGGGTGAGCCGTTTGGCAGTTCTTTGGGCGAATAAATTGCTGTATTTTCCTATTTTATCACGCATCTGGAAAAAACTTTCTTTTTTTCACAAATTTCTCAACTTTTTATGTCCTTTTTCGGGATAGAAGGTTAGTAGTCTATGTGCGGGCCGTGTGTCGCTCGCGGTACGACCAAGGGAGAGTGAGTTTATGAAACCAGAGAGCCCAAAACAAACGACGTTGCGAGATCAGGCCGTTTCGCTTTACTTAAAGCATTACAGTCTGATTCGACTCGTCGCTTTTGAAGCGGCTCCGAGTCGGGACCTGGTCGACGATATTGTTAACGACAGTTTCGTCGCTTTTGTCTCCACACCGGAAAAGTGGGATTACTCACGGCCCATTCAACCACTTTTACGCACAATAACTCGAAATATTGCACTTCAGTACTGGAAAAAACGTGTCAACTCCCTCTCGCAACCCATGCAGGAGCTGGGCGAAATTCTCCGAGCACGCTACGAAGCCGAGAGCTGTAGCGAACGCGGACTCGAACTTTCCGATAAATTACGTGCCCTGGAAAATTGTCTCGATAAACTCACCGAAGAGCAGCGCCGACTCCTCAATGAACATTATGTAGAGGAAAAAAGTTTCGTCGAACTGGGCGCGAAATACAATAAGCGACCAAATACATTGCAAAAAACCGTATCCCGGTTACGCATTGCCCTGGAAAAATGTGTACAGGCAGCCCTGCGCCTGCTGGACGGGAGCTTGTCATGATACCGACTGTACCAACGAATTACGATGTCGATGACCTGTTTCAGTGCTATATCAACCGGACCCTGAACGCCGAACAGGCAAGGGCACTCTTGACCTGGGTACGCGCGAATTCGGACAACGAACAACTTTTTGCAAAAAGTGTTATGGGTGATTTCCTGCTCACCGAACGATCCTTTCTCATTCGGGACGATCGCACCAGTTTGAATCAGGACGATATTGCCCCGCAAGGCTTTCGCTGGTCATCTTTGGAAGAGCATAAAGCGCGCCGGGAAGAAGACCAGGCCGCAATGACCACCCTCGACTCTGTTCAAAATTGCGAAAAAGTAAATGGCCGCGTTAAAAATACCTTTCACAAGAGGCGAAAACGGCAGTCGCTCTGGCCTATCCTGACCGCACTGGCCGCTCTTCTTCTCCTCCTGACTCCGTTCATTCGGCATCTCTGGCCGACTCGGGAGCCCTTCTGCGAGTTCGCGCCGCCCCGAGTCGCTCGCGTACTCGAACTGATTGACCCCGTATGGCAGGACGACTGCCCGCCTCTGATTCGTGGGCAGGAAACGGAGAATCGACGCATTGCCTTAAAGTCCGGTCTGGTCAATCTTGAGTTCGCCTCCGGTGCCCGCGCCATTCTGGAAGGGCCAAGCGACCTCCTCCTGCAAGAGGACAAAAACCCCTTCTGCTCACAGGGAAAATTAAGCGTGCACGTACCGCCGCACGCCGTTGGATTTACCATCGATACACAATTTGGAAAAGTTATTGACCGCGGGACAAACTTCTTTGTTCATGTAACGCCGACGCAAACGAACGTTGGCGTCGATAAAGGGAAAATCGACTTTAATCAAGGCGAGTCCACACCGGTAATTTCACTAACGCGTCAACAGGCAATCGAAATCGGAACCGACGCACAGGCACGTCCCATAACGTACAATCCAAAAAATTACTACGCCGAATCTGCCTTGAACGAACGGGTCGACGAGCAGGTCAGGTTACAACTTTCACAAAAAGAGGAGGAGGACCGTGACCTGAACGCGGACCCGAACTTACTGGTGCGATACGATTTTTTGCAATCGGGAAAAGAGAACGTAAGAAACCGCGCCGAAGCCGGACAGCATCTCGTTGGCGATCCGCTCCTGACCGCGATACGCAACGGGTCCGGTCCGCTCCGCGGAACGAAAGGAATCCTGCTCCGCGACCGGAATTCCTCGATCACGCTTACGCTCCCTGACGAACTGAAAAATATCACAATTGAGACGACCCTGCGAATCGACCGGCTCAATAGTGGCAGTAACGTTCTGCTCGCCTCGGAGTCCTACACAACCACCAACGGGAGTATCCTCTGGCAGATTCTTGCCTCGGGCGAAATGCAGTTGCACTATCGCGTAAACGGCCAGACGGACTACTACGCCACGCCAGGCGTCGTTGCCCGAGGCCGAATTGGTACCTGGATGACGCTCGCGGTTACACTCGATGCACGACGCCGGTTAATTACCTTTAAGGCCGACGGGCGTGAGCTGTCGCGACACAACTGGAAAAACGCCGGGCAGGTGCACCTCGGACGCACAATGCTTGGCAATATTCCGCAGGAACTGCATCGCAACGAGCCGCGACTCCTCAACGGTGGCCTGTGCGATTTAAAAATTTTCACAATACGGGACGAATCCCGCGTAACCCCCTCAACACAAAGGAGAACAAAATGAAAAGAAAAAACCCCATAACCAGAGCTTTTACTTTGGTTGAACTTCTGGTCGTCATTGCGATTATCGGAATCTTAATCGCACTGCTCCTGCCCGCAGTGCAAGCGGCACGAGAAGCGGCACGACGTATGCAGTGCACGAACCATATAAAACAATATGCGCTTGCATTGCACAATTATCACGACGTTTACGAAAGTTTTCCCGCAATGATTTCCACGGCGAAAGGCGGCAGAAACAACTATAGCGTGAATTTTATTCTTATGCCTTTCTACGAACAGGCTGCCCGTTACGACGCTATTAATGCCGTCTCCGGCCTGGAAACCTGGGTTACCAATGCCGTTTTGGATTCCGGTCCGATTGCAACTTTGTTGTGCCCATCCGATGGTGGTGATAAATCGAGTGTTCCGCGTGCAAGTAATTATATGATTTGTATTGGCGACGGTATTGAAGATTTTGCACGCGGTCGAGGCGCTCCTAAAACCGACGCACCCAAAGGCATTTCTGTCCTCGGTCGTTCCGTCTTTGTAAGTTCACGTTATAAGAACAGCGACGGGAGTGCCGATCATGATTGCGGCGAATGGCGTAATTTTTCGTTTATTATCGACGGGACCAGTAATACAATAGCCGTTTCCGAAGCGGTGTGTTGTACAATGAAAAATTCCAGAAAAATTAAAGGCGGTGTCGCCTATGTAGCGTGGCCGGGAACCGCTGGTAACGGTGGCCCTATCGGTAAATGCGGGCTGGCCGTACTGTCGGATCCCAACGATCGCAGTGCATTCAAATCGTCTGTGACCTCTGTAAATTACGGTAGCTGGTTTGCCGGTCAGCATTTTCGTGGCGGATGCCTCTTCGATGGTCGCGGTCCCTATTCCGTATTTCACACCGTGCTCCCCCCGAATTCTCCCTCGTGCAGTGCCAACGTCTCCGACACAAACGAATATGGTATCTATTCCGCTACCAGTAACCATGCCGGCGGCGTGAATACCGGCTTGTTCGACGGCAGTGTTCGTTTCATTTCGGATACAATCGATACGAACGGATCGAACCTTGGCCAGGTGGAATCCGGTCCGAGTCCATACGGACTCTGGGGCGCACTTGGCTCTCCTCAAGGTTCCGAGGCAAAATCTTTGTAAACACTGGCAATTAAAACTTAAACATTTGTGGAGTTGCAAAAAAATGCAAAAACAATTTTTGTGGATATTCCTGATTGGCTCGTGTGCACTGTTCCCCGCGTGCAGTCGCAAAACACCTGCGGACTTGCCTGAGCTCGTCCCTTTAACCGTGACTGTTACGCAGGAGGGCCAGCCACTGCAAGGGGCAAACGTTATGCTCGTGCCCACGGAAGAGGCGGACCAGAAATGGAACGCGCTCGGCGAAACGAACGAATCCGGCTCCGTTGCCTTAAGTACACATGGTCTTTATCCCGGCGTAAAACCGGGCAAGTTCAAAGTTATGCTGTATAAGGTCGAAACCGTGACTCCGAAGATACCAGACGACCCGGCGGCCCAGGAGGCCATTGAGCGCGGTACGATGAGCCTCCCCGCACCCCAAGCCTACGATTTAATCGACCCCCAGTTCGGTAAGCCTTCCACACCCCTGGAAATTGAGGTCTCCGAGACAACAAGCGAACTGACCCTCGATGCCGGTAAGCCTGTTAAAATTCTGAAATAGTGAATTCATGTACAGGCTCCGGTAAACCAGATGAAGGATTACCGGAGCCTGTAAAATTTATGCAACATCATGGAGTTTCGTTATGATTCGTTTTGGCCTCATGACCGATATTCAGTATGCCGACCGCAATACGATCGGAAAGCGTGAATATCGGGATTCCCTCGCTGATACACTCGTTGCCTGTGGCGTCTTTCGACGCGAGAAGCCTGAGTTCGTTTTTCATCTCGGCGATCTGATTAACGACCACTGGGACTGCCTTACCGCCGTCCTGGAAATTTTGCGAATTAGTGAATTGGACATGCGCCATGTCATTGGCAACCATGAATATATCGACGTTCCTGACGACAAGAAAAAGAGAATTGTTGAACTTCTGGGTCTCCCGGAATCCGGCTATTACTCATTTACGTCTCTCGATAAAGAATCCGCAAAAACATGGCGATTTATCGTGCTCAATGGCAGCGAGATAAGTTTATATGCCGCTGACAACGACCATGCGCGCCAGGAAGCGCAAGCTTGCCGAGAACGCTATAAACTGCCAAACGGGCAACTTTCCGCCGACTGGAACGGTGCCGTCTCGCAACAGCAACTGCTCTGGCTCGACGAGCAACTTGCCCTGGCTCAATCGCAAAATGAAAATGTCATTATTCTCTCGCACTTCCCCCTTTTTAATCAGCCGGCCGGCGCAACTGAAAAGGAACATTTCGATCCCAATACGACCGATGGCGTGTACCCCTATCAGCTCGGCGACTCATGCTGGAACGGTCACGAAATCCTCGCGATTATGGACCGGTATGATTGTATTAGAGCTTATTTCGCCGGGCATCTTCACGAAGGTGGCTTCGGAATTCGCAAAAATGTGTATCATGTCACTTTCGAAGGGATTGTTGAACCTGGCAATGCATTTTCTATTGTGACGCTTAAGGAAGACGATATTGACATAAAAGGATTTTATCGCACAAAGTCCCGGTATTTAAAAAAGTTAACACGATAAATGAATCTCGCAGTCCCCCCTCAATAGAAAAACGCCGGCCGCGAAGAGAGCGACCGGCGCGAGGAGAATGCAGAAAAGGCGACTTAATTTTTCTTCACATTATTCAAGAACAGGCGCGTTCAAGAGCATGGCCGAAAGATTCCGTGCTTCTCGCGCTTCCGCGTAACGGTCGTCACAAGTTACTTTCGCATTGCCTGCGCGGCAGCCGCCTCCCAAACTGACCGGCAGCCAGTGGGGCGACAATTCCTTTTCGTGAAGTACCACTTGTTCCACGGTGAGGTCATCCGCAGTCCGGACCTCTCCCTGTTCGTTAATATGGAACAGCGGTGCCAGACGCAAGACGTCGCGATGTGCTTCTTTTCGGATCCCGAAATGTTCCGCCATCTTAACGAGTTCCTCTTCGATCTTGTTTTCTTCTTCCCGCACGTGGTACGCGTTCAGTTCGTTCAGTAAGACCTCGACCGTGACCTGCAATTTCTCATTTTCCGCCAGCAGAGTCCCTTTCTCAATTGTGTACTCTTTAATTTTCTCCTGCAACTGACGCGGATTCAGCTGATTCAGTTCGTCGATCGTCGCCGTCTGACTGGCCAGCTGACGTTCACACTCTTTAACCTTGCACTCCGCCTCTTGCGCCCGAATGCGATATTTCTTCGACTGCTCAATCTCCTGTGCCAGACGGTCATTCTTCTCCTTAAGATCGACCAGATAGAACATCGCGTCGCTATCCTGCTCGATACGATCTTCCACTGCCTTGAGCAATTCTTCCCGGGTTTCATACTTTTGAGTGAGATTCATAATGTCTCCTTCGTTTATCTTGGTGTGTCTACTGACGGACCAGCCCGAATGGACCGGCTCGATACGACGTGTGTCGTAACAGCGGGCCAGTATATCCAAGCAGAATACGCAAACAAGGCAAATACCAACACCGAAAAAACTGCCCGCCCTCGGAGCTTCTGCCGTTTGACAGTTCGTCTGACAGTTCGTCGCGGCATTGTTGCAGTCGAGTTTGGAGCGGGGTGCGCGCCAAATCGGGCTGCGATAATAGACAAATTACATGCAATGAGCGAACTAAGTTGATTGTCGAGCGTCAGACCACGCCCTCTTCGCGGGCCCCGTCCCAGCAACAAGGTTAACTTGCTCTGTCGATGTGCAACGGATTTGCCATAAACCCATCATTGCCATTTACGGGGCGGCCTGTAAGGCCAGCACATCATAGCCCGGGGTAAGGAGAAATACAACGTATTTCGACGTTCCCCGGGTCTA
>JAUNSJ010000039.1 GCA_030539295.1 Planctomycetia bacterium | reverse complement strand
TTATTCGATCCTTCCATTCAAAATATGGCATTACCCCGTCCGGTTTTCGCACGGCAATTGTGAAAAATAATTTTTAAGAAATGGCAATGCCAGTTTGAGCTTATCCGTTCGCGTACATGAATACATGAATCAATAAAGGATAAGGCACCCCGGGTCAGCCCGGGGCGAGAGTGTCGGTTAGCCTGCTGAAAGATCAGCGCTTGTTGCGCTCTTTGATAATGGCTTCCTGGACGGAATTCGGAACCTTCTTGTACTTCAGGAATTCCATACTGAACGTTCCCTGTCCTTGTGTCATACTCCGCAAGGTCGTTGAGTAGCCAAACGCTTCAGCGAGCGGGATTTCGCCGTCGATACGACAGGTATTGCCAATCGTTTCGGTAATATTAACGATTCCACGACGACTGGTCAGGTCACCAACGACGTTTCCCTGGAAGTTTGCGGGACATTCGATTTCCATCTTCATAATGGGTTCCAGAATGGCCGGTTTCGTCTTGGGAAAGAATTCACGAACAGAGTTCTGGGCACAAATGCGGAAGGCCAAGTCACTTGAGTCGACCGCGTGGAACGACCCGTCGTTTATGAGGACCTTGTAGTTGACGATCGGATAGCCGGCGACCGGCCCTTTTTCCAACGAGGCACGATAGCCCTTTTCGATGGCCGGAATATAGTTGGAGGGAATAACGCCACCGGTTATCTTGTCTTCGAAGATGAAATTCTCGTTCGACTCTTCCTCTTCCGGAATGGGACCCATGGTTCCGCAAATATGAGCGAACTGTCCGGATCCACCCGACTGCTTCTTATGCTTGCAATCGAATTCGACGGTAACCGCAGGCGCCTCCCGGTAGTTGACCTTGGGAGCACTGGTTTCGACGTCGACTTTATATTCACGTCGAATACGCTCAATATAGACGTCCAGATGAAGTTCACCCATACCGGCAATAAGTGTTTCACCACTTTCATTATCGGTACGTACCGTTAAGGTTGGGTCTTCTTTTCGGAAGCGGTAGAGGGCTTTTGAGAGTCGGTCGGCGTCTTTTGTCGACAGCGGCTTAATAGCGACCTGAATCACCGGTTCCGGGACAAAAATGGATTCCAGCGAGCAGCACTTTGGTTCCGACGCGTAGGTATCGCCACTGACGGAATCGATACCAATCACGGCAACAATATCGCCCGCTTCCGCATGGTCCAGCTCGACCCGCTGATCGGCGTGCATACGAAAGATTCGGCTGATTCGTTCCTTATCGCCAGACCGCTGATTATAGCAGAAGCCTCCTTTTTCCAAGGTTCCCTGATAAATACGCATAAAGGTCAGGGTCCCATAGGGGTCTTCGACGGTTTTAAAGGCCATGGCAACGAGCGGTTTTTCCGGGTCGGCGGCCAGGAGCTGCTTTTGGTCTGCCTGTTGACCATTAACGATAGGCCAGACATAGCATTCCCGTTCCAGCGGCGAGGGCAAATAGCGGCATATGGCGTCTAAAAGAGGCTGAATTCCTTTATTTCGATAGGCGGTGCCCACGAAAACCGGGGTCAATTGCAAGGACAAAGTCGCATCCTTAACAATCGAATAGACCATCTCTTCCGGAACAGGTTCCTCGGCGAGCAAGAGCTCCATGAGCCGGTCACTGTACATAGAGAGCGATTCCAGCATCTCCTGCCGATTGCGAGTGTACTCCGCCTTAAGCTCTTCCGGAACAGGCTCGTAACGGATATGTTCGCCCTGGTCCCCGTCGAAGTAGACCGCCTGACCTGTAATCAAGTCGATTACGCCTTCGAAATTCGCTTCCCGCCCGATCGGCATCTGAAGCAGCACGGCGTCGCAATTCAGCTTGTCTTTGAGCTGCTTGACCACGCGATAGGGGTCGGCACCCACGCGGTCCATCTTATTGATAAACGCCAGACGCGGCACGGCGTAACGACGCATCTGCCGGTCAATGGTAATCGACTGCGCCTGGACCCCGCCGACGGAACAGAGGACCAAAACGGCACCGTCCAGAATGCGCAAACTGCGTTCAACCTCAACGGTAAAGTCCACATGGCCGGGCGTATCAATCAAATTGATCGTGTTTTCGCCCCAATGGACACTCGTCGCCGCACTGGTAATCGTTATGCCACGTTCCTGTTCAAGCTCCATGTGGTCCATAGTTGCCTGTCCGTCGTGGACTTCGCCCAAGCGGTGAGTGCGTCCCGTGTAATACAAAATTCGTTCGCTCAAGGTCGTCTTACCCGAGTCGATGTGGGCGGAAATACCAATATTTCGCCAGTTATTCAGATTCGTTTTACTCATAGTCAAGCCTTTTTGGAAGGGGTAAAATGTCTATTATCTCATATTTCTCCACATTGACAAGCCCCTCCCCCAACCAAACAAAATCATTCAAACGAAATATTAAAAGAGCACAATTTTCCCTATTTTCAGAAATTGTGTCACTTGCAGACCGGGGCGACCCCCATTTCGGAGCAACTGGCCTCTTTTCGGCATTCTTCCCGCTTTATTCATTTCCATTATTAAAAAATTTCCCCTTGTTTTCTTCCGGCCGGATCATTATAATAGAAGAATGAAAAAAATAAAGCGACGTACCCTGTTGACCCTAAGCAGTCTGGGCGTGGCCGGGCTGCTGTACCTGGTCTACGCTTTGATACTCGTGCCTGAATTTCTTGGTCGACGCGTTGCGCCGGTGCCGGGAACCGTCGCTGTAACGCCGGACGCAGGCGGGGCCAACCCAACTCTTTCCCCGGATACCGTGCCCAATGCCGACTCGACCGCCGGCCCGGCAACCAACGTCTTAAATCGCTATCGCGACTACTTAAGCATGCTCTTTCCGGACCCGAACGACTGGCGGCACCGGGAAGCGAATCTGATCGTGCCGAAAGAAGACACAGGCATGCTCCTGTTCAAAGGAGACCCCCACATTCTCGCCGGCGGCCGCACGATTCGGCTCGACGCGTGCACCATAATCCTGCTCGGGGGCGATGAGTCTCTCGATCTGAAGGAACGATGGCGACGCTCGCTCGTTTTGGAGACTTCGGAAAACGTCACACTCTACTTCACCAAGCCGCTTTCGCAATATTCGCAGCCGGATTTTTCCGCGTTCGACCGGGGCGAGCTGAACGGACAGGTTATTATCCGCAGCGATATGGACTCGCCCGACCCGACCGATAATCTCCTGCTCCAGACGCGAAATGTGAGCTTTAATTTAACACAAGTCCTTGCTAATAACGAAGTTGTATTTCAGATGGGTCCGCAAAACGGCGATGGGGAAGGCTTGACCCTGGAACTGGACGTTCCTCCTCTTGCCCTGAATGCGGGGAATAAGAAGCCGGCCAGCGAGGACCCAATCCGCAACGCCGTGGCCGACGGCAACCTTGCCGCTGGTATCTCCATAACACGTATTGAGTTAAAACAACTGAACCGTCTCCAGTTTCCTCTGCCAGGTGACTATCTCGACGAGCTTCAGACGAACGGGGCGGAAGGCGGACAAGCTACGGCTGACGACTCCCGACCGGGCGTTATGGTCGATGTTCGTTGCAAACAGGGTTTTTATTTCGCTCCGAATCCGGAGGAGGTCGCCGGGTGGGTCGGACGATTTATGGGCGACGTGGAAGTCCTGGTCCTCAAACCGGATGTTAAGCACGATTGTCTGAAGTGCAAGAATCTCTATTTGTACTTCGTCGACCCGATTCTGGAATCGCTTTTGCACCGTCAAGAGAGTGACCCGCGCCTACTCTCACGCAAAAAACGTCCCACCGGCCAGCTCAATCACTTGCAGGCGGTCAAGCTCAAAGCAGTGCGAACCGATGAATCGCCGGCCACGGTCGAGGTACCGCAATACAACTTCAATGCGGAGGCCGACGAACTCATTTACGATTTGCGAACCCGGTCGATAACGCTCCAGGCAACGCAATCCGGCCAGAAAGTCCTGCTCAAGAAGGACAATATAACCGTTTCCGGGGAAGGCGTTTCCTGGGCCGCGGCGAACGACGGCTCGTTTGGCACGATTCTGGCGGGGCGAAACGGGACGTTCGACACGACCATGGAGGACAAGGGTCAGATCCGCCGGTTTCATGCCTCTTGGAAAGAGGGCCTGAAGATTTCTCCAGAGGCGGGAACCCCGGGCCTGGTCCGGTTCGCCGCGATGGGCGGCGCCATCTTTCGGCTGGACGGACTCGGTACGATCCGCGCCGAAGAGGCCGACTTCTGGGCTTCCTTCGACAGAGACGCGACCGCGGCCTCAGCTCCCGATGCGAGTTCGCCCTTGGCCTCGGCAAAAAATGTTACACCACACAGTGCTCAATTCCGGGGCAATATTCGTCTCGAAACGCCCGGCGGTGACGGCGAAATTAAACGCGAATTGACCATTCGATTCCAGACGGAAACCACCACAAACCAAGCAAATTCATCCGACGCGCCTCCCGTGACGACACCAACAGCCCCTGAACAGATTCAGGACCAGACGCCACGCAATTCCCTCTTTGGCGATGGCACCAGCGATACCCGCTACGTACTCGCCGGCGATAGTGTTGACCTCTGGATGGTCCGTGATTCCGACAATTATCGGCCTTCCCATATCCTTATTAGCGGGAACGTACGATTTAACGAAAAGAACGCGACCGAGCCGGATTCGCTGCGCATCGAAGGCGATAAAGTACGCATCGTCGAACCGTTTTCCACTTCCACCTTTGTTGACCTGGTCGGCGAGAATGCGCGGTTCAACGGAAAAGGCCTCCAGCTCACCGGCTATCACGTCACGGTCAATAAGGCGGAAAATTCCTTTGCCGTTCTCGGGCCGGGACGACTCTCCCTGGTACCCCAAAAGAACCTTTCGGCAGGCGACTCCCCTTCGCCACTGACGAACGACCCCGTTGAAATTCTCTGGTCCAAGCAGATGTATTTTAACGGTCAAACGCTCTTTTTTCAGGCCCAGCCGGGTCAGGACGTAACGGTAAGTCAGAAGACGAATCGGATCTCGTGCCCCGAAATTCGCGTTTCGCTCAAGCGACCGGTCTCGATTTTCGAAATGCGGGCAGAGAACGACTCCTCGCTCGTGTCCGAACTCGACGTTATCGAATGTGTCGGAACGGCCGACCACAAAGTCAACGTTGAGTTCTTTACCATGGGCGCCCCCGATTCGGCGAGCGGCGAGCATTCGACGAATAATATTGAGGTGGGGGTCTATCGCGCCGCGGTTGAAAATTTCCTTTACAAGTACGACACGAACGATTTCGCGGGACAGGGGCCAGGCTGGCTTCGTGCCAGTATCAAGACGCGGGAAAACAATCCGTCAAGCGCGGAACTCGTTCCCGGCGGAACCGGGTTCGGTCGCCTCCCCTGGAAACAGCTTCATCTAACATTTCAGGAGTCCATTACCGGCAACGTCAAGGAACGCGTAGTCCGTATCAACAGCCAGGTGGAATCCGTCTTCGGGTCCACGGAACGACAGAACGATTCCGTCGACGTAACCCGGCCGGAAGAGTTTCCGCAGGACGCGGTTACCCTGAATTGCGAAAAGCTTCAAATTAATCAAACGCAAGGCACAGACACAGGGCAGGGCGACCTCGAACTGGCCGCTTTCGGGAATGTCCTCTTTCGCTACGATGTTATCGTCGGGCGGGGTGAATCGGTCAAATACGTCGACGGCAAGAAGATGGTCTGGCTCGAAGGCGACAGCGCAACGCCCGCCAGTCTTTTCAAGAAGGAGCACGCGACGGCACCAAGTATCTCGCTCGGCCGGTTCATGCGCGGATCCTATAATCTCGTGACCAAAAAAGTGGAAGTCGAAAACTATTCCAATACGATAGGAGGGTCAGGCTTCTAATGCTCTGGTCGGATTTGCTCTGCCACGCAAAGGCAACGGGTCTTGCCGATTGCGGAATTGTGGATGCCGCCGATTCCCGACGCTGGCCCCTGTTCCAAAAGTGGCTTGCCGACGGTAACGCCGCCGATATGGCCTGGCTCAATCGCTACGAAGAGGCACGACGCCATCCGCGGTTCGTCTTTCCGCAAGTGCAGTCGCTCCTCATCGTTGCCTTGGCCGCGGACCAGCCTCGCAGGAAGAACCACCAGTCGCCCAATTCCAGCCCGGGACAGGAAAAGTGTGGCCTTTTCATCGATTACGCGACACGGGTTGACTATCATCATGAACTGCGCCGACGCGCTGGGGAACTAACGCACATTCTGACCAAAGTCATTCCCGATTTAAAGGTTCGCATTGTGGTCGATACGGCGCCCCTTTTGGAAAAGGAATGGGCCGAACGAGCGGGGCTGGGCAGACTCGGACGCAATTGTCTCCTCTTGCACCCGACACTGGGCAGTCGTTTCTTTCTCGGGGCCATTCTGCTGTCGAAATCGACCGCTGACCTGTTCGAAGGCACGGCGCCCCAAGAGAAGGAACTGGAAAATTCGTTCTCTTCCTGCGGGTCATGCCGACGATGTCTCGACGCGTGTCCAACGCACGCTCTGCTCGGTAACGGCACGCTCGACGCGAGAAAATGCTTGAACTATTGGAGTATTGAAGCCCCTGCGATGCCTGTTCCAGACGCCATAAAAAACGCGTGGGGCCGCACGCTTTACGGGTGCGACCGCTGTCAAAAGGTATGCCCGCACAATCATCGCGAGACTGACTACCCACCACTGGCACTTCCACTGGACACGGTGACCGCAATGACCGAACTCGACTTTCGCCATTTCTGGCAAGAGACCCCGGTCGCTCGTATCGGACTGGCCGGGCTTAAGCGAAACGCTTCTTTGTGCCGCTATGGCGATTGAACCCCGTTAAAGTCAATTTTCGCTTCAGTTAGCGCGCTGGCTCCTTCCCCCGTTCGCGAGAGATAACGGGGAAGTGGGAGGTATTTTATGAATTCGATCGTTGGCTTATTCGTCTCGCGAAAAATATCTTCAATCTTTTTGTCAGGGTCGTACTCCACTCTTCTGGGGCCGGTGGTCAGCTCCTTGCACGTCCATAATTCCTTGCCTGATTCCGTTATGGTTGCTTCCTGCAAAAAGACTTTCAATTTGATTCGTCCCAGTTCGTTGTGCCGGCCGAGCAGAGGCGGTGCTGGAAAGGGTGAGTTCTCCGTCCCATAGGAAATTTCCTCTTCCTTACCCGTATCACTAAAGCGTAAAGTTAATTGAATCGGCGATTGTTCGTCGAAGACAAAGCCACGCTCCTGAAGGCGAGTGAGCAGTATTTCTCTCGCCTCGGACTCGTCAAAGAGGTTGTTAAGGTCCAGCTTGACAGCGATTTTTGCATCCGGACAGAGTGCAAAACTTTTTGTCAGATCGGAATCGACAAGGATATTCGCGGCTTCCGGGTGCGGGAGTGTAACGTGCAAAAGTCCCATAACGCGGTCGTGACCGAACCCCTGCTTCAAGACGAGCCAGACCTTGCCGTAGCCTGTAGCGGCCGCGTCGCAGCCGAATCGTAAAGTCTCATAATCACAGAGCGGGACACACCTTTCTATGTCATACAGAATGGAACCAACTAAAACAGACTGCTCTCCCGTCCAATGCGGGGTCAAATTCCCGAAGTTGGCTGCAATGGAAAGACGGGCCAGATTACGTCCGTCTTTTAGCGAAAAGACCAGGAGCGAGTCCGTCGTAACGACCGCGAGCCGGTCACCCCCCGGCGCAAATTGCATCGTTCGCACTTCTCCTTCTGCGTCGAGCGTTCCACACACGGCCCCATCTTCCAGACGCCAGAGTCCTACCTTACTTCCCGAGGCTGCCGCAAAGTAACGGCGGTCGGGGGTTAAAGCCAACGTGGCAATCTGGGCATCAAGTGTAAAGAGTGCTTTCCAGCCGTTCCGGGCCCACAAGGTCATCTTCCGTTTTTGCCCCGTAAAGATGTGCTGGTCGTCGGCCCAGACCGCTCTGTCCACCTCCCACTGATGCGCACTTTGAAACGGAGCATTTGCCTCATTTCCGGACTTACGATAGGGGGCAAATCGATCGGTAAGAACGGCTTTCTCGTTTTGCAGATCCACGATCGCCAAAACATTCTTCTCGTTAAAACCTCCCGAAAGTGGCTTGTATTCCTGAATGACCAGTGCCTCTTTTCCGTCCGGGGACAGGTCACAGAAAGTCATTTGAAAATCGAGCGGGCAAAGTTTGGTCGTACCCTTTGTTAAGTCGCACACTTCCAAAAAATCCTTACCCGAGAGCAGGTCACCCACACGGAAACTGAAAACGGCCGTGGGTTCACTGCCTTGGGAGATAACAAGTTTTTCTTCAATAAAGGTCAGGACCTCGGCCAGACTGCTTTCCGAGGCAATCGGAATAACGTCGGGCGTCAGGGTAACCGCAGGCGGATCCGTACCGGCCGGCTCATACTGCCACGCCTTGTTACCACCGATAATGAGCATTTTATTGGCGGACCAGTCACCCAAAGAAACGGTTGCGTTTAATTCGGGAATCGTAACGCCATTGGTAACCGCTGCGGTACTGACCTCTTTTTCTTCTGATGATTCACCTGCCTCTTCTTCCGCCAGGGCAAAAGGGTTTGCCGCGAGAGCCTCAAGATAGTCTCTGTCTTCCTGACATAACTTTGCTTTGGGAATGCGAATCGTTTTGCCGTTTGTTTTTTTCAATCGGACATTGTCTTCATCCTGCTCCAAGAGTTCGGCCTCGAGGGAAAATTTGCCACTACTGTCCTTCCAGACGCGAAGTTCTTCCGCCAGAGACCTGCCGGACCACTGAGCGAGCAGGGCCACCACCACTGCCAGCATTGAGCACACGCAACGATTTTTCATAAGACGGCTCCATGTTTTAAAAGGATTGGGGTTATTAATTGAAATTACGCGTCGGGCGCTGCCGCGGTTGCTTTGTCCGAGTCAGCTGACTTCGCGGGCGGGACGTTCTCAATCCAGACATTATTAATACGACTGCGTCCTTCCGGGGTGACCAGAAGTTCGACCCGAACTTGCGAGGTGCCTGCGGAACCCGAACGCATGGCCCGTTCCAACGCTTTACCGGTTCCTTCCTGAACGTACCAGGATTCGATTCCGTATTGGGCCTGCCAGTAGCTACGCTGTATGCCGCGCAGGTAGACCTGACCCGGCCCCGGAGGCTCAAGGGAAATGCGGATCGTCTTCCAGACGGATTCTTCTTTGTCATATTCCAAAATGGCGTAGACCTGCTGCCCGGTACGCGGTTGCTCCGGCACCACAAACATTTTTTCATCTTGGTTGCCATTCCAGCGTCGGCCGGAAGTTGTACTGAACGGATACCTCAAAATGACGTAGTCGCCGCGCAGGAGGTCACGCGGGTCCACCGGCATGGTCTCAACGACAATGGTCTTCGCGTTGCGGAACGGTATTGTATTATCCGCAACCATTGACCCAAGAATCACAAAGAGGAGCAGAACGGAACCGGCAAGCCAGGCGGTCCGCGGCGGGCCCGGTTCGGTGGGCGGAAACAGATCACTTTCCGGCTCCGGCTCTGGGGCTGTAGCCATAGCTGCTTGCGTATAGCGTCGGAACCAGGCGGCCGTGAAGAGCAGAACCGCCATGGCAGCAAACAGAGCCGACGCGCCCAGCATACCTCCAGCGTCGCCAAAGAGATCCATATAACGCACAAATGCCCAGAGCAGAAAATATAATATCCCTAACCAGTACCAGACCGCCGAATGACGCTGACCGTAATGCAGCATCCACCCGGCGAGAGTCAGCATGAACAGATTACCAACAATCGTCAGCGGCAGAACGACCATATCGTCTAAAAGCGGCCTGTCAACCGCCTGATGAAGAACCAGCAGGGCCGTAAGATTTATCAGCAAGGCCATAAGACCCGCAAGCAACGTTGGCACGAGCCGCTGGTCCAACCAAGAACCCGCCGGTCGCGGCGAGTTTCGCTCACGCCCAAACAACCACCCCGCCAGACTCAAAAGCACCACGGCGAGAACGAGAATGAAGATAAGCACGGCATGAGTCCCGCACGATGTTTCCGCATATTGATGCCATTCATAAAATGAAAAAATCAGCAGAGTCAAGCCGACCAACGGCAGTCCCAACACGGTAAGCAGGCCCGAAATACACCGGTCGCGAACCAGCGACAGCCCCAAAAGGCAGAAAAGTCCGCCCCAAACCGCAAGGAACGTAGTCGACAAGGCTCCCATCTGCCACGCCGTTATCTGGAATAGGCCCCACCACCACAGGAGCACAAGATTTAGACCGGCCACAAGTCGCGAGCCATGAAGTCGACTCCAGATCAGACCAGTCAGAACCAGGAGCGGTAAACTCACACCACAGGCAGCGCTGCCCAGTTGCAGGCCTTCGGAAAACTCCTGTATTTCTTCGTAGTTTCCCCACGAAGAGTACTGGGTCGTCTTCATAACAACCCAGATTGCCAGCAGGAGGAAGGTCAGGCAGTGCACAAGCGGCGTCCTCATCCACAACGAAATCAGAAGCGAGCCGACCGCCCAGAGCCACATCCCTTCATGATAGTTCGTCGGCAGATTATAGATTTGCGCGATCTGCCAGATCCCCACCCCAAAAAGAATCGCCACAGCAAAGAAAAACACTTCCGAAAAAATTCGCTTCTCTCGCAAACGACCCCAAAACGCCGCAAGACTCGTTAAAAGCATACTTCCCAAGACGACCGTCAGTTTGCATTCCGGCGACAGAAATTTCCAATTGAAACCCAAGAGCAGAAATGCAGCCAGACCGAGCATGACAACGCCCAATGCAATCAGGGCAAAAAAGACGAATCGCCCCGAATCCAGCGAACGAGACCGCGGCCGACACGCCGCAAGAAGGTGGTCACGTATCTCTCCCTTCACTTGTCCTTCCTCGACCAACGTATCCAGTTCCCGCGTCAGTTTCTGCCACATTTCCGTTCGCCGCGATGCCATAGGAGCTCCTTTGCAAAAGATTTTTTTGAGACAGGGCCGAAATTTCCCCGTTCCATGATTCCATTATACTGGAGTCCAGCCGCCCTGTCAAGCATGAAATTACACGCAAATGATTAGGGGGAGTGTTATCAGCTGGAGCGGACGATGTTCGGCAGTTCCCCGAACGTTATTGCTGGTTCCCGACCTGCAAGCAGTCGGGAACGGCGAGCAGGCCCTCCCTTGAAACGCGTGCGAGGCAGGGTATACTTGTAATATTGAGAGCTTGGCCCGTGCAACACGGTGCCCGAAGTCACCAAACGATGCCCTTCATCCAAAAGAACTGAGCGGAGGAAGGGCAGAATTCAAAGAATAGAGAGTGGTTCACAAGAGCCATGGGAGAATACAATCATGTCGAAAGTCCTGGATTTACTGCAGAAATATCTGAATGTTCCTGGTACCTCACTGGAAACGCTGCGCGAAGTG
Source organism: Planctomycetia bacterium (assembly GCA_030539295.1). Classification (GTDB taxonomy): domain Bacteria; phylum Planctomycetota; class Planctomycetia; order Pirellulales; family Thermoguttaceae; genus JAUNBG01. The sequence continues at coordinate 21,546 of JAUNSJ010000039.1, read as the reverse complement.
GAAGCGATAAGCGAGCTGAAAACCTTTGCCGCTAATGAGGTTATCTACCGCGAGCATGAGAATTCGCGGCACCTGTTCCTCGTCGTTTCCGGCCAGATTGACGTGCAATATCTTTTGAGCGATGGCCGTCGCAAGACCCTTGATACGTGCGTCAGCGGCGATATGCTCCTCTGGTCCGCGGTGATTGAGCCGCACGAAACGAACTCGATTGGAATCTGCCGCGCGGAATCGGAGCTGCTCTCAATCGATGGTCGCAAACTGCTCGAAATTTGCGCCACGGATACGACGTTCGGCTATCGGCTTATGAGCCTGGTCGCCTCAGTTATCCGGCGCCGACTACAGGCCGCTCGCCGTCAGATGTCCTTTATTAACGAATAACCGGACCATGCTGAAAGCCGGACGTGCCCACCTCTTGGAGCCGCGTCCGGTTCTCCGCGGGTTACTATCGCGATTTCGCGGCCCGCACGTGAATTTCCTGACTTCCAGACCCGCTTTCCAGACCGGACGTGAGTAGAACGCGAACCGTATGCGGGCCAAAGCAGTCGTCCGGTACAGTGATGGTTGCCGTATAGCCCTGACCACTCTTCCGCATGGGCACGGACGCCTTAAGTCGGTCGTTAGCCGCAAGATAGGTCTCTTGATATTGCGACATTTCGTCGTCCGTCTCCTTATATTCTTTGCGACTCATGCGAGAAGCGGCGGTCCGGCCAGGCCCGAGTACGAGTTCCGCCTCGCCGGTATATTCCCCTTGCGTTGGCTGACCGGCCGGAAACGTTGCGGTGACCGTTATGCTTTCGCCGGCGTAAACGGTCTCCGGGGCTGTTACCTGAAGTTCGTCGGGAAACCGTATACGCAGGAGCGGATCGCCCAATAAGGTCATAAGATGAACGTGGTCCAAGAGTTGCTCATCGAGTCGCTTGGCACTGGGGTCGAAAATTCTGGCCGTATCATCGACGAACGTGCGCACGCTTTTTTCCTCGTCCTGACGTTCACTCGGCTTCTGCTCCATGTCGATCACCATTTTCCGCTTGGCCTCGAGAATGACGTCGCCCAAGAGCATGTGAGAGCGTACGCGGCCCTTTGCCTGCGAGGTTTGCGTGAGCATTTCTATACCAAGGGCAGCCATTCCGTACGGCATGGTCACACGCGTTCCGGAGAGCACGGCAATCGGACCGGTCGGCGAAAGGAAAAGCGACTCGCCCACCGACGGCGTGGTCAGATCACAGGCCGCACCATAGCAGGAGAAGAGCAGGGCAATAGGCGGACCATCCACGCATCGTACGTTAGCCACATCGGTTATGTCGAAAATGGGATAGTCCTCAACAGGCGTTGGGACATAATCGAACTGCTCCGGCAGGCCGTGGCCCAGATAGATAAAGAAGAGCGACCCCTCCGAAATGCGGGCAGTAACAACGTCGCTGAACTGCGGCGGGCTTGGGCAGAACGGACTCTTCCAGTTCGCTTGCGTTATGGCCAAGTCGAGGTCACTTTGAATTGCGTCGAAGAAAATGCGTCGCACGACCATTTCCACCGTCTTGTCGATTATCGCCGTAAAGCCGCCCATGCCAGCAACCAGATTCACATGCCGCTGCCAAGGACCAGCCGGAAGCGTCGTTTCGTAGGCCAGAATGCGTGTGACGACCGAAGCCAGCTCCTGCGGCGTTCGCGCCGGGAGCCGGCCAATAGAAATTTCCGGCCAGCCGTCGTCGTTCAGGTCGGCGTACCACGTATCCGAGGCAATGGGTTCCTCCGGCCCGTAATCTTTTGTAACGAGCGAAGTCAGGAGCGGACTGGGAATAAAGGCATCGCCCGCCGTCTCTCCCGCTCGCGCCGGACCGACCAGAATAAGACTTTTGACCGGAACCTCCTGGGCCAGGCGGCGTATTTCCTGACGAAGAATATCCGGACTTACTGCCGGTGCGTTGGAATCGGCGAGTGTTTCGGGTATAACGAGGTCAACGGCGTACCCCTGTTGCGTTCGGAACTCGATCCAGGGCCGAATCGCTTCGACAAAGCGTTGCGGACAGAAGACAACCACATGAGGCGCTTCATTCGCGGGCTCCTGGGCCGAGAAAATCGGACTGTAACCGGCAGCCATAAATACAACCGAGAGCAACAGAGCGGAACTTAATCTTCGTACTAGTGTGAGCATGACATCCTTGACAGCTTGTGTTAAGATTAAAGAGACAAAAGACTCTATGAAACGAAACAACGAAACGAGGTCCCGACTCGCAAGCGAAGTGGAATCGGGACCGGACGGATTGGCCGTCGCCAGGACCAATGGGCCGAACTAATCGTCGAGTCGGACCACGCGAACGTTCCGATAGACGACCGGGGAGTCACCATGCAGCCCCTGCAGACCGAGGTAACCTTCGTTCTGAAGGTCAGCCGGAGCGTTCTCCCGCAGCCAGGAAGGAACTTCCGTTCCGTCCGGATTCGTTTCCTTTTCCGTCCACAGACTCTTGTCCATACGCGTCACAAGTTCGTCGTTCAGGAAGACAGTTATAACTTCGTCTTTACAAACAATTTGCATATGGTTCCATTCGCCAGCCGGCTTGCACGCATTGTAGAGCGGAGCGCAGTGCCCGTAAACAGCGCCACACGCTGATATATCCACAGCACGGTCGTAACTGTCGAAAACCTGAATCTCGAGTGAGTTCGGAATCCAGTTTGCTTTGTCGGAGCACTTTATGACAATACCACTATTGGAATCTTTCGAATTTTTGAATTCCAGGTCATAGACGAAATTCTTGTATTTCTCTTTCGACCAGATAACGTCGTCTTTCGTTGCGCTCATAACGCCCTCGGCGTCGATGGACCAGACTTCCGGATTGTATTCCGCATTTTCCAGTTTTTCTCCGAAGAGGAGTTCCGACTTGGCGCCTTTGGCACAACAGGTAATATGTTTAACCTTGGCATTACGGAACGTCACACCGTCGCCCCCATGCTGACCCTGAAAGCCAATATAGCCATAGGGTTCGGAATCAGCCAGGGCTTTACCCTGAAATTTCTCTTCTATGTCTGTTCCAGCCGGACTCTTGAACCGGTCGGTCCATTGCGAAAGATCGATGTGGTTGACATGCTTACCGTTCAGATAGATGTCCACCGTTTGCCCAATCGAGACAACCACCATCTTATTCCACTGGTCTGCGGGGTTCGTCGCGTTGGCGGTAGGGGCCTGGTAGCCGTAGAACGAGGCGCACGTATGATAATTCGGCTCAAGCCCGTAATCGCCCAGCAACTGAATTTCTATCGTATTGGGAATCCAGTCACCCTTGTCCGTGCAGTGGAACAGGAAACCACTATTGGACCCGGCCGGCGCAAAAAATTCGAACGAGCAGACGAATGACCCGTACTTCTCTTTTGTCCAGATTACACTGTCTTTATTCGGAACGAGCACTTTTTCGTCATTGAAGGCCCAGACGCCTTCTTCAAAATCGCCGTTTTCCAGCGACGCACCGAAAAGGGGCACCATAGTCTCCTCGTTACACAACTTCGGGCATTGAGCCATAAGTGACGATACCGACAGAGTCAAGGTCAAGAGACAAAACAATACGACTTTTTTCATGAACATTCCTTTCGTGAAATGGAGCCTGCGATGCAAGGAACTCTCGCGGCCCAACGAACCGGGGTTGGTGGGAAATCTGCTACCGCGTCTGACTCAAACGAATCGTCAGACGCTTTCTTCTTTTTATTTTACCAAATTCGCTCCTCATGGGAACCAGCCAACGGAGATTTTCCTCAATTTTATTCCGTTTCCACCAGAGGTACGAAGGAATCACACGACGAATGTTAAGGTTGGCATAATGGGCAATATAGGCCTATCGTGTGCAATTCTGCGATGAGAGATCTCCTCCGCGTCGGGAAAAGGCATAATAGGAAGTCGCCCCGGCACGGGAGGATCGCAGAGACGAGGTAAAATTTTCTTTTCGCCGCGACACAGGGGTTCCCTCCCGACTTGTTTTCGGGTATAATGGGGGTCAATCGCGGTTGAGAACTGGAGAAACAAATCCTGCGGAAGGTTGCCCTATGCTAAAACGAATATCATTCTGGCTGTTTGCCTCTTGTTTTGCCGGGATACTCTGTATAATCCCGTGTCGTGGCGAAGAGTCGACGTCCGGGGCGGATGCCGCCTGTCAGGCAGTGGCCGAAGTGGACCAGACAGAAGAGTTCATTCGACTGGACACCCCTAACGGGTCGACGATTCGCGGACTGCTCACACCCATTCACCACATGGCCGGTACGATTAACGACCGCGAGATCACGGTCGATCTGGTCGCCGCGGTGCATTACGGGGAGCCGGAGTACTACGAGGAATTGAATCGTCGCTTTAGAGACTATGACGCGGTCCTGTTTGAACTTGTCATGCCGAAGAGTGCGACGGTCGAGTCCGAGCCTGACCCGGCAAGTCGGACAACCCGCTCGCCGCTGGCCGTGATTGCCGTGGTTCAGCAGTGGTTTGGAACGACCCTGGGGCTGACGTCACAGATGGAAGGAATTGACTATCAGGCGTCGAACTTCGTCCATGCCGACATGGATGCGGAGACATTTCTTGCGGAAATCTTGCGTAAAGGGGAAGTTTTTGATTTCTTTTACAAGACGGCCATAGAATCTTTTGACGCTGGAGAAGGTGTTAGTGACCAGACCTTTTTGGCCGCGATGCTATTCGCCAAAGACCGCCGCAAGACGCTGCGACGCCTGTTCGCGCGACAACTCGTACAAGCTTTCGACGTCTCTTCGCTTTCGGAAGAGGAAAGCACGCTCATTAGTGCGAGAAATCAGATTGCTCTTACCCGGCTGCGAGAACAGGCGGGCGCGGGCAAAACGCACTTAGCCGTCTTTTACGGGGCGGCGCACCTGCCGGATCTCCAGAAACGGCTGGAAACGGAATTCGGATTTAAGCGGGAATCCACCGAATGGCTTCACGCGTGGAAAATGTAATCGCGTTATGCCCTGTCATAAAGAAGGCAGACACGCAAATTGCCAAGGGGAACGTATCAGGCGTTTCGATGGTACAGACGAACTGTTCATTAAAGAAAGATAATATAATATGAGTAAAGAGCTAGCCGGAAAAACAATTTTGGTCACAAGGTCACGAGAACAGGCATCGCCTTTGGTTTCCCTGTTGGAGCAGGAAGGGGCAACCGTTCTCGTCCAGCCGGTCATAGAGATCAAGCCGCCTGTGGACTGGTCGCTGTGCGATCATCTGCTGTCGGACCTGAGTGTCTGCGACTGGCTCGTCTTTTCGAGTCAAAATGGCGTGCACTATTTTTTTGAGCGGTTCTTACAGAAATACGGGCCGACTTTCGATTGCGGGAATCATCTTCGCGATTTCGGAATTCGTATCGCCGCCATGGGCCCGGCAACGGCGGCGGCCGTGGGTCAGTACAATGCGTTCGTCGACTGCGTTCCGGAAAAATATTGCGCCGAAGGCATGATTGCCGCCTTAACCGCGGAAGCGCGTCAGCGTAAGCGGTTCGTTCTCGTCCGGGGCGATCGCGGCCGTCAAATCCTCTCGGAAGAGCTCATTCGGCTCGGCGGCACGGTGAGTCAGGTGTCCGTCTACCGCTCTATTGATATTATGCAGCCGGACGAAAATGTCTATCGCCTTATGCAGACAGGCAAGATCGACGCGGTCACGGTCACGAGTTCCGCCATTGCCAATTCCCTTTTGAATCTTTTTGGCGATATGCTTGCTTTTACGAAAATCATCAGTATAAGTCCGCTCACGTCGGCCGTCCTAACGATTACGGGTCTGCCTATCGACCAAGAGGCAACGACCGCATCGATCGATTCCCTGGTGGCCGCGGCGAAAAAAGCCTTTGAGGAGTAAGTTCCCACAGTTGCGAGCCGGTTTTGGCAAAAAGACACGCCCCGGCTCTTTTTTTTGCAAAACTCTTGACAAAATTGAATCGGTGTGTTATTATTTTTTCAAAAGGAGCGAATTATGATAGAAAAAAATCATTTTCCTCTTGTTTTCCGCATATCCTTTACGTAAACCGGGATATGCCAGATGAATCCAAAACCATTTCGAAGGAGAAAAGAATGCTGGTCAAAAGAATGAACGCGATGTTAGTGCAATTGTCAAAATGGGGGGGGGGGCGAATCTAAGCAATTCACAAAAACCTGTTCAAACGCTTACGAACCACCTTCGCAGGAAGGGGTTTACCCTTGTCGAACTACTTGTCGTTATTGCGATTATAGGAATTTTGATCGCCCTTCTTTTGCCGGCAGTGCAGGCAGCGCGAGAAGCGGCACGCCGTATGGAGTGCACGAACAAGCTCAAGCAGCTTTCCATCGCCATGCACAACTATGTCGATGCCAATGCGGAAAAGTTGCCTGCGGGATGCACCGTTATCAAAGGCATTCCGGGCTATGGTGTCGTTGTGGCTCTGCTCCCCTATTACGAACAGGTTGCGGTCTGGGAAACGCTCAATACCGGTTCTATTACAGTTGCCAACTTTGCCACGAACACGACAGCGCCGTTCAACCAGCACATAGCGCCCTTAAAGTGCCCCTCGGACCCCATGTCGAAGCAGGTCACCGGCTGTAATTACCCCCCGTCGGTGGGCGACTGGTACGGCAGTATGTATCCCTCGGTTCTCGCTACGGGTAATCAGGCGGAGAATAATCGCGGACCTTTCACGATCGCGGTCAAGATAAGCGGCACCAAGCACAACCCCAAATATCGTTCGCTTGCGTCCTTGACCGACGGCACGAGCAATACGATTGTTTTCGCGGAACGATGTCTGGGCGGCTCCTCGGCCAACCGACTCGGTGGAAAAGCCGCAATTTTCCCCGCCTTCATGATGGCCAATACGCAAGACACCATTATGGATCTTTCAACAGATGGCAAAAAATATGCCTTGCCCGGAATTGATGATACGAACGCCGGCAAGTACTGGCACCTGTCCGGAGCCTTCAATATCGTCTCCATTGTCTGCCCTCCCAATTCGGAATCAGCGGTCGGCGGGACTTTCCCCGACTACACAGAGGTCACCAGTACAACGGATACCGACTATGAAGAACTTGCCATTCGGAGCTGCTGGTCCGCTTCGAGTTATCATTCAGGAGGGGTTAATGTCGCCTTGGGCGACGGCTCCGTCCGGTTTGTCTCGGATACGGTCAATGCCCGGGAAGCCGGCGCCAGTATGCTTATGCCGGCCACGTCCGGGAAAAGTCCATTTGGTGTTTGGGGTGCTTACGGCTCCATGAACGGCGGCGAAACCGTTTCCTTATAAGACGGACTCCTGATTGTGCTTTGTCAGGACCTTGGTGAATCGTGAGGAATCGCAACTCACGATTCGCTTTTTTTACGCCGCTGACCGTCTGCTTCCGGCTCTGACTCCTTGCCGTGAACTTCGAAGTTCAGAAGAGATAAGGCCCCATGGATGGAAAGTGCGAGTGGAAAGAAAGAAGGCGAACCTCCAAGAAGATTCGCCTCGTAAAAAATTATCTTTTGCACAAAGAACGTGTTAGCTGGTTAAGGAGCGGGGGTCTCCTCCGGTTGTTCCGGAGCATCCTCTGCCTGGCCTTCTTCCTGGACCGACTTGGCCGCTTGCAGGTCGGCTATGGCTTTTTGAGCTTCTTCGCGTTGCTTTTGAGCTTCCTCTTTTTCTTTTTGAGCGGCAGCTTTATCAGCTTCAGCCTGGGCAGACGCAGCTTTGGCGTCATCGGCCGCTTTGACGGAGGCAGCCGTAGCCTGGTCGGCCGCGGTCTTCGCTTCGTCGGCGGCTGCCTTGGCGGCGGTGGCATCGGCCATTAACTTTTCCGCCTCGGCCTTTTGCGCAGCTGCCTGTTCCATAAGAGCTTTGGCGTCGGCGAGCAGTTTTTCCGCTTCCGCTTTGTCCGCATTGGCCTTTTCCGTTACGGCGTTGGCATCAGCAACAGCCTGGGCAGCTTTGGCCTGTTCGTCGCGAGCAACCTGTGCAGCGGCGTCTGCAGCCTGACGCTCACTCTCCGCCTGGGCTTTGGCCTCTTCCGCGGCGACTCGTTCGGCGGCCGCGGCGGCCTTGGCCTGTTGCGCGGTATAATACTCAAGCGCAAGTTGGGCTCGCCGTCCCCGGAGTGGACGACCATGCCGCGTTTGAAATGCAACTCGCTCCTTGCCGCAACAGCAGCAATTCGACTTAACGACAGTAAAGCAAGGTTGGTTGCACGCCGCTTCGACAGAAGTAGCCGGCGTCACAACAAAAGCGAGCGCCAGGCCGGCACCCAAGACGGCCTTCGAGAATTTACGGAAATTCATTTTTGTCTCCTTTAGTGTATTGTGTAACTTATGGTGGGATTCCGCGTTACCATAACAGTAAACTACAATTTTACCCTAACTTGACAGCTTTGTCAAACTGCCTTACACGAAAACTGTCAAAAATCATAAAAATTTTTACAGTTTATCCATTCTATTTATCGTATCTATTTTAATTACAACTTAAATATTATCGTATAAACCAGAAAAAGTAGAGAATTTATACGTTCTGTTTTGAGACTTTTAGCTTTTGTAACGAATTTATCGAGTCAATCCGCCGGCCAAACGGCCAAATCAGGCGGGATTCTCCTTGTCCGGCTCCTGTAAACCGACGGCGAATTCTATGTCTTGACCCAGGCCCAAGGCAACCAGATTGCTCCCGCCCCGGGATTTCCGCAAGCGACGCAGCAGAGCACGACGGAACACAACATTGCCAATAGCGCCATCGCCACCACTGTCACCACGGCCCGTTTCCCAAGGATAGGCGCTGCCCGGTACTGCGGCGACGAAGTCTTGCCATCGGCCCCAAACGGAAGTGGATTCACCATTTAAGGTCGGGGCAGGCCCACCGCGCGCGGCCAGTCCGCGATGAAGTAACTCAACCAGACAGCCCGCCAAGAGCAAATCTTCGTCAGTATAGAAGCCATCTGTGCCAGCACATATGATACCGACAGCAAGTTCAGGACTGTCCTGGGCACGAGTCAAAATAGCCTGTACTTCCTCCCGGGCATTAAGAAAACAGACGGGTACAGTAAGCCCGGTCGCACGGCGTAGCGCTCGCGTTCCGTTCGTCGTCGTAAAGAAAAGAACGCGTCCGCCGACCGCCTCACGCGTGTATTCACGAGGGGAATTTGCCAAATCAAAGCCGTCGATACGGAGTCCTTTCCGTTCGCCGCCGAGGCACCAAGGTGTGTCAGGGTAAGTCGTTGCGAATTCGGCGCTCCTCTGCCGCGCTTCGTCCACGGTCAGACAGGGAATAATCTCGCGAACACCCTGGCGCTTTGCCGTAACGAAGACGGTCGTCGCACGCAGGACGTCAATACAAAGAGACACATCGAACCGGGCGTCCTCCGGCACGAGTTCCGGCAACGGAAAGGTGTGGATGATCACTGGGGGACTCCCTGCGGCGGTTCGTACTCAAATTCTTTCCAGATCATGGGGCGACGATGCCGGGCTTCGATGCGTAAGACGACCTCACCATTCAGGAAGATGCGCACCGTGCCACTGGACTGACTGACGACTATGGCCACCGCGTTGGTTGCGCGACTTATGGCCGCCGCCGCCCAGTGCCGCGAACCGAGACCCTTAGAGAGGGTAATCGCCGCGGTTGAAGTATCCAGCAGGCGACATGCGGCCACGACCGTGCCGTCGAGCGAGACAATAAAAGCACCGTCCAATTGGGCCACTTCTTTAATCCCTTCCCGCACCCGCTGGTCCATAAGCGAGCGCTCTTTACACTTATAGCCGCGAACCGGGTCGAAACCGGCCGGTTTACTGTGGTGAAGAACGTTTTTCGTATCGCCCACGACGAAAAGAGTACCAACGGCTTTGCCTTCACGCCCATCTCGCCCTATCTCCAAGGCAAGATCAACGACTGTTTTGAGTGTCCTCAAAGGAACCTTCGTCTCAATCTTGCGCAGTTCCTTCCCGGTCAGGCGTTCGAGATGCTCTCCCAGGTTAATCACACTCATTGAGTCGATTACGGCGGCCTCGAAGCCGCTGTACAGAGCGATAATACGTGAGCCGGGCATAATGAGATCGTCGGCCACGGCTTCCAGGATAGCGCGAGTCATGCGGTCGTAGATGGGCGAGGCATCGGTCAGGTCGAACAGAACGCTCTTAAACCCGAACTCATCAGCCCCGTCGAAAACGTCTTTACGTGTGGCAGCGAGGAGAACAGAAGCCTCTCCGGTCAGCTTTCGCAGTCGGGCCCAGTCCATGGGACTGTCGAGCAGAATAAACAAACCTGCGGCGTTGATCGTCTTATACGTTGCAATCGCTTGGCCCAACAGGTGCGAGAACGTCTCCGAAAACTTCTTTGGTTCCGCCATTATCGGTAGCGCTCCCCGCGTAATTCTTCCAACTGTGTGCGATACTCATCCCGCTCCTGCCGCGTCGCGTCCAAGTCGAACATGAGATATTTCATATCCAAACGAATTTGCGAAAGTGCCTCCTGGATGAAATTCAAAATACGTACCCGCCGCTGCGTGCCCTCGACCGCGCGATCCGCGGCGTCCTCAAAACTGGCACGATATTCGCTCGGCAGTTGCTTTATCAACTCCGATAGCTCTTTTAGCTCCGAAGGGACCATAGTGTCCTTTTCGCCATATACTGGCATGGGTTACTCCTGACTAATCTGCCCCTGTTGTGGTGGTCCGTTGAGGAATCGCGGGACGCAGGCGAGCCGCCCGGGACAAAGGGCGGGTGCCAATCAGTATGTTTTTATCGAATGAGAGTTACCGTGGCGGCGGCCCTCTTCTCGATTTCTCTCCTCGTTCCAAGTCGAATCTGTCATTTCACAACTACTTCTCGCTGTCGATACCGCCTGGCGCGTCGATAGCGATTAGGGGCTGTTATCTTTATACTTATTATAAAGCCTAAAATGGATTCATGCAGTGGGAATTTTTAAATTTTCCCAAAAAAATTCTAAAGTTTCCTCAAAGTGGTAATTTTTACCGGTTACAGAAACGGTAACAGCCCCTAAAAAATGGCCCCTGTCGCCACAACAGACTTTCGACCGCGCGAAAGTTTTATCGTCACGGCGAGCATGGGGTTCTTGATAATTTCCTGGCTTTGCGGTACAATATAAGAAGAGTAGGAGTCGGACTCTTTTTCCGGCAGGGCCAGGCATCCGGTCATGGATGTGTTTGCCCCTGCCCCAGTCGCGTTTCGAAGTCCGCAAGCCACGTTTCCATTAAGAGTAAAGAGGTATATTATGGCGATTAACGTAATTTGTCCCGGCTGCATGACCCGATTTCAGGTAAGCGATCGCTTTGCCGGCAAGAAGGGGCCATGCCCGAAATGCGGCCATATTATCGAAATTCCCAAAGAGAAACTGGTCGTTCATGCCCCGGAAGATATAACGTCCGGTGGGAAAACGTTTAAGGGCGGCTCAAGTATAAGGCCCATCTTGCAGTCGCGATTCGTCTTTTCCGTGCGTCAGCTCTCGATTGCGCTGACAGGAGTCGTACTTGTGCTGGCCCTCGCCTGGTCGATGAGCCTGTGGCCGGCCAGTTTGGCCAAGAATATAACCGGCATGGTCGGCTGTACGGCGGTCGGATTCTGCCTGGTCGCCTTTGGTTATATGATGGTGCGGGAAGAAGACGACCTGGAAATTCTGCTGGGGCATGAGCTGCATCGCCGGTCTCTTTATACGGCGGTGTGTTTCGCCTTAAGTTGGTTGGCTCTTGAAGGAATTATCAGCTATATGTCGCCTGGCCCCTTTGTCGTGATTTATCTCGTTCCCATCGCCATATTAGGCGCGGCAGCGGCGGTCATAATTTTCGATACCGATGTAAACAAAGCAGGTCTGCTCTACGCCTTTTTCCTCATTGCGGTGGTTATCCTCCGCGGCCTTATGTTCGCTCCGGAAGGCTGGATATGGCAGGACAGCGTCTCCGTTCGGCCCGTTCGTTCGGCACCCGTTGAGGTGGCCCCGGCAGAAGCTTCGCCCACAGACGCGCAACAGGGTTCAACCGCGGGCAAGTCCGCCCCGGGTCAGCGTGAGAAGGCGGAGAAACCGCGTGTTAAGCTGGACCCACGTTCCGCTCCCGACCCCTCGAAAAACCTTCGACGTTAATTGTAATACTACCCGCTAAATACATAGGAAAAAAGAATTTATGACCCAAGCTCCTAAAGAGACCACGCAAGCCGCTGGAGCTGCAACGGCGTCCGGAGGCAAGTCAGGGCGCAAGAGTGTGAAGAAACGCCATGTCTCCTGCCTTCATCAGGCGTGGTATCAATTCTGCCGACTTATGGTCTGGCTCGTCATGACACCCTGCTTTCGGCTGTGCCACCGGAAACGTCGCCATATTCCCTGGCACGGACCGGTTCTGGTCGTTGCTAACCATCAGAGTTTCCTCGACCCGCCCGCGATTGGCTGCGGCGTCTTCCGGCGTATGAACTATCTGGCCCGTAAGACGCTCTTCCGCTTTAAGCCGTTTGGTTGGCTCATAGACTCCGTCGACGCCATACCGCTGGACCAGGAAGGAATCGGGTTCGCCGGTATTAAAGAATGCCTGCGCCGTCTCAATAATGGCGAAGTCGTACTCATTTTCCCGGAAGGCGCCAGGAGTGAGACAGGCGAACTACAACCGTTCCGCACCGGGTATATCAATTTAGCGATAAAAACGAAATCGACCATTGTTCCGACCGCGATCGCCGGGGCATACGAAGTTTTTCCGCGTGGGAAAAAATTTCCGTCCTTTTTCGGCAGACCGGTGCGTGTGGAATATGGCAAGCCCATAACGCCCGACGACTATGCGTCCATGTCGGAAGCAGAATTGCATGCCTTGGTCGAGTCGAAAGTCCGTGAGATATTTGAGCGAATTCGACGCAAAAAAACCACTTCGTCTGACAGAAAGTGAATCATGAAACCCGTTCTTCCGATTGCCGTTTCCGTTAATCTGACCCCGTTTGCGTGGAACACGAATAAACGAATCCTAAGTGAGGCGCTGGCTGCGGCGGAAGTTTTTGCGTCAAATCCGGCGAACTGGTCCGCGGCCCGTGTCGTTAACGGGTGGGAAACTTGCGTAACGGCCTCGGGCAACGAGACGCCCCAGATCCTCGTCGTCTTTCCGGAACTGTGTCTGGCCGGACCCGGCTACGCCGATTGGCTCGGTTCTGACGAAGTGCTTGCCCGGTCGCGTGAACTGCTCGAGGAACTCCTGCCGCTCACTCAAGGCATGACCGTCTTCTTCGGACTCCCTGTCCGGGCCGGCGGACAAGTGCATAAAGAGATGGTCGTGGCGGAAAACGGTCGGCTCAAGGAGAGCGTCTCCGACGGAATGACAATAATCGAACTTGATCGGCTTGAACAAGTTGTGGACCGTACTGGCGAAGTGATTATCTGCTCCGGGTCCGTTCCATTTGAGCTTGGTGGCATGGCCCGACTTCGCGAACGCCTGCAAGAGGAGTCGCGGCGTCGAAACGCGCTTATCATTTTTGCGAACTATCTTGGCAATGAATCGGGGACGATGCTGTACGACGGCGGTTCTCTGATTACAACCCCAAAAGAAACGGCTCAAGGCAGGCGGTTCTCCTATGAGGATTTTACACTGACAACGCTAGCCGATACTTTGGAAACGCTCCCCGACTGGGAACGGTCGGCAAATCTGGCCTACGAGGAGTTTGCGCGTGCCGTGCCGCTGGGCCTGTTCGACTATCTTCGCAAGTGCAAAGGGCAGGGCTATACGCTTTCTCTAAGCGGGGGCGCCGATTCCGCTGCCTGTGCCGTTTTGTGCCGGCTCATGGTCGAGTTCGGTCGCTCGTATCCGGGTTTTCGGCAGAAACTGACCGCAATGAAGCCGTTCGCCGATTGTGCCTGTTCCGGCGACCTTTCGCCCGAGGCACTCATGCCGAGACTGCTCTGGACGGTCTATCAGGGTACGCGTAACAGCTCGGAAGTTACGCGTATTGCGGCCCGGGAAGTTGCCAAGGCGGTGGCCTCAACACATTATGAATTCGACGTGGACCCACTTGTGGAAGCGTATAAGGGCATGGTCAGTACACAGATTGGACGACCGCTCACGTGGCAGGAAGATGACCTGGCGCTACAGAATATTCAGGCGCGAACGCGAGCGCCCGGCGTCTGGCTCCTGGCAAACGCGACGAAATCTGTCCTCTTAACAACCTGCAACCGTTCGGAAGAGGCCGCTGGCTATGCGACGATGGACGGCGATACCAGTGGCGGACTGGCACCGTTAGGAGGAATCGATAAAGCTTTTCTGCGACGCTGGCTCCTCTGGATGGAAAAAGAAGGCCCTTGCGACGGTCCTGCCTTTGCGGCTCTGTCTTATATTAATGACCAGCAGCCAACAGCCGAACTTCGCCCAGGCGCGGCGCATCAGACCGACGAAGCTGATCTTATGCCGTATGTCATTCTCAACCTGTTTGAAGAAGCGGTCGTAGCAAAGAAACTCGTGCGAAACCCAGCCATTGACTGGGTGCAAGAGCGTCAGTCAGACGTCGATGCCTCCTATCCTCGCGAGCAGTTGGCCTCGTGGTACGACCGTTTCTGGCGCATGTGGCGTGCCAGTCAGTGGAAACGTGAACGCTCCGCTCCTTCCTTTCACGTCGACACAAGAGACCTGTCCCCCTCGGCCTGCCAGTTCCCCATTCTTAGCGGTGACTGAATCCGGCTTGCGCAAAGCAAGTAACTTTGTTTTTTTCACACGGTTGTCTTCTTACCTCCGTGTTGGATCTGGATCTGAATCGATATGAATATTTTTTGACTCTGCAAGAGTATTTATAAACTTGACAGCTTTTCATTTCGTGACTAGACTATAAGAATCAGAGTGGAAGTGGATTGCATTTCCACAAAAACACAAATCCAAACAAGGAGAAGAAACATGAAGAAGAACATTACAGTCCAAGTCACCCCAATGTTAATTTGCGGGGGGGGGGGGATTTAGGTCCTCTAAGAATATCCCTTTTCAAAAAAATTCTCGCCTTTACCCTCGTCGAACTTCTGGTGGTGATCGCCATCATCGGCGTATTAATCGCCCTTCTTTTGCCGGCTGTGCAAGCCGCGCGTGAGGCAGCGAGGCGCATGGACTGCACGAATAAACTCAAGCAGTTGGCGCTCGGGCTCCAAAATTATCACGATACCAATTTTGCTTTTCCGAATGGCTTTTGCTACATAAAAAGCGCTGGAGACAACGGTTTGTCTGTTTCGTTTGCATTATTACCGTTTTGCGAAGCGAACGCCTTGTACGAGGAAGCGTGTACAACAACGGCGGCCAGCTTTCCGTCCTGGACTCAAAATGCAGGAGGATACTCCCTTGGAAATCCGTTGCGTAACAAACCAAGCTATCTTCAATGTCCCTCCGAAAACGCAATCGGCATGGATTCCGTCATTCAACTCGCGGGATTTAATCGGAGCAGTAATTATATGATTTGTGGAGCAGACTGGCAGGACGCGGGAATACATGGGCAACCAAGCGGGAAGTTTTCTGTTGGACCTATCTATCTTTGTAACCCGCGTTCCGTTTTTAACAGCACTAATCGTACCCAACGTTTTTATAAGACAATAGCTTCGATCGTCGACGGGACAAGCAATACAATCTGTTATTCGGAAAGCTGTGTTGGCGGTATCAGTGTCAACTCGGACTTAGTCAAAGTAGGAGTTGCGACTTCCACCACCGCCGTACCAACCACGGACGTGACCGATGGCAGTGTCAGTACCTGTATCGGTCTGGCCGCTGGCAATGTCTATGCGTCAACGGCAACGGTCTCGACAGGTGCCACCGAAGCGAAAAACACAATGTGGCATTCGCCCTATCCAATCATGTCTGCCTTTCACACTCTTGTTCCTCCGAATGGTCCAAGTTGTGCTAATGATGCAACCCATGTCTACGGACCCATTATGAAATCGGCCAGCAGTAACCACAGTGGAGGCGTTAACGCGGCTCTGTTCGATGGAAGTGTTCGGTTTATTTCCGATACAATCGATCATGGAAAGGCATCGGCTGTTATCGTGGAAAAAGGTGCTTCGCAGTTTGGAGTCTGGGGCGCAATGGGATCCATTAATGGTGGCGAACAAGTATCGCTGTAATCAAGAAAAGAGGCTCATTCATGAAGTGCTGCATTTATGTACTGGCAATTACCTGTGCTCTGTCCTGGCTTGCGGGATGCAATTCAGCCACGCCTGACAGTGTCGGCAAGATCTATCCGGTCTCATTGACCCTGACACAGGAAAGTAAACCTCTGGTGGGAGCAACAGTCGCCTTGATAAGCGACGATCCGAATGCTCAATATACAGTAGGCGGGGCGAGCGACGAGCAAGGCACCGTTTCCATCTTCACCGACGGCCGCTACGAAGGGGCCAAGCCCGGTCACTATAAGGTCGTTGTCAGCAAGGTGGAAACGGAAGAAATCCCCAAAGCTCCGCTTGATTTACAGAGTCCGGAATTTGATTCCTGGGCACAGACGTATTCCAACAGGTCGGCCAAAAGCTGGACCCTTGTTGATCATAAATTTGGCAATGCAAGTACAACGCCTTTGGAAATAACCGTGGTTGCGGGCAAGAATGAATTTCCGCTCGACTGCGGTAAACAAATTCGCAAAGAGAACTGACCCACTCTCGCTCCCTGGCCTGAAAATTACGTGAACGTCCGTGCTCACGCATGTGGCCGGGGAGCTTGCTGTCTCTCCGAAATGCCGCAGACCAAAAGATACTGTTCCACTCCGGTTGAGAGCAACTTAACCATCGTTTTACCAAACCAGAAAGAAAAACACACTATGTCACGATACCTTTATATCCTTATTCTGACCCTTGTGTCAGGAACGAATTTTTTATTGTCCGCCGAGCGACGCGAGAACACACCGCCGCCACCAGGAGTCGTCATTCAAGCCAGTGTTGACTGGGAGAATCAGAAGGACTGTGTGAGCTCCCCGTCTTTGGTCGTCATGCCAGATGGAACGTATATTGCCACCAACGATTGCTTTCACATGACCCCGACTACCGTGCATGAATCGAAAGATCAAGGCGCGACGTGGACGAAAATTGCAGAAATTGAAAATCACAATTCCGGAACCCTCTTTCGAATCGGAACAACGTTGTACCTGATTGGTTACTATCATCCGCAAGTCCCGGGCAAAGATTATTCCTGGATTGGCTTGCGGAAATCGGAGGATGGCGGGCATACGTGGACGGACCCGGGAACGGACCCGCATTCCGGTGTTCTCTTGTCGGATGATGTTTATTTTTCTGATGCTGTTCCGGTCTTAATACACAACGGTCGCGTCTGGTGGCAAGTCGATGTCGTCCGTGGAGGCAATGAGATGTGGCTTTTCGGCGTGGGTAATAATGCGGCCATGGTGATTAGTGCTCCCATTGATTGCAATCTTTTGGATGCCGATAACTGGACGCGGAGTAATGTTGTAGAGTCAAAAACCGACGAGACGGCCTGGGGTTGGATTGAGGGAAATGTCCTGGCCGACCCCAATGGCGAGATGTTTGTCTATATGCGAATGGAACAGCCGGATGACAAGACGCACTGCATCGCAAAACTGCGACTCTCACAAGATGGAAAAGAGCTTGCCTTTGATATTAACAAGGATCTTATTCCCTTTCCAAGTCGGCGTGCAAAGTTCAATATACGCTATGACGAAGTCTCGAATAAATATTGGAGTCTGACTTCGTGGGGCACGAATGGACCTCGCAATCGTCTACTGCTCGTTTGCAGTGAGGACATGGTTGATTGGGATATTAGAGCGACTATCTATAAAGATGAAGAATATCCTCAGAACGGTTTCCAATATGTGGACTGGCGGGTCGATGGAGACGATTTGGTGTTGGCAATGCGGCTGGGTTGGCACGGTCGAAATTTCCACGATGCAAACTACATTGTATTCGATCGAATAAAAGATTTTCGCAACCGTACCGATGCCGAATAAGTATCGGATATTGTGTAACGTATTTTAATCGGCGTATTAAAGAAAGGGTTTCCATGAAAAAATTCCTGTTTTTGTTACTTTCCTGTTCTGTTTTACAGTTCGCTCTTGTACAAGGATCCGAGTTGAAAATGGGAGTTGCCTCAGTTGACATAACCCCGACAGGACAAGTGCCGTTGTCGGCAGTGCCCTGGTGTCACCCGAGGGCGGCGATAAACTTGTGCGAGAGACTGTCCGTTCGCTTAACAAAATCTGGAAGATATTCTCCCCATAACTAAGGGGTTGTGTACTATTTAATGACTATTGTGACGTGCACAATAATGATAAATTAAAACAGGGGAATTGGATTGCATTATATCATTCTCCATTTTGCAATAACATGATCCAATGGTAAGAAGTAAAAAAGAAACCATTCCGTTACACAAACGAATTAACAATAATGAGACTGTCTTTGGCGTTTTTATTAACGAGTTGATAACGCCAAACTGGGGGCCGATTCTGGATTCGGCAGGTTACGATTTTTGCATATTCGATATGGAACATGGCCGGTTTTCAATATCCGATTTAGGTGTTATGTTACCTTCATTCCACGGACGCCGGGCAACACCACTGCTACGCGTACCGGTCATAAGTCGTGAATATTTTCAGGCACCATTAGATATGGGCATGGCGGGAATCGTTGTGCCTATGGTGGAGTCGGCGGCGGACGTGCGTGCGGCGGTAAACTACATTCGCTATAGTCCGCGGGGCCGGCGAGGAGTGGCCTTTGGCCGCCCGCACACCGATTTCTACAGCAACGTCGATCGCGAACAAGTCGTTGCCAATGCCGATGATTCCATACTGCTGATCATACAAATCGAAACGGCGAAGGGAGTGTGTAATCTGGATGAAATTCTTGACGTGCCAGGCATAGACGTTCTCTTTATTGGGAATACGGATCTTGCGCAGTCGCTTCAGTGCAAAAATGACTTGCGTGCAGGCCAATTGCGTAATAAGATGGAATACATCCTGGCCGAGGCGCAATCGCGTAAGATCATTTGCGGTGGCAATTTTGTTCAGCCGGAATCCATTGCGGATTTCGGTAAATTAGGCCTGCGTTTTATTTCACTGACAACCGACGTCGAACTGCTTCAAACAGGAATGCGTCAAGTCCACCCGCAGGCAGAGTCACTGCCTTTTATACCTTTTTCCACAGAGGTTCGCGGCCACACGATACGTGACGTGGTCTAGACAAAATACATACTGTTTACTGTTTCACAAAAGTCGGCTGATGCAAAACATACCTTGATAAAATTCCCCGCGTTCAGCTTGTTATATTATGTATTTTTTTGTAGAGTCCGCGTGCCCGGAACGCAAGAAACCCACTGTCCCGAAGTAACTGCAACTGCTGACGGATTTTGGCACGAATATTCCTGTTTTCCGGATGTCGCTCACCCAATTTCCGCTCAAAGAAGTACATTTCATCCAAGGTAAAAGTCTCACGCGTAATCTGATTAATGCAATTGAGTACGTCCAGCATCCAGCCGCGCGCGTTCATGTTGTCCATCGTGAGTAGTGACAAACGCCGCATCTGTTCAAGGACAACGTTACTGGCTACCGGTGTGCGATTACGAATCACGCAAATTCTGACCTGTTGCGGGATCGCTTTTAGACGTATCTTACAGCCGACCCAGCCCGGTTGCTGCGCTGTTTCAGACAAGGCGTTACGCTTTAGCACAATTTCCGGCGTGAAAAAGTGTTTGGGTATGACCCAAAAATCATTAATCTTGAACTCAACAGCATCATAAGTCACAAGGAACCAATCCGGATTATTGTTACTTGTAATTCGTTGAATACAGGGTAAATATTTCCCGCCCCGAGCGGTAGCTCCGAATTTCAATTTTGTGCTTTTCAGTTCATATTCATTGCGACATTCGGGACAGTAGAAATCGGCTACCGCTCTATTACTGGGAAACTGAACAAGTCGAGCGCAGCCGCATCTGGGGCAATACATATTTTCTGCAGCCCAGTGTTCCGTTAGTACCCGCGAAATTTGCGAACCACTCGTGTAGCCACTGATCAATTCCCGATTCAATTCCACATCCATAACAACCCTTTCACGATTGAAACAATCCCGCTGCGCGGACTATTCGGTTATCAATAATGTTAACCTCGCAGCCCGATTTTTTCCTGGAGTTTGGCGTCTTTGGTCTGGATTTTTTCGACGAGTTTCTCCTTGTAGAGTTCGAGCTTTTTAGCGAGCGAGGCGTTCGACAGGGCCAGAATTTGCGTGGCGAGCAGGCCGGCGTTGCGTGCGCCTCCGGATCCTACGCCTACTGTGGCTACGGGAATATCGCCTGGCATTTGTACGGTGGAGAGGAGAGAATCGAGACCGCCCATCATTTCCGTTTTGACCGGAATGCCAATAACAGGGAGCGTTGTATGGGAGGCGATAACACCGGCAAGATGAGCAGCGCCACCGGCCGCGGCGATTATGACCTTCAGGCCGCGTTCACGTGCGGATTTTGCATAGTCCGCGACCACCTCCGGCGTTCGGTGCGCGCTCATGACGTGCACTTCGTGGCTGATGCCAAATTCGTCGAGCGCGGTGCAAGCGGCGTTAATTTTTTCCCAGTCACTATCGCTCCCCATAACGAGTCCAACTTGAACTTGTTTCGTTTTTTTCATTGTACAAATCTCCCAATATATTTCCCAATGTCATCAAGGCAAGAGGTGTTTTTAATTCCAATCGAGTTTCCATGCGTCGAAGACGGGTCCGTCGACACAAGTACGGCGGTAATCCCAATTCCCAAGCGAGTCGCGTACTCGCACGACACAGCCGAAGCAGATACCCAGTCCGCACCCCATACGCGTCTCCAGCGAGACCCAACATGCAAGCCCAAGTCGCTTCGATTCCGCGAAAACCGCTTTTAGCATAGGCTCCGGACCACAGGCAAGAACGGTGGTTCGCCCTGCCCGTATTCCCGACTCTTGGAGTACCGGGGCCAATAAGTCACTCACATAGCCTTGTGTCCCGGCCGACCCGTCTTCCGTCGCCAAATGAACTTTGAGATTCAAAGTTGCGAAATCGTCAAGGCATGAAAACCTATCCTGCGTTCGTGCTCCGTACAACAGGCTCAGCTGCACCTTATCGCGCCAGTGGCCGTCGCACATATACTGCGTGAGCATATAGAATGGAGTGTGACCAATTCCACCGGCCACCATAATCAGGTGCCGCGGGTCGCCGCCTTCGATATCCTGCTCGTGAAGATGAATTTCATCGTGAGACGGTGAGACGGTATCAAGGGCAATCTGCCAGCCATTTCCGAGCGGTCCGGTAGCCGTAACCGTATCGTTCGGACCACATTGAGTCAGCAGTCGCGTCATTTTTCCCACGACGAGATAAACGACCTCAAGTTCACCTCGCGTAGGATCAGTCGAGTAAACGGCAAAGGCACGGCCCAGGAGCGGGTCGGTCTTGCCCGGCAGTCGTAGCATGAGGAACTGTCCCGGGCGAACCAAGGGCGCCAACCCGGGCGCGACCAGCCGAATCTTCCAGGTATCGACCGCAATTTGACGATTTGCAAGAACGGTTGCCATACCTGTGACCTTATCGGCATGCGGATTGTGGCAACAGCCAAGACTAGCCACGGAGGTCATTGCGTGCTCCTTTCCGAACTCACCTCGTTGTCAGAGGGCGTTTCCGA
>JAUNSJ010000071.1 GCA_030539295.1 Planctomycetia bacterium | reverse complement strand
GGACGCGGAGAATGCGGACGCCGAGAGCGAGGCGGGCGAAGGTACGGCGCGCAAAAATGGCCTAAGCGTAACTCCCCGTTGGCCACTTTTGTCGTTGGACCGAAATCAGAGCAGTACGGTCGGCCTCCTGGAGTTGGATTCGCGTGACGGGCATCGGATTCGCGACACCCAGCTTAAGAAGGAGAATATCCTGTACATAAAGGGGCAGCCGGGTGATGGCGCCGCTGGTACCCCCACCGTGGCCGTTCTGCTCGACCAGCCGGAACTCGACCGCAAGTACGTTGCCGGTCTCAACCGGCAGGGGGAGGTTCTCTGGCGCGCACAGCTGCCCAAGGAGGCCAGTCGCAGTCAGCTTGAACCGATTGCCTGCGGCGACCTGAATGGCGATTTAATTCCCGAATGGCTTGTCGTCTCGTCAAATGGTACTATAATTATCCTGAATGATCGCGGCGAGCAGCTCGACCGCTTTCAATACGGAGCCGAAGTGACCGGCCTGTGCACTGTCGCCTGGGGTGACTCGCAAACGGCACTGGTCATAACCGACCCCGATCGCATTACGGCCTGGAGCATCTCCGGCAAGAAGTCTCCCCAGCAGGAGGAGAATCAACCTGCAAGCAACGAACCTGAAAGGACAGATACGAAATGACATTGCATGAACTGATTCAATCACTAAAGACCGATGGTGGAAAAATTGTTATGCTGGTCTCCGACGGTATTGGCGGTTTGCCAATGGCGCCGGGCGGGCCAACGGAACTTGAGGCGGCCAAGACGCCGAATCTCGACGCACTGGCGACCCAGGGCGTCCTCGGTATGTCCACGCCTATTCTCCCGGGTATTACCCCGGGCAGTGGCCCGGGCCATCTCGGACTGTTCGGGTATGACCCCCTTGAATTCCAGATCGGACGCGGTGTTTTGGAAGCGGCAGGAATCGCCTTTCCGGTGGGACCGAACGATGTTTGTATTCGCTGTAACTTCTGCACTGTCGACGAGAACGGACTGATAACCGACCGACGCGCAGGGCGTATCCCGACGGAAGAGAGTTCCGAAGTCGTCAAACTTTTACGCGCTGTCAAAATTCCCGGCGTGGAAATCTTCGTTGAGCCGGTAAAGGAACATCGGTTCGTCGTCGTCTTTCGAGGCGAGGGACTCGGCGGTAACGTGGCCGATACGGACCCGCAGAAGACCGGTCTTGCCCCGCTCGACCCCGTGGCGAAAGATGAGGCAAGTAAGAAGACGGCCGAAGTGGCCAAAGAATTCTACCGCCAGGCGCGAGAGATTCTCAAAGGGCAGCCGAAAGCGAACTGCCTTACCATGCGTGGCTTTGCGAACAAGCCGTCGCTTCCGTCCTATAAGGAGCTTTACGGGCTGAACGCGGCCGCTATTGCCGTGTATCCCATGTACAAAGGCCTGGCCAGTCTCGTTGGCATGGACCTGGTCGGCAGTCCGAAGTCTCTGGAAGAGGAAGTGGAAGTGCTTAAGGAGAACTGGGATAAGTACGATTTCTTCTTCGTGCATTTCAAGTACACCGACAGTCGTGGCGAAGATGGCGATTTCGACGCCAAGGTCAAGATGATCGAAGAGCTTGACAAGGTCGTTCCGGCAATCGCTGCCCTTAAGCCCGCGTGCCTGGTCGTAACCGGCGACCACAGCACCCCGGCCAAAATGGCCTCTCACAGTTTCCACCCGGTCCCGACCATGATCGTCTCCGATCTGGCTCGTACCGATTCGTGCAACGCTTACAACGAAACCGAGGCAAGTCGTGGCGGACTCGGCCATTTCCAGGCCATCCATATCATGCCCATGGCCATGGCTCATGCCGGACGACTCGAAAAATTTGGAGCTTGATATGAAAAACTTTCTACTCACTTCCTCGCTGATCGCCGCGACCCTCGTTTTTTCCGCTTGTGGTAAAAAAAACGTCGAGCCCGCGCCGGCCACGCCCTCTGCGCCCTCTTCCACGGGAGCGCCCGACTCTGCGACGCCCGACTCTGCGGCAACGGAGTCGCAAGAAGCGGGGCCTTCTCCGGTCGTCGACATTGCCGGTGGCCAGGATTTCCTCAATTTGATCGACAAGAACAGTGTCGTTCTCATTGATTTCTTCTCCTTCTCGTGCCCGCCCTGTCTCAAGCTCTCGCCTGAACTTGACAAGATGGCCGCCGAGTTGAAGGATCAGGGGCTGGTCGTCGGAAAGGTCAATGTCGACTCATTGTCAGACGTGGCCGGCATCTTTGGTGTTGGCGCTATCCCCGACATTCGCCTTTTCGTCGACGGCAAGGAAGCGGGTAAGGTCATTGGCTACTATCCGGACGCCATTCGCGCCATGGTAACCCGTGCACTCGACCAAAAAGCGGGCAAAGAGACGCTCCCGGACCTCCCGACGAGCGATTCCCCGCCCGTAGCCGACCCGAACGGACCGGCCGAGGCGACTCCATTCCCGGCCCTCCCTGCCATTGACGTCTCTGCTCCGGCTCCCGCACCGGAAGCGGCTCCGGAAGCGGAAGAGATTCCCACGCCTGCGCCGGACTCAACTTCCACGCCCCTGGCATTACCGGGAACCAACTCCTGACGACCACGGTGGCACACCTCATGACCTCAGAGCGAATCGCGCCGCAAGTCCGGCCCGACGACCAGCGCTTGCGCAAGTCGAATCGGCTACGCCGGCAGGCGGATTTTGCCCGTACCTATGCCACAGGCCAGCGAGCCTGGAATCGCGGCGTGACGATCTGCGCCTGTTCCGCGGGGCTGCCGGAGTCCCGAATTGGCCTGTCCATCAGCAAAAGAGTCGGTTCCTCACCCGTGCGAAACCGATGGAAACGCCTTTTGCGCGAAGTCTTTCGGCGGCATAAAGCGACGCTCCCCACAGGCTGCGACTTTATTGTTATTGTCCGACCGGGAACGCCGCTTATGACGCTGGCCGAACTCGACCGAATTGTGCCTGACCTCATGACACGCGCCGTTCGCAAATGTGACCGGCCGAGTCGACGTGTCCGGCCAGAGAACAGAGAACCGGGAACCAAAATCAAATGACAGTAGAGACGCAAGACAACGACCTGCGGCGTGTTCGCCGTGCAGGGCCTCTGAACGCGGCCGTTTCCATTCCAGGCAGTAAGAGTCTGACGAACCGTGCTCTTCTTTTGGCCGCACTTGCGCCGGGGCAATCGCATCTGACAGGCGTCCTCGATTCGGAAGATACACGCATAATGCGAGACGCGCTGCGCCAGCTCGGACTTACGGTAAACCACGACGTGGTCAGTAATTGCGTGGACATAACCGGTACCGGGTCCGGCTTTCCGAACAAGAGAGCCGAATTGTATATTGGCAATAGCGGGACCAGTGCCCGTTTTCTGGCCGCCGTGCTGGCCGCGTCCGGAGGCCATTATCGTCTCTACGGCAAGCCACGTATGCATGAGCGCCCGATCGGCGACCTGCTGGCCACGCTGACCGCGCTCGGCGCCGCCATTGAGGCCCAGTTCGGAAACGACTGCCCCCCTCTTGTGATAGAGCCGGCCGACGCGCTCGGCGGGGCAACGACTATGGCCGCTCATGTCTCCAGTCAGTTTCTTAGCGCGATTCTTATGATGGCGCCCATGACGAATCGTCCGGTCAGCGTTGCGATCGACGGACCGCTGGTCTCCTTGCCCTATATAAAGATGACCTTGGCGACGATGAAAACTTTCGGCGTGGTTCCGGAGACGGACGCCGCGTACCGCCGATTTACCTTTTCTGGCCAGGAGCAGTATAAGCCAGCGACCTGTGCCATAGAGCCGGACGCGTCGGCGGCGAGCTATTTCTTTGCCGCGGCGGCCTTGGCGGGGGGGCGCGTTACGATTCGCGGTCTGTCGCGCGGCAGTCTTCAGGGGGACGTTGAATTCGTCGACTGCCTCGCGGCGATGGGTTGTGAGGTCACGTGGGAGAACGACGCAATTTCGGTCTGCCGCCCCGTACGGAGCGACGGCTCTCTGGCCCCGCTTATGGGAATTGACGTTGATATGAACGATATAAGCGATACGGTGCAGACGCTCGCCGTGGTTGCCCTGTTCGCCGAAAGTCCTACTCGCATCCGTAACGTGGCCCATATTCGGCATAAGGAGACCGACCGGATCGCCGCTGTGGTACGCGAATTGCGTAAGTTCCGCGTCCCGGTGGACGAGTTTGACGACGGACTGCTCGTTCGCGCCGGGGCACACTGCCCGCCCCAGCCCGCTCGCATTGCGACGTACGACGACCATCGCATGGCCATGAGCTTTGCCCTGGCCGGACTCGTTCTCGACGGTGTCCTCATTGAGCATCCGGAATGCGTCGCTAAAACGTTCCCGAACTACTGGTCCGTTCTCGACTCTTTGAGTAAATCGACGCCCTTATAGACCACGCTCTGCATGAGCAGTCGGCCCGATTGAAAATGCGCCGTATCGGCTACCCCGAACTCGCCGAGCTTAGCCTCTTCTACCTGGAACAGGAGGAAGTCGGCCGCTTTGCCAACGTCGAGAAAATCGCCGTCGCCGTTGGACCACGCTGGCAGGTCCAGAAGCTCCGCCGCATGACGCGTTGCCAGCGGCCACACCTCTTTAAGCGACAGATTGCCGATTGTCATGAGGTTCGCCACGCCCACGGAGATCGGAAGTGAAGCCCCGGCCAGAAGATGATCGCTCCCCGACAGCTCAACCTTACCCGACGGACAAAGCTCCAGGTCACACAGTCCCGTATGATATTTGCCAGGCGCCAGGCCGGAAACCGAGGCCTGATCGCTAATTAAAATAATGCGGTCCGGCCCTTTGACCTTGAGAATGAGGTCGAGCATCATGGGCGAGACATGAAACCCGTCGGCAATAAGACTGGCACGAAGTCGGGCTTCCAGGAGCTGTGCGAGGAAATAATTCTCCCATTTTGACAGTTCGTGGTTCGTCGCATTGCTTAAATGGGTGGAAAGTTGTGCCCCGCAGTCGGCGGCCAGGATGATATCGTTCGGCTTGGCATGCGTATGCCCCAGCGCCGGTACTGCCCCGTACTCTTCAATAAGCTCGACGAATTCGGGCATGCCGTCATATTCCGGGGAAAAAGTCACAATGCGAATCAGACCACGGGCAGCCTGCTGCAGCTTGCGAAACAGGTCAGGATTATATTCAGAGCACCATTCGAGAGGATGTGCGCCGCGGGAACCATCCTGCCGGGAGATAAAAGGCCCTTCCAGATGGATACCCGTTATGAGTTCCGCGTATTGCGGATACTGATCCAGGGTAGCGGCCAGGGTAGCCACGGCGTGACAGAGCGTTTCAGGTGAGTTCGTTGTGACCGTAGGGCAGAATCGGAAGACGCCCTGGCGGAGTACCCAGTCGCAAACCTGCTTAACCTGCTCGCATGTCAGGCAGTCGGAGGAGAACTCGAATCCGAGTCCGCCGTTAATCTGAATATCGAATAGGCCCGGCGCGATCCACGGCATCGTCTCACGCCGCAGCTTCTGCTCGGTCATCTGACCGCGGGTCAAGGCTTGTACGGACTTTATTTGCCCATGGGCAACCTCAACGGCCACCGGAGTTGCATCCTCGTAACGTTTCGCGTACCATATTGACATAAATCACTCAAATCCTTGTGTAGTTTGCTTTTATAAGCCAAACAGTTGACCCGCCTGCTCCTCAATTTCTTCGACTGTATAGAGTCGCCCTTGACGATTATTACATCCGCGGCAAAATTTCGCCGTCTCTTTCCAGCTGTGCTCGCTATCAAGATTTTGCGGCCAAAAGGGCCATGTGCGGCACTGAACCGGGCGGTCCGCGTAGACCATACACGTTCCTTTCCCTGTCCCTTTCCCCGGCGTTAGCAGTACGCAGTCACCGTTCGGACGCTCCCGCAGACTCTTTTTACCGTCCTTGACCATATAGACCATCGTCGCTTCAAAGTACGCACGCGGAACCTTCATCGTCTGGGCAAGTTTCGTGATTTCCTCTTCTGTTACCCAGACATAGCCTTCTTCGCCCGTACAGCAGGAACCGCACTGCCGGCACCCGAACCGGAGTCCCTCTTTGTACCACACTTCCTCTTTCGTCTCGTCCACCGCCCGCCTCATCTCCTGTCGTTATCTCTATTATATCTCGGTTATTACGCCTGTTTATAATGGCCGTTAACCGCAACTGATCTCATAACCGGGGAACCGCTCCTGCGCCCCACAACTATTATGCCCTTTTTAATAAATTTGGCAACCCCCGTTCCCGACCCTGCGAGCAGTCGGGAAGGCCGGAGCCGGGCAGTAAGAAAAGGGTGCGAGCCAAATCGGGTTGCGATAATAGACAAATTACATGCAATGAGCGAACTAAGTTGATTGTCGAGCGTCAGACCACGCCCTCTTCGCGGGCCCCGTCCCAGCAACAAGGTTAACTTGCTCTGTCGATGTGCAACGGATTCGCCATTTACCCATCATTGCCATTCCGCGGCGGCCTGTAAGGCCAGCGCATCATAGCCCGGGGTAAGGAGAAATACAACGTATTTCGACGTTCCCCGGGTCAATGATTTCCTCATAAACCCACGCCCTGTAAGGGCAGCACAGGGCCGGTCACCTCCGAACCC
>JAUNSJ010000038.1:24913-33566 GCA_030539295.1 Planctomycetia bacterium | reverse complement strand
CTGAATATAGCACAGGTTACGAATAACATACCCCACTTCAAATGCCCTCTAGCCAGCTGACCGATTATTTTTTTGCGCGCAGGGTTCGCAGTGGGACGCAGAGGCGGGAGGCGGGCTTAGAGTTTTCGGAGATTGTCCACGGCGAGAAAGGCGAACAGGACGGCAGCGATGAACCAGCCTTGACGGACCAGGATAAAGGCGATCAAACCGGCACTTAATGCGGAAAGCAGGTGGGTCCAATAACGTCCTGACCGGGGGTCAAGTGCCGATAATATTGCCATGGCAATATTGCCGCCGTCGAGCGGGAGAATAGGCAACAGGTTCAAAAGTCCCCAGAACAGAGAGGTCCAGATCATGGAAAAGACGAAGACATTAAGGGCGAGCAGGAGTAGCGGACCGTCGTTGAACAGCCCCTCGGAGACCCAAAGCGGGAGAATAATCGGGACCGGCACCGGGCCGAACGACTGCATAAGCACATTGATACCACTGCCGCACAGTGCGTAAATCAGAAGGATTAGTCCGGCGACGAGAAAGCCGGCGGCCGGGCCGGCAAAGGAAGTGAGTATGAGCCGCAGCGTGCTCGGGCCAGACCGATAATCCGCGTCGTAGTACTGCGTTACGCCACCGAATCCGAAAAGAGTAATCCAAGGCCGCGAACCGCACAGCTTCCGAATGGTCAGGGCATGGCCCAGCTCATGCGTTAGAACGGCGGCGAACCACGCTGCCATCCAGGCGGTCATGGCAATAAGCAAGTCGCGTGTATTCCCTGTCTGGCAATAGAACGGTGAGAAAAAAAGTCCCACGAGCCAAAACAGAGGATGTACACTGACCGGAACCCCCATCAGACGAAAACGCCAGACGCCTGGGGCCTCAAAATCACTCTCCGTTCCGCCAAACATTAACTTTTACACTCCCCGTCTTCGATCGCGTTCGCCATTGTTCTCGTGGATACTCTTCTAATGTTCTCATAATATAATCGGCCGTATTGACCACAGGGTCGCCTTGGGCGTCGGCTGACTGGAGCAGGTCGCGCAAGGCACATCGACACGCGGCCGACGCCGTCTCGTCGGTAAGCCAAATGACCAGCGTGTTGGCTACCGGGAGACTGGCGTCGACCGCAGTCAGATACTCCGGGAACAGAGTCAGACTCCGCTCACGGGCTGTCAGTTGTGCTGGCGCAATGAGTCCCCGTTTCCGATTGCGTTCGCCATTGTTCTCGTGGAGACTCTTCCAATGTTCTCATAATATAATCGGCCGTATTGACCACAGGGTCGCCTTGCGCGTCGGCTGACTGGAGCAGGTCGCGCAAGGCACATCGACACGCGGCCGACGCCGTCTCGTCGGTAAGCCAAATGACCAGCGTGTTGGCTACCGGGAGACTGGCGTCGACCGCAGTCAGATACTCCGGGAACAGAGTCAGACTCCGCTCACGGTCCGTCAGTTGTGCTGGCGCAATGAGTCCCCGTTTGAAGAAGAGCGACTCCCCTTGCACACGGTCAACGGCCAGCAGATTCGTCAAAGTAATGTATTTAACACACCGAAAGAAACGAGAGAGCAATAGCGGAAATTTTCCCACACGGTAGTAAATGACCGTTGGGCAAGTTCGGGCTAAAAGCTCAACGGAAACGGACCCGGAAACGGCCAAAGCGGCACTGGCCATGGCCATAAGCTCCGGGGTTCGGCCTACGAATACGGGAAAGTCGAGACCCTGCCGCCGCATTTCCTGCCGCACACGTTCCGCATGACTCTCCTTAAAGGCGGCAATAACCGGGAGAACAGTCGGCGTCTGGGCAACGACCCTGCCGGCCGCGTGCAGCATATCGCGCGTGTTCATGGCCACTTCCTGATTGCGTGACCCTGGCAGGAGCAGTAGCAATTTGTTGTCTTGCTGGATGTTACGGCGAAAGTCGGTCATAAAGGAGTCGTCGAGCGTCCGCTTACGCACTTCCTCAAAGAAAGGATGACCGGTCAAATACGCATGACAGCCGTGCTCCGCGAGCCACTTCTGCTCAAAGGGGAAACAGCAGAGGACATGGTCTGTCAGTCGTTTCATCTTCTTGACCCGATGTTGTGCCCAGCCCCAGATTTGAGGCGGCATGTAGTAGTAGACGGGTATGCCCGCCTTCTTCGCCTGCTTCGCAATTTGCCAGTTGAATCCGGGATAGTCGACGAGAATCACAGCGTCGGGCCGATGCTCCCGAAAGAAGGCGCCTGCCCGACGAATATGACGCAAAAAGGTGGGCAGATGCCAGAGCACACGCCCCAACCACATGACCGCAAGTTCAGTCATGAGCACGAGAACGCGACATCCGGCCTTCTCCATTTCCGGGCCACCGTATCCGGTGAACTCGGCGCGCGGAAAGCGCCGGCGCAACTCGAGAATAAGCTGCGCCGCGTGGATATCTCCACTCGGTTCCCCGGCGGAGAAGAAGAACAAAGGTCGCGTCATGAACAAAAACTCCGCTTAACTGAACTGGAATTCGCCGGGAACCGGAATAAAGTAATTCCCGTTTTCGTCGGGCATACAGGGCGAGTCATCGTCAATAGAGAGCTGGTCAATATTGGGGACGTACTCGAAGGTTGACGTCCAGCCCTGCTCCGCGGTCAGGCGCTGACCCGTCTGCTGTGCCATACGGCCGAGAATACCCACGAACGTTGCCTGGACACTGCGTTCAATTTCGTTCCATTGCTTGTCTTCCCGAATCGCGGCGAAGAGACGGTTATGCTCTTCCTGATAGGAATCGTTTCCGCCTTTGGTCGGTTCCCAAATGACCTTTCGATTGTCGCTGTTCATATCGTTTCCGGCGTAAATACGGGGGTCGCCTACGCCTTCGCCGACCTGGGAGCAGCCTTTGGTCCCGATGATATTCGAGGCGAAATAATGCCAGACGTTCGGCATGGTTCGCGTTTGCAGCATGAGCTTCGTACTGTCCGGGAAGAGATATTCGACCGAGGCGAACTCAATGAGCTGGTCTTTGACCTTGCGGCTGATACGCCCGCCAACGCCCTGTGCGGCAATAGGCCAGGCCCCTTTGGCCCAGCAGCTAATGTCAATATTGTGAATCAGCGCGTCGACAATAAATCCGCCACTGGTCCAGTCGAAGCAGAAGATATTGCGAATCTGATGCTGTAGTTCGGTGTAGTCGCCTTTCGGCTTGAGATTGTGCGGATCCTGCGAACGATAGACCCAGCAAGAGGTTATGTCGCCCATAACGCCGTCGTGAATCGCGGCAATGGTCTCTTCGGTGCGCAGATAATGACGGTTATTCAAGCCAACGGAGACTTTCAGGTTCTTCTCCAGGGCAATCTTATTGGCAGCCTGAATCCGCTTCAGATTGGGGACGTCAACAGCGAGCGGTTTTTCCGCAAAGACGTTAAGTCCTTTCTGAACGGCATATTCGAAATGAAGGGCACGAAAGACCTGGTCCGTCGCGAGAATAACGACGTCGCCTGGGTCGAGCGAGTCGATAGCGTCGCGATAACCGGCCAAGCCAATAAATCGTCGTTCGGCGGGGACGTCGACGCGACCTTCCTCTTCCACCTCGGTAAGAGCGTTCACAATGGCGTCGGCCTTATCCTGGAATGCATCGGCAACGGCGTAGAGCTTCGTATTCGGATCGGCGGCCAGAGCCTGGCGAATTGCGCCGGAACCACGATTACCGCAACCGATCAGCGCTAATTTTATCGTGTTATTCTCCGCGGCATGAACGCGAGGCGCCCCTGCGAAAAAACCTGCGGCGGCCAAGACACTTCCCGTCTTGAGAAAACTGCGCCGACTCACTCCACTTCGCTTCTCTTCCATCTTCTTGTCTCCTTTGTTCGACACAACGCGAGAGTACTTCCGCAAAGATTCCACTTATTCCGTACTCGTTACGCCGTTGGTCCACACTCATTTATACAGGCAGGAAAGGAGTCACGCCCGGCCTCGACCAGCCCACGCTTCTGCGTAACGCGGCGGGAAGTCAACTTGCCACCGAACCACGTGAATCCACATATCTGTATTGTACCCGTTTCTCTCGCCATTTGCAAGCGTTTTTTTCGATTTTTTTCGCTATTTTTCTACTTTTTTTTAAAAGAAAAAAGCCGACTGACGCTTTTGACCAGTTTTTTCTAAACAATTCCGACACTACTTCTTGCCTTGAAGACGTCGCTCGCGAAAAAACTGCTGGAGCAGCTCGCGACTCTCCTCATAGCCCACGCCTGAGGTCAGCTCACACTGATGATTCAAGCGGGTATCAGAGAGAACCTGATAGAGCGACTGCACGGCACCGGCCTTGGGGTCGTCAGCGGCGTAGACGAGTCGGTCGATTTGCGCCTGCCAGATCGCTCCGGCGCACATAAGGCAAGGCTCCAAGGTAACATAGAGCGTTGTCTCCTCAAATCGCCACGAGGGGAACAGGCCCACCGCTTTACGGAGAACGAGCAGTTCGGCGTGGGCCATGGGGTCGCGCAGCTGTTCTTTCCGATTGTGGTCGCGTGCCAGGATTTCATCGTGACAGACGAGAACGGCGCCGACAGGGACTTCGCCTTCGTCGGCCGCATGCCGCGCCTCGTCCAGGGCCATTTTCATATAAACTTCATCTTTGGGGTTCGTCATAGCTCGCTATCCGTAAAAGAATCGTACCGTCCATCAGGCATCGGCGTCGTGACAAAAAGGGTTATCGCCGTTGGGCAGTAAGGCCCGAAATGCTTCCGAAAGGTCGAAAATATCGCGTACGGCGAGGTTTTCCGCACGCACCGTTTCGCTGATCTGCTTGCGTGCCAGAACGGAATCGACTTCGGCTTTGGTCAGTTCTCGCTTGAACGCGCTACAGAGGACGGAACGAATATATTTTCGCCGATGGAGAAAGAGCGACCGCACAAACTGATGAAAGAAACGGAGGTCCGGAATGCGTGCCCGTTTCTTCGGATTGGCAACAATTTGTATAATGGCGGAATCGACTTTCGGCCGGGGCCAGAAGACGCTCGGAGGCATAATGCGAATAATGCGCGTCTCGGCCAGAGCCTGCATCCAGACCGAAAGTGCCCCGTAATCCTTGGAGCCCGGTCGCGCAACGATTCGGTCGGCGACCTCCTTCTGAATCGTTACGGTCATACTGGCCGGAACCAGATCGCTCAAGAGCAGGTTGGACATTAATGGGGTGGCAATAGAATAGGGCAAATTCGCGCACAACTTAAAGCGACGCTGGGCGTCTTTCGCCAGTTCCTCACGGACCGCGTTCAGCACTTCGTCCGAAAGGCGATTCTTATTATATAATATGTCGGTCATGAGAAAACGGACATTATTCCGGTCGGCAAGCTCCTGTTTTGCCATTTCGTGCATGACCGGATCGACTTCGACGGTAATAACCTGAGCCGCCTTTTCGGCCATGGCCTGGGTAAGGGACCCGGTCCCGGTCCCCACCTCAAGGACAACGTCATTCTCTTCAATCTGGGCCGACTCGTGCAGCAGTCGCAAAAGATTCAAGTCGATGAGGAAATTCTGGCCCAGCTTCTCTCGCGGATGAATGCCAAGAGTCTCAAACCGGCGCATGAGATAGGCGCGCGTCTGGTTGCGGGAGGACCCGGTGGACAGTTCGTCGCTCGCGTTTTCCTTGTTCATGTGCGTTAGTCCCATTTCTGTGACTCGACCAGACGCTGAACGTACTTGGCGAGAATATCGGTTTCTATATTGACATGGTCCCCCACCTGCTTGCGGCCCAAGGTGGTCACGCTCAAGGTAAAGGGAATCAAGGCAACGCTAAACAGGTCACACTCGCAGCGGACCAGAGTCAAACTGACCCCGTCAACGGCGACCGACCCTTTTGACGCCATCTGGCGCGCAAGCTCTTTTGGCACGCGAAAGTAGTAATCGGACCAGTCGCCACTATCGACGATTTTGACAAGCTCGGCCTGTCCGTCGATATGGCCGCTGACGAAATGTCCGCCCAAACGACCGTTGGCCGGCAGTGCCCGCTCCAAATTCACGCCCGAACCCGGCGCTAAGACGCCAAGATTGGTCCGTGCCAAGGTCTCCGGACCCGCCTGAAACGCAAACGTATCGCCCTGCTTCTCAACAACCGTCAGACAGCAGCCGTTTACGCAGATACTGTCGGCTATATTCGTCTCGGCGGCAATACCGGGTTCCTTGACGAGAATTTTTACGCCCGGCGGCTCCGAGACAATCGCCTCGACGACGCCCAACGCCTCTACTATTCCTGAAAACATGACCTGATTTCTTTCTTTTTCTGGTGCTCCCGCTTCCTGCTCAAGGCAGTTCGACCGTCCACTACCCCGCTACCCCGCTGCTACCCCGTTACCCGCCGGCAGGCCCGGACCAGGCGGCCAGCCTGACCCGCGAACTCCGGGCACATTGCGGCCGCGGTTGTCTATCTCGCGCAGGGACCAGAGGTTGCAGCCGAACGCCACACTTCGGAACCTTCGCTCAATCCTGATTATAACATACCCTGAAAAAAGAGACAGGTCCGGGTGAGGAATTTTTTTAAACAGCCCCCGACCGCCCGCAGGCCCAGCGGTACCCCAAGCCCGGCCCGCCTCCGCGTCCCACTGCGAACCCTGCGCGCTAAAAAAAACCTTTCAATTGGAGAGAGCATTAGAGGCCGGGTGCGCTGTCCATAACCTGTTCTGTATTCAGAAATTATGTAGCACGCAGAGTTCGCGGAGGGACGCGGAGGGGACGCTTCAAAATCGGTCACGCTGACGCGTGTTCCCGACTGCTCGCAGGTCGGGAACCAGCAATAACAAATGTGGAACGCATCATTGCCAAGGTGCCGTCGATTCGCTATTTAGCCATCATAACCCTTCACCGGCGCCCTGTAAGCCCAGCACAGACCGGGCCACACCTCCGAACCCGGGCACGTCCTCCTCCGCGTCCCTCTGCGAACCCTGCGCGCTAAAAAATAACCTTTCAATTAGAGAGAGCATTACAGGCAGGGTGCGGTGTCCGTAACCTGTTCTGTATTCAGAAATTATGTAGCACGCGGAGTTCGCGGAGGGACGCGGAGGGGTCGCTTCAAAATCGGTCACGCTGGCGCGGGGGGCGGCTGGTCCGGGGACGCCGGTGAGGGGAGGCGGGGGTGGTGCGGGCAGGTAGTGCATAAAAAACGCCTCCAACTTGGGAGGCGTTTCCGTTTTACGAGTTTGCCTTACGCGACAGGCGTCTGACAGATCATGAGCGTTTGTAACCGCGAACCGGGGTCACGGGCCAATGGAGGGCGGGTTCGGTGCGAAGAAATCGCGTGGAGAACGGGTCGGCGTATTGCCAGGATAGGGGTTAACAATGCCGGCGCCACTGTTGTACATGGTCGCACCCTGCTGCGGGCCATAGGGAGCCGCGGCGGCACGGCGTGCGTACGCGTTGCGGCGAAGTGGGCCGGAAGCTTCGAAGTCGGTACCCCGGGCGACGCCACTAAAGAGTCCGCCACTGTGGCCCGGCTGACTGCCGACGTAATGCTGACGCCCACCGGCCAAGGCATGGCGTCCCCAGCCGGCTTCGTAAACCTCTGCACCGCCGTTGACAACGTACACAGGAGCGCCATTGTAAGGTTCTGTTTCCGCACCGAAAATTCGAATCGGTGCCATGGAAGACGCTTCATAGGACGAGGCAAACTTCCCGCTGGCCTGGGCGGCGTTCGGGCACGTTTGGCCAATGGACCGGTATCCGCTGGCACAACCCAGGGACATAACCGAAGCGATAGCAATCGCAAAAAATATTAACCCTTTTCGCATGGTTCTTTCCTTCACGTTAAATGCGTGTTACAATGATCGACATTCTGGACGGGCAGTCACAAGCGAGTGACACGTCGCGCCTTTTGTGTTCATCGGCCAAGGGGAGAGTCAAATTCAGCAAAAATCAGATTAAACGGGTTAAAGTGATAAAAATCCAGTGGTTGCGTTGCGAGACCTTACGGGCAGCGAAGTTCTGGTAAAATAAGAAAAATTTAACGCCACCGGCGACGCGCGATTCGATAGGCTATGTAAAGAATCGTAATCGTCCAGAAGGCGAGCCAGAAGAATCGCAGAGGAAACGGGAACGGTTCGCCGGACGTTTCTTCCGGCATGATTTGGACGTCTGACCCCAGAATGAGCGGGACGCGGACCCAGCGTTCGGACGCGTCGCCGGAAGTCTCCGACGCGTCCAAAGCGGTGCCTTGCCCTGACTTACGACCGGCTTTATAGGCCCACGTCTTGTAAAAGAAACCGGCCAGCGTCACCGCGACGCGATAATGTTCCTCTGTCCCGGTCGTCATGCCTGGCGGAAGCTCCGGGACGCAGATGACCAGCGGATTGCCTTGGGAGTCGCCGGTATAGAGATAGAGCTGATAGTAGTGGTCAAGCCCGTAGTGGGCACGGACGGCCCGGTCGTTTACCAGGACGAGCGTGGCGCGACGCACAATGCCGCGAAGAAGCAGAAGCGTGCCTTGATACTGCTCCGGACGGTTAAAGAGTTCGACGACGGGAAAGAAATCCTGCGTTCCGTGGAGCCGACGTTCCTCTTCCGCCTGAGCCCGGAGGAAGCCGGGGGAAGCGTTACGCAGCGCGGCGAGCAGTTCGTAGAAGGGATAGCGGTCGCGATCGGTCAAGCGGAGGGCATGGAGCCGCGAGCGGGCGTCCGTCTCGCCTTGGGTGGTGCGTTCCGGGTCGGCGGGTTCCG
>JAUNSJ010000038.1:0-24903 GCA_030539295.1 Planctomycetia bacterium | reverse complement strand
AGGGTCGTGGGAGAATAGACTGGCACGGCCTCGAGCGCGGCGACATCCATCTTGAGACGGCCGAGCAGCGTCTCTTGCGGATACCAGCGCAAATTCGGCGTCAGGAGTACAGGCACCGTCTGCTCTTGATCCTGCCACTTAAGAAACAGGGCCAGACAGGAAACGTTGGGCACCGGTCCGGCAGGAGCGACGGTAGCGGGGGAGGTAGCGGGTGAGGCGGCGGGTGAGGTTTTGTGGGCATCGCTAGTGAGCGTAAACGCTGGTATACTCGGCGTTTCCACGATAGCGTGGCGAGCGGAGTCGGGACTGGAAATCTGACATTGCCACCAGTCGAGGCCCGCGTCGGACGGGTCCTCCACCTTTTCGGCATGGGTCAGGGTCCCGTGAAGCCAGACCGGGGTCATGGGACGGGTCGCGCGCGTGGGCCAGTCTGTCACGTCGCGGTCCGGCGGGAGAAGCGAGAGTGGACCTTGCTCTCGAAAACGATGCAGCAGTATCCGCCGCAATTCGTCAGGAGCCAGGTCGGTCGGGGCCTGTTCGGGCGAGGTTGATTCTGGCTTGTCTGCTCCACCTGCTCTATCTGACTTTTTTGTTTTATCTGATTTATAGCTTTTGTGTCATTAATATTGGGAGAGGAGTCGCCGGGCTGTGACGCCGTCGGGCTGAGCGAGAACGACAAGGCCAGCGCGGTGGGCGCATTGTAGAAATCCTGGCCGTCGGAATAGGAAGTCAGACGGTAGTAGGAGGCGTAGGCATGGATGCGTAACGGGCCATATTCGCCCTTTTGCGTAATCTCGAACTTGCCCGCATTGTCGGCCGGGTTTGCGCCGCTGTTGTTGGGCAGACTTGCCAGGATTTCCTGCGGAACGCTGGTCGAGAGGAGTCGGACCGGAATGCGTTTTTCGTCGTCGAGCAGCATCCAGGACTCGTATAAGGAGTTAAAACCGTTCTGACCGTTAAAATCGGCGAGAAGCTGGCGCGTTTGAAGGAGTCGTCCGTTTAGTTCGATTATTTTTCCCCGAAAAGCGTGACTTTGCCGATTAAGTGAAATGAACCCGACGCTGCCCAGCGAGCGTGCGGGGAGTTCCTCCTGCTGCGCACGCAGGGCAAGGAAAGCGGCGAGGAGTTGGTCGGTTTCCCGGGTAATGAGTAGCGGCAGACCGTCGTCGACCGGTTCGGCGTCGGGCTCGTCGACCGGGCGCCCGGTTGCGAAAAGGAGGGCGGGCCCCGCAAAAAAAACGAGGAAAATGGAAAAAAGGATGAAAGGGCGATTGATTTTCATGGATAATCCTTATATTATATAATAGGGAGCGAAACCGGATCGGCCGGCGTGGGGCGGCTCGGTTTTTCTTCCTGAGGTTCGTTTGGCACGCCTGACGGTTAACTTGGTACGCGGACAGGCCGTGCCGGTTGACAGGACCGTACAGGATACGCCCATTATAGCATAAAAAGCGGAAGTCCGCGAGAAGTCGGACGAGCACAAGAGCAGAAAAAAGCGAAATATGACGAAACTGGAACGGCAAGCGGGGAGTCAAGCGAGGACGGCGAACGTTTTTCGAGCGAAGAGAAACGCGTCTGTGGTCCGCGGGGCGCCTTGGGGCTTATTGACTTTAATGCTGACGCTGATGGTCGTTGCGTTTACGGAAGTGAGAGCGGACGGCGAGGAGCCGTGGGAGCCTTTTGTCCAGGCCTTGACCGAACGCGGGTATTTCGACGAGGCGGTCGACTATCTGGAGACGTTTCGGGGTCAGGAGAACTGCCCTGAACGACTGAGGACGGACCTGGACTTTCGCATTGCGACCCTAAAGCTGGAAGTTGTAGCGACCCTGCCACAGGCGTCGCGGGCCGGACGCTTGCAGGAATGCCGCGAGCAGATTGAACGTTGGCTGGCAGAGCATCCCGGGGTCGAGCAGCAGTGGGAAGGGCAAGGTGCGCTGGGCCGAATCTATCGTGAACTTGGCAAAGGGGTTATGGCCGCAGAGAGCGGTTCCGATCCGGAGAAGGGACAGACTGCGCGCGAGTTCTATGAGCAGTCGGGCCAAGCCTACGACGCGGCCATTGCGGCCTGTGGCACAACGCTGGAAGCGGCGCAAAAGGGTCCGAATCAGGAGGGCGTGGACCTGGTGCGCGGCCGCTATCTTCAGATGAAGTTGGATCGGGCGGCCTTGGCCCTGGACCGTGGCGAGACCTGGCCCGAGGGCGCCGCCGAGCGGGTCGCCGCCTGGGAGGAAGGGCGCAGCGCCTTTGAGAGTATCCACGACACGTATCGCAACTATACCGGCGGGTTCTCCGCACGATATTATCAGGCGAAACTCGAATGGCTTTTGGGGCATCGAGAAGAGGCCGACGGCATGGTCAAGGAGATCGGACTACTGCCGAACGACCCGGCCTTCTTTACACTTAAGACGCAAACACTGCTCCTGGCCGGTGAAATGGCGGAGTCGGTCGAGCAGCCGGGCGACTGCCTGTACTTCCTGGAGAAGTTCTACGACTGGAAGCATCTTTCGCCACTGCCGGCTATCTATTATCATTATGCGGAAGGACTTAAGATACAGCTCCTGGCCGGCCGCGATCTTCTTCGACTGGCCGAACTGCAGGCGGAGAACCGGCCGCAGTATAATAAGCTCTTAAAGGCTTATTTTGGCGAGAAGGAAGGAGCGTTTGCGAAGATTCTCACGGCGAATACCCGCCTGGCCCAGTTCACGGTCACGACACTCGACTTCGTGGCGAAGCAGGAGAGCATCTATCGAGACGAGGCGGAAGAGCTCTTGAAGAATCCGCTTTTAGCCGGTCAGGCTCGCAAGACGTCGGAGGTTGATTTGACCGATGAGGACGGGCTGTGGCGCGCTGTTGAAAAGAGTTGGAATCTCTGGCTGCGCGAGCAGGCGGGCGAGGCTGTGGCGGAGTCGTCAGGTTCGACGAGCGATGAGGTTAAGAGTCTGATTCAGGACGCACTTGCCCGAGGCGAGTCTCTTTTGACACGAGAGAAGCGGAACGAGTTGTTGTTTCGCTGGGCCACAATAGCCTGGGTCGAAGGCGACTGGGAGCGTGCGGCTGTTCTGGGTGACTATTTAGCGAGGCAGACGGACAGTAATCGATCAGCGCGAGCGGCGTTTTACGCGTTAGGGGCGCTGCGTCGGCTCTCTACGCAAGGTCGGGACGCGGGCCAGAGCGAGCAGGAGCAGGCCTGGCAGAAGAAGGAGATTGAGAATTTGGCCGCCTTGATTGACCGCCGGTTCGGCAGTGACCGGAACCCGGAGGCGGAAAAAGCGATCGAGGAGTCGATTTTTGTCCAGATAGAAACGGCCCTGGATGTTATGGACCTGACGGCGGCGAACGGGCTTTTAACGCGTATTCCGGAGACGTCATCGTCGCGGGCATCGTTCGAACTCCGTTACGGACAGGCACTTTACGCCGCCTGGGGCCGGGCTATGACCGCCGCGTCGCAAGCGGAGGAAAGGTCCGACGTCCGCGGGGCCGACTTGCTGAACGCCGCTCGGGACCAGTTCCAGAAAGGACTTACGCGCAAACTGTCGTCCGGCGATTCCCGAAGTGACGACCAGATTACGGTCTGGTCCGCACTATCGCTGGCACAAATTTCTCTGACGCAGAATGAACCGGAAGAGGCGTGGAAATGGCTTTCGCATCCGGTTATTGGCGCTGTTAATATTGTCA
Organism: Planctomycetia bacterium; assembly: GCA_030539295.1. Classification (GTDB taxonomy): domain Bacteria; phylum Planctomycetota; class Planctomycetia; order Pirellulales; family Thermoguttaceae; genus JAUNBG01. Next base: position 21,228 of record JAUNSJ010000038.1, on the reverse strand, counting down.
AGTCGGTGGTCTCGGAGACCGGAGAGTTGGCGCTTCCGGAGCATGGTTTTCCGGACAGGAATTTTGTGCAGAAGGCACTCCTGCTCGCGTTGCGGGTTAAAGTGAATTTGGGTGATTTTGAGGAATCGCAGAAGATTATGGGTCAGCTTGAGGCCATGAACGCGGGTCAGGATGAGCAGCTGGTCGCGATTTACGTGCAGTTGGGGCGTGAGTTGGAGGAGGAAGTCAAGCGGTTGGGCGAGGCGGCCTCGGCGGGCGACGCGAAGAAGCAGGAGCAGCTGGACGCGGTTACACGCGGCTTTGAGCAGTTCCTCGAACGCATCTCCGAACGGAGCGCCGGTACCTCTTACTCCACGTCACGATGGGTCGCCGATACGTTCCTTAGTCTCGCACGCGGAATCGCGGGTACCCTGACCGAGGTCCCGCAAGAGGCCGTCAATTATTACACACGCGCCGGGCGAACCTATCAGAGCATTCTCAAACAGCTCCAAGCCCAGCCCGAATGGTGTTCCGACGCCAATGCGGATATCTTTTGTGCCGTTCGATTGAGTGAATGTCTTCGCGGCACGGGTCGGTTCGTCTCGGCCATGAAGGTTCTCCTGCCGGTACTGGCGGAGCACGAGAACAATCTTGAGCTGCAATTAGAGGCGGTGCGCGTCTACCAGAGTCAGGGGAAGTCGAATAAAGAGGCCTATGTTCGAGCCATTGTCGGCGGGGAGCCGCAGCGGAACGGACGGAATCTCGTCTGGGGCTGGAACCGGATAATAACGCGGCTGAACGGGTCAATAGACCAAAATCCCAGGTTTCGCGAGATCTATTACGACGCCTGGCTGAATAAATTGACGTGCCGCTATTTATATCTCCGCCGCTTGAGCGATCCGAATGAGGCGCGAGAGCAGGCGAAGTCGGCGGAGTCGGAGATACTCCGTCTGCGGCAGTCGCACCCGGACCTCGGCGGTGCCGCAACGCGTAAGAAGTTTGATGACCATCTGAAGCGATTCAGGAAACAACAGGAGGAGGCAACCCCATGAGAGGATTCCCGATAGGTTCGATACCGCGAGGCGCAGCAGGCGTTATACTCACTTGCCTCATGTCAGAAGTCTTCTGTCCGCGACTCCTGGCGCAAACGCCGACGGTGGAATATCGACCGGGCTACGACGAGACCCGGATTCCGACAGCGACGTCGATTCTGACAGAGCGACGTGTCGAGGGCCGGTTCGGCCGCAGTGAGTCGGGCGGGTTCCTCTCGCCGAGTCCGAACGAGAATTCGCGATTTCAATCGGGAGCGGTCTATTCGGCCTCCGGGGCGTTTCTCGGTATGTCGGGCGAGAACAGCAGTTCACGATTTCAGGCATGGTGGAACGAGCCGGAGTTTGAATCGGGGAGTGTGGACTTCTCCCTGTACCGTGATTATTTCGCGGCGCGTCGGGGCACGGAGGCCGGTTTGCTCACGCCGAATCCCCGTCCGATCCAGGCGAGTCGCCCGTCGGAGCCTGTCCGCTCTTCGAACGCCGCCAGTGCCCTTTCCTATTACGTTTCGGGTCAGTACGAGTCGGACCGCGGCGTTCGGGGCACAGGTACAACGGTCGCGGGCTTTCGGGACGCCGTGGCGCCGGGCACCGCGTCGATTCGTAACGACGGCCAGGTGAACGGAGCCGGGGCAGCGTTGCCACTCGCCCCGGATTCCGGCGTGGACCTTGGCAGTCGCTTCGGAGGCGATGTGCATACGCAGGAAGAGTCGGGTGTGGGCAGTACAGGCAGTACAGGCATGGCGGGCATTACGGGCATGGCGTCGGGCGGAACGCTGAGTGCGAACGAGCCCGCGGCGCCGGGCGTGGCGGCAGACGTGCCGGTCAATCTGCCGTCGGCGGAGGAACAGGCACGCATGGAGCTGGCGCAACTGGCGGCCTTTGAAGAGCATTTGGAACTTCTCCTGCTGCAAAGTCCTTTAGTGCATCCGCTCTCGCCGGTTCAGGTCGAATTTCGCGACGGAACGGCTACCGTGCGTGGCGTTGTCCCCAAGCAGGAGAATCGAATTGAAGCCGGAAAAGTCCTCCTGACGGAGCCACGCGTCTTACGCGTCGATAATAAACTGTCGGTCATGCCGGCGGAACAGTAGCGGGTTGGCCAGGCGGTAAACAAGCGCAGAGTGGAACCGGAAGAAGAACGTGGATAAGAGTGGAAATCATGAGTGAGCGAGAAGCCGAACGTACTACGAACGACCTGTTGGCCGGGCAGATAAGCCGCACGGAACGGGAGATAAAACGAGTCGACCTGTTCGCCATGACGGCACAGCTCGCCGCCTGCAGCGTTGCGATTCTCTTTTTCGGGATTTTAACCGACCATTATGTCTTTCGCGCCGGTATGTCGACCGCGGGCCGACTGGGCTTCTTTCTCGCTTTGTGTACTGCCTGTCTTGTGATTGTTTTGCGACGTGCCGTGCCTCTGCTGCGCCGTCGGGTCAATCCGCGGTACGCCGCGAAAGTCCTGGAAGGACCGCAAGGAAACCGGACCAACGCGATTATTAACTGGCTGGATTTGTGCCTGCGGCATGAGGAAGCGAGCGTACCGGACTCGCCGCTGCGGCGCAAGGTGCTCGATCAGGTCGCGTATCAGGCGGCCGTCGAGGTCAGGGAACTGCCGGACGAAACCATCGTTGACCATTCTTCGGTCATACGCTGGACAATCATCTTTGCCTGTATGATGGGTCTTTTTCTTGTGTATACACTTTTTGCGTCGAAAAGTCCGGTCCGCTCACTGCGGCGCATCTTGTGTCCGACCGCGTCGATTGCCGCGCCGCAGGAAGTTCGCTTTTTGCGCATTTCCCCCGGAAACGTCACACTTTTTCCCGACAGTAAACTGCAGGTCGAGGCGGAGATCGCCGGCGTCGGCTCGCGCGAGGTTGCCTTCTGCTATTCAACGCGCGACGCAAGACTGGTCGATCAGACTGTCCCCATGACGCACGTCGGCGGCAATATCTGGTCGCTTGAGTTCCCCAGCAGTTCGGGCGCACTGCTGGAGCCGCTCGATTATGAAATTATCGTCGGTCGCCAGGGGCGTAAAGACAATCGGTCGGCAACCTTTCAGCTGAACGTGCGCAGTGCGATTACCTTTGCGACCGAGAAGGTCGTCGTTGTACCTCCGGCCTATACCGGTCGTGAGGCGGAAGTGCACGAGGATTCAGGCGATATTCGCGCCTTGTATGGCAGTCAGGTAACGCTAAGGGCGCGTGCCAATACGCCGCTGGCCAAGGCACTCTTTCTCCCGGGCAAGCAGGAGAATCGCGCGAAGGTCATGACCCTGGACCCGGAGCAGCCGAGTCTGGCCACGTTCGAATTTTCCGTCGTCTGGGACGTGAATAACAGAATCGGCAATGAGCCGGTCTTTCCAGGAATGGACTCCTATCAATTAACCTGTAGTGACGCGGAAGGCAATCGGAACCGGAACGACGCAACAGGTCGCGTTGAGATTCTTCGCGACGAGGCGCCTATTGTGGAATGGGTTCGCGCCGCCGAAGGTGTGGCCGACGTGCCGGTGAACCAGAAGCTGGGCTTTTCCGTGCTCGCCGTTGACCCTGATTTCGGACTTGCCAACGTTACCGGGCATATCCTGCTCCGGGAAGAGCAAGGAGTCGTCTCCGCCCCGCAGCCGGAGATCACCTTTCCACTTCTGCCGCTCACCCCGCCGCGTGCGGGTGCACTGGTCTCAATAACAGGCGAACAGACGCTCAACGGGGCCATCCTTCCGGACTCCTTTCAGCTCGTCGTCGGGCAGCATTATGAATATTGGGTAACGGCCAGCGATAACGCGCTCCCGGAGCCCAATACGGCCCAAACGGGAAAAAAACTGTTCCGCGTTCTCCCTCCTGACGAAAACCCGACCGAAACGCCTCCGGACGAAGCGACCCCGACCGAAAAAGACGGCGACGAAAAGGGTGGTGACGAAAAAGGCGGTGATGAAAAAGGCGAAGCGGGCCAGGAGAAGGGGTCCGAAACTTCGGGCGACGGGAGTGACGCGGGCGAAGACGGGCAATCGTCGGAGGGAAAAGACACGGGCGAAGACGGGCAGACGCAGGAGGGTCAGCCGTCAGAAGAGGAATCCGAGGGATTCGCAAGCTCACAAAACGCGGCAGGCGAGGGGTCTGAAGGAGAGCCATCCTCCGGCCAGCAGGAGTCCGGAGCAGGCGAGGAATCCGCGTCGGAAGGAGCGTCGACCTCCGAGTCCTCTTCACAGTCGGGGCAAAGTGGACAAGAAGGTCAAAGTGGACAAAAAGGGAAGTCGGAACCCACAGAGCAATCGACGTCCGGGCCAGGCGAGCCTTCTAACGAGGGCGGGCAGTCTTCTGCGGACAAGTCGGAAACTCCTGCTGAACCGGGAGATACACAAAACAGCGACGGCGGTCTGGGTAGCGAAAGCGACGGGGACGCATTGAACGACGGGGACGCCTCACAGGGGCAGGGCCAGCCGGGACAGGGCCAGCCGGGTCAGTAAACAGACAACGAAGCAGACACCGAAGCAGACGACGAAGCGGGGGAAGGAACCGACGGTAAGGCGGGTCAGACTCCTGGTTCTGAACCGACGGACCCGACGAGCGAACCCACATCCGGCGACGGGCCGAACGAGTCCGACAACGACTCTCCGCCCGCGATCGATCCGGAAACGAACCCAGGCGACGCCTTTGAGAAGATTTTGGAGCATCGGACTCGCGATTTGCAGGAAGAAAAAGGAGAAGGGTCCGGTTTCGTCCGCGATCCTTCCGCGCAAGGCGAAAAGCAGCCCCTCGACGAGCAGGATTACCCGCAGGAGTTGCCGGAAGGTTTGGAGCAGCGGCAGGGCGAACTTACGCAAAAGAACCACTATATGACGCAAAATACAACGGAGACGCAGGCGGAACACGCGGCGCAAGCTGGCAACGACGTTCAGGTTACAGATAATCCGAACGGGGCGCAAGGCGTGAGCACGACCGAACACGCTCCGGAAACGCCGACCGCAACCGGACCGGACGCAAGCGGAAAGGAACCAGGCACGCCGGGCGAACCGGCCTCGCAGGAGGACCAGGGTCAGGGTCAGCCCACGCCTGGCCAGAACGACGCCCGTGGCGGGAACAGCGAGCCGAATATGCCTGTTCCAGGCCCGACGTCAGGCGGCGCAAATCAAGCTGGGGGCAAGGAATCCGAATCGGAGACGCCAGGCCCCGCTCCGGCAGACGCCACGCCCAACGCACCGCCTAACGCCACGCCCGAATCGGGTGACCCGAACGGCCAGTCTGGCACCGACGCACCGGGCAAGGCGAACTCTCCCAACGAGCACCAGCAGTCGGTTGGCGGGGGCCACGAAGGGTCCGGAACGTTCCAGGAGTCGGGGAGCCTTGCCCCTCCCGACTCGCCCAATTTGGCCTATACCCAGCAGGCAACGGAACTTGCGCTGGAATACCTTGAGGAGCAGATAAAGGAGGGCATCGACCGCGAACTCCTCGACGACCTCGGCTGGAGTGAGGAGCAAATGCGTACTTTTCTTGAAAAATGGAAAAAAATGGAGCAAAAGGCGAAAAAACCCGACGCCTCGCAGCAGGATCGTGTCGAATATTTGGAGTCTTTGCGTAATATAGGATTGAGGAGACCATCCGAAGGCGGTCCGGTCCAGGCTCAGGAAGGGCTTGACGACGACAAGTTCGGGCGAAAAAATGAAGAAAGTCGACGTTCGGCGCCGCCTCCGGCCTTGCGGGACCGCTTTCGCGCCTATAATAAAGGGGTGTCACGCTCCCGTTAGGTGGCGTAGCGGGGAGCGAGAACGATTTTTTGGTCAAAAAAAGTTTTTTTGCAAGAACTTTTCCTCTCCGGTAACCTACTAACTAGTACCGCTGCCTGCGGGCTGGCCTGCAACGGGGGGCCGGTCCCGCGGGTCGGCGGGCGAATTTTTGGGTATTGTGTGCGTTTTATGTGCGTTTTGTTTGCGCCGTTGGGCCGCTGTTCGTACCGGTTTTTCCGGTCCGGAGCGTGGGACCGATTTTTTATTCGCAATGTAAGTTCTTTGCGAGCAACGGGAAACGGCGAGAGAGAATAACACCTGGGGAATGGATACACGAATGAATAAGATGAAATACGAAAACGAAACGACCTTGACCCCCGGTTGCCTTACTGCCAGTGGGACCGGGCTGACCGAAGTTGACCCCGAGGATCTCCTGACCGCGGAGGAGTCGGAAGAACTCTATCGAAGGTGGAAAGAAGGCGAGTCGCTTAAAAAGCTCGCGGGACAAACGGGTTATCCGATGGGACTCGTTTCGCGAGTCGTGGCCGCACTGCGAGCGGGCGAAATTGCGCGTCTGGACCTCTCTTATATTCCCAGTAACGAATTCAATGAGCCGCTCTCGGATGAGGCGGAGTACGAACTCCTGGGGCCTGTGCCCGGTACGGAGCTGCCTGAGGTCGCCGATTTGCCGGCGATCGACGTGGCGTCCGACGCTTTGGCCGATATTCCCGCATGGTTCTGTAAGTTGCAAGAGAACGACCTGCTCGCCCCGATGCAGGAATCGCACCTGTTCCGGAAAATGAACTATCTTAAGTTCAAGGCGTCCCAACTTCGCGAGGCTCTCGATGCCGACCATCCGAGTATGTCCATTATGGGCGAAATAGAAAAACTCTTTAAACAGGCCGTTACCGTTAAAAATACAATCGTTCAGGCGAATCTCCGACTCGTCGTTTCCATCGCGAAGAAACACGCGTCCAGTACCGTTCCGCTCTATGACCTGATTAGCGACGGTAACCTTTCGCTCATTAAGGCGGTTGAAAAATTCGATTATTCGCGTGGCTTCAAGTTCAGTACCTACGCGAGCTGGGCTTTGCTGCGGAATTTCTCACGCACCATACCGAGCGAACGTAAGCATCATCAGCGTTTCCGCAGTAGTGAAGTCGACCTGTTCGATATGCAGCCGGATTCCCATGGCAATGCCTGTCAGCAGGAGCGCGTCTGGAACGAGCAGCTCAATCAGGTCAATCGGTTCATGGCCGAACTGAGTCCGCGTGAACGTACCATACTTCAACTTCGATTCGGACTGGGGTCCCAGGCAGGTAAAGGTCAGACGTTGCGCCAGGTCGGCCGCGAAATCGGTGTGACTAAAGAGCGGGTCCGACAGATTGAGACGCGTGCCTTGGCTAAACTGCGCAAACTGGCGCAGCAGGAGTGCATGGAACTTCCGGAATGCTATTGAGGTGCCCGATGGGGGCTGTGAAGGGCTAGCGGGTGCCGCAGGGGACCCGCGGGTCCGTGCCAAACTTTCTTGTGAAGATAGGGAGGGCCTGCTCGCCAGGGCCCGACCCAGCAATAACGAAAAGAACTGCCCCCGCCACGACTTGCTATTCTCCCCTCACAAAACACCCGCCCTGGATTCGCCCCACCGCTGTCACAACCGTAAACCGGCGGCCGGCGTTCCCGACTGCTCGCAGGTCGGGAACCAGCAACAACGTTTTGGGAACTGCCAACAACGAAAACGGAAGCCCAGCACCGCTAATCTGCGATGGATTCGCCCTAACGCCATCACAACCAAGAACCGGCGATGATGGGGCAATGGCAATTCGGTTGCACATGGCAATGACGGGCTTCCGTTTTCGTTATTGTTTGGGTCGTGACCTGCAAGCAGTCACTCCCTTACCCCGGGCTAGGTTGTGCTGGCCTTACAGGCCGCCGCGGAATGGCAATGATGGGTAAATGGCGAATCCGTTGCACCTTGGCAGTGCAAGTTGCTGGGACGAGGCCCGCGAAGAGGGCGTGGTCTGACACTCGACAATCAACTTAGTTTGCTCATTACGTGTAATTTGTCTATTATCGCAACCCGATTTGGCGCACACCCGGGACCCGCTTGTTGTCTGGTTCCCGGCCTTTGCGCGGTCGGGAATGGTATTGCCGGGCCGCGACCGGTGGTTATTGACTTGGCGGAAGAGGTCGGCCGGGCAGTTCCCGTGAGGTGAACGCGGGCGAGTTCGCCTGTTTCTCTGCGCGATATTCCGACATGGTCATGCCGAATTCTTTCTTGAACAGAGTTCGCAGATGGTTATGGCTTTCGAAGCCGCAATAGCTGGCGATTTCCGTAAAGGTCATGTTCGTACGGGCAACGAGCGAGCGTATGGTGCGGAATCGAAAGCGGCATATTTCTTCGTAAACGGAGCAGCTGCGCTCCGCTTGAAATAATTTTTCTGTCCATTGGCGTGTCAGTCCGATATGCCGCGCAACGTCTTCGACTGACAGATTGAGCCCGGCGTTGACCCGAATGAACTCGACGGCTTTTATGAGTCGCGGGTCGGAGATCCCTGCCCTGGCCGTTGAGCCGCGCTCGACGATTTCCTCCGGCGTAAAAGGGACGATTCGCGCCGAATTGGAATCCAGAGTACCGTTGAGCAGATCGTACATCATTTTCGCCGCGGCGTAACCCCCCTGTTCCGCGCCCAGCGCGATACTGGAGAGCGTCGGAAAGGTCGTTTGACAGACGAGTTCATCGTTATTAACGCCAAGTACGGCCACCTGATACGGAACGGAAATGCCGGCATTGGCACACGCTTCGAGCACATCGCGTGCACGCTGGTCGTTAGCGGCGAAAATGGCGACCGGCTTACCGAGTTTTTTCAGCCAGCGAATGAGAATCTTCTGCTCCTGCCAGGAGGAGAGCGGCTCTTGCGACTGCGGACCGGAATAGACCTGACAGGAGAATCCGCTGGCCGCGAGCGTTTTTATATAGGAGTCTTTTCGCGCGGTCGACCAGTTAATATTGTCCCTGCGTCCAACGAACGCGAAGTGGTCGAACCCGAGATTCATGAGATACTCCGCGGCCATGGTGCCCACTTGCACACTGTCGCACCGAACCGAAGGCGCGTGAGCCAGGGCATGGCATGGGTCGAGATATTCTTCGGTCGGATCAATGAGCACACAGGGAAGTTGAGCGGCCACGATCTGCTGCGCGACGCGGGCGTTCGGAATACGGCCAATCACGCCGTGCCCATGCCAGAATTTATTGTCAGGCAGAGTCTGGTCGTTGGGCCCGCCGGTCGCAATTTCAATACGCCAGTCGCCGTAAATCCGAATAAATCGAAAGATACCGCGAATCATGGCGCGCGAGACTTCATGTGACGACTCCAGAATCACGGCAATCTTCGGCACGGTTTTTCGCGGTTTTCGACCTGTTACGGCTTGTCGTTTCATGTATCCTCTTTCCAAATTCGAAGGGACCCGGCGCCAAATTTGCTCGTTGCAGAACTTGGCACCGCAGGCTATAATACACTGTTATAACTCATGGAGTTACTTTTGTCAACGGCAAGATTGATTTTCCAAAATCGAAGAGGTGAGAAGGAGAGAATGAAATTTCAAACTTTCCAAAATAGATAGTGGGAGTTTACTATTTTGCCAGTTGTATAATTTTGTGTAAGTGCTTATAATGTTTAATATAACATTGAGGCACTTTTGTGTCGGCCCGCGTCACGGCGGGTGAAACTAAAGTAATAGACGGATGGACCTTTTTAGCAGAACAAGTTGTCAGATACAGAACTTATAACTCTCTAAAAAGATAAATCCCAAACAAAACTTTCAGAACAAGGAGAAAAGATTATGAAGAACGATCGCTTGAATTGCCTGTGTGTTAACTTGCGCGGGGGGGGGGGTTGAACAGTCTGTCAAAAGGTAAGCTAAGGCGTCGTGCACTTACACTTGCCTTTACCCTCGTCGAGCTTTTGGTCGTGATTGCGATTATCGGGATTTTGATCGCGTTGCTCTTGCCGGCGGTCCAGGCGGCCCGGGAAGCGGCGCGGCGCATGCAGTGTACGAATAACCTTAAGCAACTGGCAATTGCCATTCACAACTATCATGATGTGAATAATTGTATCCCGCCAGGGGCCCTGTATGAGGGAGGCGCAATTTGGGGTACTCTGGATAAACGAACAAACTGGCATGTTTCTATTCTGCCTTATATGGAACAGACCTCGCTTGCAAGTTTATATGACATGAAAGGCGATATTCTGGAAACGGCACCGGATGAATTTTTCGCGGCGCGTATCTCGGCTCTTGAATGTCCTTCGTCGCCTATCGCGGGTGAACTTGTTACGGCCGACGAATTGAATACGGAAGTGACCGGAACGTTCTCAAGTTCATTGCGAATGCGAGAGACGACGCAATTTCGGCGAATCTCCTATCGTGGTATTTCGGGTCGTTTTACGGGCTTGGGACACTGGCAGTTCCCTACAGCGGTGGACTCGCAGGTGGAGTTCTGTCGTGGCTTTCTCCTTGGTCTTGGCACGATAGGCACAACCACATCCAATCGCTGGCAAACCTTTGCCGCGGTTACCGATGGCCTTTCCAACTGTATTGGTATAGGCGAGACGACCTCGAAAAGCGGTAAGATACGTCAGCCCATGTTTGGCTTTACGGGGTTACACTGGCCCTTGGCCGCCTTGGACAGCGATGCCTGGACTTATGTCCCTGACTTCGACGCTTGTCATGCCAATGCCGCTAATGACGGCGGGTGGGGATATTGCGAATTCAATACGACAAGTCTTCATCCGGGTATTATCAACTACGCCAATTGCGATGGTTCTGTCAGTGCGAAGTCCATGAACATTGATATTGAAATACTGCGTGAAACGGCCAGTATCGGCGACGGGGTCGTTCATTCGTTCTAAGAACAATGCGTGAATTAACGTTTATAACAGAAACAGGAAGATTACAATGAGTAGAAATACATTGTTTTTTATGGCCGCCGTTATGATTTTATTCGTCAGCTCCGGTTGCAAAGATGCGAATATAGTCAAGGTGTCCGGTAAGATAACTGTAGAAGGCAAGCCGGTCGGCAATCTTCACGTCAGTTTTCAACCGGTTGCCGTTCAAGGGGAAAATGCGTTGGGACCAAGTGCCTGGGGCGTCACGGACGAACAGGGGAATTTTGAACTGAAAGCCGTTAATATTGATAAAAAGATTACCGGAGCAACGGTGGGCGCTAACCGAGTCAAGATAACGGCCCGGGGCCCTGAAAAAAAGCCGGACGAGGTTGTCTATACAGGCACGTGGAAATCCCCCTTGCCAGGAGGAGTCCCCAGTATAGAGACAACGTTCGAGGTCCCCCGTGGCGGAACGAGCGAGGCGAATTTCGATTTGCCGCTAAAGTAATGTGTCCGTTGAAAATATCAGGTTAATTTTTATTTTTTGCAGGAATTTGTATTATGACCCGTTTGCGTTATATTGATGTGCGACCTGTTCTTGTTATTGCATTAGCGATTTTTTTATTTCCTGGTGTAATGCGTGGTGCGGAAAAGACGACTGTGCGTATTGAGGGTACCGATGTTCTGCCTGCCAATGGCAGTATAACAGGGACCTGGTTCTACGCAGGGCAGGAATGGTCAACGCAACTTCTGCTACTGGGGCACGCGAATGCCGGCCCTGACGCGTCGCCGAACTATCGTCTTTATGTCGATTTGGCACCGAATGAAACGGCGGCCCTTGTTTTCCCCGACGCAATTGCCGCGCAGCCGGGTCAGCTCTCCTGCAACGTGGTTCAACTTGACGGGTCCGCCGAGATTCTGTGGCAGGCGGGAACGGGAAACGACAATCGCATGGAAACGAGCGGAGATGGAAACCCGCCTGCTCTTGACGTCGATGCTGACTCCTTGCCTGTGGCTTTAACATTTCGCGCGGGTCAGGAAGGTGCGCGACTTCACGTTGATCGATTCTCTTTTTTAAAAGAGGGCATTGCAACTAATGTTAATCTTGACCCGGTACGGCGTCCGCGCTCGAACGAGCCTGTTCTCTCCTTTCCGGACCTGAAACCGTTTCTGGCACAAGCGCTGGTCGAGTGGGACTGGCGCATGCAGGACGGCATTGAAACGCCGCTCTTACCGGTGACGTTTCGGGCTGCGGTGGCCAAGCGTCTGCCCCAGGTGGAACTTCTTTTAAGTGATTTAAGAGAGACTTATCCGGAAAAAGAGAATTTCTGGAACACCATTGGTGAGCGCTTGCAGAAACTGACGGCCGACGTTGCGCGTCTGAAAGAGCTTGCTGATACGGAACCCGCATGGTCGGAGCTCTGGCGGAACCTGCACACACTGCGGCGTGAGGCTCTGCTTGCCAATCCGCAATTTGAGACAGGGGCACTGGTCTTTGCCAAACATATTCCATCGGCCTTGAGCCATCAGCTGGAGCAGGAATACGGCTATCTGGCGCGGCCAGGCGGTGGAATTTTCGTCTTGAAAGAGCCGGGACGTTCCATGAAGACGGAGCGACTTGATCACGACATGCCCATGGGAAACTACAAACATCCGTCGGTGACCTGGGATGGCAAAAAAATTTATTTCTCTTTTTGTGAAGCTGTCTTGGGACCGTCTGTGCTGTATCAGGAAGACTGCATGTCGCGCAAGTATCATATTTGGTCAATGAATGCCGATGGAAGTGATCTTAAGCAAATAACAAGCGGGGACGTTGAAGATTTTGCACCGATGCCTTTGCCTGACGGTGATGTCATATTTGTATCAACGCGTCGCGGTGGCTTTCATCGATGTGGCGGCGGTCCGTGTCCCGTGTATACGCTGGCGAAAATGACAGGCGAGGGAGACGACCCGCATCTGATTTCCTTTCACGAGACGCAGGAATGGAATCCGTCTGTCCTGCACGATGGCCGCGTTCTGTACACACGGTGGGATTATGTTGACCGCGATGCAAGTTTTTATCAGAATTTATGGACAACGCGTCAGGACGGTACAGACGTGCGCATCTTTTACGGCAACAATACATTTTCGCCGCATGGAATTTGGGAAGCAAAGCCTGTGCCTGATTCCAATAAGGTGATCGGTATTGCCGGTCCGCACCACAGTCTAAGCGCGGGGTCCGTACTGATGATCGACCCCTTGCTGGGAGTGGACGGTCCGGAGCCTGTAACTCGCATAACGCCGGAAGTAGTCTATCCGGAAAGCGAAATTCCACTTCCCATGACGCCTGGTCTGCCTGCCTATCTGGATTTTGACCAGCCCTACACAAACGGGTGGTATGGAAATATACCTTATCGGGAAGCGGATCGCGTAACAGAAATTCCGGAAGAGGAACAGCGATGGCCATTGCATTGTTTTAAATCGCCCTGGCCTCTTTCCGAAAAATATTTTATTGCCTCGTACAGTTTCGATAAACTCGTGGGCGAGATGGGCGGTAACATCGCGAATCAGTTTGGTCTTTACTTTTGCGACGCGTTTGGGACCCGGGAATTAATCTATCGTGACCCGAACGTATCGAGCGTCTGGGCAACGCCACTGACGGAACGTAAATTGCCTTCGACTTATGTTTCGACGTTACCGCCGCGGGACGAAGCGCCGTCGACAGGTCGCTTTTATGTGCAAAATGTATACGAGAGCTGGCCGTATAAAATTCCGGAAACAGTAAGATCACTTCGAGTGGTACAGGTTCTGCCGAAGACGACGCCCAACGCGAATCAGCCGAAAGTGGGCTTGGCGAATGCCTCACCGGGCAAGCAGGTTCTCGGTACGGTTCCGGTGGAAGAAGACGGATCCGTCTATTTTGAAGCACCGGCACAAATTCCCATGCTGTTCCAATTACTGGACGAGCATGGCCGCATGGTTCAAGGGATGCGCAGCCTGGTTTACTTGCAGCCTGGTGAAGTCTCAAGCTGTACCGGCTGTCATGAAAATCGCATGTCGGTTGTGCCTTCGGTAACGACCGCGGCGTACAAGCGGGACGCCTCGATCATCCGGCCTGGTCCGGACGGGTCAAAACCTTTCAGCTATCCCATTCTTGTACAGCCTGTCCTGGACCGGCTTTGCGTGGAATGTCACAACGATACGAAAGCCGAGGGTAATATCAATTTGACGTCCGGGCCGGACGGAACGTTCAGTAAATCTTACAATGCACTTATGCCGTTCGTCGCGTATACGGCCTGGGGACTGCCGGAAGGGAATCACGAGCCGTATACCAAGCCGGACCAGTTTGGTGCCCGAGCAAGTCAATTAACGCAGCTTTTGCTCAAAGGGCATTACGAGTGCGAATTAACGGAGGACGACTGGAATCGGCTCAATACGTGGATGGATACGAACGCGTTGTTTTATGGAACATTTCAGCCGGAGCGGCAACAAATTCAGCTCAACGGCGGTCGTCTGGACGGTCCAGACCTGGAGTAATGACACAACCGGATTAGAAAGAGGCGAAGCCCGTGAACAGACGTTTTTCACAATATTGCAAATTCACAAAAAAAGGATACCGAATGCTCGTCGCTGTTGCGATTGCATGGTCGGCCGTGGCAATGCCGCAGAATGTATTGAGCGGCGACGACGCGAAGGATAACAGTTGGTATGCCGAGCAATACGCGTTTGACGGTCGCTATTCACTGACAGGATTTGAATTAAAACACAAAGAAGCGAGCGTGCCTTTTATCGATGAATACGGACAGTTCATGTATAAGGAATGGCCGGGTAAGATACACACGGACCGCGATTTGCTCCTTGCACGAGAGGAGGAGGAAGCATTACTTCAAAGCGATTTGGGACCTGCGACCTGGAATCAGTATGGCGGCTGGAAGAACGGGCCGAAACAGAAAGCGACGGGACATTTTCGCGTTGAAAAAATTCGTAACGTATGGTGGCTCATTGACCCGGAGGGTGCGCTCTTCTGGTCGGTGGGACCGGTACGCGTATCAGCAACCAGTGGCGAAACGCCGCTCGTCGGCCATGAGAGCTGGTTCGCCTCGCTGCCGGACAGGGAGAGTCCACTGGCAGAATTTTACGACACCCACGATGCGCTCTTGCGACCTTATTATGAGCGTTGGAAACAGACAAAAACATTTGATTTTTCCGGCGCCAACCTCTACAGGAAATACGGGCCCAAGTGGCGTGAGCATTTTATGCAACTGGTACACAAGCGTCTTCGTGCCTGGGGTATGAACACGATCGCCAATGGTTCGGAACTCGCAATAACGGCCATGAATCGCACGCCCTATGTCGAACGAATTGAAGTTGTTTCCAAACCGCTGGCCGGCTCGCCTGGCCTGTGGCGACCGATGAGTGACCCATTTGACCCCTCCTTTCGCGACGAATTAAAACGTCAATTGGCGCTGCGCCATCGTGATGTCGGCAATCCCTGGTGCATCGGGCTGTTCGTCGATAATGAACTGGGCTGGGGAGGTCCGGGCGACGTTGCGCGATACACGCTTAAGGCTCCGGGCGACCAGGAAGCGAAACACGCTTTTTGCAATTTTCTCAAAGAAAAATACAAGTCTATTGACGCCCTGAATGACCGGTGGCAATCGTCTTTTCCCGACTGGCAGGCCTGGCTGGCGAACAGAGAGCTGCCTGGCGAAGACGCAAATGACGACCTGCTTGCCTTTTCTGCTGTTTTTACAGAGACGTACTTTAAAACGATACGGGAAGAGTTTACAAATGACGCGCCTGGCCTCATGTATCTGGGGTGTCGATTCGCCGGGATTGCCGGAACCGAGCATATTGTCAAGACAGCTGCGAACTATGTGGATGTTTTAAGCTTTAACATTTATGCAAAAAATGTTGATACAATGAGACTGCCCGAAGGCGTGGATAAACCTGTGCTTATTGGTGAATTTCATTTTGGTGCTCTTGACAGGGGACCGCTTCATGGAAGTCAGGTCGTATTGAAGAATCAGGAAGAACGAGCGGCGGCGTGGACACAATTTGCGAATTCTGCATTAAACCACCGGCAGATCGTGGGCATGCATTGGCATCAATATGGAGACCAGGCGACGAGCGGACGTTTCGACGGAGAGAATTTTCAAAACGGACTTGTTGACGTTGCAGACACGCCGTATAAAGAGACCCTGGCATCGAGTCGCAAGACAGGCAACCTCATGTACAGGGCGCGCTATCGGCGAACGGTCTTCTGTGATGGAGATGATCTCACATGGGGCGAGCCTAGGTTCAAGCCTTCTCTTTATGCAGCATTGCCAGAGGACATGTTTGGCCCGGACGCACTCTGCTATGACAAGGCGCGTAAGATTTTGTATTTGAGTGTCCCGAACTTTATTCGAGGGACCAACGGACTGTGCAACGCCGGCTCATTTTTGGCACGGGTGTATCCGAATGGTCAGGTACAAAAACTTTTGGAGTTTCCGCTCATCGATGGTAACTACGTCGGTTGTATGGGCATGGACCTCGGCCCGGACGGTCATTTGTATGTATGTGACATGCAATATTTTAGTCATCCCGAATATCAATCGCGCGTGTTGCGGGTCGTTATGGAAGATGGTCAGCCGACCGGAGAGGTCGAGACCGTTGTACAGGGACTGAAAGTGGCCAACGCGGTTATGTGGGACGAGCGGGGTATGTTCGTAACCGATACGATACTTGACCTCCCGGGTCGTTACGGCAGTGGCGCTGTGTGGCTGTTTGAGCGAGAAGAAATCTTAACGGCCGGCCGTAACGGAGCGGACGTTCTGCGCGTAGCGAAGCAAGACGACCCGCGTCAGATTATTATTGAAGACTGTGACGACATCGGAAACGGCAATAATTGTGGAGCCGATGGGATCACAAAAGATAGCAACGGGATTTATTACTTTGGTAATTACGGTGATGGCGCGATGTACCGTTTTATTTTCGATGAGACAGGCTGCCCTGTCGTGGAAAAGATACACCAAGGCGGTACGCTGTTTAACTGTGTGGATGGGATCTGTTACGAAGTGGACACGAATCGCGTCTACATAACGGATTCGAGTGAAAACTCAATCTGGGCACTTAAGCCGTCTTCCTGGGGTGAACCGGTTACATTTGAACTCTTGTGGGAGAATGAAGACACGACCGGCGAGGGAGGCTTGCTTGATTTGCCTTGCGAATGCCGTATGGTCGAGGGGCAACTTGTCATTGTGAACCAGGATGAGGGTGTGGGCGCCGCTGGGAAAAATCAACAGACGGACAGGCCCTATTCTCTTTCTGTGATGACCGTCCAATAATTGATTCCATACCTGTTAGCGGCCGACCGCAAGAGGGATAAGGGCCGCTTACGGGTTTCGCCTTCGCTCCGGCCAGAGGCTACTTTCCAAATTCGAAGGGGCATGGCGTCAAAAACACTCGTTGCGGAATCTGTTTCCGCCAGCTATAATACATTGTCGCAACTCATGGGGTTGTGTTTATCAACGTTAAGATTGATTTTCCAAAATCGAAGAGGTGAAAAGAGAGCATATGCGTTTTCAAGATCAGGTTGTTTTGGTAACCGGTTCGAGTCGGAATACGGGTCTGGAGATAGCGGAGCGTTTCCTTGCCGAAGGGGCGCAGGTCGTCCTGCACGGCTCGCGAAAGGCATCGGTCGCGCAAGGTGCAGACCGGCTTCGCGCTCGTGGCTATTCCCGCTTTTTGGAACAGGCGGCGAATCTCGGCTCACAAGAGGAACTCGACCGCATGTTTAAGGAGATCCGTCGTGAATATGGCCGGCTCGACGTACTGGTTAATAATGCCATTGACCTCTGCTGCGGATATACACTGGACACGCTCACGTGGGAGGTTTTCTCAAAAGCCATTGAGGCAAACGTGACGGGGACCTTTTACATTTCGCAGCAAGCGGTTAAAATTATGAAGGAGCAAGGCCACGGCGTCATAGTGAACTTCAGCTCGAACGTCTCCCGCCGTGCGATTCGCGACCGGATTGCCTATTGCGCCAGTAAAGGAGGAATCGATGGCTTAACGATCGCCATGGCACTCGATTTGGCTCCGTTTGGCATTCGGGTCAATTCCGTCGCACCGGGGTATATTTACACCGACCGATGGGAAAAATTATCGGATGACGTCCTTGCCCGACGAAGAAAAAACGTCCCGCTCGGACGCGAATCAACGGGGGAAACCATCGCCAAGGTCGTTATGTTTTTGGCCTCGAATGAGTCTTCCGGAATGACCGGCGAACGTATCGTCGTCGACGGTGGATGCACTCGGCAGCTCATGCCGCAAGATGTCGATGTGTGAATGCGTGGAATGGCAAAACGCGTATGAAAAAGCGCGTATGAAAAATCCTGTATTAACTAATAATCCTGTAAATGGAACAAGAAGGAGACCCGATCTGTCATGAAAATAAAAAAAGTCTTTCACAAGGGATGTGTATTCTGTTTGTTTTCAACGAGTGTTTGTGGCTTTAGTGCGTTGGGACTGGCGGACGAGCCTGTTTTGGACGATACTCCAACCCGTGTTCAGACTTCGCTTGCAGTCGCCATGGAAGAGGTGGGAACGTTGCGTCCGAAAACTGTTAATGAGATTGAAACTTCGCAATGGACGCTGGGCTGTGAGACAATGGATCGCGAGTACACGAATTACGATCGTTTTAAAGAGTATCTTCCGCAGTTGGGTATAAAGCGGATACGACTTCAGGCGGGCTGGGCGAGAACGGAGAAGGACAAGGGGATTTATGATTTTGCCTGGCTCGATTATGTCATCAATGACGCGACGTCGCGTGGGCTGGAGATCTGGCTGGAGACGAGTTACGGGAATCCGATCTATCCCGGCGGGGGCGGCCGTACGTTGGCCGACGGCTTTCCGACCAGTGCCGAGGCACTCGCCGCCTGGGATAACTGGGTAACGCAAATGGCCAAGCGTTACAAGGGGAAAGTGCGTGACTGGTGCGTCTGGAATGAGCCGGACCTGAATCCGAACAACAGCCCGGAGCGCACGGCGGAATTTTGCATTCGAACGGCGGAAATCATTAAGCGGGAGATACCCGAGGCCCGCATTGCCGCACTGGCCATCTGCACACCGAATCTGAATTACATAGAACCTTTTTTGCAAAAAGTTAAAGAGGAAAACAAGCTGGACCTGTTTCACTGGGTGGTCTATCACCAGTACACGATGAATCCGGACGACCAGGAATATTACAAGAAAGTGCAATTAGCGCGTGAGTTCGTTGCAAAAAATGCGCCTGATATAAAGTTGTGGGAAGGTGAGTCGGGAACGCAGTCGGAATGGTGCCGCTCGGGCGCGATAAGTCGCTATGCCTGGAGTGAATTAACGCAGGCGAAATGGGCCCTGCGCCGCATGCTCGCCGATATTGGCCATGGCGTGGACTCGTTTATCTTTTCCGCCGTTGATTTGGATTATCGAACGACGTCCTTTCACAACGGCATAACACGCTACGGTTTGATTAAGACGGCAGGCGCCGCACAAGGCTATAAAGTTCTAAAGGTCAAGCAGGCGTATTACGCGGTGCAAAATTTGGTCTCGGTGTTTAATGATGCGCTGCAATGGGATGAAAATTTCCTTACCGACAGCAGCCTGACAATTGATTGCGAACGGGACCTTGCCGTTTATTGTCATCGGGATAAGGCCAGTGGTACGCCAATGATCGTCTTCTGGGACCGAACGGATGTGCCTGGCCTGTCCAATGAAACCGTGCCCGTAACGCTGACCCTGAAAGATCCCGGGTTTAAGGAACCTGTCTGGTGCGACCTACTGACCGGGAACGTCTACGCGGTCAGTCCCGACTCGATTGTCCGTGACGGCGATACAATTACCTTCAAGTCCCTTCCGGCCTACGATTCGCCGGTCTTTCTGACCAGTCGTGAAATTCTGACCCTGGACTACAGCGACCGGGTCTTATTCCTGCGTGAGAAGAAGTAGCGTGCCTCGCGGACTCTCTGTCTGACACCGCGGCCGGAAGTGGTCCGCCGGTCAACAGGCTGGTCAACAGCCCCGATTCAAAAAAACGCAAAGAGAAGGCGGACACAAGTTCCACCTTCTCTCCTGGATACTACTCGTTATACCTGGAAGGCATGCGTGAAGTTACCGGGTCGTTTGACCAGCCAGAGGCGATTAACGGTATTTCGTGGGCTGACGGAACAGCGGGGAGAAGGGACCGGACATAGACCCATCGTTGAAGTCGAGCCACCAGTAACCGTCGTGCCATTCCATCGTGACCTTACGCCATCCGAGTGGGACCTGCGGGTACGGATAGAAAGGACCGACATAGGGGAACGCGCGAGCTCCGTACTGCTTCGGATAAGCGACTTGCGAGTAATTCGGATAGTCGGCATAGGTAGGCCAGGCGTAGTTCGGCAGCGACGGCTGACCGTTCTGGCCGGGTACCATGGCAGCGCCTTGCGGTGCGTTTGGATAATTCGCGGGCACAGCTGCGGGATACGGTTGGGCATTGGCACCAATAGCCACACCACGCGGCGGCAGATAGTTCGCCCCTTGATATTCCACGATTCCCTGTTCCGCAACGATAGGAGCGGGTACAGGCGCGGCAATAGGAGCGGGTACGGGCGCCGGCACAGGCGCGAGAACCGGAGCTGGTGCTGGGGCCGGAGCGGCAACAGCAGCCGGAGCGTCAACGATAGCCGGCGCGGGCTCGACTTCCACCGCAGGCGCGGCATCCTGAGCGTACGCCGGGGCCGTCGGTGCAGGCAGTGCCGTTACAACGGTCTCTTGAACCATAGGCTCTGTTTTGGGCGCCTCGGTCGGTATTGACGGCAGTACGGGACTGCTGACCGGTTCCGCTTCTTCTACCAGCGGGAAGGCCGGCTCTTCCGCGAAAACAGAGACCACGTTACCCTGGTCGATCAGATTCGCTTCCGGCAGTTTTTGCGTTGGGAAGAAGTTCGGTTTCGGAACTACAGCGGAGTTGGCCGGTTCGGCTTCTTCCGTCTCTGTAATCGAGAACATCTCTTGAACGCTCTTGACCTGTGGCATCTGGCTCACCAGATTATTGATTTCATCACGATCAGCTTCACTGGCGATTTCACCACGGAGGCGAACTTTGCCGTCCTGATATGCCACCTCAATATTATACTGGGGGTACATCTGCCCCAACTGACGGGCAATCTTATTGGCCTCATCCTGATTGCCGGCCTGCACACTGGTCGCGGCAAACGCCATTGTGAAGGCGAAAACGAGTAGTACGAACGAACGTCGCATGCCTTTCCTCCTGTCAGAACCATATCCGGTACACCGGCGTTTGGCTCTCCTTTATTTTGTCTAAATGTTGTCTGCAAATTCCGTTTTGCGTCCTTGCTTGGGGGGTATCGGTCCGGTTCCAATACACCTTCCGCTTGCTCTGTTCATCGGCTATTCTTTCACCCTGTAAGGAGTCTTTTTTTCGATTTTGTCAATAATTAGGTCACTTTTGACAGGAATACGGGCCCTGGCAGGACGATCGAATTAAAATAGATAATTTACATAGAGATTAACCCCACGCTCCCTCGACGCAACCGGCGAAATCGTCCCTGGAACGACAACCTGGAACGACGTCCAGGCACCAACC
>JAUNSJ010000037.1 GCA_030539295.1 Planctomycetia bacterium | reverse complement strand
GTGCTGCCCTTACAGGGCGATACGGGAGGGCCTGCTCGCAGGGCCCGACCCAGACAATAACGGAAAACAATAACCACCCACAACAAAAGCCAGTGCTGCTGTATGTGCTGCCCTTACAGGGCGATACGGGAGGGCCTGCTCGCAGGGCCCGACCCAGACGATAACGGAAAACAATAACCACCCACAACAAAAGACAGCGTCGCTGTATGTGCTGCCCTTACAGGGCGATAGGTGATTTTTTATCCCTAACCCGGGGCGCCGGTCGCTGCGCTCCCTTGCCCCGGGCTAGGTTATGCTGGCCTTACAGGCCGCCGGTTCACGGTTGTGATGGCGTTAGGGCGAATCCAGGGCGGGTACATTGTGATGGTAAAAATGGCACATCAGGGCGGGGAAGAATTCTGGACCTCGCTTACCGGTCTTTCAGGACGCGTCGCCAGATAAATGACCTGTTGTCGCAAGAAAACTTGGCGTGTGCCCCTGACGGCTCTTGTTTCCGATCTGCGAGCGGTCGGGGGCAGGAGCGTTTTTTGGGGCGGGTTAGGCCTGTTTTTCGTATCAAAACCGATACTATCGCTATTATTTTAAGAAAAACGGTTAAAATTTTCTTTAAAAAACCATTTTATGCTTGCAACTTTTTGGGGTCTATGGTAATCTAAGAGAGTGTCATTGTGGGAGATTCCCTACCTTGGCAGGTTCCTGTAACGTGCGATGGATATTTTGCCTTTAATGTTTATTTTATGCATAATTCATAAACAAGGGTAAATGCGTAAGCTACAAGGTTGATAAAGTTTGAACATTTTGGTTACAATACGGCAAGTTATCGCGAGACGAGCCGGAGATTGAAACAGTAATTAAGCCAGGAGAGATAAAGATGGGTCTTTTCAATCGTTTCTTTGGACAAGGGACGCAGTCGTTGGTTTCGGAGAAGTCAGCGTCGCGTGGTGTGAAGCGATTTGGTGGCAAGGGCAAGCGAGAGGAGTACAAGCAGCTCCGGATGGAATCTCTGGAAGATCGCCAGCTGCTGGCGGTTACGACCGGGGAAGACATCTCGCTCACCGCGGATATAACGCCCCCGGTGACCACGTATGACCCGGCTTACACCTCCAAGGTCAGCACGACTTCGATTGCAACGACCAATATCAATACGACGGGAGCGACGCCGAATTCGCAAATGACCGGAATTGCCGGCAAGCTGACTTATACCGCCGCGACCGATTATCACACAAAGAATTCCGGGTCCATGGCCGACCCCACGCACTGGGCGCAAACAGCGGCGGAAATGATCTGGAACTCCGGCTGGGGCAAAGAGTCGGGATTTGACAATGTGGATTCCATCTTCAATCATATTGTAGCGAACTTCAGTGAACAACCGAATGGTTTTGCCTCAGACGTCATTGAGTGGTTCTTTAATGGCAACTATGAAGTCGTCGATCAACGCTACGATAACGACAGCACATGGACGCTGCGGTACAATGAGAATGGCGGTGGTTTCTTTCAGGACGTTAATTACGATGCTATCGGCACTTATGTTCCTGCTAACACGGTCATACCTGATGATAATTTTGGTCCTGCTTATAATCAGAAATATCGGGAGTATTCCACTGATCAGGACATGATGAACCAGATTTATCTTGCCTTGGACTGCCAGATAGCCACGAGCGTGGAAACTGCTTGGATGATCACAAGTAACACGCGAGGTTACTTTAATTATCTTCGTGGCGGTAGCATGGGCGAGAATTCCAATGTAAGGGGGATTAACTATACCGATGGCAGTTTGACGGTGAAGAATTCGTTCCAGGTTCTAAATGTCCTTATGAATCCGTACTCAACGGCGGTGAACACGACGACGCATTTTCTCGCCATTTCCTTTGTCAGCGGGGATGAGCAGCTCGGTATCGAGGCGGGTGTCTATTATTTAGTGGAATGGGATGCCGCTCTGAATGGTTACCGATTGGCGATAGCGCCTTCGGCAGGGGAAGTTGATTTTACAAATGTAGATTCCATAACGGCTCGTTATAACAGTGATTATGTTTTTCGACACTGGGTGATTTCCTATGGTGGTATAAATGCTGTCCTTAATGGTGTGAATTTTAACAATGGCTCGGTGCGCTATTATGCAGGCGGGAATCGGGACGGCGTGAACTTTGGCCAGGCGGAAGGTCGGCACATTGCGATTTATAATACGGATTTCCGAGTTTTGGACGATGGTACGGACAATCGGGGCTATGCGACGTTGGCGCTGACGGGTCTGAACTATTTGGCCAATTATTACGAAAAGCTCTCGCCCTATTCTTTGGCGGACACGACGAAACTTCAGAGCAATAAGAGTGCCACGCAGAATGTCATTTATCTTGACGCGTCGAGTTTCGCTCCTGATTTCAACGCAGCGACGTTGAGTTTTCCCGAACGCATTATGGTGCAGGAGATTTGGCAGCGAGTCGCGGAAGATTACATGCCTTTCAATGTAAACGTAACAACGGACCCGACGGTAATCGGGGCGCGTCGCGTTACGGTGAATTTTTGGGCCGCCCTGTCCTCAACCTACCAGTCGGTGCATACGCAGATAAATCCTATGACATCGCCTAATGGCAACGGGCCGTCCATCTTTACGAATCCGATGGTCATGAACTCATCGATGGTTAAGATTTTGGCGGAATTTTCGAGTTATTATTCTGCCCGGTCGTTTGGAGTTGAGGTTTCGAGCTGGACGCACGACGACAACGGGTATCCCGGTCGTGAAGGCTGGGCTCCGATTATGGGTTTTCCAGACAATATAGCCAAGCAGTTTACGCAGTGGTCGAAGGGTGAGTATTATGGGGCGAACAATTCGCAGGATCAAATAGCGCAGTTAGCGCGAATTTTGGGCTTGCGCAGCGACGATTATGGTAATACGCTTGCTGATGCCTCTCCGCTGACCGTGGTCAGTCCGTATTACAAGTACGATACGCTGGCGAATTTATATGACGGGACAAGTGCCTATGTTGTCGAAGAGACCGGCAAGTACAACAGCAGTCAGAATCAATACCTCATTTCCGGCATCATCGAAGAGAATACCGATTACGACGTCTTTTCGTTTGATTCCTACGGCGGGTCGTATGTTATTGACGTAGCGGGTATTGGTGCTGATAACCGGTTCTATGACAAGAACGGCAACGCTTGGGACTGGTGGATGACGAACTTGAACGTCATGCTGGAAGTATTGGACTCGGAGGGGAATCTTCTTCAAGTAATTTCGTCGACGGGAACGTCGTTTGCGCACGTCAAGATAGACCTGTCGACCACGACGAAAACGGACGAAGACGGCAATTATCTGCCGACGACCCACTACATACGTATTTCGGGGACCGGGGAAGGCAATGCCATGACGACCGGTTTTTCCGATTACGGCAGTCTCGGGTCCTATACGCTTAGTGTGACGGAGAATCTGGAAGACCTCGTTCGAGAGGATGAAGCGGGGAACCTGGTTATTGTTGTAACGACGCTCGATGATGTTGTAGCGATGGACGGCAAGATCTCGCTTCGGGAAGCATTGTACACGATTGGTCGTCGCCTGGACAGCAGTGTAAGCGGGGGTATAGGCGAGTTTGACAACGTGGAAAATAAATATGTAAGTCAATATATAGCCTTTGATTACAGTCTGCTCTGGAACGAAGAGCTGGGGCGTCAATACACGCGGTCCGAGTTGGAAGCGGGTGTGGCCACGATTGCCTTGTCCGAGGAATTGGGGACTCTGCTGTTGAACTACAATCTGGCAGGTTCCGGCTCGAACCATGCGGCGACGATTGTCAATGCGCAGATGTTCTGGAACGACGACGCCACGCGGACCGACTCGCAAGGCAATCTTATTGACGAAGGCTGGTACTACGTCCGGGGCGCGAATGTAACCTTGGACGCGGGTGAGCAGTTCCGTACCGTTTATGTCGACAATATATCGACGTCGTTAACCGGGCTGATTATTACAGGCGGAAACGCGCAAGGAGATGTTGACTCAAAGAGTTCCAGTGCGTCGCAAGATTCGCCGGACCAGTATGGCGGCGGTATCTTTAATCACTATGGCTGGCTTAACGTTAGTGACTCGATCATTGCGGGCAATCAGGCATTAAAAGGCGGCGGCGGAATCTATAACTCGGCTGGTTATTACCCGAACAAAGAGCCGTTTTCGAGCGGAAACGAGATGTTTTTCAATCATTATTTCGGCGGTATGATTGTGGTCAACAGCACGATAGCCGGTAATATAGCGACGTACGACAAGGATCTGAA
This sequence comes from Planctomycetia bacterium, assembly GCA_030539295.1. Lineage (GTDB taxonomy): Bacteria > Planctomycetota > Planctomycetia > Pirellulales > Thermoguttaceae > JAUNBG01. The sequence continues at coordinate 29,800 of JAUNSJ010000037.1, read as the reverse complement.
CAATGGTTCTGTCGGCGGCGGTATCTTCAATGACTTGGGCAGTCATCTTCAAATGATCAACTGCACGGTCGCAGGAAACATGGCGGCCTGGAGTGGTGGCGGTGTTGAGAATTATGGTATAGTCGTGGCTGTGAACTCGATTTTTGCGAAAAACGAGGCGTCGCGAGGAGCCGATTACTTCGAGGAACGGGATGCCACTGCCGGTCTTCTGGTTCCTGTTACCAATTTCGGAGGAGGACTCTATTACTGCTTCGTTGGTGACCGCAATATGAAGAACGACAGCGATAACGGCACTCCGGGTATCCCGTTCGGCTACGGCGAAATCTATTCCAAATATTACTCTTTTATTGGAATAGGCGGGGATTCTTCCACGTTTGCCGGCGCGCTCGACCCACATTTTCTCGTTTACTCGGATGGCTGGGTCATAAGGAGCACGAAATACGATGTGCCGGGCTACCAGTCGTTTACGGTAACCGATGTTTCGAACACTTACGGGACGGGTAACTGGTCCAGTACCCTATGGCGAGACTGGATTCTCCGCGTTCTTGACGTTGGAGATCCGAATCTGTCTTCTATCGACGAGGGTTTCAACAAAGCGATGGCTGATGCCGCCGTTGCCGCGGGCAGCGAAAAATGGCTGAGTTCCTGGTCGAATAAAACGCCTGAAGAGTGGTATAATGATATTGTCGTCAGCCAGATGGGCCAAACAGCGAAGTCCGACGAGAGCTTGTTTGAGTTTTGGAACAGGTTTACCTCGACTGATAAAGATATGTACCTCCGGTATGCCGTGGCGCTTTATGGCGAAGAAGTCACGGAATACTGGGAGAAATATCACGCAAGTATCCTGGAAGACGCCATTCGGTCCGGAGATACCGACAACGAATTCGTAACGGAAGATGAAGAACGGAATTTGGTCGTATTTTGTAATAAACTTCGCGTTATACTGTGGGGAGCCGAGGAAACGGCCAGAGCTGATGCCGATGAGTTCATCAATGACAATTGTACTTATGACGGCGTTTCTTCTTCGTCCGTAAAATTGGATTGGCTGCAAGCGAAGGATGTCTCCTGGTATGCCTGGATACGCGGACAGCTTGCCGAATCCCAAAAAGAAGGGGCAAATGTTGCCGCGATTAGAGCGTCTGTGAATTCTGCCTTGATGAATCTCTTTGGTGACGATTATATGCGTCTTCAGGCCCGGATTAATCAGATCACGGCGGAAGCTGAGGAGTTAGCCGAGCCTGACGCTGAAGAGGAATTGTTAGCGTGTGCCGAGATTTTACGTCTGGCCGATTGTGATTCCGATTATGTTGTGAATCATGTCAATGAGATTCAGTATAATATCGGTTACTATAAGGGGCTTCATGTGGGTTTGAGCCTGCCGACGACGGACGCCAAACGTATGAACGTCAAGGACTGGATCCTTGGCACGGAATACACGAAGCAGTGGTGGGACGCACGCATAAATACGCTTGAAATCGGTGTTTGGCTTGGCAATTGGGAATACGATACGGATGCGACCTGGTTTGAGGAAGTAACAGGGTATCCTAAAATTGACACGGGCGTTACCTCGCTGCGGGAGTTCTATGAGGACAAGTACGCGGGTTGGACTTGGGACGCCGCGTTTGATGAGGTGTATGATGACTATATTAGCAATTCTACCACTGATTTTGAAGACCTTGATGATTACGTGTTTGGCGTTTACGGTGTACGTCTGCCGCAGGGTATCGCCGGTAACTATTCCCTCATTCGGACTGCGCCGGAAGGTGATATAAAGGCGTTTCTGGAAGGTGGTTCTATCGGGACTTCGGGTAGTAATGTTAACTTTGACTCCGACTTGCGTACCTACTTTGAAGAAGATACGATAGCGAAGACTATTTCCAACCGGGTGGACTATCAGAAGACGTTGGACGTCAGTGCAAAGATAGCCGCGGAGGGAATTACGGAGCCGACAGGCGAGTATAATCTGACGCCGACGAAGTTGACGGATTTGGCGGGCGACCCGCGAGTCGTGGCCACGCGGAGCGACGAAGCGAAAATCGACATGGGTGCCTATGAATATCAGTCGACGGTAACGGAGAGTAATCCGGACTTTGCGGGGTTTGAGCCGCGTAAGACGAATACGGACGGTGTTACGGAAGATTGGTCTTATTCCAGTGTCATTTCGAAGACGGAAGGCGACCGGACCGGGTTCGGCGTGGTCGTTACGGATACGGAACTGGCAACGCACGAGCCGGGCGCCGTTTCCGAGACGCTCGAGCAGCTCACGGAGACCGCACATACCATAACCTATGACGAAGATGTCTATTTGAACTTCAGCTTCTTTAATCAGGGTGGGGCTACGCTCGCCGGCGAAACCTTTGTCGTTAACTTTAATGTGGAAGTCAACCAGGATCTGCTTGATCTTCAGGGCAAGATTGAAGATAACGACAAGGCGAGTCAGGTCAATCTGCTGACCTTTACGATTAGTGGTCCCTATATGGACGACTCGTCCAAGCTCACGGTGACCGGCAATGCCGAAATGGGTTATGGGAACGTAACCATTACGGTTGGTGGTAATCCCCGTACCGAAATGTTTCAAGGAGAGTCCGGATTCCTTACCGTTGACGGTCAGGTTGTCGGTAAGATCACGTTCCGGATGAACGGCGTGGTTATGGTGGAAGACCTCTATTATGACGTTGATGCCCAGAGTGAACTGCTGGCTGCGGCGTCGGCGAATCCGCCCCGTGGCTATTATGTCTTTACGACGGATCTGAATCCGGCCGAGAACGCGCAGCACATTATTGAGGTCGATGAGACGAATAATCTTTCCAAGACGGCGATTCGCGTCATTGAGACGCCTTCGGTGATCGTTACGACGACCGAGGATACCCTGGATATGTTCGACGATAAGATTTCGTTGCGGGAAGCGATTGAATACGCCAGCTTTGTCAAGAGTCTGGAAGAGGTCATGCCAGAGCGGGCGAACGTGGTCGTTGACGGGGTCGAAGGCGTCTACGAAGTACGAGGTACGAATATTTATTCCGTCGCTGCCGGTGATTTCTTCTTTGGTGAGGACCCGGTAACCGGTAAACTTTCCAATCCGCTAACGAACGGAACCAAGCTCAATAATGGGGATCAGGTCACGATTCTGGCCGATACCTTTGCTCAATATCGGGTTTATAAAGCGGACGGAACGTTCGATCATATCATTAATGTTTTTCTGGAGGAAGGCAAGGTCCTGACCTATACGGTTCGCGGTAAGGAAACGTTCTTCTCCGCGGCGGAAAATGAAGACTACAATCTGCTCGGTGGGACGGCCGTGAGTTTCGGCGAGGTGGAAGGTGCCTATAATTCGGAAAACCTTATTCCAGCCGACATCGCCACGGGTACCGTTATTGACCGCTATTATACGAACGAACAGGCTACGGTTGGCGCGGACGACGAAACGCTGGTGACCACGACGAAAGGTTTCTTCTATGAAAAGACAGATGACAATAAAATCTCCGCGTTCGTGAACGGGCGCACGTACGCGATTACGCCCCAAAATGATACGACTTTGTTCAAAGTGCAGCAGTTGGGTAACCCGACAGGAATGACGGCAGGGATCAAGCTGGAGGACCTTGTTTTTAATAATGGCTACTTCTACACCGTCGATGCCAATGGCGACCCGGCTGAATTCTATTATCTCGACGCAAAACAAGGGACCACGTTTGAACTGGTAGAAACCGTTCAGTCCGGCTCTACCATTATTACAACCATGAACGTTGTTTACAAGGAGGAGATTCCCGAGAGTATTACGGCGTTCACGGAGCAGATGTCGCTCATTGATGCCCGTGGCGTGGAATACACCTGGAGCGTGGATCAGGACGGCTGGTTCAACGGTGAGCGGCAATTGATGCTAACGGCTGGCGCCACGTACGAACTTCGCACGATTATTCACGAGAACGGGGCCGATTCCGAAAGCTCGGAACAGGTGGAACTGACCTATAAAGGCGGGGCAACGGTCTATATAGAGTACATGTGGGGTGCGGAAGTCCGATTCCGCGACGATATCTTTAATGATACGACCCAAGGTGCGAAGACCATTACGATTACCGCAAAGTTGGGCGATATTATTATCGACAAGAACGTTACGATTAACGCGTCGGAATATGTCGCTGTTGACGAGGACGGGGAAGTCACCTCGGATTCCGTACCGGCGAATTTCCCGGTTACGGTTAATGCGGACGGTGCGAGCCGCGTCTTTAAGATCGCTTCGGAGACGGATTCCGATTTGAACGTGTTGTTGAACAATCTGGTGATCACAGGCGGGTATAGCGAATTTGATTACCATGTAACGAATCCGGACCTCACCGCCGGTAAGGGCGGAGGTATCTATGCCCAGGCGGGCACGCAGCTCGTTCTGGTCAATTGCGATGTGACCGGCAACAGGATAAGTAACAAGCCGGGTCACGAGCTGGTGAATAATCCGGATGACCCGGAAGATCCGGCGAACGAGAAATGGGTTAACGCGGTGATCGCAGGCGCAGGCGTCTATATCGAAGGCAATCTCACCTTGGACCACACGACGGTTTCCGGGAACGCAATGACCGGCCTGGTGGAAGGATTTAATTATCGCCTGATCGCTTTGGGCGGTGGTGTCTATTGCGACGGCGTCCTCGTTCTGGAGAATGACGAGCGAACGGAGGCGGCGAAGCGCGATGGCGGGTTGACCGCAACCGTGATTGACGGCAATACAGCGAACATATCCATTGACACGGCCTCGATCAACTCGACGGTACGCGTTCAGGGGATAGGAGCCTATACGACAGGCGACTTTGCCGTTTCGGGCATAAACTTTACGAACAATGTGCTCAAGGTGTACGACCAGAGTGGCACGGATGAGTATTTATTAAGCGAGAAGTCGCCGAACGCGGCGTTGGATATTAAGGGCGGCGGTTTGTACGTTGGTGGGGACGCGATCGTATCCCATGGCGTTATGACGGGTAACGAGCTGAACTGCGGAACAGGCGGTTTTGCCTATGTGGCCGGCGAGGCGTTCATGACGAATCTGTCGTTGCAGAGTAATAAGGCGACGTACGGAGGAGCGTTGGGCTTCGGTGGTGAGAGTGCGTATCTTGCCGCGGTGGACTTTATGGAGAACGAGGCGGTCTACGGAGGTGCCTTGTACGCGACGAGTCCTGTCCAGGTCGATAACTACGTAACCGCGATTTCAAACCGTGCGGTGGCATTTAGTTATGAAGACGAAGACAAGAAGACCGTTACGGAAGGCGGCGATGGCGGTGCCTTCTATCTGGCCGAAGGCGGCGAACTTTCGATGACCGGTATAGACGTTGTCCTTAGCGGTAACATGGCGGCCAACGCGGGCGGTGCGGTTTACGCGAAGGATCTGCTGACGATCCAGAACAATGCCGACGGTTCGAAGTCGGGCAGTACGGCCATTTTCGAGAGCAACAGGGCAGCGTTTGGTGGTGCCTTGTATCTGTCTGGTGTGGCGTATATAAATGACGTTGCGATTTACAATAATGTGGCGACGAACGAGGGCGGTGCGATCTACGTTGCGGCGGCCTCGGAAGATGAAGACAAACTCCAGACGACGGTCATAACCAATAGTGCGATCGTGGGTAACGAAGCGGTGCGAGGCGGTGGTCTTTATGCGAAGGGCTATGCCAAGCTGGTCAATGCGACCGTGGCCGGGAACGTTGCCCGTGGTGCGGACGCAACGGGAGCCGGTGTTTACGCGGAGACGTCTCTTGTGGTGGAGAACAGTATCATTGCGAATAACAATGTGCCTGCATCCGCTGACGCCATTGGTTCGGATCTGAGTTTCCTGGCGACGGAAGATACGCCGGCGACGGACATTATCGCCGTGACGAACAGCCTGGTTCGTACTGGCATAGACTTGACGTATCCGGAACGCCTTGTTCTTAAGGACGCCATTGTCGGAACGGACGGCGCGCCGATAGACGCGGGCTTTGAGACTGTGCCGACTTATGACGCTGACGGCGCGCTGACGAATCTGAAAGCGTTGCTTGAAGGCGGACTGGTGCCGAAGGTGGCTGCGATTGTGGTCGACGGGAGTAATGCCGCTTTATCACGCTATGCGGACAATGATCTGGCGATTACGGTTGACCTGCTCGGCGTGAATCGAGTCTTTGGTGGCGGAATCGATATGGGTGCGTATGAGTCTCAAGAGACGGTGACGTATGACCTTTCGTTCTATGAGGGCATGGCCAGCGAAAAGGAGACACTGATAAGCGAGGTCATTTCCGTAAAAGCTCCTTCCATACAAATTGATGAGGCGGCTACAATTGAAGTTGACCTGAAGTTCAAGAATCGTGGCAGCGGCACAGTGAATCGCGCCTTTACGATCGCGCTTACGGCGTGGAAGAAAGTGGGCAACACATGGAGCAATGCGGTAGCGCAGGAAACGGTCTATGTGGTCTATGACCCGAGTAAGGAAGGGGTCGTCAAAGGAGAAGATGAATCGCAGGTCTTTACGGTGACGTATGACCCGTCCGAAGGGCATTCGCTTAGTGCCGGAGATTACTATTTCACGGTCGTCCTGAATCCGGCGGCATATCGCAACTACACGGAGACCAACGGGACCGAAGAATTAGAGGACGAGAACCTGCGGATTGATGCCTATCTTAATAATGACCTTTTGCCTTTTGGCGGGGTACCGATCAGTGGTTCGACTCTGTCGATTCTGCCGCAGAATCCGTTTGTGGTCAATACGTTGGAAGATTTGCCGACGGATCTGGGAGATGAATTTGTTTCGTTGCGAGAAGCGATGGAATATGCCATGACGCTCCCCGGTGCGGTCGAGTCCATCACGTTCGACAGCAGTTTGGACGGGGGTACGATTTATCTGACGCAATCGCTGCCGGTGATTACAAGAGACCTCACGATAGACGCCTCGACGCTGAAGGACGGGTTAACGGTCGATGGGAGCCGGATTTCGGAAGATTACGAAGGAATCACGGTGGATCCCAAAGTTGACCCCGAGGGCAAGAGGTACAAGAGCCTTCTGGTGGTCTGGGACTATCAGGACGGAGACGAAAACAATCCGGGCATCAATGTAACGATCGACTCGTTGAACTTTGCCAACGGAGACGCAGGCGACGAAGCGGACGTCATCACCAACGGCGGCGGTGCGATCAACAGTGGAGCGATGGGCGGATTAACCCTGATCGATTGCGATTTTACGGGGAACCGGGCCTCCTTTGGTGGTGCGATCCGCAACACGGGAGTTCTGACGGTGACCGATTGCGACTTTGTGAATAACGAAGCTACGCGACAGGGCGGGGCGCTGTGGACTAATAGTGAGAAGTACGACGACGAGATAGTAAATATGAATGTGACGCTGGACCGGGTGACCTTTGGCGGTAATGCGTCGGTGGCCTATGGTGGTGCGATTGCGTACTACGGAGGCGACCTTGCTGTCTACAATACGGTATTTGCGGGCAACAGTGCCTCGCATGGCGGTGCCCTGTTTAATAACAGTACCGACGGCGTGGCGAAGCTCGTTAACTGTACCGTTGTTGGCAACGTTGCGACCGGCGCCGGTGCGAAAGCGGCGGCCTCCTACGGGGGTGGTATCTACGTTTATGACGGCAGCAAGCAGGATCTGGCCAATACTATTATTGCCGGGAACTACAACACGCGAAATCTGTCGCCGAAACGGGAGAGTGACAATATTTATGCCGCGACCAAGACGGTCACGATGGCGTCTTGTTTGGCGTCTGACGATGCCAGCGACGTTAACTTCGTCTCTTTTGACGAGGATACCGCCTGGACGCAATGGGATCTTTGCCTGACGAACGCCTCTGATGCTGTGGACCAGGGGAATAACGAGAGATTGCCCGAGGAGTATCGAGTCTTCGATATCGAAGGCAATCCGCGTATTGTCAATGACACGGTTGATATTGGCGCCCATGAATACAATCCGAAGATTACGCTTGCTCTGAACGAAAGCAAGTTCATTTATACCCTGACGGAACCGGGCGAGATCGGTACGTTTGCGATCGTGAACGGGACAGGAACCTATACGCTTGATGCGATGCGGACCGACGCGAAAACGCTTGAGTTGTTCCGAATTAAAGTGAACGCATTGGAACTGAAATCCAAATTGCCGCAAGAGGCCAAGACGTACACGCTTTGGGTCAATGCGGTTTCCGGCGGGAAGACTTATACCGACTGTTTCAAGGTCGAGGTCGTGGCGCCGCCGCAGGGACCGGCTCCGGACGTTACGAAGGTGACGCAGCTTGACGCTTCGTCCGTGCAATTGACTTGGACCGCGGATCCGGAGCAGAAGGAATTTCGCGTGCGTTACCAGCAAGTGGGTACGACGGAATCGTGGACTGTTTACAGTTCGACGCTGCACGGGAACACCGGCAAGATAAGTGACCCGTCCTTTATCGTGGGTGCGACCTACGCTTTCCAGGTACAGGCAGTGGGTAACACGCATTATCTGACGTCGGAGTGGTCCGAGTTGGACAATCATGAATTCGTCAGGGCCGCGGCACTTCCCGGCAAGACAGGGGCTGTGCTTCCTGGCAAGCAGTATGTGGAAATTGAGTATGTCTCGCCCTCCTTTAATGTGTCGATAAACTCCCTGGCAAAGGACTCCATTGCGAAACTGAACCTTCAGGCGACGTTTGGGATTCAGACGCGGATCGTCGGCTGGGAAATCTGCTGGGGCGACAGTAGCGAGTATCAGTCGATCAATACGACGTCGAATAGCGTTTCGGTGTCGCATTATTACGGAGCCGAAGGCGTCTATGATATAAAGTTCCGCATGCGGGACGAGGCGGGTAACGCGGAAGCGTACACCTATTACGCGGGTAGTTTTGTCCGCGGGACTGGTCTGTTCCCTGTGTCGACCCCGGTTCAGGAAACGGAGAATCAACCGGCCGGCGCGTCGCTCCCGAGTGCGGCGTCTGTTGTGGCGACGGTTCCGACGTCTGTCGCGTCGACGGCCGTTGAGGATGGGGTTACAACGATAACAACGCTCGATACCGCTCTGACCCTGGCTCTTGACGAGTCGGTGCCGACGCAAGCGGTAAGTGCGGCGCTGCCGACGGCGCAAGCCGGCAGTGCGGCCCGGTTCCAACCTCTGTTGGAGTCGATTGAGCGTGGTGCACGATTCGAATCCGTACTGCGTCGCGCCGCGGAATCGACTCGCAACTCCTACGTAATCGACAGTGTGTTCGAAGATTTCGAAGCGACGGAGATGACGTATGGCTTTGAAGACTCGTTGGTCGCCGGAGACCGTGCGAGTACGTTGTATGATGACCTTTTAACAGAACTGTAGAGGCTTTATGAAAGCGGATTTTTACTGTACTGACTGTGGCGCCCATCTCCAGGTGGAGGAACAATATCGAGGGCAGAAGATCATCTGCCCCAGTTGTAGTAGTACGCAGAAAGTGCCAGGAGAAAGTCCGCGAACAGGGTCCGGATTGGGGTCCGCAGGAGGAGATTCGGCAGGTCCGGGTGCGACGTCGTCTGCACAAGGGCAAGAGCCGTTATCGCCTCCTGACTCGTTTGCTCCCTTAGAGCCGCTGTCTCCGCCGGGGCAAGAGGGTGCGAACCCATATCAGACGCCGCAAGGCTACGCGACGCAAATGACGCAGGATCAGTATGGGGAGAACGAACTTGGTCTGGTTCGAACGCCGCTGAAGACGATGGAGCTGGTACGCAAGTCGCTCGGTCTGATCTTTCACAACTTCGGTCGAATCTACCTCCTGCTGTTTGTCATTTTCCTGGTCCAGGCGACGCAATCGAATGTGAGCATCTTTTTGGCGCGGACGTTTAACGATGACGCCACGGGCATGGTCGTAAATACTGCCTTTGGAATGACGATGGGCGTGATAGGAGGCGTGGTCTCATTCCTGTTTTTGCACTACATGGTCCTTTTGGCCACCGGTAGCGACGGCTCCTGGCGAACGCTTTTTCCGAGTCGGATATCCGTATTTTTCCGCGCCGTTCTTGCGTGGATTCTCTATACGCTGCTTCTGATTGGTATGTACGTATTGTGCGCCATTGCGGGATTGGTCTTGAGCATGTTCGTTACGGGTCTGTGCCGATACCTGTCGAGTGTTTTTTCGGACAGTATGCTGATGATTGTGAATGTGGCGCAAGTTGTGTTGATAAGTTTGATTGTGATTTTCATGGTGATCACATTTTTCTGGGTGGCGTTTCGATATGTCTTTAACCTTCCGTTTATTATCGAGAAGAACGTACCGGTTTTGAAGTCGTTTTCGCTTTCGAATCAGTTTGCGACGGGGAATTTTCGCCCCTATGCACTGGCGGCGTTTATCCTGCTGGGCATTCCGATGGTCCTGTTCATGATCGTCTATTCGTTAATGGTGCCTCTGGTTGCGGGGATTCCTGGCGCGGCGCCTCCAGGACCAGCATCCTTGGCGCTGGTGATCGCGTCCCTTGTGATGAGTGTTTTGGGGTGTTTTCTTATTTGGCCTCTTGGAGTCGCGTTGTATTGCACGGCCTATGCCCAGATGACCGGTCGGGGCGGGGAGCGTTTGACGTCCGGGTCGGGGGAGAAATAAGTCAACCGAATGTCGCCAGAGCCACAAGCAGCGCAAGCGGGTCAGCGTCGTCGTTTTGCCCGGAAATACCTGACAGCGTCGTTGTTGAATCTTGTCAATATGCTCTTGGCGATTCTGATCGGGCTGGGCCTTTCGCCGTATATATTGCGAGCGGTGGGCGACCGGCTGTACGGTCTGTTTGCGATCGTTACGGCGCTGTCGGTGTGGTTTTCTCTGCTGGATTTTGGCCTTGGCACGGCGGTGAGTCGATTTGTAACGGTCGCGTTTTCGGAAGGGGATGCTGACCGTGTGGGAAAGACGACGTCAACGGCGCTGTTCCTGTCGCTGCTGCTGGCGACGGGCTGTCTGCTTCTGACGCTGTTACTTCTGCCGGTCATATGGTATCTGGAGCCGGACATGGCGAATCTGGACACGTTTTCGGCTGTTCTGCTCCTTTTTGGCCTGGCGTATCTGGTGAATTTTCCCACGAACGTCTGTGACGGCATTATAGCCGGGGTTATGCGTCACGATTTGAATTCGTGGCGTCTGATTTTGTTTCGGTGCATGAACGGCTTGGGATGTTTTCTGGCGATCTGGTTCGGTGGTAAGGTCATTGCGCTGGCGACGGTCAATCTGGCGGTAAATACGATAAGTTTTGGGATTGTCTATTATCTTGCGCGTCGGGTTGTGCCGGAGTTTCGCTTTTCGCTGCGTTTGCTCTCGCGATCGCGGCTGCTGGAGATGTTGAGCTACGGTCGTTATGTATTTTTGAGTCAGGTTATGGAGACGATCCTGCTGCGGTTTGGTCTGTTTCTGCTGGCGATCATGGTGAGTTTTGAAGCGGCGACGCCGTACAATTTGATTATTGTGACGCTTGCGGGCCACGGTCGCACGCTGTTTCTGTTCCTGACGTCGTGGGAGACGAACTGGCTAACGCATTTGCTGGCCAGCGGTACGAGTAGGCCGGTCCGTGAAGCTGGTTCGGGGGAAGGCGAGGCGAAATTCTGTGCGGTAACGGAGGAATTTCGCGAGTCCTGCCGGCTGTTTTGGCGGTTGGGGACGTACATGGCGGTTTTTATATCGTTTGGTTTTATTGCGTGGGGACGGGCGTTCATTGAGCGCTGGATAGGTCCGGCGTATTTAGCGGACTGCGGGGCGCTTGTCCTGCTTATGGTGTGGTTTGGTTTGTGTTATGGTGCGGGCCGGACGAATTATCAGATTCTGCTGGCGACGGCGCGGCATCGTTTTTACGCTTGGTCGAATGCGGCGCACGCCTTGGCCTTCCTGCTGCTCGGTGTTGTCTTTCTTGCCTGGGGCTGGGGCGTTTTCGGGGTTGTGCTGGCCGAGGTACTGCCTGGCTTTCTGATTCAGTTTCTTATAATTCCTCTGTACACGACGCGCATTGTGGGACAGTCATTGCGGGGGTACGCGGCCTGTCTGACGAAAGCATTTCTGGTGAGTCTGCTGGCGGCGTCTCCTGGAATAGCGATAACGGCGTGCTTTGTTGAGCCTTCGTACTGCCGATTGCTCCTGCTGGGCCTGGCGTGCTCAATTCTCTATTTTGCAATTATAGGCGGCCTGGGACTGACCCGGGACGAGCGGCGCCGGTTTTGCAAGCTGTGGCGCCGCGGGGACGCGTCATAAGGTGGTGAGTCATAACCTGTGACTACGGCATGAACAGGAGCACGGCGGTTATCGTTTGAGTCAGGCCGATTATCATTTCAAGGGGGATCAGTCGCATGCGATGACCGAGTTCCATCTGAACGGAGCCGCCGGAGGCGTGAAAGAAACTGCCGTGCGGCAAGGTATCACAAACGGTAGCCCCGGTGTGAATCATAATGGCCCCGGCCAGAGCGGGTACGCCGAGTTCGATAAGAGCGGGTCCGAAAACGGAGCTGGCAACGGTAGCGCCGGCCACGGTCGAGGCCGTGGCGCCGCACAGGAGTATGCCGGAAACAGGAGCCAGAGAAAAGCCTGGCAGTCCACAACCTTCAATGAAATGAATCAATGAGAATTTCAAGCCGGATTCGCCAATAATTCCGGCCAGGCAGCCAGTTCCGATGAGCAGCAGAGCCACGGGCGCCATCTTTTCCAGCCCGATTCGCATACATTCCCTGGTTCCAGATGGCTTACCCATTGCGAGCAGCCCGAGAAGTCCGCCGACCGGGAGCGCGACGAGTGGGTCAATGGCAATATTGGCCAAAGGTCGCAAGGCCAATAAGCAGATGGCGGCAACCGGCCCCACGGCGGCAGCCAGAAATGTGGTTAGTCGGACGGGCGGGTCGGCCGATTCGGCACTCGCGGCCGGGGCGACCCGGTCACGCCAGTTACGCAGGAGATGAGCCAGCAGGCATGTCATAATAAAGGCACATATCGCGGGCAACAGTCCGGCCTGCATGAGGTCGGTCAGTGGCACGCCCATCTTCTCTGAAAGGACAATGGTATTCGGATTCGGAGACATGATATTGCCCGCTTTGCCGCCGCCGATCATAGCCAGAAGAATGGCCGAGCGACTTAACTCGAGTCGAGCCGCCACGGCCAAGGCAATGGGGGCCACGGTAATAACGGCAATATCGACAAAGACGCCCGAGAGAGTTAGCAGGAGAGTGGCCAGGGCCAGAGCCGGGAGAATGAATCGTTCGCCCGCGTATGAAACGAGGGTACGGGCAATAATATTTGCCGCGCCTGTATAGACCAGAGAGCCGACGAGCACGCCGGCGCCCAGAATACGTAAAACGGCCTGCATCATCTGTCCAGAGCCGGCGATCATACAGGAGACCGTAGCGCCGAGTTCATTACCGCCGATAAGTCCACCGGCCAGAGCGCCAATCATGAGGCTGTAGACCGGGTGCATGCGTCCAATAATGAACAGGACGGACAGGAGGAGTCCGGCCACGGCTCCGAAAGTCGAAATCTGTACTTCCATAATAATAGTCTTCAGTTTTGCCAGTTAATGTTTCGAGGGAATCAGTGCGGATCGCGTCAGACGCGAAACGAGCGCAGTCCGCAGTAGGTTGTTATTTCTTTTTGAATAGAGCGACGGCCCCGCCGGCGGGGAACATTTTTAACGCGATTCGGTCGCCGCGTCGCACTGTTTGCTCCGTCTTGACCGCCGGTCGCCAAGGGCCAATGGTCTCCTCTGCGTCAGACCACAAGGTCATGATATACTCGCTGTCCGGGTCGAGGAACGATAATTCAAGTTCCTTGGCATAGGGTTCGGGACCATTAGTGGCACCGAGCTGCCAGAGTCCGTCTTTCGTCTTGCGTGCGAGGATTATATATCGACCAATTTTGGCGTCCAGGACGTCGGTCGCCTGCCAGTCGGAGTCAACTTCATTGAGGAACTCGAGTTCGGACCCGAATTTTGGTTCCTCCGTATTATTACGAATGGCCCACCCGCTTCGAATGACGTGAGTCGGTCCGTAGAGAGTCAGAAGGAGAGACAGCTGGTGCGTGTGGCTTTTGTCTTTTGCGTAGAGTGCCGGCGTGTAGTCGAAGGGACCGGCCAGTCCGCGGGTAAAGGGCAGGGTCACGTCATGAAAATCCGGGTGCCAGCCTTCCTGCCCGCCACCGCCTTCGACGGTGAGCAGGTTCGGATAGGTTCGGGCCATGCCGTCGGGCAGATACAGGTCGTGGACGCAGAGCCACAGGCGATGAGCCGCGGCCGTTGCTACAAGGCTTCGTATCTCTTCCGTGTTCCTGCCGGTCCCATAAGCGACGAACCCCGGCTTCAGTCCGGCCAGACCCCATTTCTCATATTCCGCGAAGAGAGGGTCCTGGTCATATTTCTTCAGCATAAAATCGTTGATGTAGAGACAAATCCCGACGTTTTTTTCACGGGCATAGCGAATCAGCTCGGGCATGTCCAAGTCGACCGTGGTCGTACTGGCCCAGCCTGGTGTGTAGGGAACGAGTCCGTGAGCGGGGAGGTAGGGGGACCCTTGCGCGTTGCGTCGCCAGTCGGGGTCGGCCGCCTTGTCCGGAAATGCCTTTGCCCAGGCGTCGCATTCTTCGTCGGACCAGCACCATTCGGTCCCGTACCAGCCCCAGTCGATCTGAATGTAGCGTATTGCGTGTGCCGCCGCGAAATCGACCATACTCAAGAGGGATTCCATCTGAATGGGGCAGTTCAATTCGTTACTGAGCGTCTTACCCGGCAGAATCCACGAGGTATCGTCGAGCGTACAAGGGGGATTCAAATTCAAGGTCATGAACTCATTTTCCACGAGTCGCGCCTCATTTTCGGCGACCATGATAACGCGCCAGGGAGAAAAGTCGCCTGGCTTGAGAACGGTTTCTTCCGGCATCGCGATTTCAACGGTGTCGCTGTTGTGGCATGGGAATACGAGTCGGGGCCAGGCTGTAACGTGAGATTCGAGCAGGGCGAGGCAGACACCGTCGGACAGCTTAACCGTCATGGGTGAGAAGACACTGCCGTCAACCAGTTCCAAGGCAATGGGGTCGCGTGGGAAGGTGCCTTCGGTGGAAAAAATGGGATAGGCCTGGGTCCCGGCCGGTAAGACGAACGTCGTTGCGTCTTTCTGAATTGTGACGGCCCTCTTCGCGTCGTCAGGCCAATGCCAGCGAAAGGCCAGGCCTTCATTATAGACGCGGCATTGCAATTCCGGAATCTCATGTTCGCTGTCCGTTGCGGTCAGGCGAAAGGTACGTTCGTTGTATTGCTCGGGAATAACAGCCGTTTCACCATAGACAGGAGTCCATTCCTTTTGTGTTGTCTGCAGTTCACTCGCGGACCAGGCGGAAGCCTTTTCGACGTCCGGCAGTGCGAGCCAGGCAACGGATTTTTCCACGACCTGTTTGCCCTGGAAGTCCAGAGAATAAGAGGGCCGCCCATCGTCCAGCGACCAAATGACGCGAACACGGTTGTCGGGCGAGCTGATTTCGGTCTGTCCCCGGGCCTCGGACAACAGACATAAGCAGAGCAATAGAGCGGAACAACAGGATAGGATTTTCAAGTTAAAACTCCTTTGTAAATCTTGCGAAAAAATGTTATTTGGTTCTGTTAAGTCTTCTTCCACTGCTCTTGCCCGTCGTTGCACGGGATGACGTCAGCGGGATTCGGTAGGAGTGCCATTGTGTTTTAATAAAAAACCACCGATGCACGCGGTAAGCGGGGCAACGAGAACCAGGCCGAAACTGCCGACGATCGTCTTGACAACTTCGGAGGCAACGTACGGATTATTAATGAAATCGACCGGCGAGGTCCCTTGGGCCAGGAAGGTCATCATGAGAGTTAAATAGCCGCCCGAATAGGCGAGCAGCAGGGTTGTGGTCATGGTGCCAACGACACTGCGTCCCATCCGGAAACCGGATGCAATGAGTTCGCGACGGGTTAGGGATGTGTTCTGGTTGGCCACTTCGGTCATACCGGCGGCAATGTCCATACCGAGGTCCATAACCGCGCCCGATGAGCTTAGAAAAATGCCGCCAATATAAATGTGAGACAGGTTCAGCGATTCGTAACCGGAATAGAGCAGGGCCTGGGAATAGGGCATGACCGCGCCGTTGAGCTGAAAGAGTCGGGCAAAGAGCCATGCCAAAAGGCAACTGACAACGACACCGGTAAAGGCACCCAAGAAGGCCGTTGTCCCCTTCCGATTGAGTCCGGCGACCAGATAGATAATGACCGCCGAGAGTACCGTGACAACCGCGGTCGCCAGGAGCAGTGGTTCGACCCCCGCCAGACACAGGGGCACCATAATCTTCCAAATCACGAGGCAACTAAAGATGAAAGAAAGGAGCGCTTTTAACCCGGTCAGCCCGCCGTAGAGCAGCAGTAGCAGTGCAAAAATGGCAACTAACAGAAACGTCCAGCCGGAGCGGTCGTAGTCTTGCGCATTAATCGTATCCTGGCCGGGCAGAGCACCATCGTAAACGGCGACGAGAATACGGTCGCCTTCACGAAAGACCTTGTCCAAATCCATCTGGGCACGCAGGAGATTATCGGCGGCGAAAAGTTCGCCTCGCCATTCCCCGGAGAGCATGCGAACTTTCAAATGCTGGGAACCCTGTCGCACGAGTCCGAGGGTCACCAGGTCGGAATCGTCGACTTCGACAACGCGTGCGCTCTCCTTTGTGCCCTTTTCCGGCTCGTGCTCCGGCCCGAGGTCACAAGCGGCCACGCCCAGACAGCAAAGGGATACAAGGGCAACCGCAATCAACTCGCGGCGTAGCTTTCCGTCGGTACCCGTCATGCGTTAGAGCACCATCTGCTTGAGCAGTTTGGCAATGTCAGTATTGTCGATCATACCGTTGAAATGCTCGGCCTCGCAGCCTACCGCGGAGGTATCGACCGGCAGTGCCGTGTGCGCCGAAGAGGTCCAGCCGAGCGACGCCTTGTTATTAAAGGTGTTCAGCACGGCTAAAACCAACGCTTTGGACGAACGACTCCCTTCATAGGATTTTTTATACGCTTCGGTTATCCGTTTCAGTTCGGACTTATTGAGCATCATGCGGTCTTGCTCCTTCTCGTCCTCGTCGTCTTTATCCTCTTTTTCCGACTTGTCTTTTTTGTCGGCGTCGTCATCGGCGTCGTCGTCGACTTCATCCTCTGGCGGGAACAGCAGGCCGAAGTTCTCGGTAATGAGAGGTTGCACGTCTTGGAACGTCAAGTCGTCGCCCTTCTCTTTCGAGAGGTTATCGAGGAGACTTCGAAAGGAGTCGAGAGAACATTTTTGACAGGAGAGGGTCTCAATAAAGGACTGATAGCCTGTACCGGCGAAGCCGAGAGTCAGTCCACCGGTTTCGTGGTCGCCGGTTACGACGATGAGCGTCTCGTCGGCATGGTCGTTGAAGAAATCACGAGCGACCTGAATGGCGGCGTCGAAGGCGATTGTTTCCCAGAGAACCGTAGCGGCGTCGTTCGCATGACACATCCAGTCGATTTTTCCGCCTTCGACCATCATAAAGAAGCCGTTGGGATTGTCCAGCAGCTCAATTCCCTTGCGGGTGTAGTCGGCCAGGGTAAGACCTCCCTGATGGTCAATAGCGTAGGGCAAAGCCCCTTTCTCGAGACAGGCAATGACCTTGCCGCGGTCGGGGGTTAAGGCGAGGACATCGTCCGGATTGTGTACAACCGTATACCCTTTTTGAGCGGCCAGTTCGTAGAGAGGACCCTCGAATTTCGGGTGCTTTGCGTCGTTTTGATCATCCAGACCGCCGCCGGCGAAGTAGTCGAAGTTGGACTGGAGCAGGTCGAGTCCGATTTCGTAGCCTGCGCCCCGACTGGTATTGTGTGCGTAAAAAGCGGCGGGGGTTGCGTGGTTGAGAGTCACACTGGTAACAATGCCCACCTTGCGTCCGGCGTCCCGTGCAACTTCGGCAATAGAGGTGAGTCGTCCCGTTCCGGCCGCGTCGACGCCCAACTGACCGTTGTTAGTCTTCTCGCCACAGGCAATAGCGGTACCACTGGCAGCGGAGTCCGTTATGAACGAGTTGGCACTACTTGTGGTTGTCAGGGCGTGGTTCGGAAGGGAATTCAGGTACAAGGGCGGCTGCCCTGTCTTCTTGCAAAATTCTTCGACCATCATTCTCTGCGGAATGGAAAAGCCATCGCCAATAAACAGGAAGACATATTTGACCGGCTTGACATCCTGCGCCCGAACGAGCGTAGAACAGCAGAGGCAAACAATTGCGACTGCAAGGGTAAAGTACCATGGAAGACGAAACTTCATGATTATTTCTCCTTGTTCTTGTCAGAAATATCGGATCGGCACCAAGAGCCGTGCCAGGAAATTTTAGAGACTGCTTCGTACGCGTTCTTCTTGGCCTCGGCTATGGTGGCTCCGAGCGCGGTGACGTCGAGTACGCGTCCGCCGTTATTACAGATATTGCCTTTGACCCGGTTGGTCCCAGCGTGGAAAACTTTCACGTTCGGCAAGGCATCCGCTTCTTCCAGGCCGGAGATGGGGTAGCCTTTGCGGTAACTGCCGGGATAGCCTTCGCTGGCCATAACGACGCAGACGGCGCCGCGGTCGTCCCATTCCAAAGGCTCGCACTGGTCCAAACGTCCGTCGGCCGCGGCTTCCAGGACGTCGACCAGGTCTGTCTTGAGTCGGAACAGCAGTGGCTGGCATTCCGGGTCGCCGAATCGGACGTTGTATTCCAGGACGCGAGGGCCCTGGGGCGTGAGCATAAGTCCGGCATAGAGTATGCCCGTGAAGGGGGTACCGGCTCGATTGAGTGTGTGGACGGTGGGGACGAGGACATTCTCTTCGATCCAGTGTAGCATGGCGTCGTCGACGAGAGCCGCGGGGCAGTAGGCGCCCATGCCGCCGGTGTTCGGACCGGTGTCGCCGTCGTGAGCGGCCTTGTGATCTTGCGCCGGTTGCAGGGTCATGATGGTTTTACCGTCGGTTATGGCCAGGACGCTCGCCTCCTGACCCGAGAGACGCTCCTCGATAATAAACCGATTGCCCGCGTCGCCGAATTCCCGGTCGGCAGCCAGACGATGAACCGCGTCCACGGCGTCTTCGTAACCGTCACAGACGATAACGCCTTTACCAGCGGCCAGACCGTCTGCCTTTATGACGACTGGCATGCCTTGAAGGGTACGCAGGTAGGTGACGGCGTCACGCTCATTATTAAACGCCCGATACAGAGCGGTCGGTACGGAGGCGGCGACGAGAATCTCTTTGCAGAAAACCTTACTGGCCTCAAGTTGCGCCGCTTTTTTCGAGGGGCCAAAGACTTTAAGTCCGGCCGCCTTAAACGCGTCGACGATCCCCGCCGAAAGAGGGGCTTCCGGCCCGACTACGGTCAGTCCAACCTTATTCGACTTGGCAAATTCGATCAGGCGAGGAAAATCCAGGGCATCGATCGGGACGTTTTCCCCTTCCTGCTCGGTCCCTGCGTTGCCAGGAGCAATAAAAACCTTCTCGACACGCGGACTCTGCTTAAGTTTCCACGCCAACGCATGTTCCCGGCCTCCGGAACCCACCACTAAAATATTCATCGTTCGTCGCTCTTGTTCTTTCTCTATAATATAATAGACACGTCATCGGCCGCCTGAGCCTTGCCCAGGCAGCGTTCCAAATCCTACGCCAATACTTATATTGTAGAGATTGCCCGGGGTCCGGCAATGCCCCCGAACCGGCCCACTCGCTTTTTTTGTCAAAATAAAATCGCTTTTTTCGGGAAAAATGGAAGGTTTGTCAAGTTTGCTCTCGACAAAATCAGATAAAAAGGTTAGAATCAAGACATAGGTTTGGGCCTGTGTAAGGAAATTGCATACGAAGAAACAGAAATGACACAAAAAGCATATTTTGCACTGCTAATTCTATTAACCATCTGCTTTGCGGCGATGGTAACGGCAGGGCACGCCTCGGATACCCGTGGCGTGTCGTGTGAGTCGTTATGTTTCGGGGGTGACGTTGATCAGTCGCAGGTGCCGGATTCGCAGGATAAACTGGCGAATCATTGGGGCACGATCAGTCGCGAGACGCCGCTAAGTACGGCGCCGTGGTCGACGCGAGTGGTTCGCGATTTCCCTGTGCGTCAGAATTATTCGCAAATTGATTCTTTGCGTCATCTTGTGCTCGGTTTTTCCGCTTGGCTTGAATATGTTCGCAAGGAGCATCTGACCCGTTCGGCCGCAACCGTATCGCCCCTTTTGGCGGGTCAGGCGTCTCCCATCTTTTTAGCCCTCTGTGTCTTGCGTAATTGACCTTCTGGTATTCCTGTCGTCTGTTGCCTTCCGGTTGCCGCCGAAAGAGGGTGCAGGATTCTGTTTTTAACGGTCGCTTATGAGATCAATCGTTTGTTAGATCGATCGTCGCAGAGTTCTGTCCCGACAAGGTTGAAATGATTTCAGTTTGGCGCAACCCAATATAGAACAAGATATACCGAATTTAATCTTTGTCTCGACGCATGTTGTCGTGGCGGTCGGCGCAAGAGCCGGTTGGACCGCGAGCAGCGAGTCTGAGAGCGAATCGGTATCGAATATTCAGGAGAAATTTCCATGTTAGATTATGTACCTATGTCCCTGTTGTATGGATTGCCTTTGGTTCCCATTTTTATCGCGGGGCATGTAAGCCACAAGAGACAAGAGAGGAAGATCAGTAAATTAACGGAAGCCATGACGTCGCACACTGCGGAGTCGGTTGCGCAAAAGGTTTTGAATGACGTTGGTCTCAAGAAGATAACGGTCAGTCGGGGCGACGATTTTTCGGTAAACGCGTATAATCCGGAGACAGGTCAAGTTGAGTTAAGTCCGGAGACGATAGGTCAGAAGGACATCAGCTCGATCGGCCTTGCTCTGTACGCGATTTGCAGTCTGGTGCACGCGAAAGAGAATCCGGTCCGGGAGAAGATGCGAGAATCGCTCAAGCAGTGGGAGCCGATTGCGTTCTGGACCGTCTTCTCCGTGCTGGCGTTTGGTCTTATGGCCGATTCGGCGCCGGCGATCATAACGGGATACCTGCTGGCCGTTGTGATCTTTATTATGCACCGCATGAAAGTGCGATTGAATCGGGAAGCGGCGTCGGTCACGCTCAAGCAGGCGGTGGCGACCGGGTTATTCAAGCAGGAGGAACAGGATCAAATTGCTGACGCCCTGGCGGCTATAGCGTCGAATTCCTGACCCGTTGTGCATCGCGCAGCGCGATCAGCTCTTTCATCATGTATGACAGGTCGCTGGTCGTTCCCGGTATTCCGAACGCGTCATGGAGCTGACGCCAGAGACTCCCCACTCTCTTGTACGTCGCGACATGCTCCGCGTTCGGTTTATAAATTTGATTGGGTTTGGGGACCAATTTTTCGCGAGCCTCGTCGAGCGTGGAAAAGGCACCGCCCACAAAGGCCCCGTAGATCGCTGCCCCGAGCGCGCACGACTGCGTCGACCGCGAGACGATCATGGGCCGGTTACAGACGTCGGCGTAAATTTGCATAAGGAGTGGGTTCTTCGCGGCTATTCCGCCGCAGGCGATGACCTGATTTACAGGGACGCCATAGTGTTCCAGTTGTTCGATGATACGCAAGGCCCCGAACGCCGTAGCTTCGATCAGGGCACGATAGATTTCGCACGGTCGAGTCTGTAATGTAGTACCCAGGAGAAGTCCGGACAAGAGCGGGTCAATCAGAATAGTACGGTTTCCGTTATTCCAGTCGAGAGCCAGTAGGCCGGTTTCGCCTGGCAAGAGTTCTGACGCCTGATCCGTGTACCGGCGGTGCACGAGTTCCGGGTCGTTTCCCTCTCCGAACTGGCGAACGAACCAGTTGAACAGGTCGCCCACGGCCGATTGTCCCGCCTCAAGCCCGAGCATCCCAGGCAGAATAGACTCTTCCGCAGCGCCGCAGAGGCCCGGAATATCGGGCAGGGGGTCGTTAAGCGGGTGTACCATCATATCGCACGTACTGGTGCCAATGATTTTCACGAGAGCGCCGGGCGCGATTCCGGCGCCGACGGCCCCGAGATGAGCGTCGATAGCTCCGGTTGCGACTGGTATTCCCTGCGGCAAGCGTGAGCGGAACGCGGCTTCGGGAGAGAGTAACCCTGCGATTTCCGACGCCGTTTGCGGCTTGGAAAAGGAATCGGACAGGATGGCCATTCGCGGGTCGAGTGTGGTTAAGAACTCGCGGGCCGGCAGTCCGCCCCAGCTGGAATTGTACATGGCTTTGTGCCCTGCGGCACACGCGTTGCGGACCAGTTGCTCCGGGCGTGTGCGTCCGGTGATAAAAGCGGGAATGAAGTCGGACAGTTCAACCCAGGTGGCCGCTGCCGCGCCCGTTTCCGGGTCGGTTCGCAGACAGTGCAGAATTTTCGACCAGAACCATTCACTACTGTAACTTCCGCCACATTTCGACAGGTAGGGCAGCTTCGACTCCCGTATCCGGTCGGTTATCTCGCCAGCTTCCGCGAAACTGCTGTGATCTTTCCAGAGCCAGGCCATGGCGTTTAAATTGTTCGCATATCGGTCGGTCATGGCCAGCGGCGTCCCTTGCGAGTCGACGGGAATCGGCGTCGATCCGGTCGCGTCGACCCCCAGTCCGATGACCGCGGCCGGGTCGCATCCGGAACGCTTGCCTTGATTCAGGACGTCTTGTACAGACTGATAAAACCCGTGGATATAATCTTCCGGATGCTGTCGTGCCACGAGTGGATTGCTCTCGTCTTCGAGGACGCCCTCAACACCATGGGGGTAGTAGAAGACAGAGGAGGCAACTTCAACCCCTTCGAGAAAATCGAGGAGTAAGGCGCGTACGCTTGCCGTGCCGTAGTCAATGCCAAGAGCGAAACGTTTTTCCATAAGTCCCACCATATTAGTTGTCATTTAAGGGTTCGCTGGCGCGCCGCTGTGGCACGACCAGAGTCGCGAGGAAGCCGACCAGGAGTATGGTTACCGTTCCGACGACCGGAATGAGGAAACGGTGAAAGGGACTGCCGTATGCGACGAGTGATTCGGGCCAGAAGTTCAGGGCGGGCAAGGAGAGGGTCATCCATAAAATCACGGCAATTCCGGCCAATGTACCGAGTAGCGCCGCGGTGTTACTCGACTTGCGAGACAGGAAGCCGAGCAGGAACAGGCCGAGCATACCACCACTGACGATTCCGGAAATGGTCCACCAGACGTCGAGAATATTTTTTGCGTGCAGCATGGCAATTGCGGCGGCCATACCGAGCACACCCCAGAGCACGGTTGTGGAATACAGCACGACCATTTCCTCTTTTGCACTCGCTTGCGGACGCCAGAATCGGCGGTAGAAATCGGTCAGGGTTAGCGTCGCGCAGCCGTTCAGACTCGTACTTATTGTGCTCATGGCCGCGGCGAATAGGGCGGCAATGACCAGACCCGTTATTCCGGTGGGCAGTCCGTGAACGATAAAGTAGGGAAAAACGCCGTCGCCATTCCCCTTGGCAATCTCTTGCGTCAGTTCGGGCGAGAGGAGTTCGGGCCGGACTGTGTAGTAGGCAAACAGAGCCGTTCCAATAAAGAAGAAACACGCGTTCATGGGTATCGTTGTCAGGCAGGAGATCCAAAGTGACTTCTTCGCGTCCTGCTCCGAGCGGGCTGTTAAATAGCGCTGAACGAAATTCTGGTCAATCCCGAAATTCTGAAGGTTGATCGTTATGCCGTAAATCAGGACGACCCAGAATGTCGATTGCGACAGATCGCTCGAGAGTGTCCCCAATGAAAATTTCTTGTTCTCCAGGGCGATTTTAAAAAGTTGGCCCGGACCTTCCGGCAAGAGAAACGGAATCAGGACGACACATAGAACGGTCGCGCAGATTAATACCGCTGACTGAAACGCGTCGGTCCAGACAACGCCTTCAATTCCGCCGAGCGTGGAATAGAATGTTGTTAACAGGCCGGTGACCAGGATGATGGTTACCATATCCCAGCCGAGCAGATGACGCAGCGGAATCGCCAGTAGGAACATAACCGTGCCCATACGCGCAATTTGCGTCAGGAGATAGCAAACCGTAGCGTACAGTCGGCACCACAAGCCGAACCGCTCTTCCAAATGACAGTAGGTGGAGACCGTGCCGCAATTGCGATAGAACGGCACAAACCACTTCGCGCCAATCCAGGCGACCAGCGGAAGCGTCAGGCTCAAGGTAAATGTATTCCAGTTGCCAATATAGGCCATGCCGGCATAGCCAAGAAAACTTATACTGCTTATATAGGTACCGAAAAGCGATAAGGCAACGACCAGAGAAGGAATGCGTCCCTTGGCCGAGGTAAAGCCTTCCGGATCGCGCGAGCGAACGACGAACCAGCAGCCGAAGGCAACCGACCCCAAAACATAGACAATCAGGACAACAACGTCTAAAAGCGGCAGTTGCATTTTCTCTCCTCTCGCTTTTTGGTCAATTTTATTGCTCTCGCACTCCGGGCGGCCGTTTTTTCAAATCGCACCCGAAGGCGGCGCGACGAGATGACGTAGGGAAACATCTCGGCCTGGCACAACCATTTTTCGACATTGTAACACCAGACAAAGAAGGCGTCAACATCGCCCGGAGGCGGATATTGGTATTTGAGTCGACAGGAATATATTTTGAATCAATCGGATGGAATTCCCTGTATTTTACGCAAATATCGGGAATAATGGCGGTCGCAACGGCATGACGAGAATGCGGATTTGTCGGTTAATCAAGCGAGTACATGTCGTAAAATTCCACGTTTTTGACGCCGTATTATACTTGCCAAAGAGGATTTTGCGGCTATTATAAGGTTATAGAGCGATGAATGGACCGCTTGAATATCGCTGCGGATTGAATTTTGCAGGAGGAGTTCGTGATTCCGGGAAGAGGAGGCGTAATGAAACCGCGTCAGAAGCATGTCCTTCTGGTAATCGAGACTTCGCGTGCCTATGGTCGAGGCATAATCGAAGGAGTCTCGCGCTACGTCCAGGAGCGAGGGCACTGGCTCATAACCTTTGAGGAACAGGGGATTCTTACGACAGTCCCGGACGTTGTAAAAACCTGGCGCGGCGACGGTATCATATGTCGAACAGGAAGCTCACCGTTAGGCGAATATATAAGGTCGCTTCAAGTGCCAACGGTGGAACTGCTCGGCGATGGCGTCTCTTCCTTAAGCGAGGTGCAATCGAGTGCGGCGGCGACCGGACAGCTCGCGGCGGAACATTTTGTGCATTGTGGCTTAACGCATTTTGCCTACTATACCTATGGTAATACCTGGTGGGGTGAGGCCCGGGGCAACGCGTATGAAAACGCTTTGCGGAGTCAAGGCTACTCCTGCCTGCGATTCGAATCTTCGACGCACACGCCCAAATCGTCTTTTCCCGTCTGGAATGAGGAGAGTAAAAAGGACCTGGTCAAATGGCTGCGGGCACTTCCGGCTCCTGTCGGAATCTGGTGTGCGGCCGACACAATCGCGTTTCATGTTCATCGTGCCTGTAGCGAACTTGGCCTGCGCATACCCGACGATGTTGCCCTGCTCGGCGCCGATAATGATACGCACCTGTGCAATGTGCTCACTCCCCAACTCTCCAGTGTCGACCCGAACTCCGGGCGTGTCGGATATCAGGCGGCGTCTCTTCTGGCACAAAAGATGGACCGGCGTAAGAAAATGCCTGAGCTTCCCCTTCTCGTGGAACCCCTGGGCGTGGCAACGCGGCAGTCAACAGATATTATAGCCGTTGACGACCCGGATATGGTCCGCCTGGAACGTTTTCTTCAGACGAACGCATGCGAAAAAATTGGTCTGATCGATATTGAGCGGGAACTGGCACTGTCGCGTCGAACCGCGGAACGACGTTATTAAAAAGACCTTTGGCCGTACCATAGCCGAAGAGATTCAGCGACTCCGTATGGACGCAGCGAAAACCCTGCTGGCCACGACCCTTCTCCCGGTCTATACAATAGCGTCGCAAACGGGTTTTGAACCGAATTACTTCCTCAAGGCCTTTCGTCAAGTAACCGGCACAAGCCCCAAAACCTGGCGAAAGAACCATAAGGAGTTCGCGGACTAAGTTACCGAGGCGACGGCGTGCGGGGAAGTTTTTGTGTCGCACCCTGCTTGTGACTCGGATCATACCATACGGCAGATTTTGGTGCAATGACCACTTCCTTTCGTTTGCGGGCCGCGAAGTAACAGGCGACGTCAAACTCCTCGTACACCGCTTGTATACGCTGTTCGATGGTTATATAGCGTGATTCCAGCTTCTTAAGCCAGGGCCATGTTATCTTGCCAATGATACGCTGACCGAGCTCCGTTATCTCCTCTTCGCACAAGAGCCAGTCGTGACTCAGCATATATGTCGCCTGTTGCACGGGCCAGAGTTTCCTTTTTAAAGAATGGGCACCAGCATTCGCGAAGGCCCCCAGACCACCGACAGCGGCGCCCGCGAGAGTGCCCACCAACGGGCAAATCAGGCCAATCGCCGCACCACTGGCAGCGCCGCTTATGACCGCTTCACTAAGCGTTGCGCCATCTTTTATCTGCCCGTCCTCCAGAATATGATAGATTCGCGTCCAGTCTATTTTGTTGAGAACAAGGTCGGAAAATCGGTCAAGGGACCAGTTTAGAGGATTGTCCTTTATACTCTCCGACCAGGTACAGGCAGCAATTCTTGAAATGAACCCAGGCGTCATTCCGTCGCTCGTTCCAACCCGATTACGGGAATCGAGCCACAAAGAAGCGACTTTGCCCGTTCTGGCTATGTTACGCGATTGCAAATAGGTCACGTTTCCGGAGACAATGAGCTTGTGCGCGTCAAAGGGGTCAGTCATTCCGGGTACACAGCCTTGTTCGATCTTCTTTTGCATAAGTTCCAGGCACTGTTCAACTTGGTCGTCGGGTACCTCAAGACACTTGTTGTCAAATCGCCAGGATTCGCGACGAAAGCCCGGAATGCCCTTCTTGTCGAAAGCACGATCCAAAGTTAGGGAAGGCGAGGGGCAGTAGGCCGTGTCGACAACGACCGAAGGGTGACGGACAAGAGTCATCGTTTCCTGGTTCAGGGTGCCCTGTTCTTTTTTCTCTTGCGTCCAGTAATCCATCACGGTTCCAGCCACTTCACTTACGCGACCGAAAATATCTGCCGCCGCGTTGGAAACCGCCTGGGTTGTGGTTTTCGCCGTCGTGGTAACCGTGCTTACGGCCGATTGCGTCAGAGCAGACGTAGCATTGTACATGGAATCGGCAGCAGAAGTCGTTGCCTGATAAATCGTTTGAGAAAAAGTCGTTTGCTTTTTTTCTTTTTGTGTTTTGGTCGCGTCTGCAAGGTTCGTGTCCCCCGGATCATCGCTTTTCTTCGTTACGGATGGTTTCATCTCTGTCATGAAAATACCTCTTGGTCCCCATTTTTTCGATTAAGACAAACGTATGTGTAAGAAGTGCTCAAAGGCAAATAAGTCAGCTCGCTTTTCCGCGGCGGTTTGGGTGCCTGTGAGAAAAGCGAGCGGAGTGGACAGACGCGTGAGCGACTACTTCAGCATGGCGTCGATAATGTAGTAGTTAAGCTCTTCGTAATCGCGTTCGTTCTGGAGGCGAGTAATTTCGGCCTCGTCGAGCGAACGACTGATTTCCAGGAGTCGCAGGAAGATTTTCCGGCTGTAGTCGAGATGCTTCATGCAGACGTTATCTTTCTGGGTACGCATGACCTTAACGTCAAGTCCGACCCATTCGCCATCGTTGCCGTAACCATGCTGGTCAAGGACGCGTACCTGATTCAGGGCACGGCGCGGGTCAACGGCACCAAAGGTCTGGTCCTGGTCAAATTTAAGACCGTTCTGGTCGTTAAGATGTACACTCCAGAGCTTTTTGTGGGCCAGCGCGTAGCCCATTTCGTCGGACGGGGACAGATTGGCCAGAATGGCATGGGCTGTTTCAATGAGGCATCCGACGCGTTCCGGCGCGGTCGTGAGCAGCCCGAGCGCAATGGCGTGACCAATTGTGGGAATGTAGGCATGGTCCATCGGCTCATTCGGCTTCGACTCGATCATGACGCGAACGTCTTTATTATAATCAAGGAGAATCTGAATCGCTTCGGCAATGCGTTCCGTGGCGGTAACGGGGTCTTTCGCTTCGCGGATATAGGTTCCTTCGCGAGCGAGCCAGAAGACTATATTGCGGGTACCGAGCGCGGTGGCAATATCAATCGTTCTTTTAACACGCTCAATTGCGAACTTGCGGCATTCGGGACAGTTCGAGGTGAAGCCGCCGTCGATCGTACGCGGGTCCATCCAGAGTCGCGGCGCAACGAATTCGGCGACCAGACCATGGTCGTCCAAAACCTTTTTCACATCGCTGGCTTCCTTTATGATCGCCTCGGGCGTCATGTTATTCATGTTCGGAACCGCGTCGTCGTCGTGGAACTGAACCCCGTCGAAACCGAGCTTCTTGTACTGCTCCAACTTCTCGTTGAACGGAATTGTCTTGCGGACTTCGGGACCGAACGGGTCGGCGCCTTCATGAATGTTCCAGGGACCAAAAGAAAATCGAAATGTACCTTGCATAGTCACTGCTCCTTATTACTGGTTCGGACGAATTGCGAACGCTTGTAACCCGCGGTCACAAGAAATAACATTCTGACCATTCGTTCCTGCTCTTTGTGTTGACGCGCTGGAGAGGTCTGATTGCGACATTTTACCTCAATAACCAACTCACGTCTCGAACTTGTACTTTACTATTGAGTATAAGCTACCGGAGAGGGTTTGTCAAGATATGAAATATCGGAAAATGTCCAATTTTATATACAATTGCGACATTTTGAAAGACCAATTGCGACAGTGTAAAGTGAGGAGCCGCAAGAGCATGAGCATTTTCTTTAAAGTGGCTGTGAGTAGACCCGGCGCGATGTTGGATCCGTGTCGCAGCGGGTTGCGATCATAAACAATTTTTTACGTAATGAGCAAACGACGTTGGTTGTCGAGCGTAGGGAACGTCCTCCTCGCGTTCCCGACCTGGCAAGCAGACGGGAACGCCGGCCGCCGGTTCATGGTTGTGATGGCGTTAGGGGGAATCGATCGCCGATTGACGGTGCTGGGCTTTCGTTTTTCGTTGTTGCTGGCAAGGATAATTTTGTTGTGTGACGGGACGCTTGAGGAGGCGGTATAGATGTTAAAATTGGTAAAATAAAAAAGGTTAAAAAACTATAAAAGCGAGATAAGGATATTATACATGGGAGGCGCATTGGTAACGGAAGGTGAAAGGAGTTTGGAGTAAGTTGGAAGGCGAAGGTGAGAGTCGTCGTGATGGAATTGAGGGGGTATTTGCCAAAAAGTTCAAATACAACAGGAGTGTGAGTTGAGGTAAAAAGAACGGTCAGAACGGCGGTTGGGGAGAGTAAAAGGAAAAAAAACCGGCAAAAACGAAAAAATTTTGGAAATTTTTTTCGTTTTTGCCAAAACTCATCTTGAGTGAAACTAAAAAGTGTGTAGGTTATTGTTTATAGAAAATGAGGGAATTGGAAATGCGGGGTATTTGCCCTTTTTGGCAAATGCTATTTCCGGTCCGCCACATGAACTGACAGCAGTATCTGTGCCGCCTGAGAAGGGGTAAGAGAGACGAACGTCAAAGGTATGATTACCGTGGAAAGGATCCCGCTTTATTGGTTGACCTGTTTTGTTTGGTTTTTTTGTCGTTAGAACCGAGAGCAAGATGGCGAGACCGTTCCGGTTGTGCACGTATGGTTATAACCGCTCTCATTTTCACCGTCAGAGTTTCAGGTGAAGGAGCACCCTTCTTTTCAGAAGTGGAAATACAGGTTTCCTTCCGTAATTTAAACTGTCTAACGACTAAGGAGAATGTTCTATGGCCAAAGCTGCTGTTAAAAAAGCCGCTGTTAAG
>JAUNSJ010000070.1 GCA_030539295.1 Planctomycetia bacterium | reverse complement strand
TTTCCGGCAACCCGGTCATCCTGACTTTTGCCGTTACTGTTGCGTAAACGGCTTCTATCAGCTCATTTTATTCCCAGCAATAGTTGCTGTATGCCCACTTCAAAGTAAAAGGCTGATCGTCAACTATTGTAGCCCAAACAGGTTCAATGAATATTTGTAAATCATGCATAGTTTGGCGGAAATTTGATTCCTTCATTTTAAAATTCTTCATAAAGGAAAGCCATCTAAGGTTCATTTCCGGGTTATCGGCAAGTTCCATAATTCTTTGAAATGACTTCTCATTATATTGTGTGCCACGATTACTTATCGTTTGCGCAATGGCTTGACGAAGCGTGCTACCATAAAAATTGAATGTTTTTGCAAGGCAAACAATATCATAAAAATCCTTCATTCGACTTGTTAACTCAAGCCGCTGTAATATTGCATCAAATTTTTCAGCAATAACACTTTCAATGGAATAGGCAGCGATTTCAAGAGTGGATAATGTTTGAATTTGAGTTGGCATAACAATTTTTTGTGGCGACGGAATAACGATATCTCCAATTCCAATGTCAGCGTTAAACGAAACTCGCACGTTTTTGATAATGCCTGTAAGATGAACACTGACACCACCATACTGTCGATCTTGTACAATGTCTTTGAGACCGGAAAATCCCAATTTTACAACATCACTCTGTTCCGTGGGAATAGCAAGAATATTTTCTATCATGTTCTTGATTTCGTTTGAATTCCCCGATAGGTTCCTTAACAGAAAATCCATGTCTGCCGTTGGCCGTGAGTGGAAATCAGTTAAAAGAAAGATAAGCAACCCACCCTTCAGAATGAAGTGATTTGCGTATTCCGACAGAGATAGTCTGCGAAGGAATTCTTCTTCAAAGAGCAGAAGCAGACTTTGCTGAAAATTCATTTTCGATTTTGTCGCTTTGTATTTTAACTTGGCGAGAAGAGAAGCACCTTTGTCACTCGTCATAGCCATACTCCTATCATATTCCGCACAGTTTTCTCCAGCCTAAAAATCTTTGCGTACTTCATGAGACGGGCAATGTCTTTTCCTGGATCTCGAATGTATGCTTGAAGAGCCTTATTGAATAGCTCCCGGTCCATTCGAGTATGCCTTTTAAGGCAGTCGCAAATCAGACGCTCTTTATTGTAGATTCGCACTCGTACTCCGTCCATAAGGTCATTTGTGAGACCCACTTTAAGATAATTCAAAGCTATGTAATAAGGCTTGACAGCCGGGTATTCAATTCGAAATCGGGACTTCGTCGAATCCTTATCGACCGACAAATGCCATTCCGTCGGAACACGATCAATGTATCCATAATGAAATAGTGCCGTATTCATACAGAGTATGACGTCAGGAAAGAGCTTTTGAATCATTTGTATTTCACTGGGATATTCCTCATCGCTAACCCAAAGATAATATCCATAGCGAATCTTTTCTATGGTCCCTTGCTCCATGAGGCGTTTAATGTCGTTATAGTAATAATTCGCTTTGTGAAGGTCGGCGGTTTTAAGGATACCTCCATTCAAGGCGAAAATTTCTTTAAGTTTTGAATCTGTTTTCATAATACAACTTTATCCCTCAATTCATGTACAGGCGGATTATTTAGTACATACTACCACAAAAAACACCTTTGTCAATACAACTTTATACCAAAAACATTCTTAAAGCGGATAAAGTTGTATATTTTCGTCTGTCCTATCAGGCAAGGAGTATCTATGACAAATTTAATACGACGCGACGACCTGAATAAAATGCTGTCCGAATGGAAGTCCGGCGTGTTCGGGAAAAACGGCCCGCAGAAAATCTCCGGTCGCGGAACCGTTCTCATCTACAATACCGGCCCGGATATTCGCGCTGGTCTGCCACTTGCGGTAACCGGTCGCATGTTCCCAAATGTTTCGGAAGACGACGCGATTACCGAGTATCTCACCTACGGTGTTCAGCTCGCAGGAGGCACTCCGGCCAGCGACGACCCGGATCAGGTCATCGCCATAACCGCCGAACCAATCTATTCCGGCAGGATAGGCCGCGTCTGGCTCGGCGGCGTGATCGGTGCATCCGTCAGGATTTCAGACGCCTCACACAAGTACATCGACTGCAATTCGCGTGGCCTCTTTTCATCCGACTTCGGACCCTTTCGACTCGTTGCCCATACCGGTTCCTTCGCATTTATTGTACCTGCACCGACCGGCGGCCACTTAATCGGCAGAATGCAATCGGCCATTACCGGCGCCTCCGCGACAACCACCGTGAACGTCGACGGTAAAGATTACGAATGCAATTGCCCTATTTTAAGCGGCAGCGGCAAAATCTCCTCCGGTAAAACCGTCGTCATTTCGCGCAACAGGCTCAGCGGCAACTGGCAAATCATTGCAGCGGAGTGTGAATCATGACCTTGCGATTTAATCCCGAATGCTGTTGCTGTACCCCCGAGCAAATCGCGTCCGTTACGTTTAACGGAACCGGTACATGGGACCTCACACCTTATCAAGGCGACAATATCGGCACCAGTGCCCGCTACTGGCGACTGCGGAATAACTATATGGGTTACGTGCCCATGCGGCAGGGTTGTATCGACGAAAACGGTAAACTCGTCGGGCTCCCCGATTCCATTTCGTCCGACAGCTACAAGTACACATGGACCTTCGTTCTCGAAACCGGCTGTCCCGACAATAATAAAATTCTCTGGGCCAACGGCGAACGTTCCACCACGTTTCAGTGCCCGCCCCAACCATAGAGGGCGAAGCCTACTAAAAAAAGTTTGAAGGGGCATGGGGGGACTTTTGAAAAGTCCCCCCGCAAAAACTCCCTCTCTTTCATCCCAACACCACGCCCCAGTGCCCGGAATAAGAGGTGCAATATGCTCGAAAAAATCAGTGGTTTAACCCACATGCCATTCCTCTGTAAAGACGAAACCGGCAAAAAGATTCTGTTCTATTCCACAGCGAAAGAAACGGAGAATCCCCTCTGGAAACTCCATTATATTATTGGCGAAAACGAGCCATACCGTCTTGAAACCGGCTTTACAGAAAACGCCATTGAATGCTCACCCACCGCATGGCAAGACGAAACCGGCTGGCATGTCTCCTTCATCTCAAGCGGGAACGATAGCGGTGTCTACCGACTCTACCGCATGGACGGCACAACGCTTGACGCGCTATCCAAGCCGGTCGCGGTCCGCATTGCCCGAAGTGGATTTATTCATGAAGAACGAATTGTCGTTGGCGAGGTTCAGGACGTCGTTCACATTCACGATACGCAAGGCGACCGCAAAATCATCCTGCCCGGCGCGTTTTTATACCGCGTTGCCTATCGTGCCGATTTTCCGAATAAACTCCTCATCTCCGGCGACTGGATCGGCGAAACCGCAGACGTCTTTACGCTCGAATACGACTTGGAAACCGATACTCAGCGTTACCTCGAATGCGACGGCAGCCCCGCATACAAGTGCACTGTACTCGGCGACGAAATCCTTTACGCCAAACGGGATAACGGCGGCTTCGAAAACCGTCATCTCTGCCATTCAAATCACGCTCACGGTATCGATTGCAAAATTGCGGAAAAATCGGAAGACATCCTCTCGTCGTCCGGCTTACACATCACAAAAAACTGCGGCTGTCGTTTATCCCGTTCTGAACGTGCGGAGAAGCCCGTTCGCACAAGCTGCCTGGAATGCGTGGAAAAGCACCTCGGAGCCGCCGCCGTACTCCTCTCGGAAGTTCATAACGGCTACTCCTACCGCTTCTTCCTCATCGGCCACCTGCACGAAGCGGAAGAGGAATCCCAAGCCTGGCCCAACCTGCACACCGCCATCCAAGAAGCCCGCCGCAACTACACCCACACCGGCACCGTCCCCGACTGGGAATCTCTCGCCCAACTCGTTCGCGAAATACAAATTAATGAAACGTCTCCTCTTCAATAACCTGTGTTGTCGGCCAAAGACCCAACACGTGTCCCTTCAGCCCGCGAGGTTTTTATGAATACCATGATTTTCTGTCCCTCTCTTGACCCGTTCGAGACCGTTCGCTGGACGAAGCGAACAGCCACAATCCGCGCCGACGACGGCTCCGCCCTCTTCGAACTTTCCAATTGCGAATTTCCGGAAGACTGGTCGCAACTGGCCGTTAATATTGTCGCGAGCAAATATTTCACAAACGGTGAAACGTCGCTCAAACAGCTTATTTACCGCGTCTGCCGTACGATCGCCGACTGGGGCCTGGCCGACGGTTATTTCGAAACGCGTGATCAATGCGATACATTCTATCGCGAACTCACCTGGCTCTGCCTGCATCAGTACACAGCCTTTAACTCGCCCGTCTGGTTCAACGTTGGACTCTTCGATCAATACGGCACCTCCGGCGAAAGTCGCAACTGGCGCTGGGATTCCCTGACAAATCAGGCGATTCCCGCCGCTGACGCTTACCAATATCCGCAGACCAGTGCCTGCTTTATTCAGAGCGTCGACGATACAATGGACTCCATTATGGACCTCGCGAAAAATGAAGCGACTCTCTTTAAATACGGCAGTGGGACCGGCACAAACCTGTCCACACTTCGCTCAAGTCACGAAACACTCTCTAACGGTGGCAAGCCGTCCGGCCCGCTCTCTTTTATGCGCGTTTACGACCAGATCGCCGCTGTCGTTAAATCCGGTGGCAAGACACGCCGCGCCGCTAAAATGCAAATTCTTAATATCGACCATCCAGACATCGTCGAGTTCATCGAATGCAAAACGAAAGAAGAGGAAAAAGCCAAACTTCTCATGCAAGCCGGCCTCTCACGCGACGACGCCTATTCCTCCGTCCTGTTTCAGAACGCGAACCTGTCCGTTCGCCTTACCAACGAATTCATGCAGGCCGTGCAAGACGACGAAATCTGGACAACCCATTTCGTTACCGATCCTTCGAAAGAAGGACCATCCTGCAACGCACGCGACCTCTTCCACAAAATTGCGCACGCCGCTTGGTCTTGCGGTGACCCCGGTCTGCAATTCGACGATACCATCGATCGCTGGAATACCTGCTCGGCGTCAGGTCATATTAACGCAAGTAACCCCTGTAGTGAGTACCTTGGCCTCGATAATTCCGCCTGTAATCTCGCCAGTCTGAATCTTATGAAATTTCGCAACGAAGACGGGACCCTGAACGAAGAACGTTTTCAAAACGCATGTCGTATTATCTTTACAGCACAGGATATTCTCATCGACCGCTCCAGCTACCCCACCCGGGAAATCACGGAAAACAGCCATAATTTCCGGCCCATTGGCCTCGGATACACCAACCTCGGCGCACTCCTCATGGCTAACGCCATTCCTTACGACAGTGACGAAGCACGAACTTTCTGTTCACGCATTACCTCGCTCCTTCAGGCGTCGGCCTGTCTGACCAGTGCCGAACTCGCAGCCCGACTCGGACCATTCACAAAATATGAAGAAAACAGAATTAAAATCAACGCTGTACACCAGACGATGGCCCAGGACAGCCCGCTCGACATTCGCAAAATCTGGAAAAACGCGTTCAAAATCGCGGAAGAGACCGGCTATCGCAACAGTCAATTCTCCGTCCTGGCCCCAACCGGCACCATCAGTTTTATGATGGATTGCGATACGACCGGTATTGAACCGGATATTGCCCTGGTCAAATACAAACAGCTCACAGGCGGCGGCACGCTCAAAATGGTCAATCGCATTGTCCCTCTCGCACTTAAGAAACTTGGCTATTCTGAAGAAGCAATCCAGGCCATTTCAGAGCATATCGCACAAACCGGTTCCCTCGAAAATGCCCCTCATTTTAAGGACGAACATCTCACTGTCTTCGACTGTGCCTTCGCCGCACCCAATGGCAACCGCTGCCTCTGCTGGCAATCGCACATTAAGATGATGGCCGCCGCTCAGCCGTTTATATCCGGAGCGATTTCCAAAACGGTCAATATGCCTCATTCCGCAACGGTTGAAGATATCGAAGAAGCCTATACAATGGCCTGGCGACTTGGACTGAAGTCGCTCGCCGTTTATCGCGGTGGCTCAAAGACCGGCCAGCCGCTCAATATAAACCGAACGAACGCAAAAAAGTTTATTCCGGCTCCCCCCAAACGTGAACGACTGCCCGACCTGCGTCCGTCCCTTACGCATAAATTCTCGGTAAGCGGTCATGAAGGCTATCTCCACGTCGGCCTCT
The DNA here is from genome assembly GCA_030539295.1 of Planctomycetia bacterium. Lineage (GTDB taxonomy): Bacteria > Planctomycetota > Planctomycetia > Pirellulales > Thermoguttaceae > JAUNBG01. The sequence continues at coordinate 485 of JAUNSJ010000070.1, read as the reverse complement.
ACCCCGACGGTCGGGTCGGCGAAATTTTTATAAAAATGGCAAAAGAAGGCAGTACAATCGGCGGCCTCATGGACAGCTTCGCCACAGCACTCTCCCTCGGCCTCCAGTACGGCGTTCCGCTCCACTGCTATATCGATAAATTCACCCATGTCCGTTTCGAACCGACCGGCTTCACAAAGAACCCCGACATCCCCATCGCGAAAAGCCTCGTCGATTACATCTTTCGCTGGCTCGAACAGCAATTCATCAAACCTGCGAGTCAAGTCGAACCGGAACCTGTCCACCCGGTCAAGACAGCCGCTTCAACTCAATACGCTCAATTTCAATCCGACGCCCCTGCCTGTGATACCTGCGGTGCCATAACCGTTCGCAGCGGCTCCTGCTATCTCTGCCATAACTGCGGTCGAAGTCTCGGCTGTTCATAATTTATGCACATTTTTAATAATTCTTTCGCATACTTACGCACACACCGCTTGCCATTTATC
>JAUNSJ010000069.1 GCA_030539295.1 Planctomycetia bacterium | reverse complement strand
TGTGGTTTTTTTTCGTGGGGAGGACTTTTGAAAAGTCCCCCCACACCCCTTCAAATTCTTTTTAGTAGGCTTCGCCCTCTGTGTGGAGGCGGGGGGGTGGATTGGCAGTCGGGAACCCCCTCTTGACTTTATGACATTTTCTGGTAATATGTCAAACACGCTAATGATGTACTCACGTAGGGCTGTACAAGCTCTGACGCCTGGGTGCGTCATCATCGCGAGGAAACCGAACAAGTGTTTCGGTACAGATTCAGGCCGACAAGGAGGGCCGGGTCGATTCAAAACAAAGAATGCATCTCCTTGGTACATAAGAGAATAGAGTAAAGCAGGCTTCTATTATGGCAGTTCCAAAAAGAAAACACAGTAATGCCCGAACCGGTTCCCGTCGTGCCCATGACGCTAAAAAACCCGTTCAATTAGTCAGTTGCCCCGAATGCAGTAAGATGATCCAGCCGCACGTCGTGTGCCCTAACTGCGGTCACTACATGGGTCGTCCCATGGTCGATAAAGAGAGCTGATTTTTTTCACAGTCAAGCGACGTCAATAAAGGTCGAAGCCAAGCGTAATCCGAGTGCGGCGTGATTTTGCACGAAAATTAATTACTGAAGCATATACCACTTCCTATTTGAGAGGTTTGTCATGAGTAAACTGGCGATTATGTTCCCGGGTCAAGGGGCGCAAACGGTCGGAATGGGGCGCGAGTGGTACGAGTCAAGTCAAGCGGTGCGTGAGCTTTACGAACAGGCGAACGAGGTAGTGGGCTACGATCTAAAGAAACTCTGCTTCGAAGGCCCCGCGGAAGTTCTGGATACGACGGCACAGAGTCAGCCGGCGATATTTCTAACGAGCTGGGCGGCCCTGCAAATCCTGCGCGAGTCGGATAGCGAGCTGATCGCCAGCTGTGAGGCGGCGGCCGGCTTAAGTCTGGGCGAATACACGGCCTTAACTCTGGCAGGGGTCCTTACCTTCGAAGACGGTTTACGTCTTGTCAAGGCACGGGGCGAGGCAATGCAAAAGGCGTCGGAGCAGACGCCTGGCGGTATGGTCAGTATTCTGGGCCTGGCGACGGAAAAAGTCCAGGAATTGTGTGAGCAGGCGCGCAAATCGGGCCTGTTGGAAGTGGCGAACTACCTGTGCCCTGGCAATATTGTTGTCTCGGGTGAAAATGAGGCGTGTGAGCAGGTGGCCCTTCTGGCACGCGAGGCGGGCGCGATTAAAGTCGTTCCCCTGGCCGTTGCGGGTGCCTTTCACACCAAGCTCATGGAGCCTGCGGCCGAGTCGCTACGCGAAGTCCTTATAACAACGACGTTTAGCGAGCCCAAGCTCCCGGTCGTCAGTAATGTGGACGTACAATCGCACGGCCAGGCGGACGAAATTCGCGAGATCCTCATGCGGCAGCTCACCTCGCCGGTACGCTGGGAGGAGTCCGTTCGACTTCTTTTAGCTGACGGCTTCGATACCTTTTTTGAGGTTGGCCCCGGCCGGGTCCTCCGCGGACTCATGAAGCGTATTAATCGTAAAGTCACGATGAACCCCTAACCGGCCGCATACAGAGCCAAGGCAAGGCACGACAACGACTTGCGTTCCTCATATTTCGCGCAACATTGCTCTTGCCCTGACAGAGGATTTTGGTTATACTATAAAGCGACGTTGCTTGCCGTGAGTTGAGACGTGTAAAGTCGGTTCGCGGAAACGAACGACCCGAAGTATTTAAGGAAGAGTACAGACATGCTACAAATATCACTGAAAGAGAAGATTGCCGTTGTAACGGGCGCGACCCGTGGAATTGGTTTTGAAGTTGCCCGCTCCCTGGCTCGCTGTGGTGCCCGGGTCGCTTGTGTCGGAACGAATGCCGAACGACTGAATCAGTCGGTTGAGCAGATCAAGTCGGAAGGGGGCGACGCGGAAGCCTTTCTGTGTAACGTGGCCGATGTGAACGCGGTTAAGGAGATGGCGAAAAAGGTCCTCGATACCTATGGCCGCGTCGATATTTTAGTGAATAATGCGGGGATAACGCGTGATATGCTCATGCGTCGTATGACCGATGAGGAGTGGAACGACGTCCTGTCGGTCAATTTGAACGGCCCGTTTTTCGTGACGCGTGCCTTTGTCGAATCGATGCGAAAGAGCAAATGGGGTCGAATTGTCAATGTTTCGAGTATAAGCGGCTTAATCGGTAATGCGGGTCAGGCGAATTATTCCGCGTCGAAGGCGGGTCTGATCGGTTTTACGCGGACCATTGCCCGAGAACTGGGCAACAGGAACATAACGGTCAACGCGGTCTGTCCGGGGTTCGTTGAAACGGATATGACGGCAGTTTTAAAGGATGTTATGGTCCAGGGCATCAAGGACCGTACGCCCATCGGTCGACTGGGCAAGCCGGAAGACATAGCCAACGCTGTTCTTTACTTCGTTAGTGAGGAAGCGTCGTTCGTAACAGGTCAGGTAATCGCCATAGACGGTGGGTTGGCCGGTGGTCTGAACTGACGTCGTTGGTCAGAATCGTTATTTACCGACGTTTCTGGTCCCTGATCGTGTGCCTGTCCTGTCATGTTTGCGGGACGCGGGCCATTTTCGGATTCGCCAAGGAGCGCGGAGCAACAACAAAGAATTTTCATTAAAACCAAAACCATTCAGGAAAGGGAGACACATGTCTACTGAAGAAAAAGTCATTGATACAATTGCCGAACAGCTGGGCGTCGATAAGGACAAAGTGAATCGGGATACAGACATAGCGAACGACTTGGGTGCCGATTCGTTGGATCAGGCGGAGCTTATGATCGCCTTTGAAGAAGCTTTTGATATTGATATAGACGAAGAGAACGCGCAGAATATCAGTACGGTCGGGCATGTAATTGACTATATTGACAAGGCGGTCAGTGCGAAGAATGCATAGCCTGTGCTTTGGGAATCGTGTACGGGAGCGGTAAGGAGTAACACAAGTCCGACGGAACGCTTGAATGACAAAACGCGTAGTAATAACAGGAATGGGGCTGGTTTCGCCTCTGGGCGTCAAGCTGGAGGAGGTCTGGTCCAGACTGTGTCGCGGCGAAAGTGGCATAACGCAACTTCCGATCGAGCGCTATGGCAGTTATCGGTCACGCATTGCGGGCCTGTGTACCGACTTTACGACCGACGGCTATCTGCTGCCGAAAGAGGCGAAGAAGATAGACCGTTTTACGCAGTTTGCCTTAACAGCCGCAGTTGACGCGGTCGGTATGTCGGGTCTGGACTTCGATACGATGGATCGGAGTCGGGTCGGTGTTATTATCGGCTGCGGAGTAGGCGGCTTGGGCGAAATTGAGCGGCAGCAGGATCGACTGCGTGCCTCTGGCCCGGGGCGTGTCTCGCCTTTTACCATTCCGAAAATCATGCTCAATGCGGCTGCGGCTTATGTCTCCATGTTCTATAATTTGCATGGCCCGTCCTTCGGCGTCGCGACGGCGTGTGCCAGTGCGAATAACGCCATGATTGAAGCCTGTCGCCAGATTCAGCTCGGAGAACTCGACGCAGCGATAACCGGCGGGACCGAGGCCGCGGTTACCGACCTGGGTATGTCCGGGTTCTGTGCCATGCGTGCCCTGTCGGAGCGGAATGATGCGCCGGAAGCGGCGTCGCGACCGTTCGACCACGACCGGGACGGTTTCGTTATTGCGGAAGGGTCAGGCGTTCTGCTCTTTGAAGAACTTGAACATGCGAAGCAGCGAGACGCCTCTATTCTTGGTGAAGTCTTGGGTTACGGCGTCTCGACCGATGGCAACCACATTACGCAGCCGGACGAAGCGGGTACCCAGGCGGCCGTTGCCATGCAGAACACGTTAAAAACGAGTCGTCTTCTCCCGGAGCAGATCGACTATATCAATACGCACGGTACGAGTACGCATTTGGGTGACCTTGCGGAAACGGCGGCCATTAAGCTGGCCTTTGGCGAGTACGCTTCGAAGCTGACTCTGTCCAGTACGAAGAGCGAAACGGGCCACCTGCTCGGCGGTAGTGGCGGTCTGGAACTCATCTTTTCCCTGCTGGCCATACGGGACGGCATAGTCCCGCCCACGATCAATCTGGAGAATCCGGATGAAAATTGCGACTTGGACTTTACTCCGCTTACCGCGCGAGAAAAGAAAATTGATCGTGTCATTTCCAATAGTTTTGGTTTTGGCGGACACAACGCCTGTGTCGCCGTTGGCCGCTTCTGCGACTGACTTCGACCTGGCACAGTCCATCTTCCCTCAGGGATGCGGAGGATGTTATGCAACGAGGATTCGCGCACGGTTTACGCGGCTTTTGTGCCTGCGCTCTTGCGACTCTTGGTACGCTGGCAACGTTCTGGCAAGCGGTGCCAGGCGTTGCGGACGATGGTTTTACGGGTCCGGCGGTCGCGAAGTATACCCGCGACGGGTCGCTCCCTGACGATCAGGATTCCTTTCTCGTTCGTTACGATATTACCCCGTACACTTCCTGCTATCCGAACGTAGCGGTTCCGTCGCGGCCCCTGATTCAGTGGATCCTGTTCGATACGGGTCCCGACTTCTGGTTCCAGGACGGCGGCCGCTTTCTGACCGCAACGAACGACTCGCTCATTGTGCGTCATGGAGCGAAAGTACAGCAGTATGTATCGAACGTCGTTGACCGGTTCGTTACGGCGCCGACGTGCGGTCAGATGGTGTCTGTGCGGATTTTGCTCTTTGCCGAACCTGCCTCATGGCGTGAGGGGACGGCCGACCTGTTACGCCCCTGGCCGGTCCAATCGGAGGCAACACAAGGCTGGCTCCTGTCGAAAGAGGAGACGCCGGCGTTTCTGTCCCACGTTATGAGTCAAGGGGATTTTCGCGAATTGAACGCGTCGCGTAATACGGTGCCCTGTGGCGAGACGTACGGCTGGGTCTACGCGGCCCCGTGCCAGAGCTTTATTCGCGATTATCAGGTCAATGCGGCCGGCGACGATTACGCCCGCTTTACGCACGAGGTGGATTCCGGATACCGCTTCGAACTGACCCCACTTCTCTCAACGCAAGGCGACCAGATGGAATTCCTCATTCGCTGCGACTCGACCGTCGTCGCCGCGAGTCATTCCTTTAATTTAAAAGTCGCCACAAGCAATATGCCGCGTCAGCAGCTTAAGGCCACGACTCCGCAAATCGTACAATGTCAGCGTCAGGACAAGGTCTCCTTTCCCGTGGACCAGATTTGCGTTCTTGACCTGGGCATGGTCCCGCTGGCATTAAGCGACGAAGTCAAAGCCGGCGGCCCCGCACGCGGACTCGGCCGTATCGTTGCCCTCGGCGGTAAGTCCGTCTGGTACAACGTCCTCGTAATCGTCGAAGCCATTGCCCGGCCTGGGAAATAAGTGTTCCCGACTGCTCGCAGGTCGGGAACCAAACAACAACGAAAAAGAACTGCCAACGTGCGCACACTGTAAGGGCAGCACAGACCGGACCACCTCCGAACCCGGGCACGGGCCACCTCCGCGCCCCCCTGCGAACCCTGCGCGCTAAAAAATAATGTGTCAATATGAGAGGGCATTTGATGCTGGGTGCGGTGTCCGTAACCTGTGCTATATTCAGGATTTATATAGCACGCAGGGTTCGCGGAGGAACGCGGAGGTCTGCTTCGAACTCGGTCGCGCTCTACGCGTGGGTGCGACTGGTCGTGGGAACCTGTTTGTGCTGCCCTTACAGGGCGATGTGGGAGTGACTGCTCGCAGGTCACGACCCAGCAATGACGAAAACAATCACCACCCACAACAAAGAGAGCGTCGTGTTTGTGCTGCCCTTACAGGGCGATGTTCATTTTCTACCACAGACCCGGGGCGTTGGTCGCTACGCTCCCTTGCCCCGGGCTATGATGTGCTGGCCTTACAGGCCGCCGGGGAATGGCGATGATGGGTACATGGCGAATCGGTTGCACATGGCGGTGAGGGACGTCCGTTTTCGTTGGTGGCAGGTCCCAAACGTTGTTGCTGGTCCCCGACCTGGCGAGCAGTCGGGAACGTGGTTTTTAGGAAATTTTTTTCGATTTTTTTCTATTGCATGTACAGGAGGTGCGTCTAATAAGACAGTAACCATTTACGGGATACCTATGACAGAAGCAAAACGAGACCGGAACGAGGATCTGCCGTCGGACGAGGCACTGTATAAGGCAGTGCTGGCGTTTGTGCGGCGTCGTGAGCGCGATCGGGAAGCGGCGGCCGACCTGGTACAGGAGGTCTTCTGCCGACTGGCCGCGCAGGTGCCGGCTATTGCCCCGGAGAAGCGACGTGCCTGGCTGTATCAAACGGCGCGTCGCTTGCTCGTCGATCGTATTCGCCGCAATGCAACGGAAAAGAAAGCCTTAACCCATTGGGACGCCATGACCACAACGCGTGACAATCCGACTCCCGACCAACTCCTCCAGCGGCAGGAGGAAAGTGAACTCGTCCTGCAACTGGTCAATCGGCTCGACGCGGAGCATCAGGAGGTCATTCGTCTGAAGTTTCAGGAGGGGCTCTCCTATCAGGAAATTGCGGAGGTTATGAACAAGCCCAAGACGACCATTGCCTGGCTCCTGCATGAATCGCTGGTCGAATTACGGGAAGGAGTGGCCCATGTCTAACTCTAATGAAAACAAGCGGAACGAACTTCACGACGACTGGCGCCTCTCCGCATGGCTGCTCAACGAACTTAGCGATTCCGACCGACTCGAGTTCGAGCAAATCATTCGTGAGCGGCCCGCCTGTAAGGCGGAACTCCAGTCCATGCAACAGGTCATAGACCAGCTTACCAACGCCCTGCAGAACGAACCGTTCCCGGAGGATGTGCCGGATGGGAATGCAAACGGTGGGAATGCTAACG
>JAUNSJ010000009.1 GCA_030539295.1 Planctomycetia bacterium | reverse complement strand
TTCGCGACGACGTTGCTTTCGGTGTCTATGACCTTGACACAGACCAGCCGGAAGTTATTGTAACCCAGTTAACAACGCATGAGTTTTTCTTCTTCGAAGATGACGGGGCCAAAGTCATTGGCATGCTGCTTAACGGCAAATCGCTGGAATCTGTTTGCTCATGGATTCAGCAGAATAAAAAAGGTGATACCTTGGAGAACATTCATGTAGCGATGGCTTTTCTCGAAGAGTACGCCTCAAAGTTCTTCATTATCGACGGCGTGGAAAGGATTTTTTCCACGCAGGAAAAAGAAGTCACGCCCTACGTCTGGCGAGAGAATGATCAAGAATCTGCCCGTAGTGCCGACTTGGAAATGGAGGTCCATAATCGGTTCAACTGCCGAAAAAAAATTATTCTTTGTTCGGCAGAACTGACTTGGAATTGCAATTTACGATGTCAACATTGCTACAATCCGACGCATGACACCACCAACCTTTTAACGAAAGAAGATTGGTTTTCCGTTATTCGCCAGTTGCGAGCTCAAGGTGTTTATCGGGCGATACTGACTGGTGGTGATCCGCTCTGCTATCCGTACTTCTGGGATGTCGCGGAGGAAATGCACCGAAATCATATGGCCTTTGATGTTTATACTAATGGGCAGATTCTTTCCGACCCCGAAAAGGTGAGCCGGCTGGCCGAGTTGCATCCCCGTTCCGTTCAGTGCTCGCTCTATGGGATCAAGCCTGAAACACACGACTTCATCACAACCGTTCCGGGTTCGTGGGAAAAAACCGTTCGATGTCTGAATCTTTTTGCCGACAAGCAGATACCGACCTTAATCAAAGCCATCGGAATGAAACCGAATTATCAGGAACTGGATGATCTCGCAATCTTTGCGCAAAGCATAAAGGCCATGTTACAGGTCGATATTGGCCTTATCCGAAAGCTCGACGGTAATACTGCCCCATTAAGTTTGAGACTCGATGAAGACGAAATGATGTCTGTTATGAAGAACAAACATCTGCCACTATATCAACAAACAAATAACCTCAAAAACATGGGTAGTAAATACACGCCTCCTGAGACTTCTCTTTGCACCGCCGGACGCGTTACTATTAATATTCGTTACGACGGAACCGTGACGCCTTGCGTCAGCTATGGTGTTTCCGTCGGGAGTGTCAAAAATACGCGTCTTTCTGAAATATTGAAATCTCCCGAATTGCTCCGCGTACAATCGCTAAAACGGAGTGACCGATGCAAGAAATGTCAGGCCTGTGATATGGGCGGATATTGCACTTTTTGTCCGGCTAATTCACTGGCCGAGAAAGGGGACGCATTGGCTGATTGCTCCTTGACCTGTCAGCTTGTTCAAGCGTATAAAAAATCCGCAATGGAAATATGAACAAATAAGGCTGAAGAGTTCAGCTTTACAGGAATTATGGGTTTCCGTTTCTTACCATAATTCCTCTTAGATTATCAAGAAACATAGTATAGTAAAGGACAGTGTTATGAAAATGACCGTCAGTTTTTCAAGAGTGTATGCAGATTCCGTGTGTACTTGCGGACGGGATGGCTCTAGCAGTACAGGCTGCGGTATGATGGGCTTTGCGGTTTTCTAGTGTAGGCTGCGGTATGATAGGCTATGCGATACGCTAGTCAAGTCAATCCATAACCCATTACCCCCCGGGCGTAAGCCCGAGACAATGGCGGGCCGCGAAGGCAACCGTGTTTTCGTGGCCGCCATGAAATTTAGTGTTAGTGTTTGAGGCAAAAATGACAACTATACAGGAGAAAAGATCATGACCGAAATGACTACCGATACGATTACTGTAAGTAATCTGGAGGGATTCAATAAAAAATTGGCATTGCTCGAAGAGTTGATTCGTCAAGAAAAAAAGGAAACTGATCCTCCCATGCAAACATTCTATCGTGGGGAAGCCTCCGTTGACTGGGAAACTCAGCCTTCCCTGTTTCGTGACTCGCGGCTGATGAGTAAGGAACAGGAGATGTTTGATGAGGCATGTAAAATTTCATCGATCAAAGATATCAAAACAGATTTTGAAAAACTTGCCAAGATGCAGCATTACGGACTGCCTACCCGACTCTTGGATTTTACAAAGTGTCCTTACGTTGCATTGTATTTCGCCTGTCAACCGGTTGAACAGCAAATCTGCAGTCCTTCGTGCCCCCATAATGATGGGAAAGTTTTGTTGTATCACACAAGTGCAATTGAACCAAAACAAATTACGGGGGATATGAGCGATCATTTTTCCACTACACTTAAAGATTGTTTCGTTTTAATGAATACGAATAACAGTAGGAATGAACGTTGCGAAAGTCAGAAAGGTATGTTTCTTCTTGTTGGCTGTCAAGCCTCTGCCGATTGGCATTTAGATGAACATACCGGCCGTGGCGAAGAATATGAAGGCTGGTGTCAGACAATGACCATTCCTGGAAGCAGTAAATCCAACATTCTTGAAGAATTGAAAGAAATGGGAATAACCCGCGAAAGCATGTTCCCACCAGAACTCGCGGAACAATTACTGGCCATCAAAAACAAATATCTCCAATGTGCGAATAATATTAAAGATGGTCGCGGATGCTGCGTTCCCGAAAAAGAACGAGCGTGCGGAATAAGTAATGGGGGAACGATTCGCTACTGTTTTACGGAAGAGAATCGCGCCCGCATGAATTGTGAAGGTACAAAAAATACATGAATGTTTGAAATTATGGTTCAACTTACGAATGTCGCGAACGGGGTTATTTAGGGTACCGTTTTCGTGCGTCCATTTTTTTAACGAGAGCGTCGACGTCAATTTTATCGACGGGGACGTTATCGCGGGCGGCCCAGGCGGCGGCGACACCGGCGGCGTTTCCGAATTGAATCATGGTCCTCTGAAGTCGACAACTGGCGGCGGCAACGCGACTTAAACCGGCGCCGCGACAGGCCACGAGCAGATTGGTCAGTTCACTTTTCGGAATGAGACAGCGGTAGGGTATCCCATAGGCGAATTTCACGTGGACCAGTCCACCGCCTTCTCCGTGGATATCGCACGGATGGTCCGCAACGGCGATCATATCGTTATGCTCCTGATTGGGCCAGGTCGCTTCCAGGTCCGCTTGATTCAGAACGTACTGCGTAACAATGCGATAGCTTTCGCGTATGCCAAGTTCAGGAGCCAGTGCGGTCAGCTCATAGTTTTCAAAGCCCGGCTGCGTCTGGAGCCAGTTCCAATGGTTATGCACAATTACTTCCGACCGCTTCATGCACTCGTCATAGCCCAGTTCGACCAGGTCCTTGCCCGGCAGGGTCGGCATCATATTGACCATGCGTGGCCCGTCAAGCCAGCCGGTTACATAGGCACACTTCGGAAAACCTGTCTTTTGATTTTCGTCAAGGACTTCCCGTTTCGGATTCTCCTTCGGGTCGATCCGATAGCAGCGTGTAATGGCGTTGAGCGTTAATTTCGGTTCTTTAGGGGCGAGCGATTCATTATATTCACTCTGCGGCTCCGGGCCCAAACGCGACTCACAGCCGAGGTCACGGCACAGGATAACCGAGCCGGTAGAATCGATAAAGACTTTGGCCTGAACGCGAATCATGCGACCGTCGGCCGCTTTAGCCAGAACGGCGAGAACACGTGTGCCGTCGTCACTTTTTTCCGGCTGAATATAAGTCGTTTCATCGAGCAGGGTCACGCGACCGGTCTCGGCCATCATATCGCGAGCGGCCTTATCGAACGCTTCCGGAAGAAAGACGATGCTTCGATATCCCCCTTCCGGCGGCAGGGCACGCACGAGAGAAATTTCGTAAGGCTCCGAATCTGTCACCATTTTTATCCCAAACGCGCCACGAGCACCAATATCCGTTTCCTTACCAACGCCTGCGCCGCCTGCGGCGTGCATGCGTTCAAAGAGTTCTTCTGCGATATTACACCCCGGGCCGCCTTCCCAGTTGGAGACATACGCATTGCTCCCTGTCCCACCGAGAATCTTGTCCTTCTCAATGAGAACAACCTGAGCACCTTCCCGAGCAGCTGTTATGGCCGCAGCACAACCGGCACTACCGGCGCCTATGACACAGACGTCGGTCGTGAGCTCTTGAACGGCCTCCTGATTGACTTCCTGAGCCCCTAACGGGGAAATGAGCCAAGCCAGAAGAAGGGCAGCGGTCAGGGTTCGATAAAAATTTTTCAATGTATTATCTCCATTGTTCGAGTCGGGTCATGCTCCTTACGCGTAATCTGTGTGCAATTTACGCATAAGAAGCAAATGCAAAAGTCGGTCAGGAAACAAATCCCGGACCTTAAAACTCGTTCGGGTTGATCTTCATAAGAAGAATGCGACAGGCTGGTCCCAAATCGAACGTTTGCGTCACGGCCTTTTTCTCAATCGTCAACTCCAAAGGAGACGTGGTTTTATCGGTATACTCCTTGGCAACGAGTGAATAGACTTCGTACGGCTTGGTGAGTTTCTCCACATCGCTTTTTTCCGCAGTCGATTCCGTTTTTTCCACAGTAACAGTGAAAACACCAGCTGGGGCGCCATTGTAGAGGCTGTGAGTCTGAATTTTGGCCGTTCCGGTTGTGTCGGTCGTTCCGGAGACAACCCAGGGGCAGTCGCCATTTTTCGCGGTCAGGAGTATGGTCGCGTCCGAGACAGGAGCTCCATCCTGCTGAATTGTAATGGCACACGGCATGAGTTTTGGCATACCGTCGGGCCGCTTTTGCCCATTGCAACCGAGTGGCAGCAGGAAAGCACTAATGAGTAATGTAAATAAAATTCTATTCATTGTTCCCTCTCTTGAATTTTGTATTATGGCGATCAAAGGCCAAGGAGAGCAGCGGAGTAGCGAAACATGACAAGTTACGATACTCCCGGAGCCACTCTTGACTCGTTGACAGCGTGTGAGATTTGGTGTAATCGCTTAGAGCGAGTTGTTTTCGCCGCCTTGCGGAGTGCCCAGCGCTCCCCAAATTCCAAACGGACTGGCCTGACTGAAATAAGTTTTCGGAGCATAAGTCGCGGTCAGGTCGCCGCAATCGATGGTGTCGGAAATGAACCGCACGGACCCATCGCCGAGTACGGCATTGACGCCTCCGGAGTGATAACTGTTGGCGGTATAAATACCCCAGTTACTGATATTATCGTTATCACTGCAGGACGGGGCATTAGGCGGAAGTACGGTGGTAAAACCGGTAATCCAGACGCGGCCATCGGAGAAACGGACACCGCGGAACGACCGTGCCGGATGCGTCAGATAATGACTTCCGGAACGTTCGTTGAGACAGACGCCTGGCTTAAAATTGGAGGACCCACCATAGATGGAAGAATTAAACGCCTTTCCGCCATGAATGTCATTGCGATAATTCGCCGCGCCGGCCGCAGTTGTTGGACTCGAAACCGCTTCACTGGCAATAACCGTATTCGAGGTTCCGTCGGTAATCGAGGCAAACGTATGCCACGTTAAGTAGGGAAAGAGGAATCGATTCTTAATCTGGCTGGCACCGTAATGCGCGGAAATGTAGGTTCCTGAATCATCGTTGTTATTTAGAACAACGTCCGAGTTCGAGAGCATAATATTGGATTTATACTGCTCGTAATTTGCTTGGTCACACAATTCTGCCCCGGTGGGATCGGAAGGACAAACATAGGCCGGCACAAAAATTTCTCCGAGTGGCGGGCACGCAAGGGAGTCACAGGCCGTATTACCGCCTGCGGCGTGATTCGCCTTGATCGTCGAGACAACTGTATCGTACCCTGCCTGCTGCTCAACGTAAGGCAGAATCCAGAAAAGAACGCCCCAGTTGACATTGTTTTGGGACATAAAACAGGTACGTGTCGGTAAGGACTGATGCACGTCGTGATAGTTGTGAATCGCTAGTCCGACCTGCTTCATGTTGTTCGTGCACTGCATACGTCGCGCGGCTTCTCGTGCAGCTTGAACCGCCGGCAAGAGCAAAGCGATTAAAATTCCGATAATCGCAATGACCACCAGTAATTCAACCAAAGTAAACCCCTTCCCCCGGGTAAGAAAACCGATCTTGTGACGTAAAATCTTTTGTGTCACTCGGTTCAACTGTTTTTCCTCAATGCCCATGTTCCGGGCGAGTAAAGTTAACTTTTTCATGTCCGCACTCCTTTTAACTTGGTTTAGGTTTTTTGCTGTCGCGACAGGACGTGCCGAACAGCACATAGAAATGATCTCACGCCGGCTCAAAAGAGGTTTTTGATCCTCTCTCTCTTCAGCTTTACTTATATTATAGTCAAAGACCAAAAAAAACAATCACGAATTCGATAAAATTTATCCGGTTTTGTGCAGACAAAGAATCCCTGATCCAGCCCAGTGAACCTTTTTTGTTTTATAGCAGGTTCGGCCGCGCGGGTAGTTCAGGTCCTGGCCCCGTACAGTAAAGAGACGGGGCAGGAAGCTCACCAGTTATTCTACGCTCAATAGTTAATTTTTAGGATATTATTCTCCCGGGTTGATTTTAATCCTTGTACCGCAAGACGTTCGACAGAGGCTATAATGGCATCTTTTTCCTCGGTCGAGAGGGGTTGCTGTGTAATACGGACTTTATCCAGGTCAAGTGAAAACGTTTTCCCACCTTGTGGGTTGAATGAAAATCGTATTTTTTCGCTCGGCAAAGACGTGGCACCGATTAGGAGAGGCTCACCATTTTGTGTCTTGGCCAAGGCAGCCAAATCGACGACGACAAAGCCATTGTCGGTAAAGGTGGATTTTCCAAGTACGGATTGACCTGGCTGTGACAGGATGAGGTTGCCATTAACACGAAGAGAAGCAATCTGTGCCTTACCTGCCAGTTCCAGAGACCCTTCGGTCAAGTTAATGTGGAACGGAGAAAGGAAGGTTCCGGCAAGCAGTAAGCTGCCTTGTCCGAATTTTTCCAGGGTCGCGTTCGTAACATCATTAAAAGCGTGGAGAGAGGAGGTAAGAGTGAGAAGATCGTTTTTTTCTGGAACGACGATTTTGCCACTTCCATTTTCCCATTGCGAAATATCGTACCGGAAAGAGATTCGTTTGGCATCAATTCGACTGTTTCCACACGCGGTCAGTTTACCGGCGAAGCAGAAATTGCCAAGACGATCCGAGCCTGCCCCTGCCCCTGTACTGCTTATTGTACCGTCGTTGAGGACCACGGCGCCTGTATTGACGTGTGTATATTCCGGGCCAATTAAAGTTCCGCCGTTAACGGTAATATTTTTTGCAATGGTACTGCACTGTTCCGTAACAATTCCGAATACATTGCGATTATCGCACACCAAGGCCGCACCGGGATTAATGATAATATTGCCTTGACGGCAGTGGGAATCTTCATTGCTTCGCGAGCGTTGAAATATTACTGTCCCCTGTTCAATATTCCAGGGACATTCCGTTGTATCAATTCCCTGTACGATCAGTTTACCAGTCCCAGTCTTTCTCAAGGGGGCATAAGTTTCATTTCCGTTTAAAGGCTCACTTTCAATGAGGCCAGAGAGGTATAACGCTGATTCCTTTTGTGAGTCGGAACCGACGTCAAAGGTCCCCCCCTTGATACCGATTGCAATATCCTGGTCGAGAACAATATCGGACTCATTGCACGAGAGAGCCCCACCTTGAATCTGGAAGAATTCAATTTTATCAAGCTCAATAGAAGACAGTGGAGTCTTCATTTCAACCTTAATATTTTTCGTACGGTCTTTTTTCTCCATAAGTTGCGGATGCTCGTGCCGATGAATCATGCCAAGAGCCTTGATGCGATTAATCAGTTCCTCGGAAAGTGGCGACGGATTGGGATAGATACTGAGGAAACCAAGCTCTTTAAAGTGGTAGGATTCGTGGTCGCCAGTTCCTCCCCCGTGATATAAGGGAGATTTCGGAACGCCACGCTGCATAAGAGTTTTGAGCTGTTCGAAATGAGTTTCATAGATATCGCGTGGGAGTATATTCTCCTGCTTGCAGACGGAAGCGGCCATACCGACGACTTCACCGAGCATCCCCAAGGACCGCATAACCCGAGCGGCGGCAAAAGCAACATGCGTAGTACTGATATGGCGTCCGGCGAGGAAAAGGTTTTTACAATCTTTTGCATAGAGACAGCGATAGGGGACGGGATATGGGGCCGGGTAGAGCCGATGATAGGCACAAGAGCGAAAAGGCTCTTCAAAACGATCAACATTAATCGGGTCGGGAAAATGAAGGTCGATATTCCAGTTAATCGATGCCGTGGCGTCCGGATAAATTATGGTATTCTCAAGGTCATTCTGATTAAGGATATAATCACCAACGACGCGATAGCTTTCGCGCTTGCCGCCGATGGGCGAGACCCAATCGAGACCATCGTAAGCGAACTCCGCTTTACGGGACGAATGGTTTTTTAAGAAGGACCAGTTGGAATAGATGGACAGAAGTCCGTAGTCACGAATATACTCCGTTTCGTCGGCCATATCCCGATACTGTCCTGCTTCCTGTTCCCAGTCACCCCCGCGAATAAAATAGGCGGTCTCGTCGGTAAAGGGGAGTGCCCAATCAATGTCAGGAAAAGAGACGGGTTCTTCCTGCCGCTTGGCAATCCATAGTACTGAATGTCCCATGACCTGCCGATCGGCGATTTCCGGGGCATTGATTTCATTAAATTGGGCACGTGCCTCACGTCCATACATAACTTCGCAATTCATCATGCGTGCAATAACAGCGTCTCCCGTTGCGTCGACGAACAGAGGAGCGCGAAAACGTGTCTGTTTTCCGGTGTGCGTGTTGCGGGAAATGACAGCTCCGATTCGTTTTGGGTCGTTGGGGTCAGCTTCGACGGCATACACGTGCTCACGAAACCTCAGATCACAATGTGTGCCTGGCTTGTGGAAGATAATTTCTTTTCTGGCATCTTCATAATACTCTTTGTCGTACGTGCCGCCACTGCCATGAATAGGTGCAACTTCCTCCACAATATTTCCCAAATTTGTGTAAGGAGGGAGATGTATATGACCACCGAGTCCGACACGGATCTCTGAACTGTTGCAACCGCCGAGAACTTCACGGTCCTGGAGCAGGAGGACACTGCACCCGGTTCGCGCGGCGGCCAGTGCGGCACACATACCGGACATGCCGCCTCCGACGACAATAAGGTCGTATTGTTTTTCGGCGTCGCGTATGACATTTCCCGTTTTACTATCGCGGAGAGCGACAAGTTTTTCCGCAGTGTTCGCCGGAATATCGTTCGGGTCACACGTTAAATACAGGGCATCGCAACGGCCATTAAACCCGGTAAGGTCTTTAAAAGAAATCTTACTCGTGCCGGCAGGAAGTCGCACGAGGCCCGCTTTTTGCCAAGCCCACTCCTTGCCATTAGTACCCAGAATAGTTGGCAAGGGGACGTCGTTGATCGCGATGTTGAATTGTCCGGCAGGTGTACCACGTCCCCAGACAGCGGTCCAGTCCCGAGTGCGGACCCAGACGAAATATTCTCCTTCTTGCGGAATATCGACTCTCGTCCAGGCATCGGCTACAGGTTCTCCCTTTCCATGTGCCATAATGTAAGACGATCCCATTTGCTGCATGGAATGCGGGTCGACGACCCAGCCTCCGAGTTCTTTGAAAGCCTCTGCCTCGAGAAACAGGGATTGAGAGAAACAGACACGGCACGTGCATGACAGCGCCGCAGTCAAAACGACAACAAGTGACATATTGTAAAGGCTGAATCGATAATGTCCCATCTGAACCTCACTCATTAAATTATTTTATTGGTGATATAACCAAGTGAATTATTCAACAACATTCTCCGTGTTATCAGGCACCGCCAATAAGAAATCATAGACCTTCTTCCCGGGTTCGATATCAACTTTCAGCGTGCTATTCACATTGTAACAATCAGGGATGGTGGTTACTGTTTCCGTTTCCACCGTTTGTCCTATATCGTTAACATAGGGCTTATCAAGCTGTTTTTTTGTATTGTCGACGATGGAAACGTCATAGGAACCGGGAGGAAGTTTTCTATTCCATTTACCACCCTTTATATCGGCGCCATAAGTAGTTCCGCCGCCAGCCGCGACGAATCCGATACTACCGTTATCCACAGGTTTACCGTCGTAGGAGACGGCGCCGCCCACCGAAAGGCCGCTACCGCCGCAACCGGCAATGGTTAAGAGAATGCAAGCCAACAAAGCAACAGATGTTTTCATCAAACCAAATCCTTCTTCTTTTAATTTAAATTTTTTATTTTAATCTCACTACAAATACCTGTTTTAAAACTGAACTGTAACACCATCATCGCCGCTACAGGCATAAGCCCAAATATTTTCGGCGATTGTATCGGAAACGAAACGAACGGACCCGTCACCCATGGCAGCGTTTACCCCTCCGGAATGAAAACTTCTTGCTCGCGCTTTGTTGTTTTCAAGCCCAATTGTGTCGTTGGAAAGCCCCTTACCGCCTCTACCTACCGTGTTGTCGTTATATTTGGCGAAAAGATCGTCTTTACTTCCCGTGCCGTCACTATTAGGGGTAAATCGTCCACTGAAGCCACAACCGAAAACCAACTGGATATCAGCATAACTGCCACTGCCGTCGCTTGCAGGAGTCACTTCTGACATAAAAACTGTATTGGACAGACCATCCAGGATGGCACTAAAGTCCATAAAGGCGAGTCGGTCCCGCACTACCGTCTCGGACGTTGTTCCCGCTTTTAATCCCATTCCAATATTGAATGGTGGTGTCTTCGGATTAAACCACGGCTTGCCGGCATAAGAAGTAAATGCCGCGTACAGATTCCATTGCCCGTAGTTCGTCGGACCTATATTAACGGCGTAACATCCCATGGCTCTGCTGTAATCATTATCCGAGGCATTCTCTTTCTTTTGGTATTGTCGGGACGGACAGGTAAAAATGGAAACTTCTGCAGTAGCCGATTCACTTTCTTTATCGTCATTGACTGGGCAATTTACATGACTGTACCAAGGGCCCGAATGACCACTAATGGACTCATCACAAGTTCTGGTGAGAAAGGAGTCGTAGAGCGCGTTTTGTTCCACGTAAGGCATAATACGCCAATACCAGGAGGGTAACCAGACACTATGTGACAGGCCACCAGGCAGATTCTTCGTATTGGCATCCCGATAATTGTGAATCGCCAGAACGAGATTCTTCAAGTTGTTGGTACACTGTGCCCGGCGAGCCGCCTCTCGCGCCGCCTGTACGGCCGGCAGGAGCAAAGCAATTAAAATACCAATAATTGCAATGACCACGAGCAGCTCCACAAGGGTAAATCCAAATCCTCTTCTTTTCATGTTGTTCTCCTCTTCTTTTCAGCTAAGATAAAATCAAAAAAAGGTCAATCCCCTCTCACTTTAAACAACAAGAGAGGGAACCACCGGACTACAGCTCGACATTTTGACCATCAGCCCCGCCACAGGCATAGGCCCACACATTTTCGGCAATTGTATCGGAAACGAAGCGAACGGATCCGTCTCCCAAAGCGGCGTTGACACCTCCTGGATGATAACTCCGCACCCTGGCTTTGTTATTGTCGAAATTGCTAATTAAATTACAGGCAGCTTTTCGGTTCACACCCACTGTCTCGGCGTTAAAGATGGAAAAAAGATCATCTTTCGTTCCTGCTCCGTCGCTATTGGGAGTAAATCGGGCACTGAAGCCACAGCCGACCACCATCATAATATCGCCATAGGAACCGGACGCGTCGCGAGCTGGCGTGACTTCAGACATAAAGACCGTATTGCTTAACCCGTCGGTTATGGCGTTAAAGTCGACGAACGCCAATTTATCGTCATACTTTATGGTCGTTGAGGTGGGAGATGTTGGCGCCAGGCTCAATCGAAAAGGCGGTTCGTGGGGCTGATACCACGGCTTTGTACTGTAATTGCCGGGGTATGCCAGGTGCAGATTGATACGACCGTAACTCGTCGGTCCCAGGTTGACAACATAGCAGCCCATAGACCGATTGTAATCAATATCCGTCGCGTGTTCCTTAAATTGATATTCACGACTTGGACATGTAAAAATTGAGACGTTTGCCGTTGTATAAGGACTCTCCTTATTATCATAGATCGGGCAATCAATCCGACTGTACCAGGGACCGGTATGGCCGGTCACACTCATGTCACATGTGCGAGATACAAATCCTTCGTAAAGCGCCGACTGCTCCACGAAGGGAAGTATACGCCAATACCAGGAAGGGGTACAAACAGAGACTGGCTGACTGTCTGGAACCAAACCAGCGGGAATATTCATGAAGTTGGTGTCGCGATAGTTGTGTACGGCAAGGACAAGATTTTTTAAGTTGCTTGTGCATTGCATTCGCTTGGCCGCTTCGCGTGCTGCCTGAACTGCCGGCAAAAGAAGGGCAATCAGAATGCCTATTATGGCAATCACGACCAAAAGTTCGACAAGAGTAAAGCCCCGACGACGATTTTTTATGCGGGACACCGAAAAAGAGAGGCTTTTCGCTAAATTGTCCGGGCTGCCCCCCCCCCGTTTTAACAAATCGACAATGATACGTTCTACTTTCATGCTACGTCTCCTTCTCATAAGGTGATGGTGATGGTTTTGGTCTTGAACTTTCTCTCGGAGTATCAAGACGAAACGAGTGAAAAAACACGCAAGGTAACGGTTTGTCAGTATCTAAGCCTGATCAATTCAAGCTTGATACCATTATTATACACAAACATTTTTGTAATGCAATCATGAATTCGACAAACTTTATCCGGTTTTGTGCAGACAAAGAATCCCTCATCCAGCGTGAGCGAATTCTATGTCAGTGCAAGGCCAGGCCGCCGGAGACGTCGACCGAGGCGCCGCTCATATAGCTTGCTCGGCTGGAGCAGAGAAAGACGGCAACTTGGGCAATCTCTTCGCAGCGACCAATTCGGCCCAGGGGGGAACGTTTGTTGTAGCGGTCGGGGTCGGCGGCGATCTGACGGGCGAGGATGTCGGTGTACATAAGGCCGGGCAGGACGCAATTGACGAGAATGCAGTGGGGGGCCATTTCGAGCGAAAGAGAGCGGGTAAACCCGACGATGCCCGCTTTTGTCATGTCGTAGGCTGTTTTCCCACTTTGCGATCCGCGGAGCGCTGCCTGACTGGAAATATTGACGATGTTCCCGGTCCGCTTATCACGCAAAGCGCGTCGGCAGAATTCGCGGCTGGCGAGAAAGGTTCCCTGTAAGTTTACGGCCAGCGTCTTCTGAAATTCGGCCAGGTCCAAATCAACGCAACAGGGATTGGCACAGTACGCGGCGTTATTGACCAGAGCGTCGACCGGGCCGAATTCCGCCTCCACGGCATCGAACATGGAAATGACCTCGGCTTCGTTGGAAACGTCGGCTTGCAGGGCAAGTGTGCGGACTCCGTACTGGTCGGTCAACTGGTGTGAGAGCGACGCGGCGGCCTCACGACTGGACGAATAATTGATAACGACCCGGGCACCTTCCTGGGCCAGCAATGTGGCAATAGCGGCACCGAGTCCCTTGGCGGCGCCGGTGACCAGAACAGTTTTGTCCTTGAGGAACAGGTCCATAAAAATTCCTTTTACCTTTTTATTGCATTTGCTATTTTTGCAAGTTATTTATTCGAACGGTCACACAACAGGCTTACTGTTTTCTTGTATTTTTAACAATATGCCTGACAGGGTGGTCTAATCCAGCGTCCAGTGCCCGGCGAGGACGTCGAGCAACTTCCGGAACCGGCGGTATTTTCGGGCGTAAAGTTCGGCCAGTTCCGAATTCGGCTGACAGACACGGTCGACGCGAACCATGGACTGAACCGCATCGGTTAATGATGGATACAGGCCCACCGCAGCAGCGGCGCCAATAGCCGCGCCGAGAACGCCCAGTTCGGTCCCGGTCGGAATTTCTACCGGCGTCTGGAAAACATCGGCGAACATTTGCGTCCAGAGCGGACTTCGCGTTGCCCCGCCGGTCAGGCGAATGACGACCGGGCGATTCCGCACGCGGCACAAGCGATCGACGTGCCAGTGGTGCCCGAAGACGATCCCTTCGAGGACGGCACGGAGGATATCGCCCTGCTCATGACGACCATCGAGTCCGAAGAGGACGCCACGGGCATCGAGGTCGACCGGACCGCCAAAGAGGTACGGCAAAAAAATGGGGGCATCCTCACGTGGGGAAACGGCGGCAATTTCACGCAGACATTCCGCAAATTGCGTGTCACGCCATGCGGTTTCGTCACTTTCACCCTGATACGCCTGCGGGGCACGGCGTGCCAGGAAGCGTGTGGCGAACCAGTCGAAATTACTGGCCGAGGTCGGACTGCCTTCAAGCAAAAGATAATAGCCGTCCAGCGCGTAGCGACTGGTCATGAAAATATCGCTGTCGGGGCGTGGATCTTGTGTAAGGGAAAGATTATTGCCCCAAGTGCCACTGACCATGCACAGGCAAGACGGGTCGGTCATACCAGCGGCGAGGGAACAGGCGTCGATATCGAACATACCGGCGGCAACGGGCGTACCCGCGAGAAGCCCGGTCGCCTTGGCAACCTCGTCGGTAATTGTGCCGCACAGGTCCAGCGAATGGCACAACGGCGGAAAAAGATCACGCACCTGTTCCAGGCCCCAGGCGTGAAAAATCGCATCGTCGTATTCCCCGGTGGTTACGTTTACCATATTGCATCCGGTAGCGTCGGAGAGTTCCCAGCAGGGGTGCCCGGTCAGCCGAAAACGAATATAATCCTTACAGGTAAAGAACCAACGGGCACGCTGTACACTTTCTGGCTCATGGTCGAGGAGGAAACGGAGCAGAGCGTTGGGCTGGGCGGGCCAGGTCGCTTGCAAGGTTTTCGGGCGTAGGGCGTCGAGCGTCCCGTCATTGAGCCATTGCTGGACATAATCCCGGGCACGCAGGTCCGACGAGATGATTCCATTCCGCACGGGCGTTCCCTTGGCGTCGGTCAGATACAGTCCGTTTCCATATCCGGTACAGGCAAGAGCGGCAATCTGTCCCGGGTCGATTCCTGTCTCACGCAGGAGTCGGGACAGGAGTGTCAGGACACTCTGCCAGAGTTTTTCCGGGTCGTTTTCCGTCCAGCCCGAATGAGGGTAAAGATGAGGTATCTTCTCTCCGACGACCGAGATTTCATGCCCGTTCTCGTCGAATAAAGCCGCTTTAACGATCGTTGAACCGCAATCGATTCCAAGCAGATATTTCATCGGTTAACCTCTCTCTATTTCGTACCGCGTTGAAAATTTAAATTTATGGAGCGATAATAATCCTTCGTCTGTATACCGGAAAACCATGCCCGAATCAGTTTTCCGGAACCAGAACAATCTTAACTGCGGCGCCATTTTTTATTTCGTCGAGCGCAAATTCAAACTGACTCATGGGCAGGACGTGCGTCACGATTTTACGGAAATCGTTCTGGCCCTGTCGCAAAATGTCAACCGCTTGACGTACATGCTCCGGTGTGGAATCGCTGGTGCCGTAGACGGTCAGCTCTCCATAGTGCACCGTGCGACTGTTGACGGTCAGCATTTCGTCGCCGGCGGGCAGTGACGCGAACCAGGAGACGTAGCCGCGTTTCCTCGCGTACTTCGGAGCCGTTCCCTGAATCGCGTTGCTTGGCGCGGTGACAATAACGAAATCGAAACCGCGATTGCCCGACCGCTGCTGCCAGGAGCGTTCCAGTTCCTCTGGCGTTATGACCTGAAAGCCCATCGCCTGAGCCAGCTCAAACCGACGTCCGGGAAACTCAACACACACAATGGACTCAACCCCGCGTTCGCGTAAGCAAATGGCATGCAGGAATCCGAGCGGACCGAGTCCGAGTACGAGCGCGGTATGAACCTCGTCCCGCGGCGGCCTGGTAACATTATTTATAACACAAGACATCGGTTCGGCAAGGGCGGCAACGACCGGATTCAAGTCGCCGACGTCCACTAAATGCCGCTGCCGCACTCCTTTGGCCGGAATAATGAGCCACGGGGCCATCCCGCCTGGATAATGAAAGCCCATCGCTTCGATTTCAGGACAGATATTACTGTGCCCGCTCTTGCAATAGAAGCAGGAGCCGCAGCCCATACTTGTGGCCATAACGACTCGCTGGCCCGGACTGTATTCCGTGACGTCCTGCCCGCATTCTTCAATTGTGCCACAAAATTCATGGCCCATAATTTGTGGCGGTTGAATTCTCGCGTTGCCAAAGCGGTAAGATTTCACGTCGGTTCCGCAGATGGCGCAGGCCTCGACACGCACCAGAACTTCTCCGGTTCCCGGCTCGGGACGCTTAGCCATCGGCTCAATACGAACGTCATGAGGGGCGTAAAAAACAACGGAATCGCCACAGGAGAAGTCCCGGGGTTGCCGTCTGACTCGCGTCGTGGTTTCCACTAGTGTTGACATATTCATTCTCTCCGCAAAATACAGGTCTGTCTTTTAGTATCGTTTGTAAAGGCTCTTCGATCGATTTTATGTGTTACCTTTATGGGTTACCGGCGGCCGACTTGCAAATTTCCGGCGTACTGGTGTAGTTGACGCCGAGCCGGTCAGCACCCATTTTGACGAACATGGCGGCGCGAGCGGCGTCGCGAATTCCTCCGGACGGCTTGACTTTGATTCGTCCTTGCGACGTCTTGAGCATGACGTCGACGGCCTCTTCTGTAGCTCCCGGTCCGTTAAATCCGGTTGAGGTCTTGACGAACGCGGCGCCGGCGGCAATGGCGGCTTGCGTCGCTCGTGCTATTTGTTCCAGGGTCAATTGGCTCGTTTCCAGAATAACTTTGACCGTTACGTTAAAGGGCTGGGCCGCTTCGACGACGGCGCGAATATCCTGCTCCACCAGGTCGTAGAGTCCGGACCGAATCCAGCCGTAGTTGGCGACCATATCCAGTTCACGGGCTCCCTTTTGCGAGTAGTCGCGTGCCTCGGCTGCTTTGATCGCGGTACTGGAGCAGCCGTGGGGAAAGTTCAGAACGACGGAAACTTCCGTTTGCGTCCCTTGACACAGGGCCACTGCAAGCTCAAGATCGCACGGGCGCACGCACACGGTCCGCACCTCGTACGAAATTCCAAGTTTTATAGCCTCTTCTGCTTCTTGCCGGGTTAATTCCGGCTTGAGCACAGCGTGGTCGAGATAACGTGCTATTTTCATATTTTACCTTTTCACTTTTCTTGTATCTTACAATGTCGTGTATCAGTGAACTTCGCGCCCACCGGAAATATTAAAGGCTTGGCCAGTGCAGTAGTCGCCCTGTTCCGTGAGGAAGAGGACCCAGGCAACAACGTCCTCAATGGAAGTCAAACGCTTAAGCGGGATTTTTGCCGTAAAGATATCGATAATTTCTTCGCGGCTTTTGTGCATGTTTTTCACATACCCTTTACTGACCTCGCTCCAGACGCCTGTCGCGTCGGTTATGCCTGGACAGAGGCAATTCACGTTGATTTTATCTTTTGCAAGTTCAAAGGCCAATGCGTGTGTCAAGGCAATAACAGCTCCTTTGGCCGCGGAATAGTGAGCCATGAGCGCAGAGCCCGTCTTGCCCGATTTCGAGGAGAAATTGATGATCCGCCCCTGACCAAGAGTCCGCATACTGGCAACGGCCCCTTGGCAGCAGAAGAGGGTCCCGCTTACATTAACCCGCATCATACGGTCCATGGCCTCTTCCGTAATTTCCGTAAAGGGGGCCTGGTCCACCGCGCCGGCAACGTTCGCCAAAGCATAAACGGGTCCGATTTCCGTCGCAATTTCCGAAAAAACTTTCAAAACGTCCGCTCGCTTCGTTATATCGAGGACATAACCCCGGGCACCAAGCCGGGCAGCAGAGTCCATCACGGCCGGGTCAATATCGATCATAACGACCTTGGCTCCAGATTCAGAATACGCCTGGGCAACCCCGTAACCGATACTCTTGGCCGACCCGGTAACCACACACACCTTGTCTTTTAAGCAAACTTGCATCATACGCTCCTTTTCCTTAATAGTCGCACTTTCTTGTCAACGGCAGAACCTCTTCTCGTCCTACTTCGACGCGTAAAAAACGTTTCTCACCACCGTTGACTCTATAATACCCGCAATCGCAGATTTTTCAATCGCGTTTTCGATAGAATTTATCCGGTTTTGTGCACTACACCTCTTGCCTCGACTTGAGTCGTATGATATAATTGAGTTGTTCCAAGTATTGAAAGACGCTGTTTTTTAGTCGGGGGGACTGATAACATATCGATGGCTGACAAGGTTTTATAACATGAACATATCGACACAAGCACGTCAAAATAAGGGCCGACAGGCAAAAAAGGTCGCCGTCTTTGTCTCGCTGGCCAATGCGTACGGGCGGGAAGTGCTCCAGGGAATAACGCAGTACGCGAAAGAGAATGGTCCCTGGCGTATCCATTTGGACTATGAATTTTCGCGATGGCAATTTCCGCCTTGGCTGCGGCATTGGCGAGGCGACGGAATTATCTCGCGTATTTCGTCGGAGGAGATGTACGATTTTTCCCGCAAGACAGGCATTCCGGTCATTGATTTGAATGAACGCGTGCCGTCGCTGGGCCTGCCCTTATTATATAATGACCAGGTTGCCGTCGGGCGTATGGCGGCGGAGCATCTTCTTGAGCGCGACTACAGTGAATTCGGGTACATCGGACAGCAGGGTTATCTCTGGTCAGACGAGCGCTGCCGCGGATTTTGCGACCGAATACGCGAAAGTGGCGGCACGTGTAGTGTTTTCAAAGGATTGCGATTCGACGACCGCATTGTGGACAACCGCTTTGAATATCGCAATAGTACATGGGAGCGTGAACGGCCACGGATTCAGGCCTGGATTCGCGCGCTGCCGAAGCCGGTTGGCATTCTTGCCTGTAATTCCTTTCGCGCGATACAGCTGCTGGAGGAGGCCGAGGCGGTGCATTTAAGCGTCCCGGAAGTCGTGGCCATCATCTCCGGCGATAATGAGGAAATTGCCTGTGAAATGGTCTCGCCGACCATAAGTGGCGTTATTTTGAACTCAAAGGAAATCGGCTATCGCGCAGCGGAACTCCTGGCCCGCGCAATGAACGGAGAAGAGCTTGGGCATTATGAGCGTTATATTCCGCCTCTCGGCATAGCCGTTCGAACGTCGACGCAGGTGTACAAAGTGGCGCATCCGGTCATACAACAGGCATTGGAATTCATACGGGAAAACGCTCGGTACGACATTTCCGTTCCGGACGTTGCCGCGTGCGTCGACCTCTCCACGACGAAACTTCAGCGACTCTTTCGCGTCGAACTGAATAAGACGGTTCTGGAGCAGATTCTTAATGAGAAGATTGAAATTGCGAAAATTCTCCTGCGAACTACGAACTTGAGCATTGAGGAAATCGCTATCAAGAGCGGCTTTAATCATCCGCAGCGCTTGAGTGAAGCCTTCGTTCGCAAGACGGGTATCCGTCCGGGCAAGTTCCGCAAGCAGCCGCACCTCGTCCCGGAATCCGACGTTGCGCCCCCCCACAAAGAAAAAAGGACCCATCTCGACAGCAAAGACGCCGGGTAGCGGGGAAATGGCGTCGTCCCGGACTTGACAGAATCAACCGAAAATGTTATTCTATTGATACCTGTGCGGTGCGGGCACTGCCTGCGGTGTGGGCTACGTTCCCAAGGCGTGACGCGAGTCCGGCAGAGTTCTACGCAAACGTTCACGAGAGCAAAACCATCGCATATAGAAGAACACATCCCCCCTTAAACTTCAACGATACTAACGAGACTCATGAGCACAGAACTAAAAAAATGGCTAACCGCAACGCGACCGTGGTCAATCCCCGCGTCTGCGGCTCCTGTTATTGTGATTGCCTCCTGGCTTTACGGTCATCATGCGGAAGCAAGATGGAGCTTGGCGCCTCTGGTTTTGCTGTCGGCCGTTTTATTTCAGCTGGCAGGCAATCTGATCAGTGATTATTTCGATTTCTCGTTTGGCGTCGATACGGTTGAGACGGCCGGTTCCCGCACACTTCCGGACAAGATTTTTCGACCGCGAACAATTCTGCTTTATGGTCTGATTATCCTGGCAATAGGGTCGTTATCAGGGCTTTATCTCGCGTGGCTTAGTGGTCCTTTTCTCTTCTACTTGGGCCTGGCCGGATGTGTGGCAACGTTTTTCTATTATGCATTGAAGTTCCGTGGCGCCGGTGTTTTCCTGATTTTTGTTATTTTCGGACCGGGCATCGCCTTGGGAACAGAATACACACTCACCTGTCAGCTTTCGTGGGAGTGCCTGCTACTTTCTCTCCCCATTGGACTGCTGACGACCGCGATTTTACATGCCAACGATATTCGCGACCAGACGCACGATCAGGCGGCAGGCGTTCACACGTTTGCACTTTGGCTCGGCCCGCGAAACGCCTCACACTTCTATCGTTTTTTGATTATCACGCCCTATCTCTTAATTGGCGGTTACGGTTTTTCGGGAATTCTCCCTTTGACCTCGCTGATTATTTTGATTACCCTACCCATGGCGCGAGCGGCAGTCCATACCGTAACCGACACGCGGCAACTTGACAGTCTCGACCGCATAACAGCGCGATTACAAACGGTTTTTTCCATTTTTATAACAGTATCGCTATTACCACAGATAGGGCATTAAGCCATTACGAACAACAGAGTGCCACACAGACGCCGGACCGTTTTGAAACGACATGTTCCATAAAAAATGATTCGACTGTCTGCCATTCTCTTACTGCAAAGAGAGCAACAATGAACACACAAAAACACAAATTGTTAATTTCAATACTAATCGCCTTTCTGCTCTGGTTCGTCATGTTCTCTCCCTGGACGGCGTCCCTAATTCCATTCTGGCCAATGATGAGCGTGTCGGCTATGCTCTTATTGACCATGGCCTTCAGTTTTCGTCGCGACTGGCGTGGTATTTTGCGATTCACGCCCCGTGCCCTGGCTTACGGTGCCTTGTTAGCCGCGTTCCTTTGGTGTGTCTTTTGGCTTGGGGACAAGGCGAGCGGGATTATCTTTCATTTCGCTCCCCGGCAGATTGCCGATGTCTACACACTCCGGGAAGGAACGTCGCCTGTGGTCATAGCTCTCCTGTTATTACTGATCATTGGTCCTGCGGAGGAGATTTTTTGGCGAGGCTACGTCCAGCGCTCGCTCGCCGACCTCTACGGTAAGAACGCGGCTGTCCTAATAGCTGTAGCTGTCTATACACTCGTCCATATTTTTTCGTTCAATCTGATGCTTTTAGCCGCGGCTGCCCTTTTGGGCTGTGTTTGGT
The DNA here is from genome assembly GCA_030539295.1 of Planctomycetia bacterium. Lineage (GTDB taxonomy): Bacteria > Planctomycetota > Planctomycetia > Pirellulales > Thermoguttaceae > JAUNBG01. The sequence goes on along the minus strand of JAUNSJ010000009.1, from coordinate 112,048 downwards.
CGATCCTGTTTCGACTTTATCCGCGGTCGCTCCCGGCCCTGATCGTCTCACACGCTCTTTGGGACGCCGCCGTTTTCGTTTTCTTTCCGTTTCGATAAGATACAATTCGGATTCGCCTGTACAAAAGCCCAAATCGCAGTCCGGAGCAGGGGTAAATCCGTTCGAGAAGTGACTGCTCTTGCGTCCGGACTGTCAAATTAGGGTGTTTTTGTCGCAAATCTGGTACTTTTTGGCGATTCTGTGTCATTGACAGATATTTAACCGCAGTTTATAATAAGCATACAAATATCGGGGATTCTATACCGATATTCGCCGCTTTGTTTTTCAAAAAACAAGAGTTTTTTACAAAGCGTCACAACAACTCTCAATTCAAGGAGAAAACTAATGACAAAGACGATGAAGAAGAGTATGATTTCGCTGGTCTCGTTAAACTACGGGGGGGGGGGTCTTTAGGGGCTCTAAAAAGAATCCTTGCATTTACACTTGTCGAACTTTTGGTGGTTATTGCGATTATCGGTATCTTAATCGCGCTTCTTTTACCTGCTGTTCAGGCTGCCCGCGAAGCGGCGAGGCGTATGGAGTGCACGAACAAGATCAAGCAGCTTTCCCTCTCGCTCCAGAATTACCACGATGTGTACCAAAGTTTTCCGGCGGGGTCGCTCAATTACGGGACCACAGCCATGGACAAAGTCAGCAACTTGGATCATACGGGGAATCTGTGGACAGTTGCCATTCTCCCCTATATAGAACAGAGTTCTCTTTTTGAACAGTTCAATTTCAGCTACATGTTATCTGATAAGGATAACCCCAAGGGGGAACTTAGTAACTGGGAGTTAGGAGAAACTCTTGTAGCGGCTTTTAATTGTCCTTCAGACTCCTTCGCCGGTCAATTGGTCGATGTGGGTACAATAAATAGTGGCTGGAATAACAGCGAGCTTTATCCCGGGAAAAGGCGGAGTATCTCCTATCGTGCCGTCTGCGGATGGTCCACCAGCGTCTGTGCCGGTTCCGGGACGACCGGGACCTGGGACTGCAACGATGCCAGTTCAATTACGAATTCTGAATCCATCGGGGTCTATCACGCGGTGATTCCGGAATCGACCGCCGATGGCCGCATTAAACAATTTTCCAATATGGCGTCCATAACGGATGGGACAAGCAATACGCTTGTTATCGTCGAGCGCGGGAATTCAAAAGATTTACAGACGACAGCCTATCGTCGCGCCACCTATTTCATTGGATTATCATGCCACGTTTTACACAATGCATTTCCACGGGCACTGTCGTTCGAGTCAACTTTAACACAACCCAAATTCGATGCACTTTCGGAGATTGCCCTGGTCGCCTCGGGTGGAGAACCCCAGATTCACCAGCGGGTCGCCGGCTCGTATCATTCGGGAGGTATTAACGCCGGTCGCGCCGATGGGTCGGTCTCGTTCATCTCCGAATCGATTGACAAGCAACTGTACTGCTATCTCTGCGCCATGCAAAGCGGAGAGAGTAAATCTCTGTAGTACGTCCTGCGTTGAGGGGACAAGACTACCCACGTCCCCTCAACGTCTCTTTAATAAACAAATTTTTTATTTACGAGGTATCATAGAATGAAAAGCATAAAAGCCCTATTAGTATGCGCCGTCCTGTTGACTCTCTGCCAGACGGGATGTGGCGAAAAGACGTCGTGCGTTTCCGGGGTTGTCACCTTGGACGGCCAACCACTGCCAGACCATCGAGTGAGTTTTACTCTGGAAACTAATGGAGTCACAACAGGCGCAACCGGACTCACCGATGCCAATGGCAAGTACACACTGACAACAGAATCGGGAAAAACGGGCTGTCCCATCGGGCACTTTCAGGTGCGTCTGGGCTGGGTGAATCCGAACCCGCCGAAAAACGTACTCAACGGCGATCCGTCTCCCTATAAACTGCCAAAATCAGCCTTCGACGGGTCAACTACGTTCGAAGTATCAGCCAGCGGTTCGTCAGAAGCGAATTTCGATTTTCATACCGATTCCATTTGACTTTTTCCGTTCGGCAGCTCCTGTATAATCATGTCGGCACGAGCATAATGACGCGCCGACATAAGAGTCTATTTACCGGGAAGCAATATGTATATGCATGTGAATGCCATTAAAGTTTGTGTCTTCGTACTTCTCTTTGTCGTCGTGGCAGAAGCAGGAGCGGACGCACCTTCTGTTTCATCATTTGAAGAACCCGACGCGTTAACTTTTTGCAATGGACACAAAGTCCGTTCTGTTGAGGATTGGCCGTCACGCGTTTCAGAAATTCATACTCTGTTTTGCGATACGTATCTCGGTCGTTTCCCGGAGCACGTTCCCGCCGTGATCGCAGCTTCGGAACTCGATCGTCAACAGAGTAACACAGAAACGGTCAAGCGAATCAAGGTCACGTTCGATACGCCGCACCAGGCCTCGTTTGAACTCACCTTGCGAATTCCCGCCGGACCAGGTCCGTTCCCACTTCTACTCCTCGCGCCCCGATACTATCAGATTCCCTGGGCCGACGAAGCTGTGCGACGAGGCTATGTCGTCTGTTATTTCCCGGGTGTTGATGCCAATCAGAAAGAAGAGGCATTTCCAAACTATGAAAATGTTTGGAAAATATTCAAAAATGAGTATCCGGAGGCAACCTGGTCCTCCTCGCTTGCGATTCAGGCGTGGCTGGCAAGTCGTTGTCTGGATTACCTGTTGTCTCCTGATTGCGTGGTAAAGATTTATCCGAATCAGATCGGTATTATGGGTCATTCGCGCTATGGGAAAATGGCCATTTACGCCGCCGCGTTCGATTCTCGCTTCTCTTGCGTTGTTGCCAGGAGCAGTGGAGTGCCAACGGCCGCTTCTTATCGGTTTTCCGGCCGGCAAACATGGTCGGAGTCCGTGTCCCCGGAAGATGTCCCCGAATGCTGGGTTCTGCCTTCTTTAAAGGAATATTATGGAAAGGAGAATGAACTCCCCATTGAAGCCAATGCCCTGCTGGCAACAATAGCACCACGACATCTCATGCTTGACACAGCCTTTAACGACGACGGTGATCAAACCTTCGCTGTTGAACGCTGTTATTTAAATGCAAAAAAAGCTTATGCCTTACATGGCGCGGAATCCAAAATAACTTTGGCTTGGCGTCGTGGTGGCCACAATCCCATTCTGCCGGAACGTGTTCAATTCAATCTCGATTTCTTCGATTGTGCGTTCCTTCGCAAGACCATCGACAAATCATTCTATCAAGAGAACCTTTTGCACGCTTTTGACTGGGATCATTGGCGCACGTTGCAAACTTCAGACGATCTTGAAGTCCCTGCTACAGACGATACAATTAAAAAATTGCAATGGCTACTCGGACATCCAACATATCAGGAAGCTCCCTGCTGGCACCTCACCCATCCCGACGATTTATTTATCCCGCAAGAGGACCGGAATATCGGTCGGGTTGACAATTGCAAACGTGTGCCTTTTGCTTTTTCTTCCGGTCGTCAAGGGAATATTTATTTTGACCCTGACCGAACAGAATATCTTGCGACTGTACTCTGGCTCGGACCGTGGAGCTACGCCACAGGCAGCAATGAAGGCTACGGAATACAAGGAACAACCGTCCCTTGGCGCCTTGCCGGGGAAGGATATCTGGTTGTGACGTGGGACCAGGTCGGGTTCGGGGAAGAGATTCTTAAGAATCGAACTTTTTACGAACAAAATCCACACTGGTCAAAATTGGGTCAGGCAGTCGCTGATGTTCAGGCCGCCCTGGACTTTCTGCTCGAGGGTAAAGGTCAGGCCGCCGCAAGCATTCCCCAAGCCGACCCAACGAAAATCTGTGCGGCTGGATTCTGTTACGGCGGCATGGTTGCCGTGTTCGCCGCAGCGTTGGATGACCGCATTACCTCGGTCGCTTCCTTTTCCGGAGTGACTCAGTTTCGTGACCAAACACAAGCCAATCGCACTGGCGGCCTGGCCCTGTTGAGTCACTGTCATGCCGTAGTCCCCAAACTGGGGCTGTTCATTGGCCGCGAAAAGGAAACCCCGCTCGACTACGACGATATTATCAGGGTCATTATGCCGCGTCCCTGCCTAATCTATGCTCCAATTCGCGACCGCTTTGCCAATGTCGACGCCGTTCGCCACTGCGTTCAGTCAGTACAAAAGACCGAAACAGCGGCAAAACAGGTCCAGATCCAGACGCCTGACGATATCTGCCGCTTCCAAAAAGAACAACAGGATGCCTTTTTGCTGTGGTTGAAAACAGTTTATCCGTAATTCAGCCATACAGAATTGGTTACGGTGCATCACGGCATGAACAGGCGGTTTTTTCTCCGGACAAAACGTCAAAAAAATAAATATAAATCGTCAATAAATTTCGCTTGACAAAAAAGTTCTGCCGTGATATAATACTGCTATTGGAAGCAACGGTGCGCGTCGTGTTTTTTGTTTTTCCAGGGAAATTCACACAGACGCGTCGCCTCTAACCAACACCACTTTCAAAAAGGAGATACGAGTTATGAGAACAAAGAGCTTTCAGCGGAAGACGTTAAGATACGGGGGGGGGGGTATCTAGGCCGTCTGTTCTGTCTTGCCTCTGCTTTTGCCCTCTCACGCGTCCAGTCTGCCAGCAGGATACAGCGTTTTGTGGCTTTTACACTGGTCGAGTTACTTGTCGTAATTGCGATTATAGGCATATTAATTGCCTTGCTTCTGCCAGCGGTTCAGGCCGCACGCGAAGCTGCCCGGCGCATGGAATGCACCAACAAAATCAAACAGGTAGTCTTGTCCTTACAAAACTATCACGATGTCCACCGTTCATTTCCGCCCGGCGGTATCAAGAACAGCGGTAACGAGGAGTTGATGCTTTGGGCCATATCCATTCTCCCTTTTATTGAGCAGACGGCTATGTTCGATAATTACAACTGTACTGTAGCGACTTATGATATCAATAACGCCAAGGTACTCGGTAAAAATGGAATTGTGTCAGCCTTTTTGTGTCCTTCCGACGCTCCTAATCAAATTGTGGACAAGGCAGCCTCCGGTTGGGAAGAGGGGATGCCCCTGTACAATTACGTTGGGTGCAATGGACAAAATCCCTACTATACGCAAGCGGGTATTAAGGGCTGGATGAGTGAATACACACTGCCGGGCACGACAACAGTGATACGACACAACGGAGCGGTTTTTGGTTTCTTTCCGCCCGGCGACTTAAACGCAGGAAAGGGAACCGTTATGGCCTCTATTATCGACGGGACATCCAACACGATGGCGATTTCCGAAGTCATTTCCGGTAAGTCATGGGAAAGTACCGGCACAAACAAGTACGATTGGCGGGGAACAATCTACTCCAACTTGTTTAATACATACAGTGCACACAGACCGCCAAACTCCTCCAGTGTTGATGAATGTTGGATATCTTCTGCGCCCTATGCTAATGGTAAACCCATGATCGGGATCCAAAATGGCCCGAAAGATGGGGATGGGAATCAGTACTCCATCATTTCAGCGAGAAGTCGACATTCGGGCGGCGTCAATGCCGGTCTGGTTGACGGCAGTGTTCGCTTCGTTTCCGATACGATCAATATAGATGCCTGGCGTGCCGCTGCGACAACCCAAGGCGGTGAAACACTATCACTTTAACAGAGCAGGACAAGAGTAATTCAATGAGATTTGAAAAGACAATAATGTTGGTCTGTCTGGCCCTGGCGACCATTTGTGCCGGTTGTTCCAATGCCAATCCGCAAGGGCGCAAGGCCATTGAAGGGAGTGTTACACTTGATGGTGCTCCGCTGGCCACAGGATACATTAATTTTGAACCGATCGGGTCACAAAGTGAGCGTACCTCTTGCGGCGCGGAGATCAAGGAGGGAAAATATTCCATTACAGCCTCGGAAGGGCTTGTGCCGGGTGAATATGGCGTTTCACTTTCCTCGCGACAGGCGTCGACTCCTCCTCCCGGCGTTAACCCGATGCAAGCGAAAATAGAAAGCGTCGACCTGGTTCCTCCGGAATTCGGAAGCGAATCGAAACAGAAAGTTACTGTAACCGATTCCAAAATTCAAACCTTTGATTTTCATATGTAGTCCTCCCGGAATGGTTCGTCGGATTCTCCTTTTACTACCGCGTGTGGAGAGGCCGACTGATCGCCTGAAAACTTAATGAAAATCATGGCCTGCGATATTCCGCTCTCAACGAGTTGGAGTATCGCTGGCTTTGCACACATTTTTAAGAAAGTGAAATTTTTAATCATGAAACATGCCGCTATGATCATTGTCACGGGCCTGATTACCTTACTCTCTTCGGCATATATGCCCGGCGCCGAATTACAAAAAGAGGACAAGGCAGTCGTTAGTGCCGAAATTATGGAGGTCACGCCGGTCGTCTGGGAAAACAAACCGCTCCTGTTCTGCTCCAAGCGGCCATTCGTATCCGACCACACGCCGCAGTCGCTCGGGCTGCGAATTATGGATCTAACGACAGGCGAATTCGTTTCTGATTTCGGCCAATGCCACTCACTCGGGTGCGCCATTATTGCCGATGGCTGCTTTCATGTCTACGCTGCCCGGCAGGAGTCGGTCGACTCCTGGTTCCTTGATATTGACCACTTCTCCAGTAGCGATCTGGTCAACTGGAAAATGGAACCGGCCATCATACGGGAAGGCGGCGAGCACCTGCTCAACTCCTCGGTGTGCCAGGACGATCAAGGTTATATTATGGCCTATGAGTCCGACCAGCCTGTCGGATTCTGCTTTAAGTTTGCCCGAAGTAACGACCTGTCCCACTGGACCAAGATACCGAATATCGCTTTTGCGGGACCTGACCAGAAGTCGTACAGTGCCTGTCCCGTCATACGCTACTTTGCCCCTTGGTATTACGTGATCTATCTGCGGGCGGATAACGGAACTTACGTTTCTGACCTCGTTCGCTCGAAAGATTTAATAACTTGGGAAGCGAGTCCGAATAATCCTGTCCTTAAGGCGACGCCGGAGGAAGGCATTAATAACTCCGACGTCGACCTGTTCCAGTGGCAGGGAGAGACGATTCTCTTCTACGCCACCGGCAATCAGCAGACCTGGACCGACGTCCGCAAAGCCGTGTACCCCGGACCCATGAAGGAATTCTTCGAGAGTTATTATCCAACTGACACCCCTGCCCCAACATTTAAGGCCATAAGTCCGTGAAAAACTCACAACACTGTGGGCGGCTTTCGGTTCCCTGCCGCCTGCAGTTTGGAGCAAGCGAATAGCGTTCGGGGCGCGGTGAATAATGAATCTGCGAACGAGGCTGTCATGCGTACCACGTTTCGCCGTTCATTTACGGGCTCACAATTTTCACTCCTTCTGCGTCAAACATCGCTTGTATCGGGGCGGCTGTGGGGACCTCTTGATCTTTTTGGATATATCGTGGAATACGCAGGTCGTCGATATAGGGGATGTATACTTCATTCTTAAGTTCAGGAGCGTCTGGTCCGTAGCGTGCCATAAGTCGCGTCTCCCAGTTCTGTTCGTGGTGAACACATTGATTTGACCAGACCTGTTTGGCATTTTTGAAGAGTTGGGTGTACTGAAGGTAATAGTCAGATTCGACTGCTTTCGGGGTAACACGGCCGAATTGTTTGAAAATCTCTTTCCTTGGTGCCCTTCCTATAGCAACACTGAGATGAACAGATGATTCCTTCGCAACTTTAAAACCTCTTGTTTTAAGATGCTCCTGCCATTCTTCAAGCAGAGTGGGATGCGTCTTTTCAGTTGTGTCCATACCTACAACGACAATCAGTTTTAAGGGGATATCGGGATAATAGTCAAAGGTTTGTTTCAGGTTGAGTTTCTGAAACGCCTGCTCGATTTCTTCATGTGGCAGTTTCTCATTAATCAATTTAAAACCCTCTGGCGAACGAAAGATGATCCACAGCCTTCCCTGGTGATATTGCATAACATTGGTTCGGGAATCGAGTGTCAGATAGTGACAGACCGCCATCTGCGCGTTGAGATCGTAAAGAATGCCATTATTCATTATTCTATCATCCCCGACCCAAATTAAATGGTTCTCGGATAGTGTTGCGTCTGGGCATGGAATTTCACAGCTGATCGTGCCATACTTCAGCGAGTAGACGACAAGTTCGTCGCGATACAGTACGGCGAGTTCCCTGCCGGACGGTGAAAAACAACATTTTATAATACCACTTTCGCGGGGTCCCAGTACGCCTCGAACTTTACCGCTAAGAACTTCACGGATTTCTATTCCTCTTGATTTCGCGTATTCCGTAACAGGAACAGCGAGCCATTTTCCGTCGTCCGAAACGTCGGTAGTCTGAGATTTGCACACGATGCTGTATTTCGACCTAAGCTTGTCAATATCCCATAAAGTCAACATCCCCTCGCCTTGCGTCAGAAGAAGAGAGGAATTAATGGCGATCACTTGTTCCACGGTTTTTGAATTAATTACGCTCCAAAATTGAGAGCTAATGGCATCTTTTCGTGGAAAGGGCTGACGATAAGGATCAAAAATAAAAGCAGGTTCCAGCTGTTCGTGATTTGACATTCGCAAAAATGCAATGACATTAAGAAAACCCACGTGCTCTACATGCCGACATCGTCCGAACAACAATTCTTTTTGCGGAACAATACCTTCAATTTTAGCGGGAAGAGGAACCTTGTATAAACGATTTATTTTTGCGTCCAGGTCATGAAGTTCCACAAAATCGCACAGTCTTGACACATCTTGTGCCTGGTAGGTATAAAAAAGTTGATTCGTAGATTCCTCGGAGAAGAAAAGGGTTTCTTCTTTGTTCCCGGTCCTGGCAGCAGGCAATCGAGCATCGTTGAAAACCGAAGTAGTCGGAAAAGAGTTCGAATTATGTGACCTGGAAGTTTCGGAATTGACCGACCAGTGCATGGTCGCAGCGTCAGCAACAAAAAGGAACTCGTCTCTTCGATCGCCGATTCGAACATTCTTCATGTCAGCAGATTCAGAACTCTTGCCCGACGGAGCTGGAGTTTCCTCAATGAGCTCATCTTTTGACTCGTCCTCGCGAATGGGAGATGTCTGTGATTCCTCAGACGCAGAGGAAAATTCCGTTTCGTCTGGAAATTCTGATTTTGCACGTTTCTTGTTTTTACGTTCCTCATCACGAATGTAATTTTTGTTGTAGAACTCTAATGAATTCTTTTCGAGTTTTACTATATCTCCTGTTGATACTTGTACTTCGACGAAACGTTCATCAGAATGAACATACTTGCCACGAAGTCGAAATTCCTTACGGCCGCGTGGATCAATAACCCATTCGTAATCCGTTGGTATAGTACGGCTAAAAACAGAAGGTTGTGGTTGTTTGATTACAATTCTAAAGCCACAAACTCTATTTCCTACGCGTGGCGAAACTCCTCCACGACTGCGGACACATACGCCACCAGAAAAAACACTTCCACCACGTATAACAACATCTTCGAGTTTTGTGGGATCATGCTCGTTAAATAGATCTTTTTGAGGAATCGAACTATATATATATTTGTCATCGAAAAATTTGTCAAGACATGTCTCAAAAACATTTCCCAGCATGTCATATAATCCCCAATCATTAGGATTCTTTGTTTTAACTCTTTGGGTAGTATAGAGATTGCTTGGTCCACCACCCTGCATCCACCACGATTTACCTCCTCGCCAAGCTATTGAATCAAGGTTTTTTTCCTCCTCTAAAGTAAATGGTTTTTTTCCTGCACAGGCAGCATACTCCCATTGTGCATCTGTTGGTAATGAAAATAAATAACCAGAAGGAAGGAGAGACATTTCATTCAATTTCGTTATAAATGTCTGACAATCATCCCAAGACACTCTTTCTACTGGATGTTGAAGTCTGTTTCTTAATAGACCACTTTTAAATTCACTGGGGTTATTTTCCATGATATTAATCCACATGGCTTGTGTGATTTCACTTTCCAACATCCAAAAACCTTGTGTAAGGATAACATCCCCCCATCCCAATTGACCAACTGGGTGATAATTCTGCGGATTCTCCCCCATTGTATACTGTCCTGGCGGACACCAGCAAAATGTGTAAGGGATTTCATTAATAATTATTGTTTGCTTTTCACCAGCCTGTGTTCCTTGTTTGTGAAATTCTTTTTGAACTTCTATGGTGTTCTTACATCCCATGAAAGAAACAATAGATATACACATGTAAAACAAAAACATATACACTATTTGTGTAGCACTAAAATTGTAAAAAAACATTTTATGGTGATGGTTGCTCATTTATAGAGGTTCCTTCCTGTACTTTCATCGACTAATAATCCATAAAACAGAGCGTCTAATCCATGACATTCTATCATTGTATATGCAGTTTGCCCTAATGATAGAATAAGTGAACTCCCCCCTCCAGGAACTGCAGTCGAAACAAATGTTTCAAATAGATGAAATGCCATTCTTGTGTCATAATCAGTATCTACTTTTATTCGGTAACCTATTGCATCGCATAGAATGGTATAATCCTGTATATTACTTAAGATGCAATAATCTGTATAATAAGCCCTGATAAGTAAAGATCTTTGAGCATTCGATGTGGTTGCATTATTAAAACGAATAATGGCTTCAGAACTACCGTTGTTAATTGTATTAGGGTGAAGCCCAGCTGCGTTAAAAGAATCAGTACGGCATCCTGTAAAACACGCCGCTGCGCTTGCCAATCCCCCTCCTAATGAATGGCCGGTAATTATTATGTTATTCGCAATATGTTCATTACGCATTAAAGAGTCAGAAACTCTTATCGCCTCTTGATATTGTGTAATCCCGTACCCAAGTCCTTGCCATATATCTTCAATTGCATCCTCATAATCATCGGTACCCGCAAACGCTAATATATATTTTCCGGTAATACCATCTCGATAGAGAGCAGACTTAAAACCAGGCAATCCCGGGTTTTCTTCTCCCTCTACTATAATGTTTTTGTTATTTAAAGACGCTCTTACGGATAAATCAACTCCCAATCGTTCCAAATCTTCATTCTTCATGTCAGCAGATTCAGAACTCTTGCTCGACGGAGCTGGAGTTTCCTCAACGGGCTCTTCTTTTGACTCGTCCTCGCGAATGGGGTACGTCTGTGATTCCTCAGACGCAGAGGAAGATTCCGTTTCGTCTGGAAATTCTGATTTTGCACGTTTCTTGTTTTTACGTTCCTGTTCAAGAACATATAATTTGTCCTCACGATATAACAATGAAAGCTTTTCGAATTTGAGTATTTCACCTGTTGATGTTCTTATTTCGACAAAATGTTCGTCTGATCGCACGTACTCGCCACGAATAGGTCTAGTGGTACAGATCTCAGAATCAAAAGTTAAATTAAGATACCATAAACGTGAAGTAGTAACCACATGACTAAAAACCAATGGTGGCTTTTGTTTTATTACAATTCTAAAACCGATTTCTTTATCTTTCCAATCAGCGTAATATGGAATTCGGTATTCAACCTTGGGACCAGGAAAAGAAAAGGAACCACCCCGAGTAACGATAAGACTCTTTTGTGGGGATCCTGTAAATTCGTTCATCAAGTCTATTTGTTGTATTGCCCCATAAATATAATCATCTTCATAGTACTTATCCAAACATATTTCACCGACATTTCCCAGCATGTCATACAAATTCCAGGCATTCTGTTTTTTGTTTTTGATTTTCTGTGTCGAGTAAATTTTGTTTATCCCTGTACTATGTAAGATCCCCCATGTTCCACCTCCTTGCCACGCGATGTTATCAAGTTCTTGCTTTTGAAGAATGAAAGGTTTTTCTCCGGCGCAAGCTGCGTATTCCCATTGTGCTTCTGTTGGTAAAGAGAAGACATATCCTTTAGGTAGAATATTCATTTTATTCAGTTTAGTAATAAAATCACGGCAATCATACCAGTTTACACTTTCTACTGGATATTGTAGTCTACTGTTTAATATTCCACCTTTATTGTTACTCGGATTATTTAACATTATGCTAATCCACATCCCTTGCGTAATTTCCGACTCAAGCATCCAAAATCCCTGCGTTAGAACAACATCGCAAAAATCTTCATACTTGATAGGAGAACTAGATTGTCCCATTGTGTATTGTCCTGGCGGACACCAGCAAAATGTGTAAGGGATTTCATTAATAATTATTGTTTGCTTTTCACCAGCCTGTGTTCCTTGTTTGTGAAATTCTTTTTGAACTTCTATGGTGTTCTTACATCCCATGAAAGAAACAATAGATATACACATGTAAAACAAAACTATTGACGCTATTTGTGTAACAATAACATTACGCAATAACATTTTATGGCGATGGTTGCTCATTGATAGAGGCCCTTCCTGCACTTTCATCAAAAGTAGAAACATGGCCTTTTTTTGGAAAGGCGGCATGATCTGTCATTAACCTAAGATTATACAAAATCGGAATTTGCATTGCAAGTATCGAAAGCGATTTTTTTGCAAAATTTTCTCAAAAAAAGGAGATTTTTGGTTGCCTGACTGCCGAATGGCCCTAAGGACGGGCCAGTGTGGTTACGTAGCCAAAAATAGAATAAGTAAAATAGACAAATTAGCCAATCCGGCACACCAGGGCCCGACCAGCAATAGCGAAAACGAAAGCCCAACACCGCCAAGTTGCAATCGATTTGCCATTTACCCGTCATTGCCATACCGCCTCGCCCTGAAGGGGCTGTGCAGGCCGGGGAGGTAGTGACGGGCTACACGTAATCCGGCTCGAAGAAAATTGCTTCGCTCTTTCTTCGAGACATTCGTCCCAAGAGAACACAGGACTTCGATGTGGGTCAATGACGGTTGCAGGTCAATGGTGGTGGGAAACGAAATGGAGATGCGATTGGGACGAATGGGTGGGGGCGAGAGATGAGAGGGGGAGATGAGCGGTTTTTTTTCGTGGGGGGACTTTTGAAAAGTCCCCCCACACCCCTTCAAACTTTTTTTAATAGGCTTCGCCCACTGTAATTAGGATGAACTCTGATTTTGATACCTGTGATTTTTTAATAAATTCAGGGGGGCCTCGTCAAAGGGGAATTTCATGGTAGAATAGAGTCTTTTGTGGAGCATTATCATTTTGATTGGTATTGGGTCGTTCGCCGGAATTCATGTGTACTGAAATCCGTACAAACTGTTCCCGGGAGGGGACTGTCCCAAAAGGCCGGTCAAACAGCCAAACACGAAGAGTAAAACGATGCAAAAGGGAATCCATCCGAAGTATGTTGAAACGAAGGTAACTTGTGGTTGTGGCAATAGTTTCGTCACACGGAGCACGAAGCCGGAGCTTAAAGTCGATATTTGTAACGCATGTCATCCGTTCTATACGGGCCGACTGAAATACGTCGATACGGCAGGGCGAATTGAGAAGTTCCTGAACAAGTATAAGTCCGTTAAGAAAGATGCGTGAGTTACTCGAGGCCAAGTTTGCCCGATTTGAGGAGCTTGAGCGACTTATGGTCGCGCCGGAGGTTCTCGCCGATTCGAATCGCCTTGCCGCCATTGCGCGGGAGCACGGGTCCCTGGCGAAGCTGTGCGGTAAGTATCGGCGTTTTAAGCAGTTAAATGCGGAAATCGCCGACGCGAAAAAGCTTATCGACGGGCACGACGCGGAACTGCAGGAGCTGGCAACGGCAGAACTTCCCGAACTGAAAGAGGAACGGGAAGGACTCTGGGAAGAGCTTCTGGATATGACCATTGGCGGCAACGACGCGAATCGTACGAGCTGCATTCTGGAAATCCGGGCAGGAACCGGAGGCGACGAGGCAGCCTTATTCGCCCGCGATCTTTATGAAATGTATAAGCATTATTGTGAAGATCACGGCTGGAAAACCGACCTCATGTCGATGAACGCCACTGAAATGGGCGGCTTTAAATCGATTGTCTTCTCCATTGAAGGTGAAGGCTGCTTTCGTGAACTCCAGTTTGAAAGCGGCGTACACCGCGTCCAACGCGTCCCGGAAACGGAAGCCAAAGGGCGCGTCCATACCTCAACGGCTACGGTCGCAATTATGGCCGAGCCGGAAGATGTGGAAATTGACCTAAAACCGGAAGATTACCGGGTCGACCGCTTCTGCTCCAGTGGTCCAGGCGGTCAGCATGTCAATAAGACGGCATCGGCCATTCGCTTAACGCATTACGAGACTGGAATTGTGGTAAGCTGCCAGGACGAGAAGAGTCAACACAAGAATCTGGCCAAGGCGTTGCGAGTCCTGAAATCGCGTATATACGACGCGAAACGAGACGAAGAGCAGAAGAAACGAGCGGAAGACCGGCACAGCAAAATCGGCACAGGCGACCGCAGTGAGAAGATACGAACCTACAACTACCCGGAAAATCGCGTGACGGACCACCGAATCGGCTTAACGTTGTACAAGCTCGACATAATCATCGCAGGCGATCTCAAACCGGTTATTGAGGCACTGCTGGACTACGAACGAGCGGAACTGCGAAGCTCTTTTGGTCCTTTAGCCGACGATTAATTGCGGGTAGGTTTTGTATTAAGCAGAGTTCGAACCTGTTTATTTACAATATGTTACATAAATAGCATTGCGATATAAGGCAAGGGACACGATCCTAAAATGAAATGCGGACAGGTGTCTGACACCATCTGTCGGAGGTTACCGAATATGGCGAACGAAGACGTATGGAATGTCCAGCGGCTCTTGGCCTGGACCACCGAATTTTTAAAGAGTCACGGGTCCGCATCTCCGCGCCTTGAGGCGGAAATTCTGCTGGCCGATACACTTAAGGCAACCCGCATTGAGCTGTACACCCGGTTCGACGAGGTTCCGACGCCGGAGCAGCTCACGAAATTCCGCGACTACGTTCGGCGTCGCGGGGCCGGGGAACCGGTCGCCTATCTCGTGGGCGTTAAAGAATTCTATTCCCTGCCCTTCCAGGTGACTTCCGATGTACTCATTCCGCGTCCGGAAACGGAGCAATTGGTCCTCGAATCACTCGATTTCCTCAAGAGAAGTGGCGTGTCACCCGATATGTTCCATGTGGCCGACCTTGGTACCGGGTCCGGCAATATCGCCATAGCCATCGCACGGAATGCCCCGGCGGTTCATGTGACCGCGGTCGATGTGAGCGAGGCGGCCTTGGCCATTGCCAAAAGCAATGCCGAACGACAGGGAGTCGCCGCCCAGATTACCTTTGTGAAGTCCGACCTCTTCGACGCACTGCCAGACGCCGGCCCGTTTGACGTTATTGTGAGCAACCCGCCCTACATAACGCGAGCGGAATATGAGCGTCTGGAGCCGATGGTGCGCGATTACGAGCCGGAATTGGCACTGTGCGGCGGTCAGAGCGGTACGGACGTGCTCCTGCGAATCGTCGCGGCGGCCCCCGAAAAACTCAAGCCAGGCGGACTCCTCATGCTGGAAGCCAGCCCGGCAACGATCGACCCGGTCGTCGCCTGTATGAAAGAGAACCCGCTCTGGAGCGACGTCCGCGTTTCGAACGACCTGGCTCGCATTAAACGATATATTACCGCATACAAGGTAAGCGAACACTAAAATTACGTAATTACAATGGGAGATTCTAACATGGCAAATGGCAAACAAGCGGATGTTTTTGACGTTGGGAAGATTAAGGAACTCGTTGAACTCATGAACGACAATGGCATTTCCGAAATTGACCTGTCGCAAGGGGAAGCGCGTATTCAACTGAGACGCACCTGTGCCGTTGGCAATCCGGTTACGACCGCCGTGGCGATGCCCGCACCTGTTGCGGTTACACAACCTGCGGTGGACGCTGTGGTTGCGACAGCTCCCGCGGAGGAATCCCGGCTCGTTACCATTAATTCGCCTATGGTCGGCACGTTCTATACGTCTTCCAATCCGGACGCGGAACCGTTCGTTAAGGTCGGTGATTCCGTGGGACCCGATTCCACCGTCTGCATCATAGAGGCCATGAAAGTCTTTAACGAAATACAGGCAGAGCTTTCGGGACGCATCGTCGCCGTTCTGGCACAGAATGGGGATTCCGTCGATTTCGGACGCCCTTTGTTCAAGGTGGACCCACAGGCGTAAGTCACGCAACCGGGGTCATTCCGTCCTTTTATCTGGAGATCGCAAGCCATGTTCAAAAGAATTCTTATTGCCAACCGGGGCGAAATTGCCCTACGCATTATTCGTGCCTGTCGCGAGCTTGGTATCGAAACCGTCGCCGTTTATAGTGAAGCCGACCAGGACGCAGAATATCTGAAGCTGGCGAATAAAAAATTCTGTATTGGTCCCACGACCGCAAGTTCAAGTTATTTGAAAATCGATCGCATTATAAGTGCGGCGGAACTGGGTGAGGTCGACGCCATACATCCGGGCTATGGACTCCTTGCCGAAAATGCCCACTTCGCCGACGTCTGCCGGTCGTGCGGGTACGAATTTATCGGCCCTTCCGTCGCGGCCATGGAGCAACTGGGTGATAAGATTTCCGCACGCGCTATTGCCAAACGAGGGGGCGTCCCAACCGTTCCGGGCAGCGATGGCGAAGTCGCCGACGTAGAACAGGCGGAAGCCATAGCGAATAGCATCGGCTATCCGGTTCTACTCAAGGCAACCGCCGGAGGGGGCGGGCGCGGCATGCGAGTCGTTCGTGAGCCGGGCCAATTGCGGACCGCGTTTGAACAGGCGGCGTCCGAGGCCAAGGCGAATTTCGGCAACGGCGCTCTGTATCTTGAAAAATTCGTCGAAGGTCCACGCCATATCGAAGCGCAAATTATTGCCGACCGGTTTGGTAACGTGTGCCATCTGTGGGAGCGCGACTGCTCAACGCAGCGGCGGCATCAGAAACTCGTGGAAGAAAGTCCGGCGCCCAATCTTTCGCAAAAGACGCGAACCGCGCTGTGTAACGCTGCCGCGGCCATGGCTCGTGAGTCCGGATATACCAGTGCCGGTACGGTCGAATTTATCGTCGATCGGGATGAAAATTTCTATTTTATTGAAATGAATACGCGTATCCAGGTTGAGCACCCGGTAACCGAACTGGTAACCGGAATTGACCTGATCAAGACACAAATCCTGCTCGCGTCCGGCGAAAAACTTCCGTTTACGCAGAAGGACGTCAAGCAGCGAGGGCACGCCCTGGAGTGCCGTATTAATGCGGAAGATTGCGACCACAATTTCCGACCGGCTCCCGGACTCATAACGCAACTTATTGTGCCTGGCGGGTTCGGCGTGCGGTTCGACTCACACGTCTACAGCGGCTATACGGTCTCGCCTTATTACGACTCCATGGTTGGCAAACTTATTGTGCACCAGCCAACCCGGGAAGAGGCTATAAAGTGCATGCTCCGCTGTCTCGACGAAATTCATATTAGTGGCATCAAGACGTCGATTCCACTTCAGAAGAAGATTCTTTCGCATCCCGACTTTATGGCGGGGCAAGTTGATACAAGTTTCATCGAACAAAACTTTATGAAATAATTTTCTCAAGCTGCACAATCAGGTTTTCCGGAAGCTTTCGGTCGTTGTGCGGCGTTTGTTCACTCAGGCGAAGAGCGATCTTCGCCTCTTCTTGTGCCGCGTCGCTCTCGCCTGCCCTTAATAGAGCCAAGGCAAAAAGAGCGTGATATTTGGCATCGCCAGGCGCTCGCGCAACGGCCAAGGCCAAGGCCTCTTTTGCGGAATTCACAAAAACAGAATCTTTTTCAACCGCGTTCCATTCACGTTCCCCGACCAAAAAAGCAATTGAGGCCGAATGCGGAGCAACCGCGAGAAGATGTGCACGCGCAGTTCGCCACGACTGTTCATGTGCTTGGTTCGCAGTGGCTATATACCGTGCCGACGCCAGTTCGTAGTACTTCTTGGCAAGCGGAATGGAGTACGGATCCGTTTCCCGACAGGCCGTGTCCAGTTCGCCCAGCGTTTGCGTCACATCGTAATAGAGACGACTTTCCGCCGCGGCCACATTGTTTAAAATCGCCTGGGCAAGATTATTCGTAATAAAAAGCCGTTCGGCAAAAAGGAACGCCGCGAGCAGCAGGAGAAAGGAACCGGCAGGAATAACAATTGAGGCCCAGCGTCCCGAACGTTGGGCAAGGGCAGCCGCGTTTGGCTTCGTATTTTCCAACTCCCCACCGCGCCCGCTCGTTTCGTACCAGGAGACGAACAGACCGATTCCCATCCAAAGGAGCACGGCAATGGCCGGATAACCCGTTCCTCCGGCAGCGCATAAATTCAAAAGAATCGCACCGGCAAGGGCAGGCAAAAAGACAACGAAATCCCGGCCGCGATTCCGACTCTGCCATACCCCCGCAAAAATTCGATCCACTATGAAGACTAACGCAATACAAATTATTGCAATGCCAACAAAAACAGCGTCGATTGTACTATCCATTGCTTTCGATAAAAAGAAGAGCGAGAGCATACCGGTCATACCGCCCAGAATAACCGGCATGCGACCGCCTGTACTCGTATCGGACGCGTTCCGTTGCTCTGTAACAGAGTCCGCCGTTTCCCGATTCGTCAGGGCGTGGCAGACCATCGCGGCAAACAGTCCGACGATCGTTAAAAAGAAAACAATGGCCGGAAGTCCGAACCCCACAGCAATTTCAAAAAAGAAATTGTGCGGGTCCGCAATGACCTCGCTTGCCTGGGGAAGCATGTACTGAGGATAGCGGTTCTGAAAATTACCCGGTCCGACGCCCAGCCAGGGGTAATCGCCAATCATGTGTGAACTGGCAATCCAGTATTGAATGCGATAGCCGAGTGATTTACTCGTTTCAGTCAAGACTTCACGATCAAGGGCGCCGGTCCAAAAAGCAAGCGAGACGCTGCAGGCAAGGAGAAAAGCAACGGCAAAAGTAATCAGCAGGAGTCGCCGCCCCCGCTTGCCTCCGCTTACTGCTTTGTGAGCGTCCAAGGCGTGTGACACCCGGAGGAGCAGAAAGGTGGCGGGAATCAAAGCCAGACCAATCGCAAGGGAGAGTATTCCCGTTCGACTCTTCGTCAGCAGCAGACAGACAAAGAGCAGCGTAAACATTAAGGCCGCCAGCACCACAGGACCGGCACGCGAAGCGATAGCGGGATACGTGGTGTGTGAAAATAATTTGCCTGTATACCGACACAAACAGACAAAAAGCAAGATCAGTGCCGGCAAGAGCACGCCCGCAAGCGTATTGGTCAAGGCATAGGTACCCAGCGGTTCTGTACTGCCAAGAATTCTGTTTTCAAGTAAGATTCGTTCTGGTGACCCAGGTTCATAATGCAAGCCGCTTTCGGCCAGCATGGTTTCCGGGTCGGCAAGATAATCGCGGCGCATTTGCGGGTCACGAATCGTATACGCGTAGACCGCATAACCCGCCTGGGCCAGCGAGACACCAACGAGCATGAGTAGCAGGAAACGCACGACATTTTGGTTACGGGAACCGTACCCCGTTCGAAAGACCATGTAAACAAGGCCAAAGCTCTCCCAGAGCCAAAATGCATTCGTGGCATAACGTATATTTCCCGATTTTGTGTAGCACAAATACAAAAACGACAAACCAATCCACAGAAAGAAACAGGCCACAAGAGAATCCATTACCCTAGCCATTCTTCTAGGACCAGACCGTCGCGGCTGCGTCACGTTTATGCCCAGAGTTAACAGGGCCGCAAAAATCCAACCGAGGACAACCAACTGATACGACCCATCGCGAAACATTCCTTCCGGCGGAAGTACCAAAGAAAAAACGAGCAGCAGGGCTACCAGAAAAGTTCGCAATGGAATAAGTAACGCTGGTTTCATAACGTTGTTCCTGTTTACAAGTACGATTATTCGAGCGACTCGGACGACGCCATGGGAATTTCTTCCCGCATAAGTCCATAGGAATAGGCGAGCAGCTTGAGCGGATGCAGTGTTAGCTTATCCGTTCTCTGCTCCATTTGCATTTTGCACGTATTACATTCGCAGGCACCGAAATGAATTTCCGGGTCACGCAACGCGAGCGTAAGGGGCATACCCAGTTTAAGGCTCCGCTTATAATTCTGACGCGTCATACCGCCCAGCCCGCCGAGTCCGCAACATCCGCGTTCGAGGCGAACAACGTTGAGTTCCGGAATTAAATGCAGCAGCTCTTGCGCAGGCGTTGCCTGGGCAATTGACCCTCCGGTCAGTGCCAGAGTGCGGCATGGTGCGTGATATCCAACCGTGGCGTGAATCGGATTGAGGTCAAGTTGCAATTTATGCTGAAGATATAATTCATACAAAAAATTGCAAATATCGGTCGTATTGGCAGCGATTGCAGCCGTTTCCTCATCGTCGCGTATGTAGGGATATTCATGGCGAAGACAGACGGCGGAAACCGGCTCAATCGTCACAATGCGATAGCGTCTTCGGACCAGTTCCGTGAGCACATTGACATTATGGCGAACAATGCGTTCGGCCAGGTCGGCATTGCCAAGAGTAAACGCCGGGTGCCCGGACGATTTTTGACGTGGCGGGACAATGACCTTGATTCCGTTGTGCTCCAGAACGCGGACCGCCGCTTCCGCAAGTCGCGGGTCGAAATGATTCGAATAGGTATCGAGGAAAAGGGCAACCGCGGTTTCGTTCGGGTCGGGAGTACGAATCACGCGACGGCGCCAGGGACGGCGTGACAGATAGGTCGACCGTTCCAGCCGGGGCAGTTTTCGACCTTGCGGTATGTCAACACATTTTTCCAGCAGCCAGCGTGGAAACGGACGTCCCAGTGCGTAATTTACAATTTTGTGAAAGAAGGACGCAACGGTCAGTACGCCATCTATATTGGTCAGGAAACGTTCGCGCAGCGACATACCGTGGGACGCATTATACGCATTTTTTAAATGGAAGACGAGCTTCGGGACATCGACCAAAGCGGGACATTCCTCCTGACAACAATGGCAAAAATTGCAAAAATCGGCAATTTTGCGTGAGTCCTCTTCCGTAAGCGTTTCCAGCGGGAGCAGACCGTCGAGTATCCCACGGAGCAAGTTAACCTTAGCGCGACAGGAAGCAACTTCATTGGGCGAATGCCGAAAAACAGGACACATTCGCGTTTCCGACGTTCGTATCCGACAGAGCCCGCAACCGGAACACTGATAGGTCGTGTCGGAGATCAGTCGCGGCTCCCAGCGCAGCTGCAATTCAAGCTGATTGCGAAGTTTTGGCACATCGGCATCATTCTCATTTTCGTCCGGATTCATTTTATAAAAGAGTCCGTGCCACGGCGTGACGAGTTCCGCGGCGTCCGGTGAATCGTTTATACCCTCCAACTCCTGCACGCCTGATTGCGCGACGGTAATTGACTTCACGTTCGCCTCGGTTGCGTTTGACTCTTGTTCTGCCTGCTGTCGCGAGGCGGCCCTCATGGCGTCGTTAACAATTTTGCCCGGATTAAAGATATTGTCCGGATCGAGCAAGTCTTTTATGGCAACGAAAACGGATGAGAGTTTCGGATAGCGACCGGGAATCGCCAGGGTACGTGCCAGGCCACTGCCTGTCGCCGAGGCCGTTGTCCCGCCGTAATCCCTAACCGCGTCAAATAATTCGCAACAGACGGCATACAAAAGCGACTCCGATTTCTCACGGTCGCCGTCGAGTATCGGTAAGATCTGCACCTGTCCGTGGCCTAGGTGGCCTGATATGGAGTAGGTCACGCCATGCCGCTTGAGTATATTTTGCGCCGTATGCAGAAAATCGGAAAGTCGGGCCACAGGAACCTGAAGGTCTTCCAGAAGTGTAGCGACATGGAACGGGCGGCGTATGCCCAGCAGTGCCCCTTTCGACTTGCGGAGCAGGTCGCGGAACAGATCTTTCTCCGCTTGATGAAACGCGAACCAGGAGCCAAAGCTCAAGCGGTCGATCTGTCGCAACTGGTGCGTTAAACGATTCATGCGATTATTCAATTCGCTGGACGTATCGCAATCGAATTCCACGACGAGCGCCACCTCCGTGTCTGACGGCAGTATTGGCAGAAAGCGACGGTCCCATTCGCCGAGCATGTTGATAATGCGTCGATCGATCATATCGCACAACGTTGGCTTGAACTGAAGAATGGTTTCCACACTTCGCGCCGCTTTGTCCAGTCCGTCGAAGAGGAAAATAATGGCTCCGGAGCAATTCGACAGAGGAGAGGTCGTTAACGTGGCCCCGGTTATGATACCCAAGGTCCCTTCTGAACCCACGAAAAGTCGAGCAGGGTCAAAGATTCCATTTTTTACGACCCCTTCGAGCCGATAGCCGCAAGAGTCGGGCATCTGGTTCGTCTGTTCCTCCCGAATCGCGAATTTCGCCGCGCGCAGAATTTCTATGAGACGTCGCCAGGAGGAATCGTTCGTGGCAAACAGGGAATGCGGAGCGGTCGCTGCCACTTCCGCCGGCGTGAGAAAACTGCCATTGGTCGCAAAAGGAATCGGCTCCGGACGCAGGGTATGCAGGCGTCCGTCGGGCGTCACGACCTGAAGTTCTTTGACATGGTCGTGCGGGAACCCGTATCGCAACCAGCGCGGCCCTATGCAATCGGTAGAGAGGATACTCCCAATTGTACTGGTCGGGAAATGCCCCGCGCTGGGGGCAAAAAAATGCTGCTTCGTCGTTCTCAAAAGGACGTTCAGACGCTCACGCACGGCGCCCGGCTGCACAGTAATTTCATTCCCTTCCGAGGAGACAAGTCGGTGCATAAAGCGTGTAAAATCGATCACCAGGCCTGGCCCGAGCGCACCGCCGGTGGTACTCGTACCCGAGCCGCGCGCGTGCACCGGAATGCCCGAATCCGCCGCATAACGCACCGTTGCCTGGACATCCGCAGTCGTACGCGGCCAGACAACTCCGAGTGGCTTGACTTGGAACATGCCGGCATCCATCGAATAGAGCTGCAACGTGACTTCATCGCACGCCGCGTCTCCTTCAATTAAGCCACGCAGGTCGTCCTGCAATCGAGCACTCGTTGTCGTTAGTTGCGCCATAGTTTCTTCTATTTATTATCGCTCATGAACTAAATGCAAAAATTCCGCACGCGTTCTCGCGTCCCGACGGAAGGACCCTTTCATGGACGACGTTACGCATGTCGCCTGCTGCTTCTTGACACCTCGCACGGTCATGCACGTATGCACGGCCTCGATAATGACTCCTGCTCCTTTCGCATCCAGATCGTGCATGAGCAGATCGGCAATCTCTTCGGTCATACGCTCCTGAATCTGTGGCCGCTTCGAGATCGTCTCGACCACACGCGCCAGTTTCGACAGTCCCACGACCTTACCGTTCGGCAAATAGCCTATGTGGACCTTACCCATAAACGGAAGGAGATGGTGCTCGCACATACTGTCGAACGATATGTCGCGGACCAGGACGATTTCGTCATACTTCTCCGTAAAAAATTTCTGAAGATGAACGCTGGGATCGCTATGAATTCCGGCGAAAATCTCCCCGTACATGCGTGCTACCCGACTTGGCGTCTCCAGGAGCCCTTCCCGATCCGGATCTTCTCCGATCGCCAGTAAAATTTCTCGCACGGCTCGGGCTATGCGGTCTTGATCCACCTCATGGTCCAAGCCTTTTTTCGACTCTGTCATGTCTCTCTTTTCAATAAAAGATGGAAACTCCTGCAAGACCGAACCTTGCGTCTCGGTCCCGCAAAAAAATATACCGGGCCAAACCCAAATGACCCTGTCTATTATTCTACCCCTTTTCGCGGATGTTTCGAGTAGGACCGGCGAAATTTATAAAGAAGAGAAATTCACCGGTTGCGGACAGAGGAGGCATTTCTGCCAAGACGAGGTAGCCTCTGTTCGCCGGCTCTTGAGGACTCGGACTCGCACACCGCTCACCACCGCAAAACGGACACGCCTTATCACGGCGAAGAGGGCGCGGACTTTACAAAGAAGCATCGCCAGACCGGGAGCGACGCCAGTCGCGTACGGCGTTCGAAATGAGTCCGAAAGTCCATATCGTCTTCCGCTTCCGGCTCCGCAACCTCATTTGGGCCCGTGAGTTGCGTTTCACTGTGCAAGAGGTCGAGCGTTGAATAGTAATATTCCTCAACGTCGGTCCAGAAATGAAGTTTTCCGCCTGGCACGAGGCGACTTTCGATCAACTTTAGGACGTCGGTCCGAAGAATTCGCCGCTTGCGATGCGATTTTTTCCACCATGGGTCCGGAAAATAGACGTGGATCGCCGCCAGCGAGTTCGCCTGACAATATTCCCGCAAAATCAAGGCCGCGTCCGCATTAATCATCTTCGCATTGGTCAGGCCACGCTTGCACAGGCCCGCAGCCGACATGAGTGCGTAACGATAGGCAAGTTCAATCCCGATAAAATTATGCTCCGGGGCCAAGGCCGCGGCCTTGCGGATAAAAAGGCCCTTTCCGGAACCAATTTCCAACTCGACCGGCGCAGAACGTCCGAACAGAGCATCAGTATCAAGAGGTTTGGTTAGCTCGTCGCCTTTAAAAAAATAACCGGTAAGGTCGAGATCACCTTGAATTGCGGTAAGAGAACTGCGGCTCATATCAACAGCTGTATTCGGCGTAAGACCGCCGCTCATTTCGGGTTAGGTTAAGCGAAGCGGGACTCCCTTGAGGACTCCTTCACAGACTATATTGTCGTCCACGAGGCACATAAATCGAGCGGTAACGAGAATGCGGCGCAGTTTTAAGAGGCTCGCCTGTACGACGAACCGGTCGCCCGGCCGCACCATACCGCGGAATTTGACCTCTTCCAAGCCGGCAAATCCCATGACTGCGCCCTGAAACAGGTCGTATTTCGTTACAAAATAGCTCGCAAGCTGGGCGGCCGACTCGCACATAATCACGCCTGGCATAAGGGGATAATCCGGCATATGCCCTCGCACCCAGAACTCCTTATCGGTCAGGTCTTTATACCCAACGGATACCTGTTCTTCGATGTTCTCGTATACAATCGCGGTCAGCTGCTCCATTTCGAATCGCTGGCTATTGTACTTGCGTATCCCCACGATATCCGTTATGGGTTTATCCAAGTCGTACAACGCGGGGTTCACCAAAAAGGGCTTGATTGTCACGCTACGTTCCCCTTACGGCACCGCTTTTAATCAGGTTTTAACCAAACGACGTTTGGCCCGACGCGCCTTGGCGTTCGCCGGTCGTTTACCATGATTCGCCTTCTTTACTACTCTTCCTGGTTTGGCCATTTCTTCTCTCCTGACTCTTCTTATTAACAAAAATCGTGATTTTCACACGCTTTTCGTCGTTATGATTCGTTTAAAATCCGTCTTTCCCTGTTCAAAGCAAATTGCGACCTCACTTGCGCCAGACAAGCGGTAAGCGGGGCGGCAAACCCGTCTTCACACAGGAAAGCACATTATAACACATTTTCCGGATGGGAAAAGGGGAGGAGCCGGCGGTAATCCACCTCTTTTTCTCCCTTATTCCCCACGAAACGTTTCTTTCTCCCACTTTTCTCCCTCTTTTCTCGTCAAAAAGCAGGAGACGGCTCTATTCCAAGGTCGGTTTTATAATGGCCCCTTCCCGCTGCTCCTCAACATGCTCATCATTGCCATAAAAGTCGCAATTGTTATCCATCCAAACCGTAAAGCGATAGAGTTCTTCCGGGGTCAGTTCAAGGCCATAATGTTCCGAGGTGAGAATTTTATACAGCGGACTGGCCATGGACCCGAACTGGCCTGGAATCGTCTGCGGTTCCGTCCACAAATAATGGTCGAAGAAGAAGCAGAATGGGCGAAGGTTCTCAAAAGAGTTGAAGAAATGCTTCTCTTTCGGTCCTCGCGACAGGTCAATGGCTTTGGGGTCCTCCGACTTCGCATGGCAATCGACGCATTTCGCATCGAGAATCGGCTGGATCAGTAGAGGAAAGTTCATGGGACGTGTGCCCAATGGGTCCGGGACAATTTCGCTCGGTGCCCGCTTCATGGCGAGATAGGCCTGGTTCGGATACTGCTCCACGGTCGAATAGCGGTTCTCATGGCAGCCCTGACAGACAAGTTGCTCCCCTTCATGAACGTAAGTATCCGAACGCATGGACTGCACTGCAACTCCATTCTCATTAAGAGCCTGAAAATAGACAGGAACGTTGACCGGCATATTGAACAAGGCGCTCCCATCTTCTTCCACCGGAACCGTGCCGAGTACCTGACGGGTATTCTTCTGATGGCCGTATCCGATTCGCGGTTGAGACTCAAGTGGGGTCGTCTTGGGCAGTATTTGGACGATCCGGAGTCGTTTAATTTTCGTATTCTCCGGGAACGGCAGGCCGGTATCATAAACGTTAATCAATCCTACTTGCGCGAACTTCGGTAAAACGTCTTTGTCAGAGGGGACGAACGTTTCGCCCGGTGCCAGTGGTTTCCCGACGAGGGTCTTGTGCGGAATGACCGGCGGGCGGTCGGTTACGCGAATCGGAATCGCATCGCGACAGGCAATTTCCGGGTCGCGATAGAGGAGGACTTTATTGCCGAACGCATCGAGCAGATAGATACCATAATTATTATCGGGCCCCCGCATTTCGTCGGAGAAGGCATCGTAGACACAGATATAAAAGAGTTCGGACAGAGGGCGGCACGAAGCGTAATTGCGCGGGCCAGACACGTAGATTTCCTGTTCGGACTCCGGAAACGGCTGCTCCGGGGTTATCCGCCGGACGGGCCCCATCGCATTATCGTCTTCCGTTTTCGGGTCGATCAGAACGAGACTGCCATAACCTTGGCCATGGTGAGGCACAGCCGTGGCCACAAGTTTTCCGGAATCGGGCACGGGCTGCAAATCGGCCTCGAACAACGGTCGGTCATAAGCACTGCGATTATAGTTGCCCTGCACGGCACGCGGGTCGCGGCCGTCGGGCGTGGTAATCCACGGATGATGCGCATTATTGGCACCGCGGTCTACATAGTCCCAACGCGTATAGAGGATCATTCCGTTGTGGTCGACGACCGGCTGCCATTCATTCGTTTCGTGGTACGAAAGCGTTACGATATCGGAACCGTCGCCGTTCATCGAATGGAGCGTGTAAGTCGGTACAATGCGAGGATGACACCGGCCGAAGCCTCCTCTTCGTTCCGAAATAAACGCAATGCGGCCTGAGGGCAGGAAACAGGGGTCAAAATCATTAAAAGCACCGTCGGTCAACTGCTGTAAGTCGGACGCAGTCGCACTCTCCGGATGGTATTTTATCTTAAACAGATGGAAACAGTTATCGGTGTTCCAGACGCACGCCCCGGGCAATCCGGTTATCTCCGTGGCCGCAAAGACGATTTCTTCATTCTCCCACGACAGGTCCGGCGAAAGGAATCCCCACTGTTTATCCAGCTTTCGGCCCTTATACCGGCCACTGGTCACCGACAGCCCGGCCAAAAGGTCAACGACTTCCGGCTCCGCACCAAACGCATTTCGCAGAACGAACAGCCCGCCCCCTGGCAACGCGTTGAAGCCAAAGAACTGGTCACACATATGATTGCCTTCCTCCTGCTCAAAAAGACAGGGTTTTCTCTTGATGAACAGCAGGTCACGAAAGTCTAGCAGAGGATTCTTAAACGCCACGCGGGTCTTAAGTTCGTCCACTTTAAGAAATATCTCTTGCCGTAATTCGACCTTCTCAGGCGATACCTCGCTTGCCTGTTGATTCAGATCTTTCCATTCACCACGTTCGAGGCTTAAATCCAGATCACTGTCAAGTTCTTCCAACTGGTCCATAAGCGGAACAAGACGTCGCAAGGCTATATCGAGCGGGTCGCGGTCCGAAGGCAGAATCGTACTGGCCGCATGCAAGGCCTCACTCCGCACATTATCTTTCATCCCGCGAGCTATCTGCTCCTGAAGTGACTTCCATTGCAATTGGGCCTCTTCCGTCCGGTTGACGACGGCGGTTGTCTTCTCTTCCCCGGAAAAAACGGGCTCTCTGGCCAAAGAGATACTGAGCGTAGCGAGTGTCATTAGAAAAATGGTCACGCAACAACGTTTCACGGTTTAGTCTCCTTTACTCGGGCTGGAAAAACTTCGCAGCCGTTTTCTATCAAAGTTCGTATTCGTCAAAAACCACTTCCCCCCACTTCATTATACCCACACAAAGCCAGTAAATCTAACAAAAAAATCCCCAGCAGCGAAAAAAGAGTCTGTATTTTTAATGTTTTTGACAAAATAGATAATTTAGATAAATCACACAATTCAACCAGCCCTAAATTTCTAAGCCAGCAGGTCAAGATTTGAACAGGGCAAGAGTGAACACGGCGGTTTTCGGAACGTTTTGATGTCCGCTTCGTCCTGAAAGCTATCCCTGTGCCGATAACTGCATGGGGAGCAGAACATGCTGTACGGGGTCACCGCGTAACGAGCCGAGCAGAAGATTACCGAGCATGCGACCAAGTGTGGACGGGTCGATTTCCGTTGCGATCAGGTAGCAAGGCGAATCCACATTGACCTTGTACGCGGCGTACCTCGCTTCATAAATCACGTCCGGAGCGTAGCCGGGATTCACTCGCTTCAGGTCGTCAATCGCGCTCATAATCAAATCGGGGCAGGAATATTTTAAATACCAGACGTCCGGCTGAAACTGCCGAAAAAGCTCTTGCACATTGATCGTAATGACTTCCTGGTCAACTGGGAGAAAGCGTTCGCAGACCAATTTTGAACCAAGCTGCCGTCGAAAGCCGTCGAGAAAGACGTGCACACCAGGGCTTATGACGTTGTGCGTAATAAAGATGACTCGCTGCCGATTCCTGCGTTCGACCAGAGCCACCGATTGAGTGGCAGCCGATTCGAAATCACTTTCGAGCGAGGAAATTCCGGTAATCGAGGCATGGCACGTTCCCCAAACGACCGCCGGCAGTCCGGACTGCGCGACCAACCGCTGGACTTCCGGCGGGCAGCCCAGACAAATAAAACCGGGCGTGCGTCCCATTTGTAAAGCCGAAGAGATCAATTCGCCCACATCCTCGACGAATTCCCGCCCTTGCGATGCCAATTTTGCACTAATATCGACCTTTTTAAGCTTCTCTTGCAGACTCAGGGTAAGCGAGCATTCCTCTTCCTGCGTGAAATAATCTTTGCGATAGACACTGCCAAAGAGGAAATAGACCGTTTCAATTTTCGATTCCGGTGCGGACAGGTCAAAAACAGGCGGCTGGGCAATCACCGCCCCGCGCCGCTGGGCACGATGCAGTACGCCCTTCTTTTCGAGCACCTGAAGCACCTGATTGGCCGTTTTGCTCCCGACCTCCAGATAGGCAGCCGCGGCAGAGGTCGTCAGATAGGAATCGCCGGCCTTTAACTTGCGCTCTTCGATATCTTTTTCCAAAACCTGAGCCAGCTCAAGGAGTCGGGAAATACCGGAACTGGAATCGCTTTTCATTGTCTGCAAAGCCTTTACGTCTGGTGTACTCAAGGGGCCTCAGGGAGCGGGCTCCCGTCGATGCTCATTTCACAGTTAATAATACAACTAGTATATCCGAAATAATTCTATTGTCAAGTATTATTTTTAATCATTCTTCTTAAACATCAAAAATTCTGCCTTCTATCATATAACAAGAGCTTCATCAAAAGTCGATTAAATGTCACCTCATTGTAAAAACCAAGAATTTTTAGAAGAAAATAGCAAAGTTTCAAAAATATTACTTGACAAAAACTTTTATTCCTGATATATTGGACATAGAAGAGGATTTTTTGTATGACGCCAGAAACAGCAAAAATTTTTTGCTCGCCTTCCTGGTTGTCTTATTTGTACTAACGTTTATCTAAAACTGTAAAGGGGCTTTGCCATGAAAACAAACTTGGTGCAGAGAGTCGAATTTTGGGAATGTGCGACAAAACGAGGGGAAAATTTCAGAACGTTAAGAAGAATTCTGGCTTTTACCCTGGTTGAACTTCTGGTGGTCATTGCGATCATTGGAATCTTAATTGCGCTGCTCTTGCCAGCGGTGCAAGCGGCGCGGGAAGCGGCCCGACGCATGCAATGCACGAACAATCTCAAACAGATCGGAATCGGATTGCACAACTACCATGATACCAACTTCGCTTTCCCCGCGGCTTCGCTCATTATCTCAAAAATTTCAAGCAAATATGTATTCAACCCTATGGCCGCACTTCTTCCTTTTTGCGAACAGCAGTCTGCCTATTCGTCAATTCGGCAATCAAGCACGTGCGGCGCGTCAAACCATACCAAAGTTGCGGGCCTGTGCGGTCAAATAAGCTATCTGCTCTGTCCTTCAGACCCCAATAAGAGTGCCGAAGCGCATTCCATTCCCGATGCGACAAATTGTTCTTATGCTGGATGTTTTGGAGATTCCTACAATAATACTACGAATTTTGCAAGTGGAAACGGAATATCTTGGGAGGAACCGCACCGCGGTTTATTCAAGAATATTTACATTTGGACCAAGTTCTCAACCTTGATTGATGGATCATCCAATACTTTGGCTTATTCAGAAATGGGCATTGGGCTAACGTTAACTGGCAACCTTATTAAAGGAAATCTTGTTCGAGTGAGTGCACCAATAACTCCCGGAGCATGCCTGCTTACAGTCAATGCAACCGATAGAAAAGTCTTTACCGGTACGTGTATGAAGAACGGCGCGCACGCCCCATATCCCTTTTATCCATCTATTTCCAATAGTGGTTTCGTTGCTGTACTTCCACCAAACTCTCCGTCCTGCGGTCTCACAAATGGAACTCATGCGGCAGGGCCACACTTAAACTCTGCATCCAGTTACCATTCGGGGGGTGTAAACGTATTATTATGTGATGGCAGTGTCCGATTCGTTTCCGACACAATAGATGCTGGCAAATACGATGCGACAACCAATCCGAATTACAATACCGGCATGGCAGGAAAGTCCGGTCCAAGCCCCTATGGCATCTGGGGAGCAATGGGAAGCACCGATGGTGGTGAAACGGTCTCTTTATAGTTTACCGGAACAACGGCTCTTTCCCCATCATGTTCACCTACTGACTCTATAGCATGTTCCTCAGTCATTAGGCGAGAAAAGTTGAATGGAACAAAAATGAAACTAATGTATGTACACCCCACGTAACCCGTGTTAAAATACAGGAGATTTTATGAGAAAATTGTTATGTCTATTGTTTGTGTTCGGCTTGTATGTAACTTTGCCCGTACACATTCGTGCCGGTGAACTTGAAATCTACGCTGCCGGCGAAAAAATGCCAACCGACTTGCAAGGTCCTTTCGTTTCTATCGACGGAGGTATTCTTTGTGTTGAAGAGAATCATGTACATCGAAGTTACGATGGCGGAACAACATGGGAATCGCGGCAGATACTCGACCCGGAAAAATATGTAGACCGCTTTGAACGTACCATTTTGCGGACGAGAGAAGGTACAATTATTTTTGTCTTTATGAACGATAAAGAACTCAAACGAGGCCCGGATGGTTGGGGTAAAGGAAAGGTCGAAGATTGGGTCCTTCCGGTTTATGTAATTCGCAGTACCGATAATGGCGAAACCTGGACAGAACCGCAGCAATTGCAACGAACCTGGTGCGGGGCAGTAAGATGCATAATACAATTAGCAAGCGGAAGAATTGTACTTGTTGGACAAACGGCAATACCTTGGGGACACTCTTCACTAACATATGTATCCGATGACCAGGGAGAAACGTGGCAAAAAAGTGATCTTATTTTTATGCCGGGAACAGGAGACCACAGTGGCGCAATGGAAGGTACAATTGTTGAACGCCAGGACCACTCAGTCTATATGCTTATACGTACGACAAAAGGTGCATTTTTTGAGTCAATATCGACTGATGGCGGACTTACTTGGCCAGAACCAAAAACATCAGGAATCCAAAGCAGTACATGCTGCGGTACTCTGACGCGATTAGCCGATGGACGAATATCACTTCTTTGGAATCGGGTACGAAATGAAAAACCATACAATTATCCCCTCGGTGCTCCCGTCTATTCGTCGCGTGAAGAGCTTTCCATTGCATTTAGCGATGATGATGCGAAAACCTGGAGTGACCCGATCGTTATTGCAGCAAGATACAAAAAGGAAAATGATAAATGGGGAATGGAGCAGGTCTCCTATCCCTACTTATATGAAGTAACTCCCGGTAATTTCTGGATTACATCCATGTTCGGAGGTCTTCGCATGAGTGTAAAAGAACAGTCTCTGCTGGATGAAATTGCCATTCTAACAAAGGAAAAGGCGAAGCAGGAAGGGTTCAAAAAGATTGTATTATTGGGAGACAGTACGACAGCACTGCGAGATGGGGCTGTGACCTATGGCGCCCAACTGCAAAAACGGTTCGACGCGGAACAGCTCGACGCGATCATTCTTAATTCCGGCGTGTCGGGCAGTACGACCACCGCTGCCCGCAATAGTTTTGACAAACTCGTCCGGGAAAAGAATCCGGATCTGGTCGTTGTGCAATTCGGGATCAACGATTCAGCTATTGACGTTTGGCGAAATCCACCGGTAACGAAGCCACGAGTTTCCAAAGAGGGGTTTGAAGAAAATCTCAATTGGATTATCGACCAGATTAAAGGGATGGGAGTTCCGGCGATTCTCATGACCACCAGTCAGTTGCGATGGAGTGACAAGACGAAAGAACTTTACGGAAAAGCTCCTTATGACGCCAACAGTGAGAAGTCATTTAATGAGGTTTCGCTTCGTGATTATAATGAGATTGTTCGCAAGGTCGCCGCGTCGAAGGACGTTCCGCTGGTCGATATTTTCGCCGCCTGGGATGAAATTGGCCAGCAGAAAGGCGAGGAAGAAATTGCGTCTCTTCTGCTTGAGGACCGCATGCATCCCAGTACAAAGGGACATACGCTGGTCGCCGATCTGCTCGACCCAGTTCTGCGCAAAAGTATTGAACTGAAGGTATATCCGCGAACATGTCCAGCACCATTAAAAAAACTTATTGAGAAAGATATTGAGCCATGAAAAATTTTGCTTATATTTGTATTTCCTTGATATCCCTTTGTTTAACTTCAGGATGTAATTCGGCGAGGCCTGACAATTTTCCGAAGACAGTACCATTCTCGTTGGTCGTGACGCGAAACGGTGCTCCGCTTGATGAGGCTAATGTTCAACTCATTCCATCAGAGGCTTCGGATGTTGTCACCGGAGGAATAACTAATGCGAAAGGTGTAGTGAACCTGCATACAGTTCGTGGAGGGTACTCGCAATCGGGTGCACCGATTGGCACGTTTAAAGTTACCGTAAAAAAGAAAAAAATAGTTCCTGGTGAATTAACAGAGGAGGAGTTTCTTAGACTGAACGATGAAGAAGGAAACGCATATTTCAAAAAAATCGAAATCGCAGAAAAAAATGCGCCCGTAGAAGTTGCGGAAATATTCAATTCCGCTGAGACAACTCCTTTAGTCATCGAAGTAACCGCAGGCGGTTCGGAAACAATTGAAGTCACGGCAGAGTAAGCAAAACTGATCCACACGTTATCCAGTTAGAACCTGGATAACGTATGGAAAGTGAATAAGACGCTATTGCTCTATCATAAATTTCCAGGTAAAATTTAACCACGATAATGTGAAGCCCATGGAACAGGCAGGAGGCCCGGAAATTGTCCATTCCTCATTACGTCCAGACGGCATGCTTCCGTCAAGCGAGGGCCATCAGCTCGTCTTTGGTAGGCTTTTCCCAGTTGTGATGGACACTTTAGAGACAGGGTCAGCGGAAAAATAAAGCCAAAGTTCGTGCGATATTACCTCTAATTAAGAACTCTTCTGCAGTTGAAATAATACTGTCTATTAGTATTATTTCAATTTTCCATAAAGAAGGGCCTTTATCACCATCAAAATACTGAAACGGACCGCTCTTTGCCTTAAAATTCTCCTTGTCGCCAAGAACAAGAATTTTATCCAAAAAACGGCTCTTTTTCAAAAATATTACTTGACAATCTTCGTTCTTCCTTACATAATGAATACTATACTGTAACCTGTTGTGAGAATTCAGAAGCTACCTTTTCCGGGTCTGCTTACTGAATGTGTGTCACTCTAATGTTCACGTGCCCAGAAAGAGACTTATCATAAAAAAATATTTTTGCACGTTATTTTGTGCCTTGCTGTTTTGACAGCAGCCATTACGACCTGTTATGCGCAGATCATCGCGGAGCCGAGTGCTTGTCCTTCGGGCCGCTTTAATCAGTTCGTTGAACGCATGGAACAGAGCAATGTTGATCTGTTTATGGTTGGCGATTCCATAACACATCGCTGGGAGCCTTATCCGACCTTTCCTGAACTTTGTGGTTTGGAAGTCTGGAACGAATTCTACGCGACGGCCAGGTCCCGAACGTTGTGCTCCTTTCTGCCGGTGACCGTTTTCTCAATGCCGACGGGACCTTAAAACAGGAGCTTATGCCGGACTTTCTGCACCCGAATCTGGCCGGATACCGCATCTGGGCCGAGGTTATGGAGCCGGAAATTAAGAAAACGTTCGGCGACTGAAAGGAACCAGTCGCCGCAGAGCTTCAGACCGGGTCCTCTCGGTTCTCGCCAGACTCCAGTTGCGTAAAGGCTGGCACGACGACCAGGCCGGATTCCGTAATGTGAAAGCCGCGGCGTCGGTCTTCGTCGGGGTCGTAGCCGATTTGCGTACCGGCCGGGATGACGACCCCTTTATCTATAATGGCGCGGCGAATGCGGGCGTTGCGGCCAATGGCAACGTCGGCAAAGAGAATGGAATCCTCGACCTGGGACCAGCTATTGACGCGAACGCGGTGACCCAGAATGGACCGAAAAACACTGCCGCCGGAAATAATCGAACCGCTACAGACGAGACTCTCCACTGCCACGCCGCGTCGTTCATCTTCCGAAAAGACGAATTTCGGCGGCGGGCAGTGCGGGTGCGCCGTGTAGATCGGCCAGTTCCGGTCATAAATATTCAGTTCCGGCTTGATCTGTATCAGGTCGCGATTGGCCGCGTAATAGGCGTCGATTGTCCCGACGTCACGCCAGTAAGCATGCTCGTTCGTGCCGGAAAACGGAAAGGCAAAAACGCGACTCGTCTTGAGCGAACGCGGAATCAGGTCACCGCCGAAGTCGTGACGACTGCCACGTCGGGTTGCGTCGCGACAGAGCTCTTCGAAAAGAAAGGACGCGTTGAATATATAAATGCCCATCGAGGCGTAACATCGCTCCGGACGCCCTGGCACAGGGTACGGGTGCGCCGGCTTCTCCTGAAAATCCAGTACGCGACCGGTTCCGTCTGTTTGCAGCACTCCGAACCGCCCTGCCGCTTCCGCGACCGGTAGCTCTAACACCGATATTGTCGCGTCCGCACGATTCCGCAAGTGGAAATCAAGCATGTATTGATAGTTCATCTTATATATATGGTCGCCGCCCAGCATGAGGACGTATTGCGGGTGCTGCTTTTCTATCGAATAGATATTCTGATAAACGGCGTCCGCTGTTCCGCGATACCAACTGTCGTCAATACGCTGCTGCGGAGGTATGACGTCCAGGTACTCATTCAGTTCCCGGCAGAAGAAATGAGTCCAGCCGAGCGACAGGTGCCGCGAAAGACTGTACGATTTATACTGTGTGAGCAGGAGGATTTGTTTTATATTGCTATTAATACAATTTGATAGTGCAAAATCAATAATGCGATAGGAACCGCCGAACGGGACCGCGGGTTTGGCGCGATGCCGGGTAAGAGGTTCGAGCCGTTCGCCTTTTCCGCCGGCCAGAATAACGGCGAGCATACGGCAGTTTGGATCGGAAAGGTGTACTCCCACTTGTGAAACATCTCCTTTGGGTTATACTATTATATAAAAGGGAATTGAGATAGAAGACTTCCTGCGGGCAAACCGCAACGAAGTTGGACGACGCTTAACTCCATCGGATACAAAGTGGCCTTTAAATCACCCCCAGGCGTTGCTTTGTATTTTTTACCCCCGACACCCCCATTTTTCCCGGGTTTCAACTCAGGGGCCGCCTTGCGGGAAATGGTTGTGCAACCGGTTTTACCCCCGACACGCCCATTTTTCCCGGGTTTCAACCCAGGGGCCGCCTTGCGGGAAATGGTTGTGCAACGTTGTTTTACCCAATAACGGCAATTTTTTGCCAGAGATGAGAAGACCTTCAGGAAGAGAGAACATGTCGCTTTTGATAACAGGATCCGCAGCGTACGATACGATCGCCACCCCCGAGGCCAGACGGGACCGGGTTTTAGGCGGTTCGGGTGTCTATTCGAGCTATGCGGCCTCGTTTTTTACAGAGCCACACTTGGTATCCGTTGTGGGAGATGACTGGAATGGGGAGGATTCACTCTTTCTGAAGAAACATGGCATTAATCTGGACGGGCTGGAGATACGGTCCGGGGCCAAGACGCTCTATTGGTCAGGGCGTTATTTTGAGAACATGAACGAGCGTGAAACGCTTGAGATTGAATTAAACGTAATGGGCGTTGAGTACGATCCAGTCGTGCCAAAGCCTGCCAGTGAAATACCATACGTATTTCTGGCCAACGGAGGACCGGGCATACATTTGGCCTTGTTGAACAAAATGTCGGTTAAGCCCAAACTGGTTATAGCGGACACGATGGATTTTTATATCAACAACGACAGGGCCAATCTGGACGCGTTACTTCGTCGAATTGATGGACTGATTCTGAACGACTCGGAAGTGAAGTTGCTTACGGGCGAAACGAATCTCATCAGAGCCGGAAAACGAATCCTGGACCAGGGTCCGAGGATGGTAATAATTAAGAAGGGAGAGCATGGCGCTCTGTATTTGACTCAAGACGGGATATTTATGATTCCGGCCTATCCGACGGATCGGCTGGTTGACCCGACCGGGGCTGGCGACACATTTGCCGGAGCCTTGAGCGGGTATCTCGCCGCAAGTGATGACTTGACGGAAGAGTCGATACGAAAAGGGCTTGCCTATGCTACGGTGGTTGCCAGTTTTTGCGTAGAAGGATTCTCTTTGGAACGTCTGGCAAACCTGACACGGGATAATATAGAAGAACGCTATCGTGAATTTCGTAATATGGTCGCCTTCTAAGAAGAGCTTGCCTGTTCGTCATTTGCGTTTTGCCTGCTGCCACGATTTTTCGCGCGGGCGGATTCTGTTCCGGCCGCGCGGCCTGCGTGACTTGATGCGGGTACGTTCGCTTGAGCCGATCGTCCATACTCTCCTGCTCCACACAATTTAAAGGAATTGAATATTTTGGACGCACAGAATCAGGAACGGGCCGACAACAGGCCAACACGAAGTGAAAAGAAACAGTCTGCCGGCAGAAGTAAAAAAGCCTCCTCGCGAAAGATGCCAGGCAAAGGATTTATCAATCGATTTCAGTGGGACGAAGTGGACGACGATAGCGAGCAGGTCGATATAACCGTCGTTCCCGTTAAGAAGCCGAAGAATCGGCGACGCAAAGGTGCCTCGGCCAGTACGGTCGCGGAGCAGTATGACTCGCCTGACCGCGATTTTCTGCCCCCGAAAAAACACGTCGACGACGGCTACGCGCTGCCGAGTTACGGCTCCATTCTGCCTGATGACGACGATGACCTGGGCTTCGACTTTAATCCGGACGATTTCGACGATGAGCCGGAAGAGACCGAGGTCAAGCCGGCGAAGCAACTCGAAAAATCCGGGCGGAATCGGCGCGGACGCTCCGGGAAACGAAGTGAAAAGACGGGCAGCCGGAACGAGCTGCCACGTGAGAAGAGCGTGAGCACGGCAAATGGGACCGATGAGGTCGAGGTCAAGTCCGTTGAAAAGAGTCGCGGACGCAAGCAGGCCAATCGGAAGCGGGGCGGCAGTGTGGCAGATCAAACGCAGCAACCTGTGGACCAAGCGAAGGTTACAGTAGCGCGTGAGTCATTGGCATCACCCGGATCCCCGTCTCGCACGGGCAGTTCTGCCGAAGCCCGGACGCGGCGAAAAGGGAGTCAAGAGCGTAAGAAAATGGCAGTCGACGTCGAGACGCTCCCGCCAACGGAACCAGGCCAAGAGCGTCAGGAAATGGTCACTCACGTGGTCAAGAGCGACGTGGAAGTGGATTCAGGTGCGGTGGAGAAATCGGCACCGCCTGCGACCGTCTCGGCCAAGAAGCTACACGACCTAAAATGGCGAGCCACGAAAAAATTGCGGTTCGCAGGCTTCGCCCCGGAAAAAATCGCGGAAATCTTTGACGTCGGTAAGGATGCGACCAGCCTTTTACTTTATCGACTTTGCCTTGCCCTGCTGGAAATTAAGCCGGCCTCCGCGGGTAAAGTGACCGGGCAAGAGGCCGCGTCTCTCGTTCCGGGTCCCGATCTTGAAGAAAACATGCTGCAGACGAGCGTTGCTCCCGAGCCAGTCGCGGAACGTTCAATCGCACCAGCAAAGACGGAGCCTCTGGCCCCGACCAAGGTGGCGGCCAAAGACATTCCTCTTGAGACTGGCGAAAAGCAGACGCCGAGATCCGCTGGGAAGCCGAAAAAGACTGACCCACGCCCCACGCGTCCTGAACCACAAAAACGACCTCAAGTCCAGGAGCAAGCTTCCGTTACGCCAGATGAGACAGACGACGAAGCGGCGTCGCACTTGAGTTTTGGTGAGCTGCCCATTTCTCTGCCTATGCTGCGTATTCTCCATGAAACGGGGTATGAAAATCCGACCCCGGTTCAGGCGGGAACTTTCCAACGCGTTATGGCCGGTGTCGATCTGATCGGTCAGGCGAAGACCGGAACCGGTAAAACAGCCGCGTTCGTTATTCCGGTCCTGGAAAAAGTGGAGGACTGCCCCCCGGGAAATGATCCGGTTGCCCTTATTATTGTCCCCACGAGAGAACTTGCAGTTCAGGTGCGTGACGAGGCGATGAAACTGGTCGGTGAACGTGATATTATCGTCACGGCCTGCTATGGTGGCAAACCGATCGCCAGCCAGATTCAGAAGTTACGCGGCGGCGTCGATATTGTTGTGGGTACGCCCGGACGTATTATTGATCTGGTTGCCCGAAGAGCTTTATCGTTTCAGTCCCTGCAATGGGTTATACTCGACGAGGCCGACCGCATGCTTGATATTGGGTTCCGGCCCGACATTGAGAAGATTCTGCGTCAAACGCCTTCGGAGCGTCAAACGTTGCTCTTCAGCGCGACGCTTCCGGCCCCGGTGGTCCAGCTTGCCAAGCGGTATATGCGAGACCCGGAGCAGTATGATTTTTCTGCCCAGGACATTTCCTCGGAAACAATTGAACAATTTTATCTTACCGTCGATAAAGAGCGTAAGTTTGAGGCGTTGATAACCTTACTTGAGCGTGAAAAACCGCAACAGGCGATTGTTTTCTGTCGGACGAAACGGGCCGTTGACCGAATCGGCACGAACCTCAAGCGGACTTTCGACGGCGTAGCGGCCATCCACGGCGACCTGTCGCAGGACCAGCGTGACAAGATCATGAAGAATTTCCGCAGTGGCAACGTGGCGATTCTCGTGGCAACCGATGTGGTCGGACGCGGGATAGACGTTTCCGGAATTTCCCATATAATCAATTATGATATTCCGCAGTTCTGCGACGACTATGTGCACCGGGTGGGTCGAACGGGCCGCATGGGCCGTGAAGGCGTCGCCTATAGTTTGGTCACCTCGCAGGAAGGCGCGGAACTGACGCGCATTGAGAAGCGAATTAATCGCTTATTGAAACGAACGGAATTACCGGGATTCGAAGCCTATACGAAACCGGAATCGCACGAAGAGGAAGAAGAAAAACAGGTCAAACCGGTCTTCGGCAAATCAGTCCGCCGGATCCGACGTGCCCTGTAAACCAAGATAGAAACGGATGATACAACCATGACGCAACGAGCAAAAGAACAGTGGTACGATGAATGTATCCAACTGAAGAACAACGGCGAACTGGACAAGGCCGTCGAGGAACTTACACAACTGACAAAGACGTATCCGAACTACGCCTTGGCGCACCTGGCGCTGTCGGTCTTGTATCATAAACTCGGTAATGACGACAAGTCTCTGGCTGCCGTTGCCCGTGCTTGCGAACTGGAAACGGATAATCCGTTCTACTACACCGCCTTTAGCGCGATGGCCATAAAAAGCGGCGACCGCGCCAAGGCGGAAGAGGCACTCATGAAGGCCCAGGAAGCCCGCCTGGCCGCCTACTTAAAGAGCGTACAGGACGAGCAGAAGTCGTAAATAGGAGAACGCAAACCATGGCCGAAACAAATAAACCTCGCATCCTGATCGCCGATGACAATACGTTCAATCAGGAACTTTTGGAAGCCTACCTTGCGGAATGCGATTACGAAATTGATTTCGCCAAAGATGGTATGGAGACGCTGGAAAAGGTTAAATCCTTTCAGCCGGACCTCATTCTGCTCGACGTTATGATGCCGAAATTGAGTGGTTTCGAAGTCTGCCAGATGATAAAAGAAACGCCGGGAATTTCCAAGACTATGATTCTTATGGTTACGGCTTTGTCGGAACTGGGCGATATAGAGCGCGCTGTTCTGGCCGGTTGCGACGACTACTTGAGCAAACCGGTGAATCAGTTCGAATTGCTCAAACGGGTCGAAAACATGCTGAAATTGCGAAGTGTTTCCAGTGAGCTGGAACGTCTCCGCCGCTATATTGACTCAATGGAAGAGAGCTTCGGTCCGAAAAAGGAGAAGTAGGTCAGGGCGTAATTCGAACCGGGAGCGTCGCTTGCACGGTCGTCGGCTGCGGATGGTTGCGGTCGGAGACGGCGAGTACGAGCGTGTATTCGCCCGGGGCAAGTGTACTCTCGGTTTCGACCGTAATATTAAGCACGATGTCGCGAAGTCGGCTCTCCGTCAGGCTGCGGCATAACTGTTCACAGGCGGGAATGACCGCCTGATGGCTCTTATCCAGCAGTTCCCAGCGACACAAGACGGCCATTTCAACGCCGCCGGACGTCTCTTTTGCAAAGACGTTTTCCAATTCCGCGTAGACGTAAATAGGTTCTCCTGCCTTGGTTGCGTCCTTTTTCTCTTCATAGAGTCCAAAAGGGGCGACCGTTTCCACAATAAGACTTTTGTTCAGCGTCAGTGGGCAGTTCTGCTTGAGTGAGTCGAGTCCGACCTGAAAATGCTGGGCCGCCGTGGCTGCCGTTTGCGGATTCTCCGGCGTGTCCAAAAGATTACCGTGCAGTACGGCCGCCAGTCCGGAGCACTGCTCCTCCCAAAAGCGATGGAGCGACTCATTCTCACAGGCAATCGGCGTCGCCTCGTTCGTCTCGCCCAAGGTCAGCCGAAGCAGACGCAATTTCGCCTGTTCCGAAGCCGTTATACTACCGTCTGCCTGACGCGACTGCAGCTCTTTTTGCAGAGTGTCTATCGCCTGACGCGTTTGCTCCTCCCAATTCTTATCGGTCTGAGCCGGCACGTTTGTAAGCTCCGGGGCGGTCCGGACCGCATCGATATATTGAACCTGTCGAATCGGATTGTCTGATTCCTTTGGCAGTGGCATGACCGTTGCGGCACGGCGCACAGCCGGCTCGGGAACGGAACTTACCCCCTGCCCTATGACGGACTTGGCCGCTGTGCTCCTCTGCATTCCAGAGAGCAAGTATTCCAGCTCCGGGTCGCTCGACGCGTTCGGGACCGGGGCACACCGGCCGGACCGGGCCGGACCCTCTTGCACGGTGAGAAGATTGTCACGCCGCGGCGCGTCAAAGAGTAAACGATAGGGAGACCCGGAAGAACAGTAATAATCGACTGGATAGAATTTATAGTCAACCGCAGAAAGGATTTGCTGATTCTGCTCCTCCTTGGCTTTTTTGACAGATTTACGTTTTTTCGCCGAGGCACGGGCACGATTCCAGTCTTTTTCCAGCGATTCATCCGTCCAGGCCAGCTCGCCC
This sequence comes from Planctomycetia bacterium, assembly GCA_030539295.1. Taxonomy (GTDB): domain Bacteria; phylum Planctomycetota; class Planctomycetia; order Pirellulales; family Thermoguttaceae; genus JAUNBG01. Next base: position 70,348 of record JAUNSJ010000009.1, on the reverse strand, counting down.
AACCCACCTAAAAAAGGATAGCCATCTTTCGATACCGACCGACACCCGAACAGCCCGGGAGCGAACAGGCAGACAAACAGGAATACAAGGGAGAAAGGTCGAAATGTATTCATTTTCATACAGGCCATAGTCGTTTATTATTCTCGTTGCGGGACTCCCTGCATGAGGTAAGTCCCTGTCGTATCTTGGGTTGTGGCATCGATTCATCCTGATACCGAAGCACGGACCCTTGGGACAATGTCGGTAAGTGTCCGTGCCGCTGCTGCGGACAAGGGGAATCATAGCGACTTTTCACGTTGGACGCAAGATAAAATAGGCAAGATTTCCATCTTTTCCCTGTTTTTTGCCAGAGGACAAGCAGAGGCAGCAGTAATACTGTTACCTTATTATATTACTACATTCATTTAAAAAATTTTCGCATATTTATGGCGGGAAAGATTGACGAAGGGTAAGAAGTCCATTATAATGAGAGTTCGGGGTGGAGTGCCAGAAGCACTTTCAGTATGACTCTACCGCAGAACGAACAGGGGTCTCTGGTTCTTGTTTTGACATCGCAGTCGAGCGAACAGCGGAGACAAGGCAGCAGAAATGAGCGCAAGAAGAGGAGAGAGTATGTACGCAGGTATGTTAAAAGTAAAGGTTTGCGACGACCGAGCAACGTTGGGTGCCATGGCGGCCAAGCAGGCGGCGTCCGCGATTCGGGACGCCATCCAGGCCAAGGGGAACGCGCGGGTTATTTTTGCCGCCGCCCCTTCACAAAATGAGATGCTGGCCGCTTTGGTCCAAGAGAAAGGAATCGATTGGTCCCTCGTAACCGCCTTGCATATGGATGAGTATATCGGCCTGCCCAAAAATTCTCCTGCCCGATTCTCCTACTATCTGCATCGCCATTGCTTCGACCTGCTCCCCTTCGGCAAGATCTGCCTGCTCGACGACGGGACCGAAAACGTCGCCCCGGACGTTCTTTGTGCCCGATATAATTCCTGCCTGGCGGAAGGCCCGATCGACGTGGTCTGCATGGGGATTGGCGAGAATGGCCATATCGCTTTTAATGACCCGCCCGTGGCCGACTTCAACGACCCGCTTCAGGTCAAAATCGTTACCCTCGACGAAGCCTGTCGACGTCAGCAAGTCAACGACGGCTGCTTTCCCGACTTCGACTCCGTCCCGAAACAGGCCATAACACTTACCGTGCCGACTCTTATGGGCGGGATATGTCTCGTCTGTTCCGTGCCCGGTCGACTCAAACGCAAAGCCGTTACCGACACGATAAGCGCGCCGATCAGCACGGACTGCCCGGCCACGATCCTCCGCACGCACTCCAACGCCACCCTCTTCGTCGACCACGACAGCTACGCGGGCTAGCGGACGCGGCGGAGACTAGCTCGTCTTCCGGTAGCCGAGGTCGCGGAGCACGCCTACGATTTCCTCGAAGGTGAGATAACACCGGCGGTGCCGGAGTTTGTACGTGTCGAGCGCGGAAGAGAGTTCACGCGCCTCGGCCGAGTACGTGTGCTGACTGCTGTAAGAGACATTCGCTCCTCTTCGACTCTGCCGGGAGCGATCGGCGTCAAGGTCCCGCAGGTCACCTTGAGAGCATAAAACGTAATCCGATTGACATACGGGCATAAGCCACCTTCTTTCGCTAAACGGGAAGAAAAAAGACGGCAACCGGGCAGGCTGCTGCTGGAGTTGCCTACCCGAATTGCCTTTCACCAAGGAGACAATTTCAGTATAGTTCGCCCGCGAGGGGACCGCGTGCCCCTGTCGCTTTTACAGAGGTCCCCCAAATGAAAATGGATTTTATGACGACGCCTGCCTGTGCACAATCGCTAGCCGCATGCCGTCGTCTGGCCCGAAAGAGTCATTCAAACTTCGTGCTCGCGTTCCGTTTCCTCCCTGCGGACAAGCGGACCGCCATGACCGTTTTGTACGCCTATCTCAGGTGGCTCGACGACCTCGCCGACACACCACTTGCCCAGGACGACTCGCTCGAATCTCGAAAAAATATTCTTAAAAAGTGGCAGGAAACCATAGGCACGCTGGCGGTAAATGGACCGCGTGACTGGGAAGCGGACCTGCCAGGCGTCGTTCTCCTGCCAGCACTCGCAGCCGTCGTCCGGAAGTTCAAGATACCGACCGAGTCGCTGACCGCCGTGATTGACGGAATGATAACCGACCTGGCTCCGGATGTGCGATTCGCCGACGAACCGGCCTTGTCCTGCTGGTGCGACCAGGTGGCAACGGCGGTGGGTCAGGCGACACTCGCCATTCTCGGCTGCTCGCAAGATCCGAATTCGCCTCCCATTATACAGCTTACACAAGCACTGGCTCACGCGTTTCAGTATACAAATATCTTGCGTGATATTCGGGAAGACATTGCGGCCAATCGTCTCTACTTCCCATTGTCGGAACTCAATCGGTTTGGTCTTGACATGAGTGATTTTCAACGTGCCACAGCGGCGTCTCCGGCTGAACTGCTTGCCCGGTTTTCAGACAATAATGACCCGCTGGCCCGTTTTCTGGCAGAACGCATTGAAAAGACAGAATGGCTCTTCCGGCAGAGTCGGCCTTTATTTGCTTACGTCGACCGCGATTCGCGCCGCGTACTGCAACTCATGGACCACGTCTATTTTTCCCTCTTCACAAAAATCCGGCACCGCCCCAGTCTCGTCTTTCACAAACCAGCACGTTTGTCCCTGTACGAAAAATTGTTATTACTGGGGCGATGCTGGACAGACTCAACTTTTGCCGGTTGATGGCCACGCAATTCAACATCGCAGGGTTGCTTACATAGCAGGCTCGCCGTTAAGCAGTTGATTTACGAGCGGTTCCATTTTTTCTGCCCTTTAAATGGTCCCAACAATCTGGCGAAAAATCGGGTGGGGAACATGGGGGATGACAAACACCGAAAGAGCTGTTATAATAACGACCAAAGGAGAAAGTCCTTATGGGACGTACCCGACAAACGATTAGTCCGGAGACGAAGACAAAAGTCGCAATTGAGGCGATTCAGGAATTTCTAACGGTCAACGGAAACATTCGAATCTTGGGAGGATTCCGGAACAGAAATACCTTGATAGGCTGAAAAAAACTGAGAAATGCGAAGTCAGAGCGATTTTTTACTTGACAAGAGGTTTCGAATGAATTAGAATACACGAATGGTTGCTTGGTGCAGGCATAAAAGAAAGGCGGTTATACATCGGTTCTTTTTCAACACCTCCTTGGCTTGTTGCTGCTACGCGGTGACAAGCCACAAAGAGCATCAAACAACCCACGTTGTTCTTCACCTTTTTTCGATAGGACAAAGGGAACCACTTAAGTCTTTGTTTTGACGTTAGGGTAATTGCGGTTTATTTACAAAGGAATCATGCCCATGGATATCATTAAAACATTCATGAAATTGTCTCTAACAATTTTATTTATAGTTATAGTGTTTTTTTATTTGTGGCTATTATTTATTATTTCTGCTGCTGCGACTGTGTTTTATTTCTTTTTCTTATGTGTTCTGGTTGATATAGTAACTTTCACCTATTTTATCCACCAGAGGACTATTAAATCATTTGTAAAATCATCTTTATTCTCTTTTCTAGCATTAACAATGGCATCGCTTGTATTTTGCTTTCTTTACTGTTGTGCAAAACAACACTATTGGGATATTTTTCTCTGCAGTGTTTTGTTTCACATTGCTTTAAGTGTATTCAACTTATTTTGTTTTATGATATTCTGTGGACTTTTTCTTGTTTGTTTTGGCTCAAATGACTTGACAGAAGACGTAATGGATGATAGGAATGATTTGCAGAAATATTAGTCTCCCTGACGTGCCTTGGAAAAAACGGACAGTCAGCGTCTTCACAGTAACCATTCGGAGTTATGACCCGGTCGCGAAAGAATGGAGCGATTACCAAACATCCCTGTCGATCCGTTGGTTCGTCGGAAATGAGAGTCGCGCCGCGTACTGCAACTCATAGACCACGTCTATTTTTCCCTCTTCAAAAAATCCGGCACCGCCCCAGCTTCGTCTTTCACAAACCAGCACGTTTGTCCCTGTACGAAAAATTGTTTTTGCTGGGGCGATGCTGGACAGGCTCCCGTTTTAACGGTTAATGGCCACGCAATTCAACATCGCAGGGTTGCTTACTTCGCAGGCTCGCCGTTAAGCAGTTGATTTACGAGCGGTTCCAATTTTTCTGCCCAGCGTTCAAATCCCTTTTCTGTGGGATGAAGGAAATCGAACATGATATCTTTGGGAAGATGGCCGTCTGATTCGAGAAACGTGTCGGTGAGGTCCAGAAGATGGGTATGCTCCCGGTCAGCGACGGCAGGAATGAGTTCATTGTTAACTTCACTGACACGTTTTCTATATATTTCGTCACGGTTTTCGTCGCGTGGAAAAATTGGCATGAGAATAACCTCTGCGTTCGGAAACGTTTTCTGAAGCCGGTCGAGTACAGCAAGAATCCCTTTGACAATATCCTGGGGCGGTGTATCAAGATTGGTCACATTATTGGCACCAATGAGCAGAGAAATAACTTTCGGGTTAATCTGTTCAAGTGGGACCTCGCCAAGTCGCCAGAGCATGGTTTCCGTGCGATCGCCACTAAAACCAAAGTTGATCGATTTATATTTTTTGAAATATTTGTTCCATATATTTTCGCCGGAAATATTATTCGCGTCGTTTGGAACGTCCCAGGTCCACAGGTGTGTAATGGAATCGCCAATAAGAAGGAGGTCGAGGTCGCCACCAGCGGAAATTTCCTGTTTGAGACGCTCAAGTCGCTCCTTCCATTTAACGTCGCCGTTTGCCCAGCGCGGGACCGTGGGAATAACGGTCGATGGACCTTCGGGTTCAGGAAGACCATATGCCAGCGCGTCCAAAAAGTTTTTCTGCAGGACGTGGTCCAAACTGCCTTCTGTCAAGAGACTTAGCACGACTTGGGCATAAAGTCGATGGCCGAATTCGTTGGGCTGATTCCCACCGCTTCCGCATATGTCATAAAAGGATTTTCGCTTAAGTAAATCCTGACCCAAGGTGGTCATGTCGGCAAAGGCCGTGCCGGGAACTTGGTCCGCAACGTCTTGCACAATCTTAGCATAAGCTGAAAATTGCTCTTGTGACGGCTCTCCCCCTTCGGGACCGACAGGCATGGACGAAACGAGAATAAACTCACAGTCCGGAAGCTTTTCGCGAACACTTTCTATCAGAGTCTTTAAATTACTGTGGTAGTTTTCCGATATATTGTCCCTTATATCGAACATACCACTGGCGAGGACGAGAAGGTCCGGCTTGGCGTCGATAATCCTCTTGAGGTCGTCCGCACCGGATTGCGACGTTCTGCCTTCAGTCATAAAATTATCCAGAGTAACTTCAGAACCATAGATACTTTGTAATCCCATTGCGACCAGTTCCGGCCAGCAAGGCTGGAAAGGTTGCGATTTCGAATCAGTGGATTCAGACTTAACGCGTTCCGCGGAGATACCATCGCCGCTTACCACCAAATGAACAGATTTTCCGTTACGTAATTTTTCTAATATTTTCGGCAGTCGAGTCTCATCAAAAACCGGAACGTAACCTGTCCAGCGGTCAGGCGATTCCGGATTGCACGTCTTAGAGTCCAGATAGTCGCGCCACGGGGGAACATAATCAAGAACAACCTGATGACTCTCGATGAAATCAGCGTTGATACCAACGGATTCAGTCTTATTTTCGATATTACCGTGCGCTTTTACGTTCGCATTCTCGCTCTTGGCAGCAAGTTCGTCGGCTGTCAGGAAGGGAATTGAGGATTTTTCGGTCAGTATAAGCGTCTTTTCATCCTGATTTACGATATAATCAACGTCTTCCATATAAGTTTTCTTACGATCGGAACTCATCAGACGCGTATAGCTTCCAGGAATATAGAGCGTACGCGCCGATGCCGGCTGGTCGCCTTTTTTGACGAACAGGAGACTTTCTCCATAAACATAACGCTTTTCATTATCCCAAAAGGTTCGGTCCAGTTGATATTTTCGAACAAGCTCTGTTGCCTTATCCCGCGCGGTCACTTCTCGCGCCGGTGGCACTGACCAAAGCATCAGTGCGATATCACGATGATAACTATAACCTAATCCGAAGGCCGTCATGAGTTGGCCATTCGGCAAAAGAATCGTCGCTGTCGATTGTGGGGCCGCATTATAATCCAGGTCGCCAGCAATTTGGCTGTCATATTTCATTAAAATATATCGACCGTCAAGATCCCAGGTTTTTCCATTGTCATTGCTAATAACGGCCTCAATCCTAAAACGGGGAAAACCGTATTCATTATAGGGATATCCACGACGAATGGCATAGGTCATCACCAAGCGTCCGTCAGGCAAAGTTACTATGTCTGGATGCATACCGCTTGCCTCTGAGACAACAAAGGGTTCAGACCAGGTTTGACCACCGTCCGACGATACCGTCGTTTGTAACCCGGAAACTTGATCAAGCCACCATGTTCTGTTATCGGTGCGGCAGGCGGCGACAAGATTTCCATCAGGTGCCTGGGCCAGAAAGACTTCATTTATATAGTCCCATTGTGGAACTTTTATTGGCTTCGACCAGGAGGTCAAATCCGGAAACTCACCATCACGACCAATCGTCCATCGAATATATGCCTGACTATGATAGCCACCATTATCCAAAACGTCTGCATAATGACCTGTCTCATAGACGATCGTATTATTTTCCTTTCGCACAACCAGTGGTGGGTCCCAAAGATCCCATGCGGGCTTACCCTCGGGCGGATCTAATTTACTCACCGTTTGCCACGTTTCGCCATAGTCATTACTTAATGCACGATTATAGCCACGATAAAGAAAAACTTTACTTCCACCAAGCGTAGTAATTCCAATACCAGACACTTCTGGTATTCGTTCGGTATTAAGTAAGAAATGTGGTTTCGTCCATGTTTGCCCCAAATCATCACTTTCCATTAAGAGTGAGCGACGATTAGTCCCGCAAGTACTCATTAGCAGCAGAACGCGATTCTTGTCTTCCAGATAGGTCAAGCCCGGCACATAGACTTGAGCGTTCCAATTTTCGCTTAATAGTCTGAATTGTGCCGGGTATTGCTCGCTATTGGCGTATCCGTTGAGCTTAATGATTTCATGGTCTTGAAAACCATTATCAGCAGGCAGGTTTGCACAATCATCGACGGCCTCGTCGCTTGCAAAGACCGTTGCTGCGGTAAAAATCAGCGCGAAAACTAATATGTAACAGTAATTGGATATTCTCGACATACAATATCTTTCTATATTTATCTTTATTTGTGACTAAAAACGGCACGTTAAACGATAACACAACACCTTATGCTATTATTCATCTAGCAGATCTATAATATTCAGCTTGTAAATATAATTACTGACTTTCCAATTAAAATAGGAGACTAAAAATTCACTGTCGTTCAAAAACAGCACGGCAGGATACTGAAAGTTTTTATCGCTGTCGATTGGTTCCAATCGTTTACGAACTTTCAACGTTTGCCCATCAGGCGACAAAATACCGATATCCATCGCCGTCCGACTTCTATCAGGTAGTAGAGGATTCCAAACGGCAAGGAGTTCGTCTCGTCCTGGAATTCGTTTAATAACGGCTGGTGAAACTGGTGAATCCAGACAGGAAGGAACTGGCGTCGTCCAATGCTGACCTTCATCTTCTGACCAAGCGAAATATTGACTTCCGCTTCCGGTGCGAATGTTCATAAGCAGGCGGCCGTCGGCAAGCTCAACAACTCCAGGCTCCTGATACATAACTTTATCCGGATTATCTACAAGATCGCCCATCGCCCACGTTCGCCCGTTATCGTCAGATATCATGCAAAAAACATCAGCTGTCCATTCAAAATTATATTCATCTGGTCCCAGAAATTTGTGACGACCAATCGGCATGATGAGTTTCCCATTGCCAAGTTGTATAACCCGATCGTTATTCACGCCACTATAGGACTCGTCCGGAAAACAGAGAATCCTATCACCCCAGGTCTGACATTCATCCTTTGAGATTCGCATGTAGGGACGGCAGTCGCCCGGATGTTCTCGAACAAGATAGAACATGGCAATTTCATCATTTGCAAGCCGCAAAAGAGAAACAGACATTGTATTGCCTTTTCCTTCGTTGTCCAATGCAATTTCATCGGCGTCTGTCCAGGTCGTACCATTATCGCTTGACCTTCTGGCTGCGAGATAGGATGGCGCATGGTCATTCGAATCATTACCAGTAAAATGCGTGTACACATAAAATATATCACCATTTTTCAGCTTAACAAATCCGCCTTCACTATTGCGAGGATTATTCTCGCCAGTCGTTATTGAACAAACGAGATCCTTCGGCATAATTGGTGGTTCATTATTTACGCTTTCCTCGCCCCAAGCCAGGGGTAAACAACATGACAATGCAAGGCACAAAGATACAATTTTTTTACTCACAGTAAAACTCTTTTCTATTGTTTGGATTGTTACCATAAAAACAATTACTGTTTATTTGTAATTATTCAATTCAATTGTTATTGTTGATGTATTCTTGTCAATAGTAGATGTTAAGGGAGTGGTCTGATAACTGGAGAGGTCTTTGGGGATTATCGAGACGGCGTTTTTTCTGGCCTCGAACATTTTTGTCTCGTATTCTCTAATCTTTTGCAAATCCATTTTTGCGATCTCATCCTTGGATAATTCGCCTTCAATAACGGGTTCTTTTTTCAGAACAATTTTGAAATTGCCGTCGGGCGATCCCTTGACTGTGTAATTCCCCTGAACGGAGGAAAGAGCCGCATTACCGTCTTTATCGGTTGTTCCTGTCACCGTAATTCCGGTAGTCTGGTCCGAAAGGAGCATCACTTGGACATCGGCCAAAGGTTTACCGTCCAATGTGACAAGCACCGAGGCCGGTCGCACGTCAGGGAAGTCGGCAGGAACCCCATGATTACACCCTGTTATGGAAACTGTCAGGAGTAAAGCAACGAATATTAATATACACTTTTTCATTATTTATATTTTCCTTCTTAAAGATTCAAAAATACTGAATGAAGTTTGACGGCACTGTCCGACACTTGCCCGAACAGCGCCGTTCACACACAAATACGCTATAGAGAAACGGTCTCGCCACCTTGGGCGGAACCATAAGCACCCCAGATTCCATAAGGACTTACTCCGTTGGTAACCTCAGTACCATCGTTGTAATGATTCATTCCGGACGTGACCGCATTAATCGTATCCGAGAAGAAACGAACGGACCCATCGGCCAAAAGACCGTTCACGCCTCCCGAATGATAACTGGAAGCTGAGGAAATTAAATAACCGCTGCCTTCATCATATTTCCCTATTTTACAGGAAGGGGAATTTGGGGGCAGGATCGTTTGATAATAGGTCATTGAGGGAAGCCCCTCCCAAATGGAAACCTGGTTCGGCATGGAAACCGAAGCGGCCGTAAACGAACTGCTTCCGCCAACACGATTACCAGCGCAAGCCGCCGGGGTTAAGTCTTCTGTATAGGCTACGATATTTCCTTTGATTAGTTTCCCGTTCACCTCAGCTCCCATACCCCGTTCGCATTCCGCCAGGGTGTTCGAGGAACCATCTGTCAGGTAGGCAAACGAGGGCCACTTTCTTTGTCCCTGATAAAAACCTCGATATTTGGTATACATCATGTATTGCCAGCTATATTCTTCCGTCTCTTCGAACTTTACTTCACTTGTCAAGGTGTCTCCAAGACATCCCACGTAGTTTCCACGTGACTGATTGAAATAAGCATCTATTAAAACGTTGCTATTTGGTTCTGAAGGGCAATTTAGATAAGAAATCACACCTCGCAAACCACCTTCATCCGTTGTCGTACTCCCTCCAGGAGCTTGACCACTGGACAAAATGGTTTCGTAACGACTCTGCTGTTCACAAAAAGGTAATAATGCGTAATGATGCGGAAAAGTTTTAGCTCTAGGTCCCCAAGCCAAAGCGGGAAACGCAGAATTTGTATCGTGGTAGTTGTGTAGCCCGACCCCGATCTGTTTCAAATTATTGGTGCACTGCATGCGCCGTGCCGCCTCCCGCGCCGCCTGGACCGCCGGCAAAAGAAGGGCGATTAAAATTCCAATAATCGCAATCACAACCAACAGTTCCACCAGGGTAAAAGCCAGGGTTCGTACAATTCTTTTAGTTACCCCCCCCCCACGTATCTTTCACAGTTTCTCATACAAAAAGTTTTTCTCATGGTTTTCTCCTTTTTTTTGATTTTTTACAAAGCGAATTTTCTTCCGTTTCGCAACGGATTGACTCTTAAACGGACACCCATAATGTAGTCATCCGGCATTTCACCGGACAACTGTTGTTTAATCATTTTTGCCATAATAATACTGGTTTCGGTGGCGGAAATGGTAAAATCCATACAGACCGTGCCAGGCACATCGCAGGGCGACATGACCGCAACGGCAATATCTTTTCCGGGTATTTTGCGGCGACGCTCCAGCTCGGCGAGAACCGGCCCGGCCGTAATACCCGTTGGACAAATCACCGCGTCGACCGGCTCCTCGGCATCTAACTGTTCCGCAAACGCCGCAGTTATCGCCTCTTTACCCATCGGGAGGCAACGATGCACCCGGGAACAACTCGACTTCTCCGTAAGAAACGCGTCGATCGTTGTCATGTCACCGGGAAAAATCGTGTTTCGCAAAAGTAAAAGAACACGACGCCGACCCGTTTTTTCAAAATATTGCAAAAACAGACGCATTATCTCGCGATAATCGAAATCGACTTGTGGTATGCCTGTCACCCCGGAATAACGGGAGCCCAGGACGACGACGGGAACCTCCATTTGTGAAAATTCCTTTTGCACAGTATAGGGTACGGAAACGAGGACAAAGGCTTCGCCGGTCATACCGTTAAAGCGTTCCCGCTCAATTTGCCGAATAAAGAACTCATCCTGCCCCCCTGGCACAAAAAGAATCGCAGTTAAGGTCCCTGGTATTTCATGCTGTATGCCAATATAAAACTGACGGTAATCGGAATCTTTTTCAAATTTTGTGAAATACTCGTTAACGACAAAACTGACGCGCGTGAGTAGTGGCGAAATTTCCGCTGGCGGCGCGACGATAATGGCTCCTTTCTTCTGCTTGCGCTCGATAACGCCCTGCTTTTCCAAAAGACTTAAAACCTGATTCGCATAGGTACCGCCAATTCCCAGATGCTTTGCTGCTTCCGCCGTGGAATAATACGGGTCGCCATGTTTAAGCCCGCGATGCCGAATATCACGGAGCAGAACATTCGCCAAATATTCCTTTCGGGTCAGGGACACAACATTTTTTCGCTTCACAACACACCGCTGCTTTCTTCTGAAAAAATCCGGAACGGACAGACACCTCCGCACTCACAGAAATCAGTTTACACTACACAAACAGAAATTGCAATACCCCAAAGCCAATAATATTCAATAAAGATGGAAAAAGTCAAATTTGTGATTATTTGTGATAATTAAAAATACGATTGACTCTTCGCGACGTTGGGTAACTGCAAGAAAAGGCTTGAAAATAAGGGGAATTATGACGTTTTTCGGCATTTTCACACGCGTATTCACAAGTCGATTCCCACGAAAAAGTCAGGCCATAGCCCTTCATTTCTCCCTAACCCAGGCGCCACGTGCACAAAATTTTCCCAGGTTCAAGCCCTTCTTCGTCTTGCCTTCAGTTTCATGCCCGCTATAATCTCCGATATCTCCTCAGGGGAAAAAACAACCTGCGGACAAACAGCATGACATTATTTTCCCTGTCTGCAGTTCGGGCACTAATTCGGACTTGCGTCGTCAGGCAAAGATACAAACACAACAGATTAAGGAGTACCCCCGTGAAAACAACACGTCGTGAATTCTTTGAAAAGGCAGGCCTTTTTTCCATGCCCGTCATGGTCCCAACTTTGGTTCTCTACAATAATTCTGATGAAGTTCCTTCTGACGCTGACGGTGCAGTTTTGGAACTGGATACCCATCGTAAAATTACCACGGGCAGTCCGGAACTCCTTCGCAACGCGGTGGCCAACGGAGCGGATCTTCGTATCGCGACCGGATTTCGTCACAACGAACATATCGACGTTACTTCGCAAGACGACCAACTGATCGTCGAAACTTCCTCCTTTAAGCAAACTGTATTGATCAATGACCGCTGGGTGGCTGGCTATATGACACTGCGACAGCCGGTGACTCTGGTGAACGGGTTTGGTCAGCCGAATTCGCTCTCGCTTTTCCTCTACAATCAAAATGGTCAACAGGCACTGGCCCGCGTTATTTTCGAGGACCGACCTGACTCGGCCTTCGGTAAAAAGCTGGAATCAGAAGGCGTTTCAAAATTTCACACCTTTTCTCAATACGACACCGAATCAACCGGGCCATCCAAAAATTTTGTCTACGACTTTGATTTTTATCGCTACTATGTTACAGAAAAATACAGTTTTTCTTATGCGAACGATGCAAAAGGAAATTGCAAATCCGGCAATTTCGCAAGGCTCGCTCAGGCAAGTGAACATGGAAAAACCATAAAGGTTGGCATTCGCGGCATCTCGTCGTACCTGTGGCCGGAATACCAGGCAACCGATGAAATCTTCATACCATGCGGCAGTCATTATTACTACGCAAAGAAAAAACTCATGGTGGCCAGCACGGAACCGTTCGTGGTCATACCGGCCACCATTCCACTTGAATATCGCGCAAACGCTTTGCGATACTGCTGGGCAATCGTGCAAAGCGACGCGAGCGCGACCATCCGGAGCTACGATCCCATCGCGAAAGAATGGCACGATTATCAAACATCCCTCCCGGTCCGCTGGTTCGTCGAAAATTAGCGCCGCTGCAAGGAGGTTCTTGCCCTCTGAGGTCATATAATTCTCTAAACAAGGGAAAAAAGCCCGTTTTGGGAATTATATATCATTTTTAATAAATTTTCACAAAGAAACTATTGACATTTATTTCTATTTTGATTAAAATAATTTTAGTCGGTGGAGAAAGGCCGAACAGAAGCTGATTATTATAGCGATTACACATATATTGTAATTGCTATTGATTTTGTGCTATTTTCATTAAAAAACCTGTTATCGAAAGTTTTTTATGCAAAAGAAACTCGTGAACGTGGAGAGAACACTCTGCCTGGCGGACCGCCTTTTGCAGGATATTCTCCAGCGTAAACTCAAGCCGGGGGATACCTATTTCACGACAATCGAGGCGGCCGCCTTTTTGGGTGTTGCCGGAGCGAGTGCGAATCGCGCATTGCAATTTTTGGAAAAGCGCAAAGTTTTGGCGAGGAGTCAAAAGCGGGGCGCTGTCATACTCGACCCTTCGAATCAATCGCCGACGATCGATCATGTTCATTTTATATTCAATGACAAATTTTCTTCCATGGGTACGTTTGGAGAAGAAATCGTAAACGGAGTGCGACAGGAACTCCCCCTTTCACATTTATCTTACGTTTCTCTTGACAATACGCGAACACAAGCGGACACGGTGGCGGACCTGCTCGATAAGACGGCGCAAAATGGATTGACGCACGGCTTTATTATGATCAGTTCTTCTGCGAAAGTACAAAAACTCATTTCGCAAAGTGGGAATCCTTGTGTTATTCTCGGCACGAAGTGCCCCGGCGTTCCCGCAATAAACCAAATGGACGTCGACCATGAGATGACCCTGCGATTACTCGTTGAATATCTGCGTCAGCGAGGTCGCAAAAGAATTGCCGTTGTTCTTCGCCGTATGATTCTTCCTGGAGATATCACCTTAATCAATACGGCGATTCGACTGGGAATTCCGAATTGTTTTTTCCTGCAGCATGCGGAAGAAGACGAAGATGTGATCGATGAACTGTGCGAACTGATGAAGGAGCAATTTCTGCCGGACGGCGTGGTTTGCCTGAGTGCGAATCACACGGTTGCTTTTGCCCAGGCTCTTGAAAAAATGGGAAAAAGTCAGGACTGTGTTGAACTGACAGCCATGTTCTATCATCGGCGCGATCCGCTCCCGATTGTAACGCATGTCGTGCCGGAGCCGACTGTTGCCATGATCGGTCGGCGTCTTGCGCAGCGGCTGCTTGACAGCGCCATAGGACTACAGCCGCGAGCAGAAGTCATTCCGGTAAAAATTGTTCTTCGCGATGACAGCGCGCCATTACCAAAAGACAGTGAACGACTTCCGTCGTCCGAATATTGTATGCCGTTTCCGGTATAACACAACAATTGAATAAATTATTTTAAAGGATTCACAAATGTTCACAGAGAATACAACATCGACGTTTCGGGCAGGTGCCGCCCGGGTCGATATTACACCAACGCACTTGCCGGCAATAATCAACGGTGAGTTTATTGAGCGGCTATGGGACGAAGTGGCCGACCCGCTCTCTGCTCGTGCTCTTGTACTCGATGACGGTACGCTTAAAATTGCCATGGCTGTTATCGATACCTGCATGATTCCCGACGATTTAGCCGACCGGATAAAAGACCTCATTTGTGCACAAACTGGGATTTCCACCGACCACATTCTTATTTCTGCAACACATTGTCATAGTGCACCAAGTCTTATTGACACCCTTGGCAGTGGTATTGACGAGCACTATCTGGCGACCTTTCCACAACTTGTGGCCGATGCAGTTGCGGCGGCGAATAATAATTTACAGGAAGCGGAATTGGGCTATGCGGCCGACGCGGACCCGGAGAATGTTTTCTGCCGCCGGTTCATTATGAAGCCGGGTACAGCCTGGACCGAAAACACAGCTTTTACAGGTTCTCGCGGCGATATCGCTCAAATGAATCCGTTCAATAAGCAGGATGATATTGTTTGCCGAACGGGAACGCCGGACCCGACGGTGAGTGTCTTGTCCATTCGCAAGCTGGACGGAACTCCTCTTGCGATTTATGCCTGTTATTCAACACATTACGCGGAGATTTTCAAGATATCCGCAGACTACTTCGGGGTCTTTGCCAATTCCATTGCCAAAAAGATTCACGCTGGCCCTGACTTCGTTGCCATGATCGCCAATGGAACCAGCGGCGACAGTAACTGCATTGATTTTTATCATCCGGAGCGGGTCTATAATCATATTACAGTGGGAGAATCGGTTGCAGAGGCGGGCTATCGCGCATGGCAGAAGATTGAATACAAAAGAAATGTAACTCTCGGAATGATCGAAGAAAAGATGACACTGGCGATTCGAAAGCCGACCGAGGATCAGGTTTGTCAAGCGCGAGAGTACATTGAAAAGACAGGCAATCGCAAGCCTATCAATTGCGAAGATGTGTACGCAAAGGAAACCCTCTTGATGAACGACCTTCCGGATTATCGCACGTTTAAGCTACAAGCGATCCGAATTGACCAGCTTGGCATAGCAGCGATCCCGGCGGAAGTCTATGCCGTAACCGGGCGGGAAATCCGGGACGCAAGCCCAATGAAACAGACCTTTACCGTTTCACTTGCCAATGGCGAAAATGGATATATACCGCCAGAAGAAGCGTTTTCGTTCGGCGGCTATACGACGTGGCGTGCAAGTTCGAGTTGTCTGGAACCGAAGGCGGAGCGTAAGATAAGACTCGCCGTTATCCGTATGTTAGAATTTCTATCACAGTAATACAATTAATGGGAGAGTGGCTATGTCCAGGTTGAAAATAATTGATCTACAATTGACAGCAACAAAACATATTTTAATTCTGTTATTGTTAATATGTATGGTCATTACGCGTACAGATTGTTTCGCGGTTGAAACACTTGCCATTGAAGCCACTGGCCTGAAAGATGCAAATCTCACCGGACGTGTTATCGGAACCACTGGCAATAAACTTTTTGTTGCCGGTGGATTAACCGTGGACGATACCTGGTGCGATACGATTAACTATCTTGAAAAGAACATTGACGGTTCCTATGTATGGCGGGAATCTCCGGTCCGACTGCCTGTCGCTCTGAGTTCAGCCGGTACATTTTCCTCCAGCGACGGTCTTTATATTGTAGGCGGGCTGACCCGGGAAGGTCCTTCCGATTTCTGCTGTATACTTTTTTGGAATAAAGAGAATAGCAAGCTGGAAACCAAAGTTTTGCCACGACTTCCCATTCCTCTTGTTTCTCCTGCAGTTGCTCTTGTTGACCAGACACTCTATGTGGTTGGCGGCTTTACGGACGCTGAATGTAAAATTCCGTCCGATACATTTTTTGCAATAAAAGCCGGACAAAGCACGGTGACCGCGAATACATGGCGAAAATTGCCGGTTCTACCGATGGGCGCACGAGGGGGAGCCGTGACGGCGGTGCAGAATCATGAAGCTGGTAAGGCCTTATTCCTTTTTGGCGGTCAGGCACTTAACGACCAGTCTGAAGTTGCTCCCCAAAGCGATGGCTGGTATTATCTACCGGTCAAAGAGTCGTGGTTTCCTGTAATGGAAGAGGATAATAAACCTTTCGACCATTATGTCAATGCAGCTGTTGCAACAGGCACAACACACATACTATTCCCCGGGCACGTTGGTTTTAAAGGCAATTTTTCCGAGGGGCAAGATCAATCGTCAACAGCGACCAAGAGAAACATTTATGCCTATAACACAATAACAAAAAAGTTTTTTCTGCAGGACGCAGCAGAACGGGATTTACCAGCAGAGGCAACACCAGTGCGTTGGGATAATGCAATTGTGCTGGTCGCAAAATCCTGGGGCGGGGAACAATCACAATCGAATATATTACGCCTTCAGATATATCAGCAAAAGAACAATTTAGGCACGCTCAACATACTCGTGATGGTGGTATATTTTGGCCTGCTCGGCGTGGATGGGCTACTACTTTGCGAAGAGACAGAAAGGCACAGAAGATTACTTTCGCGGGGGCCATCGTGTTCCCTGGTGGATCGTTGGAATAAGTATCTTTGGAACGACCATGAGTGCCATATCGTACATGGCGGTTCCGGCTAAAGTATACATGACGAACTGGAGTTATTTTACTCTGGCATTTGCTCCTGTACTGTTTTCACCATTTATTATTTATTTTCTCATACCAAACCTTCGAAAATATAACTTAACCAGTGCCTATGAGTATCTTGAATATCGCTTTAATGTGGTTATCAGGACCTTGGGAAGCGGAATATTTATCAGTTTTCAAATTGTGCGAATGGCGGTTATGCTGTTCCTTCCTGCCATAGCCTTGAACGTTGTTACAAATTTCGACATTTATTTGTGTATTACCGTCGTCGGCGTGGTCAGTCTGGTGTATACGATGTTTGGCGGAATAGAAGCGGTGATTTGGACGGACGTGCTTCAGGTGGTCATATTAATAGGCGGACTTATCCTTGCCCTGGCTGTGATCAGTTTTAATCTGGATACAAGTTTTGTGGAATCCGCACGAATCGCCATGGCCAATCACAAGACAAGTCTTGGATCAGTTGCGGTCAATTTTAAAGAGCCAACATTTTGGACGATTCTTGTTTCCTCATTTTTCCTGTTTGTTATTCCATTCTCTTCAGACCAGTCGCTCGTGCAACGTTATTTTGTGAGTAAGACAGACAAAGAAGCCAGTGGCGGGCTGTGGATCAATGCGTGGCTTACCCTGCCGTGCAGTATCTTACTTTTCCTGCTGGGCGTTGCTTTTTATCTTTTCTATAAGGCAAATCCGACAGAGCTGTCCGTCGTCATGGACAATAACGACTCACTCCTGCCATGGTTTTTGATTTCGCAGTTACCCCAAGGAGTTTCCGGTTTGCTCATAGTTGCCATATTTGCGGCGTCCATGTCGAGTTTGAGTGCGAGTATGAATGCGATTTCAGCAGCTTGGACGACCGATTTTCACGAGCGTCTTTTCCACTGTTCCAAACAATCATCGTTAAGAACGGCAAAATTCGTTACGCTTATTTCAGGTCTCTTTGGCATAACCGTGGCGTTAGCCATGGTAACTTGGGATATCTCCTCATTTTGGGACGAGTACAATCGTCTTCTCGGCCTGTTAACAAGCGGTTTGGCAGGTCTTTTCTTCCTTGGCATCTTATCAAAGCGAGCCAATTCAGCAGGCGCGTTAATCGGACTTGCGGTCAGTATAATTGTGCAAATGTACGTTATGGACCACAAGTCAGTATATATTCTTTTGTATTCCGGGACGGGATTCGTTTCCTGCATTGTGGCTGGAATTCTGGGAAGTTACTTCTTCCCGGCACCGGTCGTAAAAGTACCCATTAAAGAGGAGTATATAACGGGCGCGAAGGAAGACCCAATCAACAAAATAATTTAACACACAGAAAGAAAATGATGAAAACCCCCAACGATGGATTTTACACAGCTCTAGGCACGCCTCTGGATAAGAATGGCAACGTAATAACCGCCAGTCTGAAGCGACAAGTGGAGCAGCAAATTAATGCGGGATGTGCCGGTTTGCTTGTGCTGGGAAGTATGGGCATGCAGTCGTGCGTAAAGACGGATCAATGCGTGTGCGCCGTGCAGGCTGCGGCCGAAGCGAACCGAGGCGTCAAGCCCCTCTTTGCCGGCGTTATGGATAATTCAATTGAACGCGTACTGGACCGAATCGACGCGTTAAAGTCCTTCCCTCTTGATGGCGTTGTGTTGACAACTCCGTTTTATTTTACGTGCGACGCCGCATCCCTTGTCCGCTTTTTTACGCGTGTAGCCGACCGTTCTGCATTTCCCGTTTATATGTATGACCTGCCAGGCGTAACCAAACAGAAGATTACGTTCGATATTGTAAAACAAGTGTCACAGCACGAGAACATCCGCGGAATCAAGACAGGCGACCTTACGCTCGCGCGCCAAATTACTTATTACGGTGAAACCAAAGAGAGTTTCAAAGTTCTCTTTAGTGGTCTTGATGTTTTTGATGCCGCTAATGCGTTTGGCATACGTCGCAATCTGGACGGCATGTTTGCCTGTTGCCCGCACACAGCGCAGAAGACGTTTCAGGCATTCGCGAACAACAACATTGCGGAAGGCACGAAATATCTTACACAAATTCTGAATTTGCGTGACACCATGTTCAAATACGACATATTTCCTGCTTTTACTGTAACGATGAATCTGCTGGGTTGCGATGGGGCGCACGCTCCGGATTACGAAGGCGAGGTTTCAGAAGAAGGGGTGCGTGTCCTGACCGATCTCATGCGTACTATGGGCGAGATTTAAAGCGGAGGTTATTATGCCAATACAAACCATGACGCGAAAGGCCGCGGATAATGTCTATCTTCACCGCGACTTTCACAATATATTTAATTTGGGTCTGAACTATCTCATGACTCATTATGGAGCCGCTGGCGTGGAGGAATACCTTGTAGAATTCGCGCATCATTTTTACGCGCCAGTCGCGGAAAAAGTGAGTCAAGGCGGACTTCAGGCAGTTCGCGATGCCTTTACCGACACGTATCGCGCGGAGGACGCGCTTGCTGCTCTCTCTTTTACGGAAGAGGAAAATGCACTCTTCGTTCATATCGCGCAATGCCCCGCGGTTACACATATGCGGCGTTCAGGTGTGACGCCTTGCCCTTGCTATTCCATGACTTCAAGCGTTGTCTGGCAAACGATATGTGAATCGACCGAAATCGGATATGTCCTGCTGGCATACGACGCGGAAACCGGTAAGGCTGAGCATTTGTTCTTTCAAAAATCCACAAAAGGAGAATCTTTAAAATGATTTCCTGCACCGAGTTTATTCCTGCTTATAGTGAATTGTTCACATTTTTAGAAAAGAAAGACGGACCTGAGGCCGTCTCCGAATACTGGGAGCATATCGCTGCGAACGGTCTTCCGGAACTGGAATCTTTGGTCAAACAATTTGGAATTGCCGGCTGTTATAAATATTGGTCGCATACACTCAACGAAGAAGCGGCCGACTTTACCATGACCCTGGATGAAGATAACCGTGTTTTTACAATCGACATGCACTACTGCCCGAGCAAAGGGCGGCTGCTCCAGTTCAAGCATATTACACCGTATCATAACTATTGCAAACATTGCGATATTTTGTATCGCCGCGTTTTGGAGCCGTTGGGTTACACCTATGAATACGACATGACGAGAACGGGACAGGCACAATGTTCCTGTAAAATAACACAGCCGAAAGCGGAGTAAGCGATGAACGTTCTTGACTCATTTTCACTAAAGGGAAAGACGGCGCTCGTGACCGGTGGCGCCGGTCTTTATGGGCGTCAAATTGTCGAGGCCTTGACGCAAGCGGGCGCAAAAACATGGATCGCGTCTCGTAATTTCGAGGCGCTTAAGCGAACGGCGGACGAGTTTGGCGCCACGGCGATCAAGCTGGACCTTGCCAGTGCCGAGTCGATACAAGCGACAGTCGATACAATTGCGGCAACAGATGGCCAACTTGACATTTTAGTCAATAACGCCGTAACGCGGTGTGCATGTTCCAGCTGGGATTTACCCATGGAAGTTTTTGACGAAAGTCTGCATGTGAATGCGTCTTCACTATTTTGCATAACGCGACTGGCCGCGGAACTCATGAAGCGACGTTCGTCCGGGTCCATTATTAATATAGGTTCCTATATGGGCCTGCTCGGGTCGAATCCGTCGAACTACAGCGGGACAAGTATGGGGAATCCGTCGCCGATTTACTTTTACGAGAAGGGCGGCATGACGAACTTCACGCGTTGGGCGGCGTCGGAACTCGGACCATGGCAGATCCGGGTCAATTGTATTTGTGCCGGTGGCTTACAAAGTGGTCAGCCGTCGGCATTTCTTGAAAACTATGCAAAAAATACAATGCTCGGACGTATGGCCGGTCAGGACGATCTTAAAGGGATAATTGTCTTTTTATCGTCTGATGCCTCGTCCTATGTTACTGGTACCAATATTCCTGTTGATGGAGGTTATAGCGCAAAATGAGTTTTTCGCGGATTATGTTGGGCACGGTACAATTTGGCCTTCCTTACGGTATAGCGAACACGAGCGGACAGCCTTCCTACGATACAGTCATTGCCATTATGCGTGAGGCTTTTGACGCAGGCATAACGTCCTTCGACACAAGTGCCAGCTACGGGACGAGTGAAGAGGTACTCGGTCGTGCCCTGGAACAACTAGGCGTATCAAAAAAGGCAGAAATTGTGACGAAAATTCCGCCCGTCCCGGAACATCTGTCAGAGACGCAGATCATTGCGCATATTGATATCTGGCTCGGTCAGTCGCTGCGCCGATTAAAGGTCGAGCAGCTCGCCGCCGCGCTGTTCCATTGTGAAGACGACGCCGTCTATCTGCCGCTGCTTCAAAAGTGGGTTGAGAAGGGTGATATACGTCAGGCAGGCGTTTCGCTCGACTCCACAGCTTATCCGCCAGAGGCCGTCAGCGCTGCCGCGGTCCAGGTGCCTTGCAACGTCTTCGACCATCGGTTCGACTCCTTTATCGCCAGCGCATCTGCCGCCGGCGTCAATATTTTTGCCCGGAGTGTTTATTTACAGGGACTCCTGCTCATGCCGGAAGAGGCGATTCCGCCGCACTTGGTCGAACTCATTGCCTGGCGCTATCGACTGGGTCAGCTCGCGGAGAAGGCACAGATTCCACTTGCGGAACTCGCCGTTCGATATCTCTATTCCAATCAAGGAATAACAAGTATACTGACCGGCGTCGATAACGTTAACCAGCTCCGCGAGAATATTCAATATTCACATCGAGGCCCCCTTCCGGCAGACCTCTATCGTGAAGTACGAGACGCCGTACCGCTCCTCCAGGAACGACTCATTCGGCCCAAGCTCTGGAAGAAGAATTAGAGTCCTCCGAGCATGCGTCGTACAAACGAGCCATTAGCCCGGACAGGTAATCGTACCGAGGAACCGCTGAATAATGCCTTCCGCGTTTTCTCGTCGCGTTGCCTGACCGGCACTCTTAGGAATAATGCGGTGTGCAAAGACCGGCACGGCCAGGTTCTTGACGTCGTCCGGCACAACGTAAGTGCGACCACTAACAAACGCCAGACTTTGCGCGGCGCGACACATTGCGATCCCTCCTCGCGGACTCACGCCAACAAAGAGTTCCGCACATGTTCGCGTTGCCTCGACAAGATCAAGGATGTAGTTGCGCACTTCGTCGCTTAGGGTTATCTGACGCACTTCCTGCTGCGCTTTGAGGACATCGTCCGTCGTTAAGACAGGCTCAATTGTGTCGATCGGCTGATTCAACTGATGCGCACGCAAAACCGCAAGTTCATCTTCCCGCTTCGGATAACCAATGGAAACGCGGAGTAGAAAGCGGTCAAGCTGACTTTCCGGCAGTGGAAACGTCCCTTCAAACTCAATGGGGTTTTCCGTCGCTATGACCATAAACGGAGGAGGCAGCAGACGCGTCGTCCCATCGCAAGATACCTGATGCTCACTCATCGCTTCCAGCAGCGCGCTTTGCGTTCGTGGCGTTGTTCGACTAATTTCGTCGGCCAGAACAATATTGGCGAAAATCGGTCCTTCAAAGAACTCGAACGCCTGCTCTCGCGGGTTGAAGATACTCCCACCGGTTATATCGGCGGGAATGAGGTCAGGCGTAAACTGAATCCGTTTAAAGGAAGAAGAGAGACTTTTCGCAAGCGACCGGGCCAGTAACGTTTTCCCCACGCCTGGCACATCTTCCAGCAGCAGATGCTCACCCGCAAACAGTGCGACAAGGGCATATCTTATCACATTCCGTTTGCCATAGACCGCAGAGGCTATATTCTCTTCTAATCGAGCCACGATTTCAGGGATTTTTTGATTTTTTGCCATTGATGTTTATTTTTGTGTTGGTTTTCTCTACCGGGTGGAATTGGATGCAAAACGGGAACGGTGTTGTATTTCGAGAAATGCGTACCATCATCCCATCCCCTATTCTAACACAGAAACGGTCAATGGAATAGGAGTCAACTCGAAATTTTTTGAATTTTTCGGCAATTGTGACGAATAATTTAGCCGTCAGGCACTTTTTTCGCCTCCCGGAGGTTATTCGGACCAGGAGGAATCCGGTCGTTCGAACAGAATGGCAGGAATTCCGAAAAGAGCCACAGCGCAATCCTCAAAGCTTCCCTCCGAGGGCTTTTTTAACGCAACAGACCACACGCCTGGCTCCGGGCTGTCCCCTGAAACAAAGGCGGCAAGCGTGGAAATATTTTCGGCCGTCCAGACACTTTTTCCGTTTGCGTCGCATATTTCAGCCGAGATTGCTTCGCCTTGGCTGCCCATAACGGTCAAATCAAACCGGGCCGTCCCTTCAGGAACACGAAAGTAGAGAACCGATTGTGGCCTGTATAGAGAGATTTTCTTGCCGCAATAGCACCAGGGAACATTGGCCGACTTGATCTGACAGGCATTGCGAGGAATCCGCGTCGTTAACTTATAGCAACCGGATTCTTTTGCAACGAATTGTATCACCGTTGGCTCGTTAAACGACGGTATCAGTGAAAATTTTTCTTCATGGCCACTGGGACTCACGACAGCGATTGTGCTTTCGTCCACCTCATATCCGCCCACCCTATGCTGTTGAATAGCCAGCTCAACCTCTTGCCCCTGTTCCGCATAGGCGAGTATACCGAGTAAACTGCGAACGAAAATGTCGCCCGTTTCGTCATTCTGTTGGGCACCGCGTATCAACTTCAACCGCGTCACATCCGGCAGAACAATCGGTAAATTGGCAGGATTTATTCGCGGCGCTACTTTCTCAAGCCAGGCCGAATCAAGATCGGTCGTTTCCTGGCCAAGGGTCATGGACGATCGCTCAAATGTAAGTTTCAGACTGTTCTCGCAACTGTCCCGATGAAGCGCCGGTACCCCGTCGTTCTCCAATCGGAGTCCGTTAAAGTGAAGGGTCCCTTTCGGGGGACCGTTTTCGGCGTTGGTATACAAGTTGAGGCCTCGTCCGGTATTATTGCGGGAAATGCAACTTTCCAGCGTGATAGAAATGGGAGCCGATGCGTCTGACTGCTGGTGCAGAGCAAAGAGATAACCGCCGCCATCATTATTTTCGCTTATACAATTGCGCATAACACAGTGCACGAGTTCTTCCGATTCCGCGTTCGGCTCAAAATCAATCCCGGCCGCAGGAGCCGTGCCGCTCGTATTGCGTAAAAGTGTATCTTCTATTAAAAGTTCGCGGGCGCTTATAACGCTTATGCCCTGGCGATTATTATCGTCGCAGACGACGTTACGTATCGTTACATTGCAACAGGGCACGCCTTTCGTTGCAACACCAAGATAGATACCATCGCCTCCGGAGCTGACGAACGAAAGATTTTCGACGAGAATATTTTTGCAACTTTTCAGACACAAGGCATGCCGCCATTCCGCCTTTTCGTAGGGTGGCTCATGATAATCCGACTTCCACATGCGCAACGTGGCCCCTTTACCCTCGGCGCGAAGTATGAGATTTTCCACATTATCGCCGCGGAACAAGGAGTCACCTTTGCCCAAAAACGCCCCTCTTTTTGCCACAATTTCCACGCCTTCCTCGAAAACAATCTCCTGATCGCTCCGCAGCGAGACCGGGCGAATCATCCACGGTCCTGACTGACGGTCTATAAGAATTCTTCGCTCGCCGGAATCCAAGGCCGCTTGCAAAAATTCCGTCGCGTCTTCTGCATTGTAGCCCCAGTCGGAAACTTTTTTTATCCCAACGGCCGCAGTTTTATCCCCATCTTTCGGCTCGGCCCCCGTTTCATCCGCCAGACTTGGCGACCCAACACTGAACAGGAAAGAACATGCAAAACAGACTGCCAAACAGCAGCGTACAACCTTAAACCGTGTCATGTCAATAACCTCATTAATCTCATTATTATCTACACCCCCCGCCTCGTTTCGAGAACCACGTTCCACCGGCTAACGGGGATTATTCCGCTTACACATTTTTTGCTTCATAATGGAAAACAGAATCAACGCGGTCAAAATTACTCTCTATTAAATATAGCATAAGTCGAAAAAATGGAAACCACCCCTTGCATGGGCCCCAGAACCAGAACGCCAGAACGCCTCCAACCTCAATACGAATGATAATTCAAGATAGAGCATGTCAACCAGTCAACGCAAGCGATTTCAAAGCGGGACCTCCGCGCTCCTTCGCGTCCCTCTGCGCGCCACATAATTCATTGATATAAAACATGTTACAAAAACAGTACCCAGCCTTGAATGCCTTCTCTCGCGACGGATTATTTTTTAAGCACGCAGGGTTCGCGAAGGACCGCAGAGGGTTGGCCGAACGGATCATGCCCGGTTTCTCGGGGGGGGGGTGGACAGGGTGGAAATTCCTTCCAAATTTCGCGGAGTGTGTCGACCTTTTCACTCACGAGCTGATCGCCTGGGTTAAAATAAAGGTAAGACAAAACAGCAAGCTCCAAGAGGTAGTGTGTTTGCGTTACTGACTTATTGTGGGAATTGCGCGCAGTAACCGATAACAAGGCCAGTCCGCGCAACTCCCTATTGTTACTTTTTGTGAAAAAATTAACAATTCTTTAATTTTACATACCGGGTCTGGTCCGCTTGAGTTCTTCCTCAACGGCGTGAACGTCGCGATACTCTTGTCCTTTATCGGTATAGACGGCATCGAACAAAAGTGGAAGTTCAGGATGTTCATTAATAAATCGCAGCGATTCTCCCTTTCCTTCAACGAGTGGAATCGAAGACGACCAGAAGCGATCATTTCCTTCGTCATACCCCATTTCCGAGGCCAGAATGAACGATACATGATCTTTAATCCACTTGGCATCGTTGCGTTTGTGCTCGGGCAGAAGCTCCGGAAGAACCGCCAGCTTCATCCAGCCGGCCAACTGGTCGTAGAATCCGTCGTAGTCTTGGGCAGCGTACCGGCCATTGACGATCATAACGCGCAGTGAAGTATTCATCTTGAGTGCGGCCGCAAAATGACTCAATTCGCGAAGTGTGTCAAGCGTATCGGCTCGTGTTTGATCGGGGTGGTAATTGTTTTCCGGTTGAATGTGAGTTTTTAAAAGCACTTCTGTCGCTCCTCCTTGCGACGCTTTGGTTATAACCTCCTTAAACGTGGCCATACTTCGTTCGTACTCCGGCAGGTCGTTGCGCACCATTCGCAAATCGGGAAACAAATTAATTCCCGAGGAAAAATCAACGATAATCTTAACCTTCTGACGTTGGAGCCATCCGGCTTCTTTTTTCACTGCCTGCGTCGTTCTGGACTCGAAATACCGCCAGTCGACCATAACTCCGTCGTAGTGCTCGAAAAAGGTCGGACGGGCAAGTATCTCCTGCTGTATGGTTCCGGAGCCGCGAAGTGTCAGGAAGCGATTCCTGGGCCTTGCCGGCTTGGGTGTGTCAGGAATAACAGTAATTCTCTCAGAGTCAAGTGTGACTTCAAAAATACGCAGATCACCACCGGCAATGGTTTTATCCGTATTGGAGCCAAAGTCTGAATTCTCGAAACCATCAGGTGGGAAACCGACGGCTGTTCGTTCGGATGTGTCGATTTCAAGTTCACGCACAGACGCAATCGTGCCAATTCGCGATTGAATGGCAAATGGTTTTTCCGTCAGGGTATTATTGAACAGGCCGATCCTATAGATATTTTGCTCTTTCCGGCAGACGACCGAACCGAGGTCTTTACCAACATCAAAAAGAACTGTGGCATTCAGTTCACGTGAGAAGAGGCGGTGAACATGACCCAGCAGCGGAAATGGATTGCCCAGCGGCGTATCAATTTTATTCACGATTTTGCCTTGGACAGCCCGCTGCGACGACAGACCAAAAGGCGATGCCAATACGACGACCGTTCCTTTTTTATACCTTGTCTCTATTGCCAGTGGAACCTGGTCACATGCACAAAGAATCTTCGTCTCGGCCGGGTATATTAACGGCAAAATTTCGAACGGTTGTATTTCCGTTAACGTTGAGTTATCGTCAAAGCGGACAACGGCCCCGGCGTCAAAAGATTGAGTCCCTCCGGTAACGCGTATACCAAATTTATTGTCGCCCAATGCGTCAAGATTCCCCGCCGTAATAACCAAACGGCCTCCTTCGGCAACATAGTCTGTCAGTTTATCAGCCAATTCAACGTCAACTTTTGTTGTGTCTTGACCAGAAATGGTACCGGATAATTCATTAGCCAAAATGACGAGTGCATAGCGACGCAAAAGCCAAAGGGGAGCATCCGACAGAAGGCAGTCGGCAGAATCACCGTAGGGGGTAGGCGTTAAAAAGCCGGTTTCGTCTTTAAAATAGGACGATTCCTGATAACCCGGATAGATCAAATCGAACAGATCGTTGGTCAGGTAATCGCCTGCGCCGTAAGGAATATTTCCCCAGACGAGATAAGTACCCGTCGCGTAGAGATGACGCGGAAAGGACCAGCCGGAATAAAAATCACACAAAAGGGCAACAGGCGTGATCATGGTTCCAGGGTCGCCATTTCGATTCAGCCAGTGAACTGCGCTTTGTTGAATCTTTCCGATCGGAGAGAGTTCATTGCCGGCGAACCAACCATTTTCAAAGCCGACAGCGGCGCTGTTATACAGAATATGACTATATAAGAGTCGTTTCATGAGTGCTAAACTCGTTCCTTTGGTAGGTCCGCTATTGGATGCATCTTTGGCCCCTTCAGGATAGATCTTCCACCCCCAGCGATTAAAAACCGATACATTACCGAACCAGAGAACACCATATTGTTTTCCCGCTCCACGAATCCAGGAGTAGTAAACTTGTGAGTTCGGCAGGGCCTGGGCGGACTCGGCTCCGATTAACGCATGAATTCCCTCCTTGAGCAAATAATGACCAAAATTCAAGGATACAAGCGTCGAAAGACGATTTCCTAAATCATTGCCAAGCCCCTCAAAATGGTGCTGAAAATTCAGATATTGGCTAAATCGGTCCCTTTGCGAGATGGCCGACAGCTTCTCGGCAAAGCCTCCGACATAACGTCCATCCTGTTCTCCATTATCCATACCGAGCCACAAAGGACCAAGCGTATCTTCCAAAAATTGACACCGTTTGGGATCAGGCCGAAATTGGGTCCAGTCGCCTGCCCCTCGCGGTCCGCTCCCGGGTACGTACCCCCACAACGCAAAAAGAAAAAGATTCCGTTTTTTAAGAATATCAACCAGTTCCTCCAAATTCTTGAAGAAAATCGTTTCTCCCGTCGGCCAAATAAAACGGCCCAATTCCGCTTGTTGGTGTTGGTCAATGAGGATCTCAAAGTCACGACCAATACCCTTTTTTGAAGGGAAATAGCGAAGAGTTATAAACTGCGTTTTGCCATTAAAAGTTGACCAGTCGGGTGGAGTCACGTGCAATCGCGTATGATCAGGGTGCTCCGCCGAATCGAAACGCGACGTATAAAGTCGAAGCGGTTCAGACTCCTGCGCCAAACAAAGTTGTGAAATGGAAAAAAATGATGAAATGATCAGGATCGTGAGCAGCTTCATTAACGTAAACGTTGTCTTCATTCTGTTTTTCTTTCATTTTCTGCTATGACGGATTCACTTCTTTTTCTAACGGACAATTTGCTATATGATTGTGACGGTAAGAGCGCAAATCCATGGCAGATTTATTGTGGTGGGGAATTGTTTTTTTAACGAGGGTTGAAACTTCCTTTTCGTTGTTCCAGGTTCCCGACCTGGCAAACAGTCAGGAACCTGATCAGGCCCTCCCTTTTATTCTTCAACGGCTTTACCCGCCTGGAGCTCATAGTGCGTATTGCCCTTACTTACAGTAACCTCCAGCGGTGTCGTCTCCGCATTGGTGTAAATCTTCTCAATACAATTAATCGCTTTGGATTGGGCCAATTCTGCCGCGTGTTCTGCTTCCCACTGCCGAAGTGCCACAATGTCATCTTTTGGTGCATCGTCATAGGATACAGCAGCGACTACTGCGATTTTGTGAACTATGACTTTATAGGTGCCTTCTGGCGCGCCAGGATATTTCCCGTGCGTGTAAATCCTGGCGACTCCAGTCTGGTCTGTTATACCGCCAATAGCCCAGTTCCTACCGTCATAAGGCGGTGCGGGAACGAGCATAAGACTGGCTTCGGTTAATGGAATTCCTTCCTGAGTTACCGTTAAAGTTAGCGGGAGAAGTGAAGGTAAACCGTCCGGACTCACGCTCTTGCCACACCCCATTGCAAATAATGCAAACAATACAATTCCATGAACCGGTAGATTTTTCATAGCGATATCGTCTCCCCTCCCTGTGGAGAACCAACAGCCCCCCAAATCCCATAAGGACTCGCGCCTACTGAAACACTGATTTTGGTCAGGTCACCACAATCAATTGTTTCGCTGACAAACCGAACCGAGCCGTCGGCAAAAAGTGTGTTGACCCCTCCTGAATGGTAACTTGTCGCGGACAGAACACTGGCTGAGCTCGGGCCTTGGATATTACAAGAAGGAGAGTTCGGAGGCAGAATCGTTTGAAATCCACAATTTGTGAAAATCGCGTCAAATATTCCTGCCCCACCCCGGTAAGTGCCGAGTATACACCCGCTGGTAATGTTCATATCACCCCCGCTTCCGGCTGTAATGACCAAACAGCGTGCTGGCCCTCGCGCACCCGACACCTCCTTTAGATCATTTTCCGTAAGATACCAGACAGAAACGCCGCCCTTTATTTTTTTTGTGTTCGCTTGGGGATAGCTCGCACATTCAGATGCCGCTACTGTATTGGAAGTACCGTCTATAACAAAGCCAAAATCCACAAAACGATAAGGGGCAAAAAGGCCTCTGTGCCGCAGATTCGGTTTGCTTTGTGCCTTTAAACTGGCATCGACTTTCCACCAGGTATATCCCGTGGCCAGATTCGTGTCAACATGCCACGGATAGCCTACGGTATAACTCGCGTCATCGCCGTAGCTCGGGTGAATGTTGTGACGCCGCTTGAGATGACTTGATGGGTCCGAGGGACAACACAACGTCTCAATGGTATGCGTACCGAAAGGTGTATCCCACACGGCATAATTTGTCTTTGGGTCATGTTCATAAATTGACACCTGCTCGATAAAAGGACACAGTGCAAAATGCGTATTCCAGCGAGCATCTCGCCCATGTCGCTGACATGCGGACGCCGGTAGCGTGTTATTCACGTCGTGATAATTGTGCAGCGCCACGCCATACTGCTTGAAATTGTTGGAGCACTGCATGCGCCGGGCCGCCTCGCGTGCGGCCTGAACCGCCGGCAGTAGAAGCGCGATTAAGATTCCGATGATGGCGATCACCACCAGAAGTTCGACGAGGGTAAAAGCGAGAATTTTTTTGAGAAGGGATTTTCTTTGAGGACCTAAATCCCCCCCCCCCCCGCAAATTAACGTTCGCACGACTTCGATTCTGTTACTCTTCTTCATGTTTCTTCTCCTTGTGTAAAGAAAGTTTGGTTTACCGAAAAATATGGGCGATTTTTAAAACAATATCCAATCATCCCGGCTATTATTCTACTAATCCCTATT
The DNA here is from genome assembly GCA_030539295.1 of Planctomycetia bacterium. Classification (GTDB taxonomy): domain Bacteria; phylum Planctomycetota; class Planctomycetia; order Pirellulales; family Thermoguttaceae; genus JAUNBG01. The sequence goes on along the minus strand of JAUNSJ010000009.1, from coordinate 39,982 downwards.
ATACACAAGAAACCAGAAAAAACAATTCCATTTTGCGCAAAATGAACTTCCATTTTGCGACAAATTCGGCAAAATTGGTGATTTTGACCCATTTGGTGAGCGGTTCGGCAGTTCCCCGAACGAAATTACTGGTGCCCGACCCGGCAACGACGAAAACCATCAGCTTTCCAGCGCAACAGCCCCGGACTTACCCTAACGCCACCATAACCATTCCGTAGCGTCCCACTCGGGCCGCGCATCATGGGAGGCCCTGCTCACAGGGCCTCACCCAGCAATAACCGCGATCCTCCGCACGCTAAAAAATAAAATCCATCGTGGCAAGGGGGTGGGAGACCAAGTGCGGTTTCTGTAACCTGCCCTATAGTTACGTTTTATATAATATGCAGGTTTCACATAAGGATTCTAATTCCTACCACCGTTTCAAAGGTCATTTGGGTCAGTGACTTGACCTGAAGGTCCCTGTTCCGTACCATTTCCTTCGCGGATAATTTCAGAATCCATTTTTTGCGAATGATTTTCACTATCATCGGAATCGGTAATCGGGTCGGCGACGGGTTGGGGCTGCAGGGGCTGAACGAGAATGGCATCGTCCATTTGAGTTTTGAAATCCGCCGCTTGCTGTGTCACACTGGGAATGTAAACCGCCATTGAATAGACCCAAGCATTTTCAGAATCGGTCCAGGTTTTCTGCGTTACGCCAGGTGGAAGTATTCCTTTTTGCACGTCGAGATACAAATCCGAATTCTTTGTCTTATTAAAGAAATCCTGTCTCGCGTTTTCCAGTTTGTCAATATTATTAACGCGATTCTCATTAACGGGATCCTCTGTTACCTCAAAACCTTTAAAGGTATCGGCCTGCTCCACATTAATCAGACCTTTCCAGTAGGTTTGATTCCCAACGATAAGACCACAGAGTGCGGCCTTGGCCCGGGCTTCGGCTATTTTAGAAGCGCTCAGTTTCATACGGGCTTGTATTGCTTTGCTGGTGTTCGTCTCAATAACGTGACTGCCAAATCCGACGAAAGCCATTTCACCCGTGGCAACAACTTGAATGGCTTTACCCCCAACAGGCGGAACGATTCCGTTTTTGACCTCGGCTATAACTTGTGTCAACCCTTCACGAATGGAATCCGCCTCGATATACGCTGTTGAAAGACGCGTGAGCTTACCGAGTGTTTTGGGAGTTGTAACGATCGTCACGTAGACAGTCTGCTCCTGTAAAACATCTTCAACGCTATAGACAACGAATCCACGCAGGATTGCGTCAACGATTTGTTCATTGGTTTCCGTCGCTTCTGTTGACAGGTTGTGCGTACTTCCCTCGGACGTATTAATACTGTCGAAAGATTCTTTTAATGTGTTGACATTATTGACCGAAAGACCACCAAGATATTCGGCGAGCGTCTTTTTCGCCATGATAAAAGCCGTCACATAGGCCTGACGTTTGGAGAGACGCGACGCGGTCGGATTGGGCATATTTCGATAGGTCCCCTGTCCAGTTGCAACATAGCCGAGTCCGCTTCCAAATTTAATACAGGTACATCCAATTTCACGCGTACCGCCCTTATTCTCTTGAACCGCAACGTTAATAGCGTCCTGGGCAGATTCAGCAGTAACCGTAGTGTGCTTTTCGTCGCACTGGGCAACAACAGCAACGGCAACCTCATCCGGATTCGCAACCTCCGTACTGCCCCCGGCAATAACAGGCAGGAAGTCATCCGCCGCGAGCTCCGTTTTGGACACCTGTGCGAAGACGGTACCTCCGAACGCCAGAAGCATAACGAAAGCCAAAATCATGGAATGTTTCATAAATTTTTCCTTTCAAAAAATTTTTCGCCTGACCTTCAGTAAGCGTCAGTGTTCATCACCATACCGAATTTCGAATGCCTTCACATAGGCACTCTCGGCCATATTTTGCGACACTTCATCCTCAAAAAGAAGAAGTATATCTCCAACGGCTTCAAAGAAAGCCGCGTCCTTAATATCTTTAAACTTAGAGTACGCCTCGTGCGAAACCTGACAGGCTTCGTTTAGTTGATTAAGCTCAATAAAGCATCTTGCCGCGTCCAGGCAGAGTTGTGGAGAAGTAAGTTCCCGCTCACAAAGATGGCGGTACGAAGCAAGTGCACTCTCCCATTCCTTTCGATCCATGAGAATACTTATGTGGCGTTGCATCGTTTCACGATACGCGTCCTTAACGATTGACCGCCCCGCCTGCTGCGTAAGCTCTGTGCATAGTTCTTGCTCATCCGCCACGATGCAGGCAACGGCAAAGTCGCCGTAAATCCTGCTGAATTTCCGTGCAAAGCGAACGCACCCTTCACTTTCGAGCCGCGGCGTTACGGCCAGTACTGCCGCCTTTAGCGTTGTGAGATCATCGAGTCGCTCCTTCTGCCAGACTGCCATTAGAGCATGTGAAGTAACCAGTTCAGCAGCGGCGAAAAGTCCTGCCCGGGAAATAAGCCCGTTTCGTGCCCTGACCCGGGGGACGTCACGCGGAAATTCTACCGCAACGACGCTAAAAACTGTCCCGCCACAACTGCCTGACCATCGGTCTGTCTCCGGGTGTTGACCTATGGCCGCTTTCATTGCCTCCTGGATCGGTCCCGCATCGACCTCCCTGGCTTTCGATACGACCGCCAGCGCCGACTCTTGAGCTGGCGTTAAATCAAGGTTATCTTGTGCCAGGGCCAAGCCAGACTCAAGCGTCCCGCAACTCGTCAAGACAAAAAATATGAAAATCAGGCCCGTTTTCCTCATTGCCATAATACCTCTCTCAAATTACTCCTCTAAGCGCCCCGGTGCAATTGTCTTCTGACTCCCGTCCGCTCGCCTTATACAGGCAAACAAGCCTTTTCACCACATCCCGTTTCAAAACCCTCTGTCTTACTTGGATGACTTCAACGAAACTTCATATTTTTTGTAAAATGCGTCCATCATAGGATTTTTTGCAATTATTTTAACCTCCGCGCGACCAATCTGTTTTATCTCTTCCAATGTCACCTTGAAATGAACCGGAATGTTCATTTGAGGAGAAACGAGCGAATTACTACTGTATCCACCTGTAGTCAGCGGAGCAATATAAAAGCATTCCTCTTCATTATCATAGGAATAGCGGCTGCCCTTATAGGAATAGCGACCGTCGATGGTTGAACAACCGTAGGAGTCATCTCCGTCAGAGCCACGAGCAAACCGTTCACAAAATGGAAACATATTATAACTGAAAATTGTACGGTTGTGTAAATTATCCCCCAAGTACAGCCGCAGTGGTACGACTCTTGACATCATTTTATCGCCCGACTTTTTGTAAATCGAAACATTTACCACGGGTATGATTGCGGAATGAGTACTAAAAAATTCCCGAAATATTGCCGGAAGTTCAAATGCCATCCATCGGGACGTTTTCAGTTTGCCCGTTTGCGAGCGAAAAACAAACACAATGATATTTCCCACGTTCGGCCTTGGTCTTCTATTACTGGAACTGATCATTACGTTGGGCAGGAACTTCTGCATCTTGTCCTTCGGATCAACAGGAGTCAGATTCATGGTCACAGGAAATTTTTTGACCGCAATTTTTGAAAGAAGTTCTATAAGTCCCTGCGAAAAGGTGTTATACTTCTCCATATCCGGACGGACCTGAACCGTGAATATGACTTCTTTCGTATCGCTTTCGACTGCACGTAATCCATTTTCGGATGCTCGGCGAACAGTGGTTCCCTCGAACGGGGCAACTTTTATAAGTGAATAGGGAAACTGGTTTTCTTTAAAATATTTCGTGAGAAATTGAAAATTTTGCGTTTCCTGTTCGTCGGCAAGTTCCACCATGCTGGCAATATAACCACCGTCAATATTGTGGGATTCTATTTCGTCGGATTCAAGTCGATCGGCTATCGCCGCATTTTTTATCTTTGCGACAAGCGTAACCACCCAGCGTCCATCTTGCAGTTGTTTCGAGGTAATAACCTCATATGATTCGACGTCCGCGCGCCGGGCAATCAGAATTTTCTCGTCGACGGTTTCATTTTCTATACGAATTTCGGCGTCAACCAACTCGCCTGTGACTTTAGCGACAGCATTCGTCAGCGCTGATTGTTTGGCTTCCTCAACGGTTGCACCGTATCCCTTGCCTTCCACCTCAACCACATTCTTCGCCCTGGCTCCTTCGGCCGCGTAGAATTTGCCCGCGGTCCAACACATAAGGATTGCGAAAAGGATGACAATATATCTTTTATATCTATTGACCAAATTTTCCATTGTTGCTCGTTCCTGGGAAATGACGTTAAAAAGCAGACGACGATGGGCAAAAGCCGGTCCGTCGCCAATCATTTTTTGCGGAGAATGAGGTCATCCCACAGGGAACCCGGCTTTCCCCCCCAAAAAAACTTAATCCGATCACTTTGCGGCCATTATACCACACTCGCTCCGTCAGTACAACAAAACTGGCAAAAAAATTTTTCATTTTCCCGTTTTTTTTCAAAAATTCATGCCCTTATTCCTACCGGAGAACGTTTGAAAAGTCGCTGTGGAATGGCAATGACGCACCTCCATGCCCCAATACGTTGGGCAAGACCCTTGTCATTTTGCTCCGATACGTGTATAATAGTCGCGAGGTAAGGAATTACAGGGACGCCGAAGAATCGGCCGAAGTCCGACAACGGCCCCGCCTTGGTGTAGTGTACAATCAAAGGAACAAGAGAAAATGATCAGGACAGACTCCGCCAGTAAGCTCAAGACAATACAAATACAGGCATCCGCCACGCGACGGCCAACTCTACCGGCTTTGTATATTATTGCGTTAACCATTACGTGTTTTTGGTTTACATCAAATTTCGCCACCGCAGACGAAGGTATGTGGCTCTTTAACAGCCCGCCTAAGCAACAGTTGAAAGAGCGTTATAACTATGAATTAACCGACGATTTTCTTGACTTATTACAAAAATCGTCGGTTCGGTTCAGTAACGGTGGGTCCGGTTCCTTTGTCTCGCCTCAAGGCCTGGTTATGACGAATCATCATGTAGCCTTGTCGCTGGTGGAGAAGCTCTCAACGACCGAGCGGGACTTGGTCAAGTCCGGCTATTACGCCGCCCGTCAGGAAGAGGAACTGAAGTGCCGTGATATAGAGCTGGTTATGCTCGATCATATCGTCAATGTAACCAGTCAGGTCAACGCGGCAGTCACGTCGGAGATGACGTTCGAGCAGGCGCAAAACGCGCGTCGCTCGGTCATGTCGCGTCTGGAGAAGGAAGCGGCCGACGCTTCGGGCCTGAAATGTGAAGTCGTTACCCTGTTTCAAGGGGGGCAATATCATCTGTACTGCTATAAGGCTTTCAAAGACGTGCGGCTCGTTTTTGCTCCGGAAGTCGCTGTTGGCTTTTTTGGGGGTGACCCGGACAATTTCGAATATCCGCGTTATAATCTGGACGTCTCGTTCTTTCGCGTCTATGAGAACGGCGAACCGTATCATCCGGACCGTTACCTGAAATGGAGTGAACGTGGCGCGGCGGACGGGGAGCTGGTTTTCGTTTCGGGTCATCCGGGGCGCACGAACCGGTTCGATACTCCGGAACATCTTCTGTTTCAGCGGGACGTCTATTATCCTTATTATATGAATAAACTTCGTCGGAATGAAATTCTCCTGGCCGACTATAGCGAGACAGGCTCGGAATTCGCGCGAGCGGTCTCCTCGGAACTCTTCCGACTGCGGAATTCGCGTAAGAACAGGACCGGAATACTCGCGGGCCTGCAATCGCCGGCGGTCTTCGAAAAGATCAGTTCCGATTGGCAGCAGTTCACCAGTACCGCCGTTGAGAAAAAACTGCTGGATGCGGACGCAGAAGGACCGGAGACCACAATTTATAACGCTCTTGTCCGCTGGAACGAAATCTTTTTAATACATGAACTGTTTGAAAATCAGGCGGCGTTCGACTCGCGATTGTTTAAAATAGCTCGCGGCATTGTACGCTGCGTTACAGAAAGTGGCAAGCCGAACGAGTCGCGACTTCGGGAATACCGCGAAACCGAACTGGCCTCGACCAAAGAGAAAATCTTATCCCCCGCGGTCATTGACAAACGACTGGAACTGTTGCGGCTGACCGATTCGCTAAATCTCTATTTGGAACTGACGCAAGGCGCGGAATACGATGATGACGAAAGCGGGGAAGAGGGCTACGGCGTACTGGGTGGCTTCTCGCCAGGCGAACGTGCGGCGCAACTTCTAGCCGGAACACAGCTTGACAAGCTCGACGTACGCACACGCCATCTTAATATGTCGCTGGAAGAACTGGAGGAGTCAGACGACCTTATGATACAGTTCGCTCTTGGAGTCGACCCTGTGGCCCGGGACGTTCGCGCTCTATACGAAACGGAAGTCGCCGAACCAATGCGACAGGCCTATGCCGAACTGGCGAAAACGCGTATGCGACTTGACCCGCGTCGCACCTATCCCGACGCGACGTTTACGCTACGCCTCTCCTACGGGAAAGTGGCAGGCTATACGAGTGCGTCCGGAGAGTCAATTCCTGCCTGGACTACGATTTCCGGCGCGTACCAACATGCCCGGGACCATCGTCTGGAACCGCCCTATGACCTGCCTGAGCGCTGGTTCGATAACGAGGAGCAGGTCAACGGTGAAGTCCCTCTTAATCTGGTCACGACCAACGATATTATCGGCGGCAACTCCGGCAGCCCCCTGGTTAACGGCAAGGGGGAAATCGTCGGGCTTATTTTCGATGGAAATCTGGAATCCCTGTCCGGGAACTTCGTCTATACGGAGCAGCGGGCGCGGGCAGTGAGCGTGCATTCGTCGGGAATTATTGAGATTATTAACCGGATTTACGATGCCCGACGCGTCGTGGAAGAAATTGATCAGGCGAGGAACTAAAGCGAAGGAGTCGTCATGGAAGAGAAGAAGTCACAGGAATCGGACAGGGCAGCACCAGAACAGCCGAAGGACACGACGTGCCAACCAGCCTCCTCTGACCGCGATACGATTATTTCGCTCAACGGTCAAAATGTCCGTTTTTCCGGGACAACGATCCAATTTCCCGAGAGGACCGGCCAGGACGCCCCTTTTCTTCCGTTTACTCCGCCGGAGGGTGAGCAGAGCGGGCCGGCCAATCCGACCGCAGCGAAGAACGACCCCCTCACCGCAGCTGAGTCCGAATCCGAGTCCGAATCCGAGTGCGAAGAAGCTACAGCCGACCTCGAAGAGACAGGTGACATTCACCCGTTTACGACACAATTTTCCGAACCGACCGGAGCGGAATGCGTCTCCCAGTTCGACGAACGGTTCGCCGCGGGTCTTTCCTCACTGTTCGAAACCTCCTGTAATGAGGAAGAAGACACTTCTTCTGACGTGGAGACGATCGAGGAAGAAGACGTTCAGGAGGAGGAAGCGTCCCGCCTGCGCGAGCATTTGGATGGCGTTCTGCGTCAGGACGACGAAGATTCGCTCTACGAACTGGGCGCGAAATTCGGTATCTCTTCTCTTGCCGCCGGACAGGAGGAGAACTACGTGCCCGACGTCTGCCCGCGGAGTATTTTAGAGGCCATGCTCTTCGTTGGCGACCGAAATAATCGCCCGCTTAACCTTAAAAGAGTTCTGCCACTGATGAGAAACGTCTCGGACCAGGAAGCTCGGGACGCAATTGCTCTGCTGAACCAGCGCTATGAAGCGGTCAATGCCCCATACCACATTGTTGAGGAACCGGAAGGCTTTCGCATGGTGCTCCGCGAGGAATTCGAGCCCGTTCGCGAGCGTTTCGCCGGGAAAACGCGACAGTTTAAGCTTTCGCAAAAGGCAATAGATATTCTCGCGCTCATCGCCTACCGCCAGCCGGTCGCCGCTAAGGAGATTCTGGAATATCGACCGGGGTCCGGCCCCCTGCTCACTCTGCTCGTCAAACGCAATCTCATTGCCGAAGAGAAACGAACGACGGAATCACGAACCATGGCCTTCTTTCGGACAACGCCTCGCTTCCTGGAAATTTTCCATCTCGCCTCACTCGACGACTTACCCATCGTCGACGAAGTGGATTACCGCTAAGTCTTCTCATTCTTTGTCGTCCCACTCCTTTTTATCCGGGGACTTTTTATCCCGAATGGGGAACAGAACCAGCCCCAGATGAAGCAGTAAAAGACAGGCAACCGCAGCGGCAATACTAACAAGAAAACCAACCAACCCGATCGGGTTAAAGTCCTCGACCGGGTAGAAATTGGAAAGAAGTAGTGGACCGGAACAGCAGCCGGTCAAGCCCACCAAGAGCGTAACAAAGGGACCCGACGTTAACTTCGACGGAACAATGGCTCTCGCTACCAGCCCTGTCACTATGGCAAATCCCAGCCATATTAATATGACATTAACCAGCGATTGGCCTGCGGGAGACAGATTCCAGTCGAAGATTCGGTCCATATTTCGCCCGAAGCGACTTTCGCTTCCTTATTGATTGTATTGCCCTGAACGAGCCAAGTCACGCTCCGCTCGCTCTTTATTCATCTGATCCACTTCCTTTTGGTACTGGAATTCAGTCCCCGCCGGAAAATATTGAATCTGATTCTCAAGATAATATGGACTCGGTAGCGTTTGGCCGTTTTGTGTCAGTTGGCATCCGACCAAAGCCGCCGCACCCGCCATCATGAGTGCAGCAAAAATCAACTTTGTCCCATTTTTCATTTTTGAATCCCTTCATGCTGAATTTCATTTCTGCGACACAGCAGCGCTGTATCTCCGGTATCGTCGTTAAAAATACCTATCCTTATATCGGGACATAGGCTGGCTCCGCTTGAGCTATTCCGCAAAACTTCGCACCGTTCCAAGAAAAAATCCCACTTGGTTTTAAAAGTAGGTTATCTACACAGAATACACAAATAAGAAAATCAAAACAAAAGGGTCGGATTGTAGGACCGCGCTCTTGAATATTTTCGTTTTTTGGGTAAAATTTCCTAATGAACAGTTGATTATATGTGTAGAAGACATTATATTAATAGTTGTGGCAACGAAAGTGTCAGGCTTGCGCGAGAGGAGGAACATGAGGTTCCCTGTGACGAAGCCGGTCGGAACAGACTCCGAACGGGCCAAGAGCACAGAGCATGCGGGTACGAGTGGAACTTTCGGCTACCGGCTTCGTGACGAGAAGTCTGAAAAGGGCGACGACCTACCCCCGCAGGAAGGACCTTGCGGGGGACTTCCCTGTTCAGGTGTGTCAAGCCACGAGACCGAACGTGTGACGGACCCAAAAAAGACGTGAGAGTAAAAGGAGTGAAATCATGTCCATACAGATCATTATCAACGGACGAGTTATGAAAAGCGGACCCCTCTTTATCTTCTTTTTGTTTCTGACTGCGTGTCTGCTCATACCGGTGCTTCCGAATCGTTCGGAGAAGTCGGAAGAGGAGGAGAACACGGGGCAGCCGTGCGCTGCTTCCGCGACGTCGGAGCCTGAAACGAGTGCGGAGGCAAGCGTTCCAGCCGTTGCTCCTGTCGTTCCCTCGGCCCTGCCCCTTGCCGTATCGGAACCCCTTGCCGCGGATCCGATTGCCACGGAGCAGACGTCCGCGGTCGTCCAATCCGAGGAACCCACCTCGCCAAACCCGGTTGAATTTCATGAAGTGGCTCTCGATTCCGAAGCGGCCGCCGCGGAAGAGCGGAATCTGTTCGTCGAAGTGGCCAGCCCGTACATATCGGAGGATAATCGTCCGAAGCCCATTACGGTCCGCGGTAATCTGGCAGCCAGGGCACCCTTGGCAAGCAATCCGAACGTGGTCTCCGGCCAGAGTTCGGGGTCCCCATCCACGTCGGGCCTAAAGGAATATGTCCAAGCCCCGCAGCCGCTGAATCAGCAGCGGGTACCCGCGACCAGCGTACCCGAACCAAGCGCCGGTCAGCCGGTAAAACCGCTCGCGGCGGCCACTCCTCGCGATTACGACCCCATTGCCCCGACCAGTTTCGACAGTATTGCCCCACGCATTCCTCTTCCGGAGAGTCTGCGCGGTCCGAACGCTTCTTACGACGCCATCTTCGATTACATGACAGAAACGTTGCGGCAGAGTGTGGCCTATGCCCGTCCGGCCGTGGTCCACATCGAAGCACGCGTTCATAAAGCGAACCGGGGCACGAAAGAATATGAAGAGACCGGCGGCGGCGTCCTCGCTCTGATTCAAAATCGCTATTTCGTTATAACCAATGGGCACGTGGCCGGCGACCCGGTCTCGCTTGAATCCGTGCGAATCCTCCTTGCGAACCAGAAAACGATCCACCCGATTCGCGTTCTGACCTGTCCCGATATAGACATCGCTCTGCTGGAAATTTCCGGTAATGACCTTCCTTCGACGGTTATGCAGCCTGGCTCCGAGGTAACCGTCGCCCGCTTCGGCGACAGCGATAAGGTCAAGATACCTGATACCGTTCTGACCATAGGCAGTCCGTTTGGTCTGGCCGGCAGTGTCTCCAAAGGCATCGTCGGCGGCCTGGAGCGGCGTAAGATCCCGTTGGGAAACTCTCCGGACCAAATACAAAATTTCATCCAGACCGACGCGGCCATTAATCCGGGCAATAGTGGTGGGCCACTGCTAAACACGTCGGGAGAAGTCATTGGCATTGTTACGGCCATTGCCTCGAACACAGGCGCCAACGAAGGAGTTGGACTGGCGCTGCCGATCAATACGGTGCTCCGGGTGGCAACGCAATTGGTGACCGACGGGGTCTATCGCAGGCCGTACATGGGCGTGGAACTGGACCCGCAATTCGGGGAGAAGGAGCGGCAGTCGTACGGCTTGATTCGTCCCGTGGGAACACGAGTGGTTCAGATTACGCCTGGCAGCCCCGCCGACCGCGTTGGCCTGCGACAGGGAGATGTCATTTTGACCTATAACGGCACCGTTGTGCAAGATGACCAGCATTTGGTTCAGCTCATTAGTCTCTCCAAAGTGGGAGACGCGCCACAGATCTCCATTCTGCGCGACCGCAAGGAAGTGTATCTGACTCCTCTGCTCGGAAATGGCGTATCAACGGCCATGCAATAAGCCGGAATTGCGATGGGAATAGTCGAAGCGATGGAATCGAGAAGAACATGGATGGTGCCTTACAAGGTCAGATTTTTTTAACAATGTCGGTTTTTTCGCGAGTTGCCGGCTTGCTCCTGCTACTGCCGGTGCTCGGCGGCCGGGGACTCCCACTCCCCGCTCGCGCTTTTATTGCCCTGATTCTCACCTGTGTGGTCGTACCTGTCGTCTGGTCCAAGGCCGCTGATGTCCCTGACGGTATTCTCGACGGAGTACTCATTCTCGCCAGTGAATTCCTGCTCGGTTTAGCCTATTCCGCTTTGCTCAACCTGTTCTTTGCCGCACTCATTATGGCCGGTGACCTCATCGGTCGCATGGGGGGCGTGGCGATTTCGACCCTGTTCGACCCCGCAACGGGAGAAGAACTGCCTGTCCTTTCGAATTTCTTGCTCTTTGCCGGACTGGCCGTCTTCGTTATACTAGGCGGATTTGAACTGTTCTTAACCGGTTTTTTGGATACTTTTATTGACCTGCCGCCCGGGAGCGTGGTCTATTCCCCAGCCTATACGGAGACACTTCTGGCTATGCTGAAAAGTGCAACCGTTTTAGCCATTCGACTTGCCGCACCGGTTATTGTCTCGACCACGGTCGTCTATCTTGCCTTGGGTATTATCGGGCGGACCATTCCCCAGCTTAATGTCCTGTCTTTGAGTTTCAGCGGCATGTCGTTTATTCTCTTCGGGGTCCTGTGTCTCGGCATGGGCAGTATACTTTATGTATTTCAGCATGAAGTGGAAACGGCGGTGACAACAATTTTTTCGCTTTAGTAGTATGCCCCCGCGAACCGCTGCCTGGACATTAGGATAATAAAAAATTTTTTCTTCTTGACAAGCGGGACCGTGCCTGATACAATGAAACTGTTGGACAAAAGAGACTTTTTCAAGCCGCCCATTGTTAAACAGGAGGTAACCCATGTCGGATCGTTCCCCAGAGGCCGTTTCTTTACGAAGAAGACTCTATCGCAGAATCCAAATGGCACTTCTGGCCACACTCGTTCTATTGCTGATTCTCCTGTTGTTGTTTCTGGTACGCTTCTATCGTCCATTTGGCAAAGGGCCTGCCGGTCCTCCTGTCAATCCGTCTCCCTTTACGGAAACTTGGACGGAGCATCCGGTGCTCCTGCTCGGCTTGGGCGACAGTGTAACAGCGGGCTTCGGCGTCTCTGCGCCCTACGGCTATGTCGCGAGGCTCGCGGAAAACCCGCCCGATGATTGGGAAGATATGAAGGGCATCTGCCTCAAGCGGGTCCTGCCCAATCTGGAAGTGATGAACGCAGCCGTCTCCGGAAGTACATCATTGCAACACGTGAATTACTTCGATACACGCTTGCCGGATTCTTTCGGCGAACAATTTGGCCTCGTTGTCATGACGACCGGGGGAAATGACCTGATTCACAATTATGGTCGAACGCCTCCGAAAGAAGGAGCCATGTACGGCGCGACTCTGGAAGAGGCCACGGAGTGGATCGCCCGATTCCGCTCGCGACTGGACGAAATAATCACGCGTATTAACGCGAAGTTCCCTGCCGGGTGCCTCATCTTTCTGGCCGATATTTACGACCCAACCGACGGCGTAGGCGACGCGGCCAGTGTCTTCCTGCCTCGCTGGCCCGATGGTGTGGCCATTCTCGCACAATATAATCAGTGCATAAAAGAGTGTACCGAAAAGCATAACAATGTCTTTTTCGTACCGCTCCACGACAGCTTTCTGGGCCACGGTACGCATTGCAGTGAGCCTTGGCGGCCGCACTATTGTTATTCCGACCCGACTTACTGGTTCGGGGTCAATATAGAAGACCCCAACCTCCGCGGTTTCGACGCCACCCGACGAATCTTTCTTAACGAAATCGTTAAGCAACGAGCGACTCTTATGTCTCTTGAAATTAAAAAAATGCAATAAAAGCAAGAGTCAACCAGCGGCTGCCATCGACGCACGACCAAGTGCGCGGCGAGCACACTATTGCGTCTGACCGCATGCCAAACCGATATCACCCAGAACGAGCCGGCCAACCCACGCCTGTCCCGCCGGGGTTACAAGTCCTTGCTTAACGCCGGCCAGTGTGCAGGTCAGTTCGGCCTTAATAACATCCCCAGACGCTGCTCCCGTGTCGCCATTAAGGCCACTGGGAATGTCAACGGCAAAGATCGGCTTACCACTTGCGTTCGCCAGAGAAATGATGCGATTGTAAGGGGGACGCGGCATCCCCGTCGCACCAGTACCCAGTAACGCATCGATAATAACATGACTCGATTGCATTTTTGTGAACAGGAAGTTTTCGTCCCATTCGCTTTCCAGGAAGGTCAGCGTAAGGGGCAGGTTCGGCACTTCTTTGAGCATGTTTTCCAGAATGAGACGATTGCCTTTGGCGTCACCGCGCCAACTGTCCCGAGAGGCGCAGGCCACAACATCGGAACGCAAATTGTAAACAGACGCCAGCCGTCGAGCCAGGGCAAACCCGTCGCCCCCGTTATTCCCCTTACCGCACAACAGGAGCACACGTGGTTTTTCGCCCTCGGGAATCGGCAAGCTCTCTAACCACGGGACAAATACATCGGCTAAACTCCGGGCCGCGTTTTCCATGAGAATCATCGACGGTATTCCCAGAACATCCACCGCGTATCGGTCGAAATCACGCATCTGCTGACAGGTAAATACAGGCATTTGCTTGAGCGATTCTTCTGTTATAACTCTCATATTCTTTTTTTTGCAATTAATATTAGTGCTGCTCGGTGTGGTAATCGATACGAAGTCGGGAAACAATATTATTAGAACAATACTCGGAGCAGTCGTCCAGGAATTCTTCTTCTGACTTCTTGACCGAGGTGGCCCAAAGTTGCAGGAACAAGGCAATAACAAGAGCGATTAAGGTCGTCTCAAACGCCGTGGCCAAACCGCCTGTAACCTGCTTAAGTGTCGGAATGAGCTGACTCGTATCGGCGTCGGCCGTTAGCACGCTGCCGAAATTCCCGATTGCCGCGGAAAGACCAAGTACCGTGCCAATAAAGCCAAGAATCGGTATGGCCCACAGAAAACCATTGAGCATGGTATAGGTGGTCTCCATGGAATTCTCGGCCTGTTCCGCACGCGAACGAAGAATGTCGTCAACGTCGGATACCTTGCCTATATTGCGAAGATTCGAAAGCGTCTGTATAATGCGGTTAAAGAGCAGAAAATCACGCGGATTATCCGCTATTTCCTGTATTCGCGTCAGCACGGAGTCGGCTGTGGCTGGTGTCAAAACAAAATTATGCTGCTCCGGTACAATCGAACGCGACAGCGGCAAACGTTGCAATTTAATTTTTTTTACTTTAACCCACAGGATAAAAGCAACCCAAAATCCGAGAAAGACGGTGGGATACGGCGTTATTCCACGCGCGGTAAACATTTGTGTAAACCAGTTTTCCGGAATGAAATACAGCCCGGTATAAAAGAGCACCGTCGCCAGAGTCGCCAGCAGAAAGGTAAAAAACATATTTACTCGCGTATATCGGCCCCCGTGAAAGCCAAATCTTTGCTCAATATCGCTCTGATACCAGGAGAGCCGCTGACGGCTCTGTTCATCTTCATACGGATTCATCGGTTTATTCTCTCCTACTCACATATCTTTTTACATTCTCACATTGCTACGTTACCAAACGAGGCAGATTACCCAAAGGAGGAAAAGAATTCCCCCCGTGGCAAGCTGGCCCACCGAAAATATTCCCCAGGCATGCCAGAGAGCCGCCATGCGACGTCTGCACAGCAGCATAAGCTGTTCCGTGCGAGACGCCGACGCCGCGTGCAGGGCCGCGTAATATTGCCAATGTCGCACGACAATCACAATGAACCACAAATACAATAAGACAGAAAGAAACATACCAACAAGGATCACAGGCCGCATCGAAAGACCGCTTGCCTCTGGAATATTCGTCATGTCACTAAGGTCCAAGGACTCGCTCAGGTCCGCAGGTTCACTCACGTCCACAGGTTCATCAAAGAGTGCCGCGTCTAAAGGCGATTCTTCCGAATTCGTTTCAGCGGCATCTTCCTCAACACTCTGTTGCGCCGCGGCATACTTCCCGGACTCCTGGTCCGCGCTATAAAACGCCACAGGAGACGGGACTCCGTCAACGACCGGAGTGGCAGGCTTGTAAAACAGTAAGAAAAAAAACAGAATCAGCGCAACCACCAGAGCTAACGACTGCGCCAGCCCGACGATAAAAACCCACGACTTCGAGTCCTGCTCAATCTGATACAGCTGCGTTACAATCTGAGACGCATTCACTTCATTCGACACGAACGAACTCGCGCTCGCCGGGAGGCTAAACGGGTCGGCCGACGCTTGACCCGAAACGGACGCCGCGGGCTGCGAAGATGCCGAAAACGAGCGCGGGATCGTCGCAGACTCGGCAGGGCGAGCGGTCGATGCTGCACCTGCAAAGAGCGGTCCGAATTCCACCGAGTCTTCCAAATAAACAGGATTTCCTCCTTCTCGCCAGACAAGAGAACGTCGATTGTAATGTCCGGACACGAACCCCTGTCCGATCTCACGCGAAGTGTAAGGCCCCGTACCCGTCTCGCCATCGTTACTAATAAACCATTCGCGGACAGTCGAGAGGTCGTTAGCCGGTGAACCGCCAGACGACATGGATGACTCCGAAGCAAAAGCATTCGAAGACGTCGTTGCCACCTCACGTTTCGGAAATATTTCTTCAAAGTCGGACGCAACTCCCCAGTCTGACCCATTTAATGATGTGGGCGTACTCCGACCAACCCGACCCTGGCATGTCATGTCGCGCAGAACCGCGGCAGAGTACGGACCGTGTTGCTTTCCTCGTATCTTAACATAGTATTCCATTTAATGACTCTCTTTCAGAAAAACAGGAAGGCCACGCACAAAATCGCCAAACGGAGCCGTACACTCCATTACGCCTTCGGTGCATTTGCCAACTTCGACAAGTCCTTGACTTTCCCCTTGCTGCACAGTCCACAGCGAGCCGTCAGGAGTTTTTTCCAGGCCCGGCGAGCAGACGAAACGGCCCCCTTCGGAGTTTATAAAACCCACCCAGCGCCAAGTAACGTTAAAGCTGAAATGCCGGTTCTCAAGGGATGCTTGTAGACGGGCAAGCTTCTCGTCGAGTGATTTTCCCGCCGAAATCTGCTGAAGAAGAGTCAACGCAATTTGACGCTGACGCTTCAGGGATTCCTCATTCGGTTGAAAGAAATTAACAAACGGGTCGAAGTCCTCACTGTTCTTGAGGTCGTCGTTCCATTCCTGAAATTCCGACGCGAACAGCGGGTCCGATACGAGCACGTCCAGAACATGTCCGAGCAGAATGACCTTAATAACAGGGTCGAACTGCTCATCGTTCCGGCCCGGGTCCAGTCCACGCAGCAAATCGCAACAGGCATTAAACCACGCGTCTGTAGAGATATTATTGATCAACGGGTCAAGCGAATTAAGCGTCGCGGAGACGAGCAGGTAGTGCGGAGCCTCCACCACGATTTTCAGATCACTGTTCGTAACATACACATCTTTCGTTTCACCGTCGCCATAATCACACTTGACTTTTTCCGCATTGGAAACGGGACGGTTGAGATAATAATAATATTTTTCATTGCGAACAATAAGCCAGTAGGACCGGCTGTACTTCTTCAACACCGTTCGCAAATTGGCCAGAAGTGTCGTGCGTCCTCCCTCTTGTATAAAAGGGGAAATGGATTCAACGTATTCCAGAAAGTCCGGAATTTGTGGAATAAGTTCCCGATGTTCCGTCAACTCTTCCGCCTCGGCAAGAACCTGTCGACCAACGACCGCGTCGTTTACCCACTTGTCAACGGATTCGTTCCAGCCAGTTATCAGCGTATTCCAGCGATGGATCATTTCGCACAAGGGCAAGGCATCCAAAGCACGCAGGGCATCGTTGCCTTCGGCATCGTTTGCGTGACTGGCCGCTATGGTTTCCAACGTCGTCTTCCACTTTGCCTCGTTACCGACCAGTTCGGTTAACGACTGGAAATCACGCGAGAGAATTTCTTCCCGGGTAAGACTGTCGTAGCGAGTATCCACTTTATTTTTTAACGCGGCCGCCATCTGCAGATACGTCGCACTTACCCCTTGCTGCATGGAATCGAGCGCTGTAAGGTCGCGTTCGATTTGTCGAAGTGTCTGAAGTGTCGCTTGTGTGGAAATATTTTTTTCATTCTGCAAGGCAGTCTCGGCCGCTATAATGGCGTCTAACCGCATCTTGTAGGCACTGTCTCGATCGCGACGAATATTACGCGCAATCTCCGTTTGACGTTTCTTAACATTTGTTAAATCGACACGCTCCGCTTCCGAACGAACGAGCGTTTCCAGACGCCCAACCTCATAATCAACGGACAAATTACCTGCAAACTTTTCTTCTATTTTTGCGTAGAGTGATTTTATATTGGCCTGCCGCTGCTGCTCTCCTTCGAAGAGAATCTGAAATCGGGCCAGTTGTTCCCGTATGGGTGCGGAGTCGTAAAGCGCAGGCGAATTCTCACGCAAAGCCTCCAACTGCTTCGACGCCTTGTCCAGAGCGGAGTCGTCTCGCGCTCCTGTCTGCCCAAGCCCTTCAAAGTCGTCAAGATAGCGGCATAATAATTCCGCTTCCGCGCGACGGCTGGCGGTAATTGCCAGTTGACGAATACCGAGAAAAGCCATAGCGCCTACGAGTCCGGCAATAACAAGAGTCGCGGCAATGATCGTACGCATGCGTCGCGATTTTTGCAGATCAAGAGCGCGTACCTTCGCACGATAGCTGTCTTCCAGAGAAGGTGGTATAATGAAATTGCCACTATCGGCGGCCAACGAAAGGGCGGAATGCGACGCGATAAGCTCATTAACGTCGTCGGACTCTTTGAGCAAAGTGTGCAATTCGGCAAGCTGATCCTCAAAGCGTTGCTCAAGTTCCTCCTGCCTCGCAATCTGGTCGAGCCAGGCCGAGGCCTGACGCACGGTTGCCATGGCCCCCGGAGCAATTTCACGCATTCGAATCCCGTTCCGCGCCACCTGATCGTTCCAGACGGACAAAAATCCGCGGGTCTTCTCGATATCCTGCTCGCTCCAGGCGTTCTGCACTTTTTCGCCCAGTGCCGCGAGTTTTGTTATGGCCGTTTGCCTTGCTATGTCGGCTACGATCTGTTGCAAAGGAGCGGCGAGACTTTCAGGGACCGCGGTTCGCCAGGGCGTCGTGTCCAGCTCCCGCTGCATGGATTCCAGTTGCTGAGCCGACGACGGGTCTTGCGCGTGCTGACGCAAATCAGCGGTCATTTCGTCGAATCGGGCATGTTCGAACGCCGGTATCATTTCCGACCACAGGAGGTTTTGCGGCTCCTGCTGCTCCAATTGATAGAGCGTTTGAAGTCGTTCGCGAACAGGCGCTTTAGACAGCGATTGAAATCGAAATTGCGATTGCAAATCCGAAGTAAAAACATCCGACTCATACGCCTTGGCAAGATTACGCGCCATATTCTCCGCCGGCACAGGCGGAACCTCGAGCGACTCGCGGATCGTTATCTCACGCCATGGCTCAAATCCGGAACCATATAAAATATTGTATTCATCCATAACAGAAAGATCATTGGAAATGCGAACCGCCTCCGCATTATTTCCGCAGCTGATCTGCGTAAAGCAAAGAGCCAAATGCTCGTTTACCCGCTGGCACGCTCGCGCATATCGCCGCGCCATATCCGCAACGCGATCTCGCTGTTGCTTTATCGTGTCCGGATGTGACAAGATCTGTTCTATCTGCTCCACCAATGTTTGCGATTTCGTCATTCGGTTCCCTTTCCCTTTTGCCCTTTCTCTTGCGAAACGCCCGATTGCATCAGCAGGAGCGGTTCACCTCCCTCGGGATTCTTAAGTCGTACCCGCCACGCTGCGACTATTTTGACCTGTTTCGCTTCGTCACGTTTCTTTGTGAGTTCTTCGGTGAACGCGGCCAGGGTCTTCTCGTCCGGTTTCGTCTTCTTTTTTTCTTCTATACACTGATTTACTATCGTTTCAAGTGTGCTTTTCTCTTCATGCATAAAACAGAAAAATTGCTTGCCTTTGTCACTTGTCGGTCGCGCCTTTTCAACTTTTGCAATAAAAGTCCAGACAATAAGCGGACGGGCTTCCTTGTCGGCCTCGTTAAATTTAACGCTTAGCGTCCAAACATTATCTTTCCTGGTAAGAGAAAAGTATTTCGGGAGTTCTCCCTGCACATCGAGCTCCGGCTCCAAAAAGTTTTCCAAAGGCTGTATATCACCAGTCGGGTCAGTATCGGGGAAAAGTACGTTTGTACATTTCGGGACCGGTCGCTTACGATTCTCTTCAGCTTCGAAAAAGCGTTTACAATACTCATACTCCTTCATCTGTCCTCTGTCAGGTGGAAACAGAACCAGAGGCTCATAACCGACAGCAGGCTCCAGGAGCTGAAAACGGGTGGTCAGATGTGTTCCCTTATCATCGACCACAATGCTCCCGGCTTCATCCAGAAACGTCGCTTGCAAAAAAGAGAAGAGATACAAATTCGCTTCCGCAGCATAATAGCGTTCGCTTGCCGGCTTTTTTTTCTTTTTCTTATCCTCCTGAAACGGATTATTATCCTCCTGAAACACGGCAAGGCCGTCGGACGACAAGGTAACGGTCATGTACTCCTTTTTTTCCTCTTCCCTTTGCCAGAAGAAGCTCCACTTCCAAGATTCATTTCCATTCTCGTCTTTAAGAACTTCCGGTTCTTTGGAATCGTCCTGACCGTCGACGTCCCAATCCTTAAAGGTCAGACGCGGTTGCATCGTGAGCGTCAGAACAACCTTGTTTTGCTGGCACCAGGTCATAACCGTTTTGCACGCCTGGACCGTTTTCGGGTCAACGAATTGAACTTTCATTTTATTTGCATTTTGACCCGTTTGCACCTGCAATCGTGCTGTGGCGAGCGTGTCAAGCAGGTTTCGGGCGGCTCGAATAAAAGCGTCACGCGGCACGGCATTCACCTGTGTTTTACCTCCCGTATCGGACGCCGCCTCCGAAGTCGGAGCTGGCGACTGACGGTCGTTCGTTGGCTCACTGGTCGCTTGCAAATCGCTGCTACTCTTATCTTTCTGCAGGCTCTTTTCGGTCGCCTCGGGTTGCACCTGATCTTGAACACCGGATGGCTTCGGCTCTCTCTTTGCCGAGGGGCCCAAGACAACTTTCGCGGTTTCCAGATTCACCGACACTTCTTCCCGCTCCGCGTCAGCACGGAGTATAAAAAATACTGTCACCAGTACCGCCATTGCAACGAGAACAAGAACGGAAAGCAGAATGGTTATAAGCCAGCGATGACGCGAACGGTTTTGTTTTATATTGTAGGCGTGGATGGCTGCAGGCGAAATCATTCCGCTGTTTACAAAGGGTCTCTCCTCTGACGATTCTTTTTGATTTGGCAGCGGCTTTATATAGGCAACGTTATTGGCGTGATCATTGCGTGCGCGGGGATAATCGCCATCGTCAGTTTGAAAGATATCATCGTTCGGGACCATGATTCTGTTAATGCGATTCTCTCTTGCCCGCGGTTCCGATCTTAGTTCACGGGTTATGCCAAGTCGGGCCTGGCAAATGGCATCAGCGAAAGAGGCGTCGTTTTCCAGACTTGACGGAACGGACTGCGGTTTGCTTAAATCAATAAAGATGGATTGCGAGACGGCCCGCAATTGCGCAGCCTCCACCGACCCGGCCAGAGCCGCTTTCCAAAGGCAGTCGATTCCCGGCGGAAGTTTTGTATACCAGGTAGAGAAAGTTGCATTCCAACGTTGCTCCGGCGGCAGCATGGCCAAGGCATCCCGGTAGAGCGAAAGGACATCCTGCTGCGGCGAGAAGGTAACACAGACCGGACGACGCAAACAGACACTGACAGCCAGCACACCTTTCCAGCCGGCGTCTCCCATAAGCGACTCCCACGTCGTCGTTACGGGAATAACAGTCGACGAAGCAACAGTACGAGGCTCATCGTACAGACGCGGTTCTTCCGCCCACACTTCACGGAACTGATCGCGTACCGCCAGCAGTTCGCCCGGCCCCGCAGACTGTTTGTCCTCCTCTTCCAACACGAGATGGTGCGCTATCTTGTTCGTACGCTGAGAATAGTCCAGACCGGCGTCGGCGATTCGCGAAAGCAAATTGTAGTACAGCCCTCCATGATGCGTCCGCAGGTGCGACCAGACAACCGGATTCCGATTCGCTCCGGTTCCCCCTGCCTTGAAGATATGCCGATAGGCGCTAAGCGATTCCAGAAGCGTTGCCATAGGCCCCGAGACATGCCGCGTGCACGCGACGGTACAGAACCCGCGACTCCCTTGTTTCAAGCCTCGTTCGGCCGACGTATAGATCAACTCATACGCCATGACACCCCCCTTTCTTCGGTCGTTCTTCCCTTACAATTTCTACTACGATTGGCATGTCTTTCAATCGGTTATTCATCCCCCGCGAAAAGAGGACAGCTGGCCAGAACCTCGTATTTCGGTCCATTGCGCGAAAGCTCACTCGAATAAATTGTAACTTCCTCGACACAGGAGCACCCGAAATCCCGGGTCGACTCTTTTGCCAAAAGTTCACCGAGCTGCAGAATGGTTTCAGAATCCTCATCGACGGAAATGCGATCTTTTGCCCGCGCTCGCCCGACCGTAAGATGGGGCATAAAGAGCCGATTCTCACGACGATAGCCGTCCGGGGCAAGAGCCTCGTCAATCGCAGCGGCCAGACGACGCGTCTCCGCTACCCCGTCCGACACGCCCACCCAGAGCGTTCGCGGGTCCGTCAAATTCGGAAACGCGCCAAACCCTTCAAAAACCAGGTCGTAGACCGGAATCGTTCGCACTGCCCGTTCCACGCTACGTATGACCTTGTGCAATTCCACCGCAGGCACATCTCCCAAAAATTTTAACGTTACATGGAACTGCTCGTCCTCAACCCATTTTATTTGTGGAAACAGAGCAACCGCGGAGCGAAGTGCCTTTTGCACCCCGACGCGGATACCCGGGGCTATATCAACAGCAATAAAAGTTCGAAGAGTCGATTTCATAACAAACCAAAAAAGTTTAATTTTAAAAACGGAAGAGGCCGGGCACGAATCAATCGTCTTCCCGGCCCGTAAGCGTCAGGAACCAGGAGCCGCGGGCCGCCCGTTACGCGACACGCGGTCCAAGCTACCCGGCAAATTACATACTCCACTTCCAGATACCCGGAATCGGGTCGGAATTCTCGTAGATGAACTCGCCGGCCGCGGGCTGTGCAGGCAGCTCGGTATCGGGCAGAATGGGCGGATTCTGTTCCCAGGAGAGAACGTCTTCCAGCGGGAATTCCGCTTTGCCTTTATTAACAGCGTCGTCCCAGGTAATCTCTTCACCACTCATCGCGGCCATGCGTCCGAAACAGGCAATAAAGGAGCTCGTGGCGGCATACCAGCCATTATTGACTTTTTGCCCTTCCCGAATGAACTTCGCCTGGGCAATATGCTCTTCCTGGAACGGGTCTGGTCGCTCGCCTTCATATTTCCAGACGTCATTTCCGGCATAATCTTTCATCCAGCCATCGGCACGACCAAATCCTTTGGTTCCGTGGAATTCTTCATGAACCGCCTGCCAGCACTTGTCCGAATGGCGGCACTGACTGATCATGCGGGTCTCGTCTTCATAAATGAATTCAATTGCGAAATGGTCCCAGCGGTAGCCCGAATTGTGGAATCGGGGGAACCGACGCACTTGCCGACCGCCCATACCATTGGCGCGCACCGGATGGACAAGCGGGTCACCTTTACCGTGAATCCAGTTACCTACATCGAGATTATGGACATGCTGCTCGCAGATATTATCGCCGGAAAGCCAGTTAAAGTGATACCAGTTACGCATCTGGTACATCATTTCCGTGTCGCCTTCCTGACGCGGACGTTCCCAGATCCCGCCGCCATTCCAGTAGACGCGTGAGTAAATCAAGTCGCCAAGGAGACCTTCCTGGTACTTCTGGAACCAAGCCATATACGCTTTGTCGTAGTGTCGCTGAAGACCAACAACGACCACCAGCCCTTTTTCGTCGGCGATCTTGTTCGATTCCATAAGCGAGCGATAACCCGGGGCATCGACACAGCAGGGTTTTTCCATGAAAACATGCTTCCCTTGCTCCACCGCATATTTATAATGAATCGGACGGAACGCAGGAGTCGTGGCAATGAGGACCTGGTCGCAGGTATCAATTGCTTTCCGATAGGCGTCGAATCCGACAAAAACGTTCTCTTTGGTCAACGCTATCTTATCGCCAAAGTTTTCTTTCATGGCTCCGATCGCTTCGAACGCACTGTTGGCACTGCTCTCAAACGCGTCGGCTATGGCAACAACTTTAATATTATCGCCAACGTTCAGACGCTGCTGAATGGCGCCTCGCCCACGGCCGCCACAGCCGACGAGCGCTACCTTAATTACATCGTCACCCTGAACTTGAGCACCACGGGCAACATTGATTCCGGCCAGACCGGCCCCGGCGACGACACCGGCCGTCTTGAGAAAATCGCGTCTCTTCATTGATACAACTCCTTGAATTGGTTGGTTGAGGACAAAAACCTCGTCCCGCGGACGAAGCCTCACGCACCTCGTTGCAAAGACAGTAACGGAACAAAGAACCCGAATTCGTCTTAAGAAGGAAAATCTTTCCACGCGGCGAGGCAGGCGATTCTTCCGTCCAGTTACCACAATAAACTGATTATAACAGGTTTCCTCTCAAATTGCAACCAAAGTCCGGCAATTTTTTGGATTTTCTTGTTTTTTTCTTCCCGCACCGCACATTGACCTTTTCTCGTTATTACGGTATCATACGGGGAATGTCTCCTCGCCATCCCCGACAGAGGGTCGCTCGGGAACTCAGCGATGAACGTTCAAGCCCTTAGAATATGTAAAAGTTAACACTAATATTATTATGAAATACAATAACGTCTATATCGAACCTTTTATCTGTCGCCTGCCCGACGAAATTGTAACGACCGACGCCTTGGAACAGCGACTGGCGCCCTTATATACCCGCCTCAAACTGCCTTACGGACGACTTGAACTCATGACCGGCATACGCGAACGGCGCATTTGGCCTGCCGGACGTCTGCCCGGCGACGAGAGTGTGGCAACAGTGCAAAAGCTCCTCGACGCCGCTTCTTTTGACCCGAACGAAGTGGGCGCATTTATTCACGCCTCCGTCTGCCGCGACTATCAGGAGCCTGCCACCGCGTGCCATGTGCACCAGCGGTTAAAGCTCTCGCAGCAGTGTGCCGTTTTCGATATCTCCAATGCCTGTCTCGGGTTGCTTACCGGAATGGTCCAGGTTGCCAATATGATTGAACTGGGCCAGATTTCGGCCGGAATTGTGGTGGGTACCGAGACGTCCCGTTCTCTCATGGAAACGACCATCACGCGGCTTCTAACTGACACAACCCTTGACCGACGCTCGATTAAGGAGATTTTTGCCTCGCTCACCATTGGGTCAGGCTCGGCCGCGGTGCTCCTGACCAATCGTGACTTAACCCGAAGTGGCCGGCGTCTGCTCGGCGGGGTGGTCCAGGCCAACACGCACTGGAGCCATCTGTGCCGCTCCGAAGTGGACGCGACCGCTGGCGGGACGGCCGATGGAATCTACATGCGTACCGATTCCGAACGCCTTATGGCAGAAGGGGTTGCAACGGCGAAAATCGCTTTCGACCGATTCCTCACCGAACTCAACTGGACCGGCAATGCCATCGACCGTACGTTCTGTCATCAGGTAGGCAAGGCACATCAGAAGCTCCTCTTTGATACCCTCGAGCTGGACACGGCGAAAAATTTCGTAACCCTGCCCTTTCTCGGCAACACAGGCAGCGTCGCCTTACCGACCGCCGCGGCCCTGGGCTTTGAATCCGGTTTTGTCCAGCCCGGCGACCAAATTGCCCTGCTCGGAATCGGTTCCGGCATAAACGTTATCATGCTCGGCATCGGCCCGGCCTCAAATTAAAGAATAAGCACAAGAAGAGAACAAAAGCCGACCTGCTGAAAAGCGAACCGTTCCCGACTGCACGCTGCGACAGCGGCCAAAAATCAAACGAACAGTAATACCGGCAAGAAGTAAAAAGCTCTTTTTGCCGGTATTGGCGTGCACTCGTTCGGATTCGTCAGCTGATTTGTTCCGTTAAAACGAAATCGTTTCACCGCCTGCCTTCGTGGCCATTGCGTCCCAAACGATGATGCTTATCGTTTCGGAAACGAATCGGACACTCGCGTCGGCCAAGGCAACATTCGCGCCGCCGGAGTGCAAACTCGATACCGATTGCGTATAGAGATTGATCCCTTCCGTATCCCCATCCGCTGCCTTGCTTTTGAGACGGGTGGCCGGGTCGGCAAGTTTGTATTTGTTAAGTGGCTCACTTGGATTGTAGGCAGTGCAGACACCGCCCCGCCAGAATCCCCAACTTCCGATACCACTCCAATAGAGCGTCTGCTCGCCAATCATCATTGTATTCGACGTCCCGTCCAAAATGTCAGCAAAGCGACATAGAAAATCGCTCGGAACCCAAGCGGAGCCGTTAAATTTTATGCCTATATTGAAGATGCCTCCTTCGCCTGCCCTGCCAAGGTCGTTATGTACTGTCACCCCGCGGTGGCATATTCCCTTATAGCAGGTCGCGCCGGAGTTTGCGTTGTGGTCCGGTCCCCATAACGCGCCGTTATACCATGATATATACTCTTGGTACCAACCCATATTGCCTGAAACGGCCGCCGACCAGTCGGCGTCGCCAGGGGTCAAATTGCGTTTAGGGCCAGCGTCCGAAGGACAAATCAGAGTTCCAATGCCCGTTCCGAACACTTCGGCATTTTTGCAGTCGGAAGCATACGACTTCGGATTCTGCGAAAAATCTATGTTTTCAAACAACGAAGTCTGTTCCAGGAATGGTAAGGCCCCACACATCCACGAAAAAGCATGCGTTACATGGTCCGCTGTATTTACTTCCAAGGCAACCGTTGCAGGCATATAATGCGCATTGGGAAACGCGTTGTGGACATCGTGATAGTTGTGACAGGCCAGTGCGACCTGCTTGATGCGATTGGTGCAATCCATGCGCCGGGCAGCTTCCCGCGCCGCCTGTACCGCCGGCAGTAACAGCGCGATTAAAATTCCTATAATCGCAATCACCACCAGTAACTCAACCAATGTAAACGCTTTTCGGGAAATTCTTTTTAGATTACCCCCCCCCCGCAGTTTAACAGTTCGACCACAAAAACAAATTTTCTCATCTTTCTTTCTCCAATCTTTTTTCGGTTTGTAATGGAAAAAACCGAGCCAACCCGGTCTCATTCCGCGCAAGGCACCAGAAAGCCTCCTGGTTATAATACCCAAGTCAGAACAAAAATCGGACAGAAAATTTCAGCAAAAAGTGGGAAAATATTTGCCGATTGATCTCATGCTGACCCGAACGCGCGGAGCAGGTACACGTTCCAGAAACCGGACACGGCACGTTCGGCCAGCACACCACGTTCCCCCTCGCTCCCCTGTACGCTAAAAAATAATCCGTCAAGAGAGGGGATTCGAGGCCGGAACTGGTACTCTAACTTGTTATATATTCATGAATTACATAACACAGGCAATCATAAGGGCAACGAGATAACTCTTGACTCTAATCGTCAACATCGATCGTTGTGGCTCCCCCCTTGGTGACCGCAATGAGTAGAGGCGTTTCGTCAAACGTTGTGTATTTGACAGGGACAACGGGCGGGATGGATTTTTTCTTTTTTTCAATTTCTCTTCGGTAAGCCGCAGCTTCCATAGGAGAAAGTTCGTTGATTTCTTCCCGTGACTTTGCACCTGGGACATCGACCGCCTTGTTGACCACGACCTTAAACGTACCCTCGGGCACACCCACTTCGCGATAACTTCCTTGAACCGTTGTCAGATTGGCAACACCATTGGCGTCAGTTTTGCCGCCAACAATAATATTGGCGCCACTTTCCAGAAACAGAGTAACATCGGCGTCGGCCAGCGGCGTCCCGCCTTTGGTTACGGTTAAGGTAAAAGAAGCCGTTTTGGGGAAACCTTCCGGTTGATTCAGATTGCCGCAACCGGAACAAATCAGCAGACTTGTGAACAGTATTACGGCATTTGATATTAGGATTTTCATGGATATTCAATCTCTTTTTCTCGTGTGTTAAGATGACTCATTATATATTATGATATCGAGGTGGAATTCGGTCGCAAGAGGGGGTCTCCATCCAAATTCCACTCATTCCACCCATTCCACTCACTCCCAACAGTAGCGGTATCGGGGTTACATACTGACCGTTTCGCCACCGTCGGCACTGCCCATAGCACCCCAAACGCCATACGGACTTGCTCCCGTTTTGCCAAGCATGCCGGTATCATAATTCGTGTTTGTCGTTTTCCCCGCGTCAATTGTGTCGGAAACGAAACGGACCGACCCGTCGACCAGGAGTACGTTCACACCCCCGGAATGATAACTTGACGCACTATTCAAATGGATTCCCCAGCCACTATTGCCATTAGTGCATGAAGGTGAGTTCGGCGCGAGAATAGTCTGAAACCCACTATTGGAGATTGCGGGACAGTACCCCAACGCCGCGTGAGTCGTCCAGCCTGCTGCTGCCGTCTCCGTAAAGGAATCGCCTTTTACATCAACCGTTGCGCAAGTACTTGGTTTAACTGGGTCTTTGTAAGCAAGGTTTCCTTTGATTAATTGCCCGTCATTCTCAACTCCTATTCCCATTTCGGAATAAGCAATTGTATTGGAAGAACCATCAATCAAGCCCGCAAAGGAAATCCATCGCCAGCCGTTTTTAAAGAGTCCACGATGAGGAAGAATCGATGTGCTGCCCGAACTGGCCACCCAGAAGAGTCCTTGCATTCCCGGATAGGTAGTCTGACCGGGATCCCAAGAAAGATCAATATGAGCCATCGAATCGCCAAAGCACCCGACATAGGAACAATTCGTTAAGTCATCTTTGAAGGGATGTTCATTCTGGTGCGGGTCAGAGGGACAGAGCATGTAGTCGATTCGTCCCAATAAAGCCGGACAATTCTCCGGGGTATCGGTCGGGATCGCATTGGCCAATGTGCAGCTCGTGATTTCAGAATAGCGTGCCGACTGCTCACAAAATGGAAGCAACGCACTGATGTGATTAAACGTCATGGCCTGGCCTACCTGTTTCATATTCAGCTGCAGGGACGCCGAAGGGAAATTTTGATTGGCGTCGTGATAGTTGTGCAGACCGACACCGATCTGTTTGAGATTATTCGTGCACTGCATACGTCGCGCCGCCTCTCGTGCAGCCTGGACCGCCGGCAGCAGTAAAGCTATTAAAATACCAATAATCGCGATAACGACCAATAATTCAACCAGCGTAAAAGCTCTTTTGGACGTCCGCTTCAGGCTACCCCCGCGTAGTTTTAACAATTCGACCACAAAAACGAACTTTCTCATCTTTCTTTCTCCAATCTTTTTTCGGTTTGTAATGGGGAGAACCGAGTCAACCCGGTCTCGTTCCGCGCAAGGCACCAGAACGCCTCCTGGTCATAATACCCAAGTTAGAACAGGAATCGGACAGAAAATTTTGAAAAAAAGGAAAATTTTTGTCAATAAAGTTGGTTCACCACCCCATTCTCATCCCTACTTAAGAGTTTTTTTGGGTCGGACCGTTCTTTGTCCACTACTCGCCGGACCGTTCATTCGCGTCGATAAGACAGGTAATTTCCTGCGCCCAGCGGTCGAATGCCGACGGACATAAATGGACGCCATCCGGCATGGTCTCGGCCGCGACCGTACCGTCTGGAGAAAGAAAGAGGGATTCCACATTGACCACTTGAACAGAGTCGCAAGCGGCGAATTCCTGTCGCAACAGGCGATTGACCTCGTTTCGCAAGTGAAGTTGGCGTTCAGACTCCTCGCCGTTAATAAGCCGAAAAGGAAACAGCTCAAAAACAACAATTTTTATGTCCGGAAAGAGTTCGCGCAAAATTTCACAGATGCGCCGATTGCCAGCAACGATATTTGCCGCTGTGCTATCGCGGTAGTTATTGCTCCCGATAAGCACGAAAGCGAGTTTCGGACTGGCTTTGGACCAATCGTAGTGCAATAGTCGCCAGATAACATGTTCCGTTCGGTCGGAGTCAATACCAAGATTAACGACGTTTCGTGGGCCGAGATAGGTGTCCCAGACCGTCTTGCCGGTCGTACGAAACCGAAACGTAATCGAATCGCCAAGCATGACACATTCGATATTGCCTTGGTCCAGCTCCTGTTGCTGAAGTTCGAAGACCTCTTTCCATGTCTTGTTGCCGTCCAGCATTGTCGCTTCGTTAAGCCGTTCGACCGGAAGTGTTTCAAGCACTGGCTCGTCCGAAAAACAGGCTCTTGTCGCAACCACAATACTCAAAAGGACCAACATAAACAGGAGTGTAAGCGGTCTCAACGATTTTTTACCAATGACAAAAAAATTTTTTAACTCTGTTCGCCAATTCATTCTTATTATCTCTCCAAGTCAAGAGTTATGTTTGCGACCACGTTATCCTCGACCATGTCGGTCTTATTCCGCGCAAGGCACAAAAAACGTTTTTTGTTTCTCTGGTCATAATACCCAAGTCAGAACAAAAATCGGGACAGAAAATTTTGGAAAAAGTGGGAAAAACTGTCGCTTTCGTGTTTCGTCCCGGATTTCTGGCAAAAAAGGGGGTAAAAAAGCTAAATTTTAGCCTGTAGGGCTGGAAAGGGCCGCCCTTTCGTGGTAAAATCAGGATATTTTACGGTGGGGAATGCTCCCGCCGGGGTCCCGGTGTAACTTTAGTCGCACCTTTGTTTAACGGAACAGCGGTCATAATGTCGGATAACGGAAAAAAAGCAAGCGCAATTGAGTTGCGAAACGTTCGGGTACACAATCTGAAATCGATTGATTTGGACCTGCCCTATAACAAGTTGGTCGTGTTTTGCGGGCTTAGCGGCAGTGGCAAAAGTTCACTAGCGATCGATACACTCTACGCGGAAGGCCAGCGCCGATACATAGAAAGTTTTTCCGCCAGTACGCGTCAGTTTCTGGAGAAGGTGGAAAAACCGGACGCCGAACGCATCGACGGTATTCCGCCTTCGATCGCGATCACGTCGCGTCCGCTCATGCAATTGAGTCGCTCGACGATTGGCACGACGACGGAGACGAGTGATTATCTGCGTCTGCTTTTTTCGAAGATCGGTCAGGTCTACTGCCAGTTATGCGGTCGGGAAGTGCGCCGGGACACGCCGGACTCCATCCTCAAATCGCTGGAAAAACTGGAAGACGGTTCTCGCGTACTGATTGCCTTTTCGCCGCCTGCGGAGAGTTTACGTGCGGGTAAATCGGATTTTGAGGCCGAATGGCAGGAAGCGGGCTTCTTTCGCGGGTTCGTACTCGGCGATTCTTTCCGCCTGGACGAGCCGGGTGGTATTCCCCTCAACAAATATCTCGAGGCGCGACTTCTCTACCTGGCAGACCAAGTGGACGAAGGCGAGGACTTCTCTCGCACCGTTACCACAGGCGACAACCAGGATTCCGAAAGCGACTCGGTCAGCGAGGAAGCGACGGGCGACCTGGACCCGTTCGACCACGATTTCGACCCGTTCGACGATTCCTTTTCGAACAGGGGGCATTCCAGCGGCGAGGGGCCTGTGCTCGACGCGGAAGGCGAGGAGTCGGAAGTCCTAAGCTCGGGGGAACACCGTCACGAGGACCCGGCAGACGACAAGAGTTCCAGTCGCCTGCTAACGATCAATCCGAATAACGATACCTACTTCGAAAACTATCAGCAGCGGCAGCACGAAATGCACAAGCCGGGCGGTCCGCCTCCGCTCTTCTTTACGGTTGACCGTGTGACCATTGGCACGACCGCGTCGGAACGCATTCGCGACAGTCTGGAAACCGCACTGTTCTACGGCAATGCCCGATGCTGGATTGCCTGTGAAGGGACCTGGAAATTAAAAGAGACGGAATCGCTTTCACAAATCGAAATTCCCGTCTCCGAACTGGGCCAGACACGGCCCGGCGCTCCGATTGGTACCTGCTATACAATCGACGACCGCGACTGGACCCTCGTCGGATTCAGCCGCCACCTGCGATGCGAAGACTGCGGACTCGAATACCCGCCCCTTGAACCGAAACTCTTTAATTTTAACAGTCCGCTCGGCGCCTGTTCTCTCTGCGAAGGGTTTGGCAATCTCATGGTCCTCGACCTCGACCTGATCGTGCCGAACAAGAACAAGAGTCTGGCCGACGGTGCCATTGCCCCCTGGAACGGCTCTTCCTATCGCCACAAGCTGAACGAACTGCTCGAACTGGCCCCGAAAGCGAACCTTCGTACCGATATCCCGTTTGCCAAACTCTCGCCTCATGAACTCGACTTTGTGCTCAATGGCAGTAAAGAATCCGGCTACGACGGTCTGAATGGCTTCTTTATCCGACTGCAAAAGCAGAAGTATAAAATGCACATACGCGTCTTTTTGAGCCGCTGGCGAAGCTATCGCGTCTGCCCTTTGTGTCACGGAACGCGTCTGCGACCGGAGTCGCTCGCCGTTCGCGTTGGCAATCACAATATTCACGACCTGACCTCCATGCAGATCTCCGAGTTCCTCAACGTTCTCCGCTCCTGGCAGCTCTCACCGTGGCAGCAGGAAATTGGTCAAACGGCCCTGAAACAACTGACCAGCCGGCTCGGCTATCTTGAGCAGGTCGGGCTGGGCTATCTCACGCTCGACCGACTCGTTCGCACGTTAAGTGAAGGGGAGCAGCGTCGCGTAAATTTGACTTCCGTTCTCGGCTCCAGTCTGGTCGATGTGCTTTACGTACTCGATGAACCTTCGATTGGTCTTCATCCGTACGATACGCAACACCTGCTCGAAGCCATAAAGAAACTGCGGGATCGTGGCAACAGTGTCGTTGTCGTAGAGCATGAAGAAGCCATTTTAAAAGCGGCCGACCGTATTGTGGAAATAGGCCCAGGCGCAGGCCAAGGGGGCGGCGAAATTGTCTTTAACGGAACGTGCGAAGAGTTACGAACGGCGGAAAAGAGTGTGACCGGGAAATATCTTTTCGGCAACCGCCTCAATGACGAACCGCCGAAACGTCGTATTTTGGAGCATGGCTTCCTGGAGCTGACAGGCGTTAGCGGCTATAATTTAAAGAATATTAACGTCGTCTTTCCGCTGGGTGTTCTCTGCGTCGTGACGGGTGTTAGTGGCGCAGGCAAGAGTACGCTGGTTCAGGAGACGCTCTATCCTGCCGTGTGCCGCAAGCTGGGAAAAGATTCCGCGGGGCCAGGACTCCCCTACGATCAGATTCTCGGTACAGGCCAGATAGACGATGTCGTTCTGGTCGACCAAAGCCCAATCGGACGCTCGCCCCGCTCCAATCCGGTAACCTATCTGAAGATTTTCGACGATATTCGCGCCCTGTTCGCGGAGACACCCGACGCCAAGGCCCGGAACTTCAACGCCGGCTATTTCAGCTTTAACGTCGACGGCGGCCGGTGCAATACGTGTAAAGGAGAAGGCTTTATCGTCATTGATATGCAATTCATGGCCGATATGTTCGTGCGATGCCCGCAATGCAATGGACGTCGT
Organism: Planctomycetia bacterium; assembly: GCA_030539295.1. GTDB lineage: Bacteria > Planctomycetota > Planctomycetia > Pirellulales > Thermoguttaceae > JAUNBG01. Next base: position 7,301 of record JAUNSJ010000009.1, on the reverse strand, counting down.
TACCAGCAGGAGATACTCGACATCTTCTATCGCGGGAAAAATATCGCTGAAGTTCTCGATATGACCGTGCGGGAAGCGTTTGCCTTCTTCCGAGGCCAGGCGAAAATCCAGCAGCGTCTGAAACGACTCATCGATGTCGGGCTTGACTATCTCCGACTCGGACAGCCGGCGAATACGCTTTCCGGAGGCGAATCGCAGCGATTGAAACTGGCCGCCTATCTGTCGAATTCACGCAAAGGGCGATGTCTTTTCATTCTGGATGAGCCGACGACCGGCCTGCACTTTGCCGATATTGTCCAACTCATTGACGGATTCGATGCACTCGTCGAGACAGGGCATTCGCTCATCGTCGTTGAGCACAATCTTCAGATGATACGCGCGGCGGACTATGTAATCGACCTCGGCCCGGGCGCCGCGGACCAGGGCGGAACCATTGTGGCCGAAGGAACGCCGGAGCAGATTGCACGAGTTCCCGAGTCCAAGACAGGCCAGTTCCTGCGCGACAATTTAGAGCACAACGCCTGACCTACGGGAGGCATAATAGAGGCGCGGACCCGGTCGTCCGGGCCTCGCCTTATGTTAACGCGTGCCACAGCCACGGCACGCCACCTAAAAAATTCATGCTGCCAGAATAAGCATTCCAGACTCATAACTCGTCCAGAACGCCACAGATGATCTGGTTCATTTTCGGCTCCGCTGCATTGGCCGCGGCGATAATTTCACTGATCTGCACCGGTTGCAACGCGTCCGGCAGTCCCATATCTGTTATGATGGAAAATCCCAAAACTTTCATACCGGCGTGAACCGCGACAATAACTTCGGGAACCGTGGACATACCAACGACATCCGCTCCGGTCATACGGAGAAAGCGATATTCTGCTCGCGTCTCCAGCGACGGGCCAGGGACCGCAACGTAGACTCCCTGCTGCACTGGAATGCCAAGTCGCAACGCAACCTCTTTCGCTTTATCAAGCAAGTCGTGGCTGTACGGCTCGATCATATCGGGCCACCGCGGTCCCAGCCGATCATCATTCACGCCAATGAGCGGATTCGCACCGAGCAGATTGATGTGGTCTTCCAGGAGCATAATATCGCCGCGACGAAATTGCGGGTTCAATCCGCCACAGGCATTCGAAACAATCAGCGTTGACGCGCCCAGCGCCTTCATAACGCGGACAGGAAACGTCACCTGTTTCGCCGTATACCCTTCGTACAAATGGAACCGCCCTTGCATGGCAACGACGCGTTTCCCTTGCAGACGGCCCAGAATGAGCTGACCGGCATGAGTCTCAACGGTCGAACGCGGAAAGTGCGGCAGTTCCGCGTACGGAATGACGACGTCCGCCTCAATCTTCCCGGCAAGATTACCCAGCCCGGTACCAAGAATGATTCCGACCTCGGCCTCGTGGGACCATCGCGATCGTATCGCCGCAACCGCTTCGGCAATTTGGTCAAATTCACTTTTTTGGGCTATTTCACTCATAACTTTCTCCCTTATCTTAAGATTCAGTTGCGGCGTCCTGCGCCGGTTTTACTGTCGCAATGGCAAGTTCGGTCAACTGCTTCTCGTCGACGGGCGCCGGGGCACCGGTCATAAGGTCGGTCGCCTTGGCCGTCTTCGGAAACGCTATGCAATCGCGAATATTATCCATTCCGGCAAAGAGCATAACCAAGCGGTCAAGGCCAAAGGCAATACCGCCGTGAGGAGGAGCGCCGTAAGCGAGCGCATCGAGCAGGAACCCGAACTGCTCCCGCGCCGTCTCTCGCGACATACCAAGCAGATTAAAGACGCGATCCTGCGTTTCGCTGTCATGAATTCGAATCGTTCCGCCCCCGATTTCAAACCCGTTTAAGACCAGGTCATAGGCCTGGGCCCGAACGCGACCCGGGTCACTTTCAAAAAATTGCAAGTCCTCTTTTTGCGGCGCGGTAAACGGATGATGCATGGCCACCCAGCGCTCGTCTTCTTCACTCCATTCGAACATGGGGAATTTCACAATCCAGCAGAAATTCATCTCGTTCGGGTCATACAAATGCTGCTCCGCGGCAATGCGTCGTCGCAGCCCGTTCAAAATACGACAGGTATGCAAAAATGTGTCGGACGAAAAGAGCAGCAGGTCGTTCGGTTCCGCACCAAGCTTCGCGCCTATTGCGTCGAGTACCTCCGGGGCGAAATTCTTCGCGCTTGTTCCGGTCAGTTTGCCTTCGGCGTCCACTTTGAACCAGACGATGCCTTTCGCGCCGAACTGTTCCGCCGTCCACGCGGTCAGACCGTCAATATCTTTACGGCTGTAGCGGTCAGCCGAATTCTTTACGTTAATACCACGAACCCGACCGCCCGCGTCGGCAACAGAACGAAAAACGCGAAAATCAACCGTCTTCGCCAGGTCCGTTATGTCGCTAAGCTCCATGCCAAAGCGAAGGTCAGGCGCGTCGTGCCCGAATCGCTCCATGGCCTCGTCCCAGGTCATGCGTGGAATCGGAAGCGACAACTCACGCCCCAGAACAACCTTCATCAGACGGGCAGCAAGTTGACTTATCAGGTCAAGGATATCGTCCATCTCAATAAACGACATCTCGACATCCATCTGTGTAAACTCCGGCTGCCGGTCCGCGCGAAGATCTTCATCGCGAAAACATCGGGCAATCTGCACATAGCGGTCATAACCAGCAATCATGAGGAGCTGCTTATAGAGCTGCGGACTCTGCGGCAGTGCGTAAAAGGAACCAAGCGAGACCCGACTCGGCACGAGATAGTCGCGGGCGCCCTCCGGCGTACTCTTACCGAGAACCGGCGTTTCCACCTCAACAAAATCATTTTCGTCGAAAAAGTCGCGTATCGCCTTGGTAATCTTGTGACGAAGGACCAGGACACGCTGCATGTCCGGACGCCGCAGGTCTAAATAGCGGTATTTAAGCCGCATCTCCTCCGACGGCACTTCCGGGGCACCCGGCAGAAACGGCACGACTTTCGAGCGATTCAAGATGGTCATCGACTCCACCTTGACTTCAATTTCGCCCGTTGACATCTTCGGATTCACAAGCCCTTCCGGCCGTGGCATAACGACCCCGGTTATCTGAATTACGTCTTCGTTGTGAAGCGTCTTCGCCAAAGTAAACACCTCGGAAGCCTCGTTCGCGTAAAAAACCGTTTGCGTCTTGCCGTAGCGGTCGCGAATATTAACAAAGAAAACCCCACTATGGTCCCGAACGGAATCCACCCAACCGCACAAGGTCGTCGTCTGCCCCTGATGGCTCAGCCGCAACTCGCCGCATGTTTGTGTACGTAACACGATAATGTCCTTAAAAATGTAATTGTTTTCTGTTCTTGTTACAGTATAGACCAGAACACATCGCTATGCTGACTCCTGATTCCGAAAAGGGAACAGGAAGAGCATCGCACGGTCCAGCTATTCAAATAATAATTCTAAAGCAAAACGCGGAAAGATGGTAGGGGACGCACCCGCTTTTCTTGACTTTTTTGCCCTTTTTTTACAGGCCTCTGCCGCGTAAGGTCAAATGAGTGCCCCCTCGCCGCAAGTGAGAAGGGAGAGTGGGCTGCTCGCAACCGATTTATGCAGCCCAGATTAACTGTGACTCGTGGTCTCGTGCAGGAAGTTGCGTAAGAGTTCGGCAAAGGCACCCGGCTCTTCCAGCGGGACCATGTGCCCACAATCGGGCAGGACCTCAAATCGGGAACATTCAGGGATTTCCGACATGGCCTTAACGACGTCAGGAGGAGAAGGTTTGTCTTCTTCGCCACACAGACATAATACTGGAACTCGTGTCTGTCGAAGAACTTCCGTCATATCAGACCGAACCGCCATACCACGTGAGGCCGCTGCGATCGCGCGCGGCGACTGGCCCATAATCATAGCGCGGACGAAATTCCCAATTTCCGGCCGTTCGCGACGGGAACGCTGACTCAAAAGAATCGGCACCATGGCGTCCGCAACACCACTAAGGTCCGTTTTCCCCATCGATGCCGCCAGGTCCAGCCGCTTTTGCCGCGCTTCCGGCGCATCGGGCGTCGCCTTCGTATCGGCCAGAATGAGGTGACTAAGCTGATCCGGAAACCGTTTGGCGAATTCCAGGGCAATATAGCCGCCCATCGAAAGTCCACACAGCGCGATCTTTTCTGTTATCTGCAGACCGGCGAGAAGCGAGGCCAGATCAGCCGCGAAATCTGCCATGGAGATCAGGGGCGTACCGGTTTCCAGGTCGACCGAAGTCGCAGAGTATTCGCTTTTCCCAAAGCCCCGCAAGTCGGGCAGAAGGCAACGAAAAGAATCAGACAGCGCCTCGGCCGCTTGATCGTACATCGTATGATCAAACGGAAAACCGTGTATAAAAAGAACAATCGGACCTGCTCCCTGCTCAAAAATGGCAAGTTGGGTTCCATTTACCGAAATTGTTTGCATTTTTTCCCCCAATCCTATCGATATTACCGTTAGCCCTCCTTTTGCGGCACTGGCCAAAGAAGGGGAACAATATATAATAGTATATGTGTGGTGGATGTCGCGGTTGCCTCCTTGCGTGTCCATCCCCGCCGGGCGCCGGAATTCGCTCCAGCGTCGTTCCAACTACTATATTATTCCAAATTTTCGAAAAGTGAAGTACAAAAATGGAAAAATTGGCTAATATTATAAAAAAAACCGTGTTTTCCCTGGTCCTCGTTGCCTTACCCCGGGCATGGGACGTTACTCCCGCCAGCGCGCAGGTGACTTTTGGCGAGATTACCCAAGAGCAAGAGGGCACAGACGCTGGGGATGAGGAAGCCCGGGGCGTGACTTATGGCGTGCCTCAGATCACAAAATATCGGGCCGGGATCATCTTTCAGGCACAAGCGAACAGCCCGTGCAACAGTATCGTGGCGACCTGTCCGGTCCCCATGGAATTCCCGGAGCAAAAAGTGCGCATTCTGGAAGAGGAATTTCCGCAGCGTCTCTCGGCCAAATATCGCGACCTCAAAGAAGGCGGCGCTCGCCAACTGGTCGTAAAAATGAGCACACTCCGGCCCGGGCAGCGTATGGAAGTCTTTACAATCTTTGAAGTTACACGACTGCCAGCTATTGCCCCCGCAAAGACCGACTGCTACCACATTCCCTCGCGAACTCCGCGCGAATTCCGCGCCTATCTTCGCGACAACTCCTTCATTGAGTCCGGCAGCCGCAATATCACCCGCCTGGCTAAAGAACTTACGGAAGAGAAAGCGAACGACTGGCAAAAAGTGGAAGCGCTCTTTAGCTATATTCGCAAGAATGTGACCTATAAAGAGGCCCTGGCCGAGGCGCCTATGCGGGGCGCTTTAGCCGCTCTAAAGAATAAAGAGGGCGACTGCGAAGATATGTGTGCCCTGTTCATCGCCATGTGCCGTGCCTTGGATATTCCCGCGCGGCTCGTGCGGCTGCCTGGCCACTGCTATGCCGAATTCTTTCTTGAAGATGACAAGGGGGATGGCCACTGGTTCCCCGCTCAGGTCGCTGGCATGGAGCCTCTTGGCAATATGCAGGATACACGCATTATTCTGCAAAAAGGCGACTGCTTCCACCTGCCCGAAGAACCCAAGTCGGAATCCCTTTACGTCAAAGAGATCTTTACCGGTAAGGTCTCGCCCGGCGGAAAAGACCCCAAATATCAGTTCATCAATGAGGTTATGCTATGAGCCTGCCGCACCGGAACTCGTTGCGATTGCTGATGTTAGCAGTTCTTCTGCTACTCGTCCCGACTTGCGCGTTCGGGCAGAGTCTCGCGACGCACAAAATTCGCCTGGCCAATGGTGAAACGATCACAGGCGCCATGACCCCAGCGGAACTCGGAACCGCTTCGGAATATAAAATCGCGTTTGCCGATGGCACCGAAGTCACGTTACCAGCCGGCCAGATTCGTGCCGCAGACCCCTTGGGCGAAAATCTCCTTAAGTACCGTGAAAAAGCCCCTCTGGCCGAGGACTCCGTCGCTGCGCACCTCGCGGTCGCCAAATGGTGCCGCGACAACGGGTTAAGTGGCTACGCCGACAAGCATTATGCCCGTATCCTCGAACTGGACCCGGAAAATGACGAGGTGCATCAGCTCCTGGGCCATATAAAAGAGGACGGAAACTGGATTTCGCCCAAAGAACGTCAGGCACAGCTCGGACTGGTCCGCTTCGCCGGTCGCAATATGAGTGAACAGGAAGCAGCCCTGGAGAAAATGCGGCGTGCCAATAAAGAGGAACTCTCACAACTGCGAAAGGAATTCAAAGCGGCCTTGACCGAACTGCACGCAGGCGGTCCTGCCGGCCGGAATTATTTCCGCAACTTGCGTAATCCACTTGCGCAAGTCCTTCTTTCAGAATCTTTTAATAACGAACCTAATCCGGATTTGCGTATTGTCTACGTCCAGGCAATGGGCAGTCTGGCCACCCCAGCCTCCCTCATGGAACTCGGCGTCATCGCCATGAAGGATGATAATCTCGAAGTTCGGCTCCTTGCGCTGGATATGATCCAAAAGAAACGTTTGGCCGTACCCGATGCCATTGTCTGGTTCTCTTCCTTCTTGCACAGCAACGATAATCTTCAGGTCAACCGAGCCGGCGCCGCGCTCGGGGTCCTCGACGCCTATACGATGATTCCTGAACTTATCAATGCACTCATTACGGACCATAAACGGGAAATAATCGTCGGTTCCGACCAGACTTCCGCTTCTTTCGGCGGCGATGGCCAGCTCAAAGGCTTCTCGCCCGGCGGCACGGCCAAAAAGAAAGTCATAACAGAAACCTTCAATAACGAGGAGGTGCTCAATGCCCTCTCACGCATCGTCGCACGCCACTACACGCCCGTAGTTGATTTCCGGTACGATATCAATGCCTGGCGACGCTGGTACCAGCAACAGGAGCGATCCTGGGAAATCTCGCCACGTCGCGACAAATAATCGTTATAATCCGTTCATTTTCGTGTGATTATCCATTTTTCACGATGTCGCTACAAAAATTCTTCCGAAAGGGCCTTGATTCTCTATACAACAATGTTATAATAGGCAAACGTAGTAAATCACATAATAGAGATAATTTCGTGATTTGTTACATTTACACAAAATTAGTTGATTTTATACCTTTTGGCAGACGTCCCCCAGGGAAAGCTCTTTCTCTTATGTTACAAAATTAAGAGAGGGGTACGCGGTGCGTCTGCCGCCGTGACGCGGTCGATTCCATTCTTCCGAAACGGTAGAAATAAGGTTTAAAAATGAAAATTGTCGTGAGCAAATAGAGGGAGGTTCTAAAAAACACCAGAAAAGCGAATTCATAAAATAATATACGTATT
>JAUNSJ010000008.1 GCA_030539295.1 Planctomycetia bacterium | reverse complement strand
TACCTTCAGGGCGATTACCTTCCGGGCGGGCAGCCACGGCGCGGTCAGGTCGTTCGGAACCGGGGCCAGGCCGCTGGCCGGAATTCGAGGTTCCCGGTGCGCGGTAGACCGGAGAGACGCCCCCGCGATTGGAGCCCGACCGACTCGAAGTTCCGCTCGGCCGTCCGGGTCCGGTTATCTCACGAGAGCCGGAGAAATTCGGGGCACGATGGACCGGGGACTCGCCGCCACGGTCGCCAGGGGGATTCCGGTTATACGAGGAATCGGAACGCGGATTCGGCTGACGGGCCGGACCGGAGTTAGTGCGGGCCGGGCCGGAATCGTTATGGCTGGGGCCGTCACTAATGCGGTCGCCGGGCCGGTTCGGTTTCGGACCAGGCTGACCCTGACCCGGACGCGGTAACGGCTTGGGTTGACCCGGTTTAAGTTGTCCAGGCTTCTGCTGACCGGGCTTCGGCTGACCGGGTCGGTCGCTGCGGGGTGGGGTCACGCCAGGCGTAATACCGGGGCGCTTGCCGGGGGCACCAGGTCCAACACCACCGGGCTGACCGGGTCGGTCGCCACGTGGTGGGATCATGCCAGGCGTAATACCGGGTCGCTTGCCGGGGGCACCGGGCCCAACACCACCGGGGTGTCCGGGTCGGTCGGCAGGACCGGGGCCGTGCGCTCCGGGTCGGTCGGCGGGATGTGGGCCATGAGCACCGCCGGGTCCGGGTCCGGGACCATCGCCCGGCCGAAAGCCAGGTCGGTCGCCGCGCGGGAGCGGATGGATCTCGCCGCCTTTTCCGCCGAAGATCAGGTCACGAATCGGGTCGTAGCCGTGGTGCGGTCCGGGTCCGGGGCCAGGGTGCGGTCCGGGGTGTGGTCCAGGGCCGGGATGCGGGCCCGGAGGTGGGCCAGGCCGGAAGAAATCGCGTCCCCAATAGGGGTCGTGCGGGCGGAAGTCAGGGCCGTAGTGGACCGGCGGGCCCCAATGCCGTCCGAACCCGATAAAGAAATTCAGATGGCCACCGAAGTACGTGAAGCCGGCACCACCCCAGCCGGGCGGCCCCCACGGATTGTAGTAAGGCCAGGGCGTAAAAGGATTTACCCAAACGCCGCACCACGGACGATAGCTCCAGACGCGCGGCCGGAACAGGTCCCAGCACGGCTGATAGTAGTACGGCGTCTCGTAGTATTCATTCACGACGTTATTGTAGTAGTTGTTCGTCTGATATTCCGTAATGTATTCATTCACAACGGTTTCCGAAAGCGGTTCCGTCAGTTTCGTCTCGTCGTCCAGGGCGGTGTCGGACTCAATTTTCTGCGCCTTAATCTCTTCCGGGACCGGCTTGATGAACTCTTCCTGTAGCGGGTGAGAGCCGAGCCAGTAGACTTGTCCTGTCGCGTCGTCGACGACCGCGGCGATCAAGTCGAGCGAGCCGGCCCGAATGAGGTCGAGCGTCGCGGACGACTGCATCAGAATGGCTTCCACCGACTGCCACGCAATAGACTCGGCGACGACGTTGGCAAACTCTTCCCCTTTAAGGTCGGGCTGGGCTTCCCGGGTACGGGCAATAGCCGGGCCGACCAGGTTATAGAGCTGGAGCTGCTTGTCCTCGGTCGTCTGTTCCGTAAGTTTCGTTTCCGCGGCGTTCATCTTCTCGACTTCCGATTTTGCCTTACCGGCCAGCGCGTCGTACTGCCGTATGAAGTTGAGCAGGTCGCGACTGGGATAGTGGGTCATAACGACGGCGACCGGAGTGCGCAGGTTCATCACGCCATACTCATACTCGTCCAGGTCGTCTGCGGCGAGAGCACCGAGTTCGACGGGCACGAGATAGACGTCTTTACTGGTTAAATTGACCAGTTTTTCCGGGGTGACCGGCATATCAGAGCTGTAGATGACGGTCGCCAGCGGATAGCGGTCGTCCTGCTGCGAGAGCGTTGGCAGGGCATCGGCGGCGTCGGTGGCCTGGCCCAGATGCGCCGCGTTCCCGGCCGCTAAATGCCGAAACGACTCTTCCGGCGTCAGATTCGAATTATCGTCCGCGGCTCGGACGTGGTGAACGCCTCCGGTCAGCAGTATGCCGACCAGAAGCAGAAAACTGCCGACGCAAAGTCGGACTCGTGTTTTGTTCTTCATTGCCTTTTTCCTCCCGCGACCTTGCGGTCACTCTTCCTGCTTACGTTGCTGCCGGCACAGCCGCCCTCGCGGACTGGTCCAGGGACGTGGCGTGCCAGCGGGCCTTGGCTTACTTTTTTTCATGCCCTATTTACCACGTACGATAAAGTCCGCCACCGGTGACATCCTTCTTGCTCTATTGTATCTTATTTTGGATAAAAAAAACCCGGTTGACGTCGAATATTCCGGTTTTTTCGTCAAAAACCTCGTTTTCTTGACCCAAAGTGTCCCTGTTGACGCCCCCTGGGACCCGTCACAAACGAGAAAACACGCTTAAAACAAACTTTTTTCGTTATTTTTATTTTTTTTCGTTAGGTTTGACCCTGTTGTGTGGGTATATTATAAGCAGGGGAATTCTTTGGCTGTTGTTCTGGTTTTCCTGCGTGTGGGGCAGGTTTTTATGAAACGGGTAGAATTATGGAAGACAAACAAAAGCAGGCGAGTCAGGCTTTTTTGCAGAATTATCATTTTGTAGAGAAGATGGCGTTTCGCTTTGCGCCTTCGCAGCAACTTCAGGACGATATTGTCCAGGATGCTTTTGTTGACTTCGTTCAAAAGGCGGAGCAGTGGGACCTGACCCAGCCGATCCAGCCGCTGTTAAAACGCATTGTCCAGATTTCGGCCGACCGCTATTGGCGCAGTCATATGCGGAACAAGCCGGAGAATTTGCGCAAGATTGCGGAGTTATTACAGTCGGAATCCTGCTGCGACGATTCAAGTGTAACGACGCAGGAGCAGTTGGACGCGTTGGATACATGCCTGAAAAAGCTGGCGGAGAAAGCACGTATTCTCTTCGAACAGCATTATTTTGAAGAGATCCCCTGGAAGGAAATAGCCCAGGCTACGGGCCAGAGTGTCGAAAGCGTTTATATGGCCGGGAGTCGGATACGGGCCGTCCTGCGCGAATGCATTGACCATGTAACTGGTTGGGAGATGAAGCGTGGCGATTGATCGGGAACAACTGGTGCTCTTTGGTAAGTACATCGATGGCGTGCTCACGTCGGAGGAGACGGACCGCCTTCTGGCCCTGCTGACCGAACGGCCGGACCTGCGCAAGGAGTTCTGGAAGAATATTGAGACCGACTTTATTCTCATGCAGAAATCGCGTGAGATTATGCCGACCAGTAGTAGCGACTGGACGCGACTATTGCCGCTTGGCATGAGTGACTCGGCCACGCGTCCGATCAATTTGGGCCAGACGGAGCCTGCGCAAACGTTGCGCGAACGTCTCACGCGTCTGTGCCGGTTCCAGTGGACGCGGAACCGTGACTCGGGCAGGCCCTGGCTGCGCGGCGTATTCGCTCTGGCGGCCGCTCTGCTTCTGGTTGTCATTACGGCGATTGGCCTGCTCTGGTGCCTGCTCCCGTTTCGCTCGTCACTCCCGGATTTCGACGGGGAAGCCCGGGTACGTGAACTTGTCGACGCCGTTTGGGCCGAGGACGACGTCGAGTTTCAGCGGGGACAGGTCTTTAATGAAAATCATTTCATGCTCAAGAGCGGTCTCGTTCAACTTGAAATGAAGAACGGAACAACGCTCATTTTACAGGGGCCGACCGACCTGACCATACACGACGCGATGCACGCGTTCTGTCAGTCGGGAAAAGTGACCGCGCGAGTTACCCGTAAGGCGATCGGCTACGAGATAACAACGCCGAACGGGAATATTATCGACCGTGGCACCGAGTTCTTTATCGACGCCAGGGCCGATACAACCCAGGTCGCTGTCCTTCAGGGAAAAGTCGATTATCTTTCTCCGGCAAAGGAAGTTTTTTCACTTTTTGCAAATGAGGCCATTGAACTGAATCTGTCGAAGATGCTCAAAAAGATTCCCTTTCCCCCGCCTTCCGATTATATTGACACGTCCGGGTTCAATACAACAATTAAGGAAAAGGCAACTCTTGCCCGTGCGGAAAAGACGCAAGAGGACGCGATTCTCGACGCGGACCCGAATCTGCTGGTCCGGCTCGATTTCGCCGACCTGGCAAAAGGGCGAATCGGCAATAAATCGCAGCGCGGCCGTGACCTGGTCTCCTTCGCGCGAAGTACCGGCGTTAAAACGACCGAAGGACCGCTTGCGGAAACAAAGGCAGCCCTCTTCCGTGCACGAGACGCCTACGCGGAAATGACACTGCCCGGACGCTATGACGCACTTGCCATTGAGGCCGTCGTTCGCATTGACCGCCTGGAGAATGAGGGAAATACGATCATGGCCTCAACGGAATTTTTACGTGAGGAAGGCACGTTCGTCCTTCAGCTTTTAAAGGATGGCCGACTTCAGGTTCAGATTACCCCGCCAGGCGGCGAAGGCGATCGAATCTTCAGTGCACGCCCGATTAAAACGTCGGGAATAAAAGGAATATGGCAGACCTATCGTGTTGAACTCGATAGCAGAAAGAAGAATATTCGTTTCTTCGTTGGGGGTCATTTGGTAACGCAAACCGCGTGGAAAAACGCGTCTACCCTGCGGCCTGGCCCGCTAACGATTGGAAATGAAATCAAGCAGGAGAACTGGAGCAGTAGTAGTGCCTTGGGCGGCGCTATTTCGGAACTTAAAATTTTCGAACTGCCCTGACCGTTGGCCCGGGCGTCTGTGAAAATGTTTTGCAGAAGAATCGAAAAAGTCACTAACAAGATTTACGAAAGGACCGTGTTATGAGAAGAACAATGCAACAGGTAAAACGAATTTTGGCCTTTACGCTCGTTGAGCTTTTAGTGGTCATTGCGATTATCGGAGTCTTAATCGCCTTACTCCTGCCGGCAGTCCAAGCCGCCCGGGAAGCGGCACGCCGCATGCAGTGTTCCAACAATATGAAGCAGATTGGTTTGGCATTACACAACTACCACGACGTAAACGCGGCATTCCCGGCGAGCACAACGAAGTTTAAAAACTACAACTATGGGCACTGCGGCGGCTCCCACACATCGCCTGTTGGAACCTGTGGTATCACCATTTTTTTATTGCCCTTTATTGAGCAGGGGCCCATGTATGAAGCGTTTGTCACATCTGCCGGAAAGACGATAGCAAACTGCGGGCACTCGGCATTTCCATCGTGTACAGATGGGGTAACGGATCCATGGTGGGCGGAAGACGCAAAGATTTCAGCCTATATTTGTCCCTCGGACCCCGGCGCTGCCGATTTTACCGACTTGGATATAGGCGGACGAAAATATCGAGCGGGGAGAAGTAACGCTGTATTTTGCCACGGAGACCCTCTTTTTGCAAATCAATATTCCGCAGCGGAGATTACGATCTATGTATATGACGTGAAAAATTTTATGGTTGAGCAGCGGGGTGCTTTTACCCCCAATGCCTGGAAGAGCTTCGCGGCCTGTATTGACGGTACGAGCAATACGCTGGCCGTTTCCGAAGGATGTGTGAAAACGGACGATTACAATATAAAAGGAGGGCTGGCCAGAGTGCCGGCTATGTCGGGAAGTATCAATCAGCCGAAGCCATGTCTGGACGGTGCTTACGATGCAAGCGACCGAAAGCGAATTGCCCCGGGAATTGCAGAAGCTGAATTTCGCGGTAGCTATTGGTGTGACGGCTGGTCGATTCGGGCAGGATTTTCCACGAATGTACCGCCCAATTCGCCCAATTGCATTTTTGGAGCCGAGGATGTGTTTAAATCCATTGTCGGCGGAGCGCAGAGTTATCATAGCGGCGGGGTTAACGCGGCTTTGCTGGACGGTTCTGTTCGCTTTATTTCCGATACAATTGATACAGGCGACTTGACCGCCGCCTCGACGAATACCGGACCGAGTCCTTATGGCGTTTATGGTGCCTTGGGGAGTATGAACGGTGGCGAAACGAATTCGCTGTAACAGACGTATAACATTTTCATTAAAGTAAAACAATTTATTTGTATAGAGCTTTAGAGCATGAAAAATTTACTGTTTACCTTGACAACGTTAACCATAACAATTTTTGCAATTGGGTGTTCCGGGCAGAAGCGTCCGGAGGGCATGCCGAGCCTCGTGCCTGTTTCGGTATGCGTCACGCAGGAAGGAACTCCGGTTGTCGACGCGGTCGTTAGTCTTATTCCAGACGACCCGGCATTGAAAAAGTGGTCGCCTGGCGGACGGACCAATGAATCCGGAATCGTCGAGTTGCGCACCCTTGGCTTTAAAGGCGCGGCGGTCGGTACCTATAAAGTAACAATACAGAAAACGGAAATTGAAAGCGAGACGACCGGGACAGGGCCGCTTGCCCAAACAAAGGCAAAATATTTTAATTGTGTGGATTTGAAATACGGTAATGAGACCAAGACGCCGCTTACGCTGAACGTGACCGAAAAGAATGAGCGGCAAACATTCGATGTCGGTCAAGCGATGCGTGAGGAATTCAGGCCGAAAATGAAATAAGTTCGTCCCACCCTGTAAGGGCAGCACAGGCCGGGCCAACACGCCCCTAACGCCGCGCCCAACCCGTTCGGCCAACCCTCTGCGTCCCTCTGCGTCCCCCTGCGTGATAAAACATAATCCGTCAATTGGTTAGGGCATTTGAGTCGAGTGTTGTATTCATAACCTGTGCTATATTCAGGATTTATATAGCACGCAGAGAGCGCGGAGGGACGCAGAGGTCCCACTTCCAAATCGGTCGCGCTGACGCGGGGGTGGCAGTTCCCCGGGAACGTTATTGTCTGGTTCCCGACCTGCATGCAGTCGGGAACATAAGCACTACTGCCGTTCAATCACGACCCGGTCAATATAGACATTTTGCAGACCTGTGGGCTTCTCGGCAGGCGCCATCCAGAACTGCTGCTCGGGGCCAAGTTCAAAGGGTGGCAATTCAATAAGTTTGTATTCCGAACCCATGGTCTCGGCGACGGACAGAGGGCGGTACGAGAGCGTTTTCTTTTGATCGTAATCGTAGACGCCAATGGTCATGGCCGGGCCTTCCTGCGATTCGGCGTCGCAACGCACGAATGCGTAAACTTTGTACGTTTTCGCCTTGGCCGGGTCGCCCGAAAGCGATTGCAAATGGGCCAGTGCGTCTGGAATTTTATACATTACGGCCCATTCATGATGCGCGGCCGGCATGCGAAGTGTGTCGCCGGAAGACGCGTTTTCGTCTGGCTCTCGAAACGTCCATTCGCCTTCTTTGTCGCCACGAATTCGCTCGTTGGGCACGCAAATGTACGTCGCTTTCGGTTGCGACGCGAACGGTTCCGGTAGCGGTCGAGTGGGCTTCGGATTCAGATGCGGCTTCGTGAGTTTCGTGAGGAAGTCATCGAGCGGACCGGGCGCTTCCCGGTATACCGTTATGCCATTGAGTTTGATACGTTCGATAAAGGACTCGGCAAGCTTCTTCATATCCTTGGGCGTATTGGCCAAATCGGCGTCGTTCCCAAGAACGTAGTTATCGTATTCCTGGAGCCAGACGAGGTCGAGCGGAATACGTTCGCGTTGCACTTTTTGCACAAGATTGGCATAACGCTGCGAATCTTGCTGCGCAAGGTCGCCGGCGATTCGTTCCGCTTCGTTCAACAGACGGGTCGCGTTGTCCAGTGCGGCTGGCGAAAGCCACGCGGCGGCCGAGGTGCGGAATATGCCAACGTGACGACCGCTGTTGCGTGCGGAGTTCGATAGCGTATCGAAATAATCCATAAAGATGGGCACAAGTTCCGGCGCGTAATAGCCAGCGATAAATTCCTTCATGAGTTCACGCTGGTCAAGGGACGGGTCCCAGAGCAGTTTCGACATGACCCAGTTGCGAAGCTGTGTAAAGTCGCCACTTTCGGTACCGTAGTCGCCTTGTTCGAACAGACCGATCACATGATTATCGACGAAGAAATTGATATTGTCCTGCCAGACGGCGTAGTTCGGGAACGGGAGCAGATAGAGCGAGAAATTCGTTACGTAGTCCCAAACGAAGAGGCGGTCGGCCATCTCACGCCAGCCTTCCAGATCCTCTTTAAACGACGCGTTTTTCGGATCGGTCGCCAGGGGTTCGACGAATGAGCATTCGATGGAGCAGAGTCGGACCACAACGTTATGCCGGGGACGCGTGATTTTCGGCGGCTTACGCGTGTACTGATACGCGAGCGTATCGACGAGAATATCGGGCCGTACTTTTTCGACCTCTTCGGCAACCTTATTCACGAAGCGGAGCAGGACGCCCGACTGGCTCCCTTCCTCTTCCGCAATTTTTGAGCATTCGGGACAGGTGCAGTAGCCATGCCAGTCGTTCTGACTCACCGAGACGAACGTCGCACTCGGATTATTCGCAAGGTTTTCGAGCAGATTTTTCACAAACTCCTTACGCATTTCTTCATTGGTAAGGCACAGCTGTGTTCCCGCTTCATGAATTTGTGACGGGTCGAGTTTCTCATACAGTTCGGTCATGCCTTCGGGAACCCCAGCCCAGCCGGGATAACCGACTTTACGCACGCCGTCAATTTCGGGGAACCAGTCGGGATGGTCAAGAAAATACTCTTGCGGAGGAATGAGCCGGTAGAAGGAGTGGACAAAAAATTGATACTGATGGTGGCCGCCCAATTCTTCGGGAATGCGGCAGTCGTTGCCATTACATTTGGAGCGAACGGCGAATTGACCTTCGTGTGCCATGCGATAGTACGACTCACGATAGATCAGCTTGGGCGTATAAATCTTGTCGAACGTATCGACAGTGACGGTTGCAAGTTTTGGAATAAAAGCTTCCGTACTGGTCCACCAGCGGCAACCGAGCGTCTCTTCCAGGAACGTATCGACCGCGTAGATCGGGCCGCGGGTCGCGTGGCCGGTTAGAACAATAGCGTTGCCGGCACGCTTAATGCAAATTGTATCGTAGGGGAACGCCGATTCATCGACCGAGCCAAGCAGGGCGGCAGACGCTTTACCCGGACCGATCACGAAGACCTTATCGTTTGCGGTGGCCGCATGCTCCGTTTCCGGAACGATGGCGAGTTCGGCCCCGCTCATCTCTTTAAAAACGGTCTGTAATTCACGGGCAGCCGACTGCTGAACCGGAGTCGCGCTTGCCGGAAGAATAATAACGTAGTCGCTCACGCCGCCGGCGGCCAGAATGAGTTCTTCTGCCTGAACAGCGTTAAGCGGGGTCAGAAGTGAACATGCGAGCAGAGCCAGACAACAAAAACGGAATAATGTTCTCATGGAAAAATTCTCCTGGGGGGCGTGGGTTGGTGTGTGGTATTAGTAGCGTGTGGGGCGTCTTTTTCACGTAGGGCGGGTGACGGGCCTGACCGGAAGTGTTGCGGTTCCGGTCAGGCGAGTGCGAAGTCCTTAGCGAGTGGCCAGGACGTTGGCTTCGTACTTTTTGACTTCGGTGAGCCATTTTTCGCCGACCGGAACACCGTTGGCCTCGCAGTAATAATCCCAAACAGCGGCGAAGGGCATACTTCGCAGTTCTTCGAGCAGTGCCAGTCGGCTGGTATAGTCGCCGTCTTTTTCCAGGCGTCGCAGGTCGGCCGTCGGCTCCAGCATGGCCATAAGCAGACTCTTGAGCATGGCACGCGTACCAATGGTCCAGGCGGCGACGCGATTGATCGTTGCGTCGAAATAGTCCAGACCAATATGTGTGCGTTTGAGCAGGTCGTTGCGGACCAGTTCCTCACCAATGGCTTTCAGTTCATCGTTCCAAATAACAACGTGGTCGCTGTCCCAGCGGACGCCGCGACTGACGTGGAGCAGGAACTCATCGACGAACAGCGACATGCCGGTCAGCTTGTCGGCGATGGATTCGGTGGGATGAAAATGGCCTGCGTCGAGACAGAGGACAAGATTATTCTTTAAGGCGTAGCCCATAAAGAACTCATGACTACCGACGACGTAACTTTCGCTCCCGATTCCGAACAGCTTGCACTCAACGGCGTCGAGAACGTAACGCTTATTAATCTTTTTGCTCAAGACCTCGTCGAGCGACTTCTGCATTCGGCGTCGCGGGGCGAGTCGGTCAACTGGAATATCTTTGTAACCGTCGGGCATCCAGTGATTTACAACGCAAGGCGTACCCAGTTGCTTGCCCATCGCCTCGGCCACCTGGCGGCAGCAGATTCCATGCTGGACCCAGAATTTGCGGATACGCTCGTTCGACGACGCCAGGGTGAATCCATCGCTGGCCTTGGGGTGCGAGAAGTAGGTTGGATTGAAATCAAGGCCCAATCCGTTCTCTTTGGCCCAGTCGATCCAGCCCTGAAAATGACTCGGGGCAATTTCGTTCCGGTCGACTTTCTTACCACCGTTCTCCAGATAAATCGCATGCAGATTAAAACGGTGCTTGCCTGGAATGAGTGAGAAGGCCTTTTCCGCGTCCTGACGTAACTCGTCGGGCGTGCGAGCTTTACCGGGATAGTTGCCGGTCGTGAGAATTCCGCCGTCGGTCAGTCCGCTGGCAGACTCGAAGCCGCAAACGTCGTCGCCCTGCCAGCAGTGCAGCGAGACTTTAACGCCGGCCAGTCGTGCAAGAGCGTTGTCCACATCGACGCCCAGCGCGGCATATCGCTCGCGAGCGAGATTATACAATTTTTCCATTTTACCCATTCTAGCTCTCCTTTTTAATATTACACATTTTCTGGTTTTAACCGCAAACCGCAGGGTTAAAAACGGTAAAAACGATAAAACCAATATAACTGGTCTATTTTAACTAATCTCTACAACCATAAAAACCGATATTAGACAATACAGGCAGGTCCCGGACCGGAGTCGCGGACGGCCTTATTGTACTGTCAGGCAAGTCAACATAAAAAACAAACGAGAAAACCAATGACGACACTGTTACGCAAAGGGGTTGTGCTGTTACTACTGACGGCGGCGATTGTGGGAAGCATATCGTTTTCCGGATGCAAAACGGCCCCGAAAAAAGAGAAAGACAACGCAACGCTGCAGGAGTTCCTTTCGGCGGACAAGCCGTCGTGGTAAACCCGGGCAAAATTGGGGAAAGTGTTAATTTTTGGCTTTCCGCCGGGGAGAGTGCGTGTTCGCGAATCGCGCTCACGCACGGAAAAACTCTTAAGGCCGCGAGTGCACACGGAGGCATCGCGGCCCTAATAATTTCATAACGTCTGCTTAAAAGAAGCTCTTGAGCGCTTCAACCTTATCGGTTTTTTCCCAGGTGAATTCAGGTTCATTCCGGCCGAAGTGGCCCCCGGACGACGTCTTGGTGAAGATGGGTCGTCGCAGTTGGAGATGGTCGATAATACCGCGTGGATTGAGCGGAAAGACCTCGCGGATAACCTGAACGAGCTTCTCTTCGTCGACGCGGCCGGTCCGTTCCAGGTCGACCAGAACGCTCACGGGTTCCGAAACGCCAATGGCATAGGCCAGTTGGACTTCACAGGCATCGGCCAGACCGGCGGCAACGATATTTTTCGCGACGTAACGTGCCATATAGGCGGCACTACGGTCGACTTTGGTGGCGTCTTTACCGGAGAAGGCACCACCGCCGTGACGTGCCCAGCCGCCGTACGTATCGACAATAATCTTTCGCCCGGTCAGACCGCAATCGCCGTGCGGGCCGCCAACGACGAATTTCCCGGTCGGATTAATGTGGTAAATAATGTCGTCGTTCATAAGCTCTTCGGGGAGACAGGGCAGAATGACGTTCGGAACGACGAAATCGGCAATACTTCGCTGTTCGATCTGAGGCGCGTGCTGCGTGGAAACGACGACGGTATCGATGCGGAGCGGCTTGTCGTTATCATATTCAATGGTAACCTGGCTCTTACTGTCGGGCCGAAGCCAATCGACCTTGTTCTGGAAACGCATTTCGGTAAGTCGATTGGTAATCCGGTGAGCAATCGCGATGGGAAGCGGCATGAATTCGGGGGTCTGATTACAGGCGTAACCGAAGACGAGGCCCTGGTCCCCTGCCCCGATGTCCTTCTGGTCAGAAGAGTTAACGCCCATGGCTATGTCGGGACTCTGACGGTCGAGGGAGACAAAAACGGCACACGTATCGGCATTGATACCCCATTCGTCGTCGGTATAGCCGACTTCGCGAATGGCCTTGCGTATGACCGACTGATAGTCGAATTGGGCATTGGTCGTGATTTCGCCGGCAACCATAGCCACGCCGGTGGTTACGAGGGTTTCACAAGCGACGCGGCTGCCCGGGTCTTGAGCCAGACAATTGTCCAGAACGGTATCGGAAATGCGATCTGCCAATTTGTCCGGATGACCCATGCTGACCGCTTCACTGGTAAAAAATTTCTTCGACACTTCTCTCTCCTTAATTCTCTGAATGCATGTCGTTCCTTTTCGGACGCTCGCTACTTGCGACAGCCGGCCGAACGTGTACGAACCTGTAATAAAGATATGGTACTCCAATTTCTTCATCATGGCAAGGAGAGCTAACCCTTTTTTAATCAATTTTCGGCCCCGATCGCCTGCTTTTTTACCTTTTTTCCTTTTTTACCGGGTAATTCCCGCCCGTCCCGTTGAAGAATCGCCTGTCCCATTATATAATGAAAAGAGGTTTTTTCACCGCAACGTGAGTATGAAAAGAATGACATAAACCATGCTTAATCCCCCTCATTCAGAATCCAACGAGTCGCCGGAATTGACGTCCGGGGAGTTTCTGCGCCCGGACGGCAGTGCTGTTGCCGATGCCTCGGAACTGGCGACGCCACTGACCGGGGTCGACCGGTCCGAAATCGTTAAGGGCTATGCGAAGGCAGCGGAGAAAGTCCGGTCCTTTCCGCATACGAGTGGTGTCTACCTCATGAAAGACGATGCGCAGCGCGTCGTCTATATAGGTAAGGCGAAGAATTTGCGTTCGCGAGCGGGGAGCTACTTTCTGGCCGCCGCTCTTGACGACAGTCGCACACTGCCGATTGTGCGTGAGGTCCGCGATATTGACTTTATCGCCACGGAAAGCGAGATCGACGCCATTCTGCTGGAAGCCCGTTTAATTAAGGATATCCAGCCGAAATTCAATCGTGACCTGAAAGACGACAAGACGTTTCCGTATCTTCAGGTGGTTACGCGTGAGCCGTTTCCTTTTGTCGAAATCACGCGACAGCCGCGTGAGCATGGAGTGCGGCTGTTCGGCCCGTTTCCCAGCGCGATTCATTTGCGTAGCGCGATGGGCGCCTTACAGAAGATTTTCAAATTCCGCACCTGTAATATGCATATTAGTGACGAGGAGGAGAAATGGCGGCACTATCGGCCTTGCCTGTTGGCGTCGATCGGGCGCTGTACCGGTCCGTGCAATCGCCGTGTGGCGAAGCAGGTGTACCGTACGAACATCCTGCGTCTGTGCGATTTTTTATCCGGGCGCCGGAAGCATTTGTACGCGGAACTCGAAAAGGAGATGGAAGAGGCGGCACGCGACCGGCATTATGAGCGAGCGGCGGAGATACGGGACCAGATCTTTGCCTTGAAGTCACTCAAAGAGCGAGGCAAGCTGGACGTTCATGTTCAGCCGGAGGTTTTTCATGTGGACCCGCGTCGCGGCGTGCTCGGCTTGCAGAAGGTTTTTCATCTGGACCATGTGCCGCGGGTCATTGAAGGAATGGATATAGCGCATTTAAGCGGCAAGGAAACCGTGGCGTCGCTGGTACGTTTTCTCGACGGTATGCCGTTTAAAAGCGGTTATCGCCGGTTCCGCATTCGCACCGTGGCGGGGGTCGACGATTTTGCGTCCATGGCGGAAGTCGTCGCGCGACGCTTTGCCATGGAGGACCCGGACATACCGCCGCCGGATATTCTGCTCATCGACGGGGGTAAAGGGCAGCTGCACGCGGCACTGGGTGCCCTGGAGCACAGTCCGACCCGGCCGGGCATGATCATTTCACTGGCCAAGAAAGAGGAAGAAGTCTTTGTACCGGGTCAGGCGGATCCGATTCGTTTGAGTCGGCATTCGTTTGCCTTGCGCCTTTTGCAATATGTGCGGGACGAATCGCACCGCTTTGCGCAGCATTATCACCATCTTTTGCGTGATAAGTCAACGTTGCAGTCGGGCGAGCTGGTCGCGCACGCGCCAAAGCTGAAAGTTCCCGGGGCATCGCACGGGAATACAGGGCACGGGGCGCCGCAGGACCCAGCAGAAGGGTCCTAGCGCGAACGTGCGGTCCATTTCCTCCTGCCCGAATTGTGCCAGGAAGCGGTCGAGCGGGAGGATATCGACCAGTTCGACCGTGCCGATAATAGCGCCGCGTGGAAAAACTTCCGGATAGTCCAGGCCCAGCGCTTGAAAGTCGGCAAGGGCCTGCGCATCGGACGTCTGCGACTTGCCAACGTGGATGGCGAACCGCCCGCGAAAGGGAGTCTCCCAGGAGCGATTCTCCACTCGCTTATGCCCCTGCATAATGGCCCAGCCCCAAGGCCCGTGAAGCGTTAAACCACGAAGTCCATCGGTCACTTCAAGCGGTACTAATTCGGTCATGATTCTGCGACTTTCATAAATCAGGCTTGAAAGCGGGCGTCGTCGGACTCGGACGCGGCGTCTTTCTTGGCCGACGTGGCAAGGGCAAGCGACGACTTCGCGGCGACATTGTCAACGGTCGTGGTATCGACGGAGTCCCGCTTGACGACCTGGTCCCGTCCGGCTTTAAGAAGACATTTCCCTCTAATTCGGTTCGGAATATGACTGTCCGGACTCATTTGAATTGAAATTTGCAAGTGCCAGTTATCGCACTGATTACAGGTATGCCAGTCGACGAGCAGCCAGTTCGCGTACTGCCGGCAATCTTTCAGAAGGATAATGCCTTCATCTTCCCAGTCGGCCAGAGCGCGGTCGAGTTCCTCGCACGTGGCGGCCGGGCGACTGGCGGTGTCCGTGACCAAATCGGCAATCTGTTCAAACCGGTCCAAGGCCTGATGCAGGCATTCGCAGTCCAGACGGTCGAACTCGGCCCGGGCAACAAGATCCTTCTTCTTGATCTTTTCGTAAGGGATACGAGCCGGGACTAAAAAACTGCGCGACTTGTGTAAATAGCGGCCACAGGTATCGCAATAAGGCTGCGAGTAGACGATCATCAGGCCAACAATAGAGGCCAGGCAGAACGAAAGCATAATACAGGCTTCGAACAAATAGCCAAAGCTACCCAGAGCCTCGTCCGGGTCTTGCTCTTCCCCAATTTCGCCCAGGGCCGTACTCTCCAGGGACCCTTTGTAATATTCCCAAAAGGTGGGAATGCCAAAGACAAGAAATTCGTCGTCATTGATCGCAATCTCTGCATCGGCAGACGGCCTATCCGCTGCGGGTTCCCCTTGCGCGACGCCGGACGGGGCAGAAAAAACATCGTCTTCCGCAACGGCATCCTCCGCAGGGGCATTGTCTTGAGCAGCGGCGTCATCTGCAGCGGCGTTTTCGTCGGTGGCCGGCGTGAGATTCTCCATTTCGGCCAGAGGGGCATTCTCCATTTGCTGCAGTTGCGTCAGGACGGTCTGCGCGACCTTATTGAAGTCGTTGCGGAACGACAGGTATTCCAGATAGCGACCACCGAGAAAGAGGCCCGCCTGAAGCAGAAAGACGAGTAAAATCCAGCCGACCGCGAGCCGAAAATGGCAGCATCGGCAGACAATGGCATACCCGCACCCGGCGAGTCCGCCCAAAAGAATAGCCCCGACCGGTAGCGGTCCGAGCAGTAAAGAAAGGAGATCGGTCTCGAACCGCCGGGCACAAAGGAACACGATCAGGAGCACGAGCGCGGAAGTGATCAGCCCGCCAAGCAGTGCAAAAGGCAAGGCGGAGAGATGATTCTTCCGCGTGGCTTCGGAAAAGGCGTCGCCGGTGTTAAACGATTGGTCAGGCGAGCCAAAGGACTCACTGCCGGAAAAACTGTCGAAGGAATTTTTAAACGGGTCGTTGGACATAGGGTCTCCTCTCAAAAAAGGACGATCCACCAGGGGTTCTCTGCAAGAGCGAAGAAGAGCAAGGTCGTTCGGTTCGCTCAAGCCGCAAGTGGGAACCCCAGGCGGAAAGTGAAGTTATTTTCTTGTTAAAAAGTCAGGCGAGATCCTCCTCGTCGTCCTCTTGATACAGTTCGGCGGGTCGTCCTCCGCCGGTCACGAACTCCCGCGTCTTTTGGCACAAGGCATACAGAGCGGGTATAAAGATAATACCGACCGCGGTCGCCAGGACCATGCCGGCAAAGGTTGTAATACCGATGGCCTTACGACTTCCGGCGCCAGCCCCGGTCGCGGTCACCAGCGGCAAAACACCAAAGACGAAGGACAAGGCGGTCATGAGCACAGCACGAAATCGCTTACTGGCTCCGCTTTGCGCCGCGTCGAAGATACTCTTACCCCCTTCGCGCTCCACTTTCGAGAACTCAACCATGAGAATGGCGTTCTTACAGACCAGGCCGATGAGCATAATCAGACCGAGCTGCGCGTAGATACTAAGGAACTGGCCCGCGTAGAGCAGGCCGAGCGCCGCGCCGAGCGTACCGACCGCCACCGAGAGCATGACCGGAACCGGAATCGTCCAGCTTTCGTACTGGCCCACGAGGAACAGATAGGCAAAAATAAGTGCCAGGATCATAAGATAAACGATTTGGCCTTCGTTTCCTTTCTCTTGAAATGCCATACCGGTCCACTCAATGTGCATATTCTTCGGTAAGGGAATCGCTTCAATCCCTTTCATGAATTCGCCGGTGCTCTCCCACGGCTTGGCCACGGCCGTTATGCTGGCACACGTCTGCTGATTGAACCGCTGAATCTGCTGCGGGCCGACCGTATAGGTGACCTTGGCCAGCGAACTGAACGGGACCATTTCCCCGCGGTCGTTCGGAATATTGATATTGTAAATATCTTCCAGCATACCACGTTCGTTCGCTTCGGCCTGTATCTTGACCTTGAACGTATAGCCCATAAGATTAAAATCGTTCACATAATAGGACGCGAGTTTACTTTGCAACGTTGTGAAAATCCGATTGATCGGAACGCCCATGGTCTCTGCCTTGTCCCGGTCGACGATCAGGGTAAGCTGGGGCGTATCGGCGTTGTAACTGCTCGTTGCAAACATACATTCATTAAGCTTATTGACCTCACCGACGAACCGGCGGGTCTCTTTCGAAAGCTCTTGCGGGTCGACTTCACCCGAGGCGCAGAGCATGAAGGAGGTCCCCATACCCAGCCCCATAATAGCCGGCGGGGCCATGCAGGTAATCTTGGCCTCCGGGATGGCCACGCAGCGACTCTTGATGTCGTTAAGAATAGGCTGAATCTGAAGTTCAGGCGACTTCCGCTCGTCCCAGTTGGTAAGCTGGACAATGGCCATACCCACGTTTTCACCGGACCCGAGCATACTGAATCCGCTTACGGTCATAATATCGTTAACGCCGGGCACCTGAAGAATGGAGTCACTGAATTCGTCCATAACGTGTGCGGTTCGCGCCAGGGTCGCACCCGGCGGAAGTTCAATAGCGCACATGAGCGCACCCTTATCTTCTTCCGGCAGAAATGACGTTGGCATCTTCGTAAAGAAGGACCAATTCAGGAATAAGATTCCGGCGAACAGGACCAGGGTAATAAGAGAGCGTCGGACCAGAATGGCGGTAAAGCTCAAGTAGACTTTTCGCGTTCCGGTCAGCGCGGCGTTAAAGGGGAGGAAGAGGTCCCATTTTTTCTTCTTGTGCCGACGCAGCAGGAGCGCACAGAGTGCCGGACTCAAGGTTAGCGCGTTTACCGTTGACAAGCACAAGGCAATGCACATCGTTACCCCGAACTGCAGGTAGATTTGCCCAACCATACCGCCGTAGAAGCAAATCGGAATGTAAATGGCCACGGTCACAAGCGTCGTGGCAATGACAGCACCGGTGATCTGACGCATGCCGATAGAGGCCGCTTTTTTCGGCGAATGCCCTTCTTCTATTAACGTCATAACATTTTCGACGACGACAATAGCATCGTCGACTAAAGAGCCTATGACAAGAATCAGGCCAAACATAGTCAAAATGTTAATACTGAACCCGAGCATATAGAGGAACGGAAATGTCCCAATGAGCGAGACCGGAATGGCAACGGCCGGAATGAGCGTAGCGCGCCAGTCCTGCAGGAAGAGATAGGTTATGGCCACGACGAGCACGAGCGCCTCGATGAGGGTCATGGTAATTTCTTTGAGCGAAATCCAGATGAATTCGGTCGGGTCGTAGCGAATGTCGTAGGTAACGCCGTCGGGAAAACGTTCGTACAATTCGGCCAGCTTCTCTTTACCGGCTTTAATTGCGGCCAGAGCGTTGGCTTCCGTATTCCGGTACAGACCAATGGCGACGCATTCTTTACCGCCGGTAGTCGCCGCGGCACTATAGGTTTCCGCGCCCAGTTCAACCCGGGCCACGTCGCTCAATTTAACGATGCCTCCTTCGCCGTCGGAACGCACGACTATATTACCGAATTCCTCGGCCGTCTTAAGTCGCCCTTGTACGTTGATCTTGAACTGCACATATTCGTTACTGTTCTCAACGCCCACCGAACCGGTCGCGGCCTGAATATTCTGCTGACTGATCGCGGCGGAAATTTCCGACGTGGAAATGCCCATGGAGGACATGCGGAGCGGGTCGAGCCAGACACGCATACTGTAGTCCTGGGTCCCCATAATTTCCGCACTACTGATCCCGTCGACTCGCGCCAGTTCATCCTTAACGTTCGTGCGAAGATAATTGCCAAGTTCAAGTACGGACATTTTTTTCGGGTCGGCCAGAAAGGCCACCATGCACAAAATATCGCTTGAGCGTTTCATGACCTGAATGCCCTGGGTACGCACTTCCAGAGGGAGCACCGGCTCCGCCCTTTTGACCGCATTTTGCACATTAACCTGGGCAATATCGGAGTCGGTCCCGTACTTAAAGGTAATTTCGAGACTGTACATACCGCTATTGTCGCTGGTCGAGCTGTAGTAGAGGAGGTCTTCCAGCCCGTTAATCTGGGCCTCAATCGGCGCGGCAATGGTATCGGCCACGACCTGGGCACTGGCGCCGACGTAGGTTGTCGAAACGCGTACCGTAGGCGGCGCAATTTCCGGATATTCCGCAATGGGGAGTCGGGTCAGGCAAATCGCGCCGGCGAGCATCATGACCAGACTGATCACAATGGCCAGTTTGGGTCGGTTAATAAAGAGTTGAGAAATCATTGGGCGGCCCCTTCCCGTTCCACCGGGACGACTTCATCGCCGGGCATGACTTTATGCGTGCCGTCGACGATTACCACCTCGCCTGCCTTAACGCCGGAGAGGAGTGTCCGGAACGTGCCGTCACTGGAACCGAGCGACACTTCCCGCTTTACGACTATATTCTTCTCGTTCACGATATAGACGTAGTGCCCTGTATTATCGAACATGACCGCGCTAAGGCGAACTGCCGGCTTCTTCTCCGTATCTTCCCGAGACAGATAGACCGTAACGGCGCCTCCCGGCTGAAGGCGGTGCTTCGCGTTGGGGAACGTCGCCCACAACCGGACCGAGTCGGTCGTCGTCTTGATTTCGTTGTCAATAAAGGTTATTTGCCCCTCTTCTTCGTAGAGCACATCGCCGGAAAGCATAATCTTTATCTTGGCCTTCTCACACAGTTCTTCCTGACAGGAAAAGAGAGAAAAAAGGTCCTTCTCGCTCATGGAGAACCGGACGTAAATCGGACTGACCTGAACCACGGTGACCAGATCGCCACTTTGCGGCGTTATGTAGTTCCCCTTGGTGTACGTTATACGACCGGAGCGACCGGTAATCATAGAGAAGATGCGGGTGTGTGCCAAATCGTCCTGGGCCAGGGCAAGAGCCGCTTCATTCGCCTGAAGTTCGGCCTCAAGACCACTCAAGACGCTCTTCGTATTCTCCACCTCGTCCTTGGAGACCGCTTTCGTTTCGTAGAGCTCCAGGTTACGGTTGTACGTATTCATGGCGTATTCGATTTTCGCCTTGGTCTTCTTGATTTCCGCTTCGGCCGATTTGACCGCCGCCTGATAGCGAATATCGTCAATAACGAACAGGAGTTGCCCCTGCTCTACAATGTCACCCTCTTTAAAGGCCACTTCCAGAATATCACCGGAGATTCGAGCCAGAGAAACGACCTTCTCAATCGGGTCGACCGAGCCGACATATTTTTTCGTGGTAACGGACGCCCGGTCTTGCACTGTTTCCACAGAGACCCGCGGCAATTCCTTGGGGCCGGTGGGCATCTGGGCCACGGCGAACGAGGTTACCGTCAAAAACACAACAGCCAACATCAGACAAATACGGGACATGAGGTTCCAATCCAGTTCGGAGGTTCAAGGAAAGGTTGGTAAATTCCCAAAATTCCGCTTCGGCCAACCTGAAAACGCCGAAGGGGGACAGCTACATACTCTGACTTGTATGCAAACCGCGGCCACTCCTTACAGGAACGGCAGGAAAATCTTCTAAAAATAAAAAAATACTCCCTTTTATCCCTATTACAAGAGCCCCCTAACGGTAGAAAAGGACTTTCTTAATAAAAATGGTGAAAAAAGGCCAAAATTTTCCCGGGAAGGACCGTCTGACGCGGCGGGGCAGGTTTGAGAATGTTAAAATAGACAAAACAAGAGAAATAATGCGGTTTTACGGATTATTCTTAAAGTAACGATCATTCCGGGTCGATAACCTTTTAGGGGGACTCTCCATCAGAAAAGTGGAATGAGTCTCAATTTACAGAAACCACAAAAGATAGTTAAAATACAAAGAAGACAGAGCCACGCCTCGCCGTGTGAGATCATGACCGAAGATAACAAATGGAAGATACATGACTTGACGTTTCGGGAACGATTCGTCAACCGGATATGCGATATTGGAGAGGCAATCTCCAGTCGTATCACGGCGGCAGGCGATCTGTCCCTGTTTTCCTTTGCGACGCTCTTCTGGCTCTTTACGAAAGGTCCGAAGCGTGAGACACTTACGACCTCCTTTTATAATATAGGGGTCTTGAGTCTGCCGGTTATTATGCTGACCGGGGTCTTTATCGGCATGGTCCTGGCGGTGCAGTCGTTTCCGCAGTTTAAGCTGGTGGGTCTGGAAACGCGACTGGGTGCGGCCATCAATTTGTCGCTGGTCAAGGAGCTGGGTCCGGTTCTGGCGGCGACCATGCTGGCCGGCCGCGTCGGGTCCTCCATAGCGGCCGAACTGGGGACGATGCGGGTCACCGAGCAGATCGACGCGATTACGAGTATGGGCACCAACCCGATCCACTATCTCGTTGTGCCGCGGTTCCTTGCCTGTCTGATCCTTATTCCGGGCCTGACCGTTATGGCCGATATTATGGGGATTTTGGGCGGAGCCTTCTTTTCCATCCATGTGCTGGGAATCGACTGGAGTTTCTACTGGGAGTATTCGCGGCATGCGGTCGGCCTGTACGAAGTCTTCGCGGGTATGTTTAAGAGTATATTTTTCGGCGGGGCCATTGCGTTGATCTGCTGTCATCAGGGGTTCAATTGCGGGGCTGGTGCCGAAGGTGTCGGTAAGGCGGCGACTCGCTCGTTCGTTATCTCCTTCGTTATGATCCTCTTACTGGACCTCCTGTTGGGAATTGCGCTGGATAATTTTCAGCACCTTTTCTTCGGCGGACCGGGAGGCGTTGTCTGACCATGACGGAAAACGAAACGAAATTAATCACGACGGACCCCGGCGAACCGGTCGAAGGTCAGGTCGTAACGACCGAGGACGGGCGGCAGCAGGTGGTGCGTCGACGCCGCTCGCTACTGGAGATGGAGGACGTTTCGGTCCAGTTCGGCTCGGCTAATGTGCTTCGGGACATTAATCTCAAAGTGCGACGCGGCGAAACCGTGGCGGTCATCGGGGAGAGCGGTTGCGGCAAGACCGTCCTGCTTAAGACGCTCATTGGCCTGATCTGGCCGACCAGCGGACGCGTCTGGTTCGGCGGTAAAGACCTGGCACGGCTTTCCATGCGTGACCTTACAAAAACACGTTTACAGTATGGGTTCGTCTTTCAACAGGCGGCGCTCTTTGACAGTATGACAGTCGGCGAAAATATTTCGTTCCCAATACGTCAGCGTCAAACGCAACTGACCAAGGCGGAAATACGGGACCGTATTTGTCATTTACTCGAAGAGGTCGGGCTGAGTCCCGGTATAATCAATCGCATGCCCGCGGAACTTTCAGGCGGTATGCGTAAGCGGGTCGGCTTTGCACGGGCACTGGTTATGGAGCCGGAGCTTATGCTCTACGACGAGCCCACGACCGGGCTGGACCCCATTATGAGCGACGTCATCAATGAATTGATTATCGGTGCCCGCGACAATCATCATGTGACAGGCATACTCGTCACGCACGACATGAAGAGTGCCAAGAAGGTGGCCGACCGCATTGTTATGATGTATCCGACCAGTCGCCTGGCGGCAGACGCTCCGCAAATCATTTACGATGGTCCGCCGGACGCCGTGGAAACATGCCCTGACAAACGTGTGCGACAGTTCGTGCTCGGTTACGCAGGTGACCGGGTTATGGAAATGGCGCAGCATCACAAAAATATGAATTGAGGAACAGATTATGGCAAATCGCAGAATGGAGTTTTTAATCGGTATGACCGTCCTGGTCATTTTCGGTGCCGTCGCGATTATGACGATTCTCTTTGGCCCGGAGCGAGGACTCGTCTTTCGCGGCAGTGGCCAGCGCATGACCATCGTCTTCGAAAAAGCCAATGGTATCACGAATAATTCCCAAGTCATTAAAAGTGGTGTTGAGATCGGACGCGTGTACAAACGGGAACTCGTCGACGATGGGAGCAAGAGTGAAGTGCTGGTCGACTTCAAGTTGAATCCAGGCGTGAAAATATTCTCCAATGAATACGCACGCATAAGTCGCAATCTCATCGGCGACGCCGCCGTCGAATTCGTCAAGAACACTGGCTATACAGGGGAAGTTGTCGAATTACAGGCAGGCGAAAAAATCTACGGAGCGGCCGGCGGTGACTTGCAGTCGACGGTCAGTAATATCGAAGGCGACCTGGCAAAAGCCCTCCAGAAAGTTACGGACGCCGCGTCCGGATTGACCCTCTTCATGGAGAACCTGAACAACTTCCTTGGCACGCCCGACGAACTGAACGAAAAGAAAATTCGTTTGCAAAATATTTTCACCGAACTGAACGATACACTCGTCTCCATCAAGAGCATGACAACCAATATGGATACCCTGCTCGCGGACAGCGAACTGCGTGAAAATATCCGCAAAGGAGCGTCGCAAATTCCAACGATTCTGGAAAAGGTCGACGGACTCATGACCAATGCGAATACACTTACTGAAGATTTTCGTGCCGCAATCGACCGGTCGCATCATACGTTCGACCAGTTCGACAAGAACCTGGACAACGTCAGTCAGTTCACCACGGCCCTGGCGGAACAGGGACCGGATTTCCTCGGCTCGCTGACCGAAAGTTCACGCGACATTCGTGAAATGGTCGCTAATATTGCCTCTCTGGCCGAAGAACTCAAAACGTCCATGAACGACCACAGTACGCCGCTGGGTATGCTGACCGACGAAGAAGTGGGCGCTTCGCTACGCGGTATTATCAGTAACGCCGAAGAGATTTCACTGAAACTCAAGCCGGTCGTCGATAACGCGGAAGTCTTTACGAACAAGATAGCGCACAAACCGAGTTCCCTCCTCTGGGGCGGCGCCACCCATAAAGGCTATACGCCTACCGGAAGTGACGGCTACGCGTTTAATTTCCAGACCGGGTCGCCAACCGGCGGGTTGTCCAGCTCGCTCTATCGGCCCACAGGATACCGCGACCGGAATCCCGATTCTTACGAGGCACTCTACGGCAGTTCACTCGAAAGCGATCGGTATAAGTCGGCCGCCTCACTGCGATCCGGGTTTGCCGGGGCTAGCGGTCTGAAATGCAGTCTGTTCCACAAGGGGAAAGAACCGCAAATCGACACAACAAATTATTACGGGACCCCCTTCTACGGAACCGACGCCGTTACTCCCATGTCGGCCAGGCCGGTCCTCACCGAAAGTAGTGCCGTGCCGATGGGCCTGGCTGCGAACCAGGAGCAGAGCGGTCGCATGAAGTTTTCCCTTAAAAGCCCCATGGGCGGACTCCTGAAATCGCGGAGCCAAGGGCATGCCTCTCAAGTCGCGGAAGAAATCGTGGCCGGCGGCGTGTATTATGTCGGCGACGACGGCTCCGAACTCTACGCCACGGACATGGCCCCGGTCAGCGCGACGCCCTACACGTCCCGACCCGCCACGCAGAAGGCCGCCCCGACGTCACGCCCAACGCAAGTCGCAGCACCAAGTGAGTTACCGATTCAGACCCTGCCCAACGCGCAGGGCAACGTGGAGGAACTCCCTACGTCCGTTATGCGCCCGGTCACGCCGAGTCCGCTTCCGCGTCCGGAAACGAACTTCGTCGACGACGGCCTCCCGATGCTCGTTATTCCAGGTGTTGAATAGTTCCTGACTGCTCGCAGGTCGGGAACCGGCAATAACGAAAACGGAAGCCCAGCACCGCCAGTCTGTGATGGATCCGCCATTTACCCAGCATCGCCATTAAGCGGCGGCCTGTTAGTGTGGATTGACCGCGGGGCAGTAAATCTCACATATTACCCATTTTAACAGATGGCGGTAAAAGTTTCCGGGTTCTTTCGGTTAAACTTGATAAAATCTCAAAAAAAACCGAAAATTTTCATATTCAAGGTCTTGTGGCTCTTGCATTACAGAAAAAACTTTCTATGATTAAAACAAAGTATTGGGGGGGCGATTGGCTAAGGTTCGCAAGTTCTTTCCGTCGTCTTGTAACCCCGTTTGTTCCTGAAGTTTCAGGTAATGTAACCCAAAGTAGAAGAAGAAAAGGTGAAGAATGAAAAAGTTTGTTGCACTGACCCTCGTTGTTGTTGGTATTTGCTGTTTCGCACTCGGCTGCAAGCCGGCTGACAATGGTGCCGCCGCGCCCGCTGGTTCCGTCGTCGAAACCGTGACCGAAGAAGCCGCTGTTACGGACGAAGCCGCTCCGGCTGCCGAGGAGGCTGCCCCCGCCGAAGAGGCCGCTCCCGCAGAAGCCCCGGCTGAAGCTCCGGCTGCTGAAGAAGCCCCCGCAACCTGAGCTTAAACAAGACAATTCGAGTTGTCAATTAGACGCAATGCGTTTTTGAATACTGAAAAGCACCTCACTCGTTCGAATGGGGTGTTTTTTTTATCCATCTGCTTTCTTACGCCCGGGAGGTTATTATGAGTCAGGGGAATTTTCCATCCATAGCAGCGGCGGGACTGGCCGGGTCTACGGTAGCGCAACGGACCGGAGCAGAAACGGCCGAAATTTCCGCGCGAACAACGGCACTGGCTCAAATGAAAGAGAGTCAGAAGCGGGCTCAGGCGGCAACAGAAGCCGGGTCCGTGGAAAACGAGGCACAAAAGACGTTTCAGGACAAGGAAGGCGACGGCTCCTGGCGCCCGGGTCAAGCGGATTCATCCGACCAGCGGGGCCGCGGCAAGGGTCAGGGTCAATCGTCACCGGCGGAAAAAGACCCGTTCGGCCAGGTCGGCGGCTCGCTTGATATAACCGCATGACCTCCGTAATGCGAATCAAATGAGGTCTCACACGCGGTGAATTCCACCCAAAACGGCTCGCACAGCGATAGCTCCTTCGCCTCACGCGGGGTCATGCGAAAGTATTCCAGTGGCGATAGAACGCCGAATCGCTCCGTGTACTCCGTCGTGGCTCGCTCATTAAAAATCAGATTGTTACACGGTATGCCGGTCAGCGAAGTGCTCACGTCGTAATGCACCACGGCCAAGCCATTGACCGAAATCAAATCGCCAAATTCGTAGGGCGAGACGCCAAAACATCCGAGCAGAAGGAGGTCGTCTTCCGCGCTCCCGTGCCGCCCTGCCCGACCGCCCGCCTGCTCCCATACCTCACGCAAGACACGCCAGGCAGGCAGTTCGTTCCTTAAACAAGAGCCGAAATGAACCAACGTAAACGTAAAGGCACGCTCCGGTTCCGCAGCGGCCGCGCGAAATGACGCACACAAAAGCGGCGTGCCTTCCCTGTCCGGAAGAATCACGTTAAACAGCGTCGACGGGTCCATCACAATCGACTGCGGACGAAAGAGAAACAGACTGTGACTGACTGTCAGTCCCGGCGGCGGAAGTGACCCGACTTCGTACACGTACCCCTGACGCTGCAATTCGGTTAAGAGAGTCTCGACCACCGTCTCATTCCTGGCCCGAACCCCGCCTAAAGCAATGAGATCAAACTGGCTGACAACCGTCGCAATTCGCTCACATGTTACCGGATTGGATACTTTTTTGTAGTCAAGCGGGTCAAGATTCCACGTGGCAATGCGTAACCGGGCGTCTGTCCCGGTAGCCACCTGCGGGTCAGGCCCGGGGCTCGAACGCCCCACGTTGAAGGGGAGATTCCGGTCGCGAAGCACCCGCGGGCCCAGAATAACGAGGAGTAAAACGAGGAGAAAGAAAAGGCGAGAGGACGCGCCCCCTTTTTTCTTCGACGGCGTCGCGGGCTTCGGCGTCTGTTCGCAAGTTGTGTACAGACAACTCTTTTCGGCGAACGGACAGAAGATGCGTCGCGTTTCCGGCTGAGGACTTTGATTTTTCGCTGTTTTTTCTGCCATAAGTAACCTGTTTCCGTTTGGCTCTTGTGTTGTGAAAGGAGTACCTCGTTCGTACCACGGTCGCAAAAGGTAACTCCCTCGTCAGAAGGAAAAATCGGCCGGACGTCGCAAAAGAATAAGTCGGAAGTGGGCAACCCGCGTGAAATTACGGTGAAAAGATTACCGGCCGCCCCGCCAGCGAGAGAAAATCATGGACCTTGGTCCCAGTCTTCAGGACGTCTTGGTGCCAAGATACGTATCCTGGCAAGAAAGCATGGCGAGTCCCGAGTTGAGGGGTGGAATTGTAGGGATTGTAGGATTTCTGTGGACAGAAAAGGAAAGTTTTTAAAAGAATCTGAATAAATATCATAAAATTACTTGAAGTTTTGGGAAATCGAATTAAATTTATAGTAAAAGGTTCAGGGGGAACTGGAAGTTGTCCCGAGCCAAAATTGTCCCGTTCTCCCCACGGATTGGGGAGGCGCCTGCCGCGGCCCCGAAACGTATTCCGGAGTCGAAGCAGACAACAAATCACAACCCGAAAAACCGCCTTTTTTACAACGAAAAGGGTCAAACCGCATGGACACTTTTTGCAATACAGTGCGTCCGATAGACGACGTCGAGGAATTGATCCGCAATGCCGAGCTTCGCACGGAGTTGGAGCCGTACTACGATGAAGCCATTTCGCGTGTCAATGTACAAAGCTGGCCGCTGGAAAGCGTAAACGATTTTCTCGCGTCCATGCTCGATTGGGAGCGTGCCCCGGAACTGCCGATTCGCGACTGGTTCAATCCGCCTTTGAACCTGCCGCCGGCTTCCCTCCTGTCCGAGAGTCAGGTTTCAGAAATACTCGCCGATGTCGTTAATCGCCTCTTCGATAAGGGGATTATCCTCGACTACGCCGACCACTTGAGCGACCGCGAACTGTATCAAATGATTGTTAAGGATATCTTACCCATTCGTGAAAAGAAAATCGACAACCCTTCCCTGTATCATCACTGGGACTGCTGTAATCGGAGCGATATCGATAACGAAGAGCTCTGGCTGATGTATTATGCCTCGGAAGAAGACCGTGACCTTTGGCAGGAAACGCACGAGGGACAGCTTCCTCCCAAACTCACACCACCATGCCGCCGTCATTTGCCCGGCTGCGCGATGGATTAATTTTTTTTCACACAACGCAACCTGCGAGGAGACAACACAATGAAAACGTCACTGATCAAGCAACTTTTTCGCTACTTTTTGTCAGGAGTGCTCTTTATCCTGCCCTTCGTCGTAACGGTTGCCATCGTTGCATGGTGCTCAAACTTTTTTATAACCTGGTTCGGTCCGGAAACGGTAACCGGACGTATGCTCAGCGCGATCGGCATACGATTCTCGTCCGGCGGTGTGCTCGCTTACCTGTTCGGCTGGCTCATTGTGCTCTTTATCGTCTTTGCACTCGGCGTTTTCGTCGACGTCATTACGCGCAAAATGGCCGTGCACTGGTTCGACGCCCTGATTAAGCGGATCCCGATTGTTGGCCCTATCTACGGAACCGCCCGACAGTTTACCGACCTGATGAACAAGGATGGGAATCAGGACATGAAAAATATGCTGCCGGTCTATTGCCGATTCGGCTCCGCGCCTGGCTCTCTCTTCCTTGCGCTTATGCCCAACGGAAACGTTTATGAAATTGCCGGCGGTCGCTATAATCTGGTTATTATACCAACGGCGCCGGTTCCCTTCGGCGGTGCGATGGTCTACGTGCCTTGCGACGATGTTGTTCCGGCCGAGATGAGTATTGAATCGCTCATCAGCCTCTATGTTTCCATGGGAGTAACGTCCAAGAAATAATTGCGTAATCGCGACAGGGTAATTTGTCCAGGAATAAAAAAAGTGTGACAAGTCGAACGTATACTGGCGCATTTGGACAGGTTTTTATTTTTATGCACAAAAAAGTGTAAAAGAGCAGATACATGCGGCAAATGGCGACAATAATGATCTTCACAGTGATCCTGGCAACAGGTCCGGGTTTCACTGCGGAAGACGCCGGCGACTGTCTCTGGGGCGGGGCAAAGGAGCGGACCACGTATCAGCGCCCCTACTGCCCCGGGATGGCTCCGCACGTACCGGTCCTGGAACAGAGCGCAAAAACTCCTGCCGACCTCGAACGTCTCGCGGTTTCTCCGGAGACCGCACTAACCGTGCGCGGGTCCGATGGTCAGTGCTATTCCTTTTACTTCCGCGAAGAAACGCAAATGCAACTGCGTACAAATCTTCCGCCGGACCAACAGTTTCAGATCGAGCAGCGGGAACAATACAATCCGTGCACAGGGCAACTGGAGCTGATGCCGGTTCGCGTCCCCACGCCCGGGGAATACTGGTATGAACCGGTACGGGTCCGAATTAAAGTCGTAACGCCGTGTCCGCCCCCGTGTGAGGACATGAACGCACGATTCGGCAAGCCGGAAGAGCCGCCTGGCGCCGCGTCCGTCGGCTTTTCGTCCAAGCCGGAAAAATAGTTTCAGCGACTTTGGTCCGTTCCCTAACCCTGTAAAAAGTTCGCGCAAAGAAAGTTTTCAACAAACACAATCATTATGACACCTAACAGAAAAAATCATTTTATGCACATAAATAGCAATGGCGACGCCTCTTTCCGTCCGGTTCTCTCACGCAAAGCCGGAGCCGCAAGCACGGAATTGGAAATGGCGACCCGCCCGCGAGCGAGCGTTCCACGTGCTGAGACCTGGAATCTGACCCGGGTCTTTTCCTCCGACGCCGCGTGGGAACGTACCTATAAGCAATGGCTCAACGAGTTCGAACACATTTCGGAATACAAGGGAAAGTTGCACGACGCGGACACACTCGCTGCCTGGCTCTCTTTTGAATCGGACTTGACACGCCGCGCCGAACGTCTCATACTCTACGCGTACCTCAAAATGACAGAAGACGTCACAAATCCAAAATATCAGGATTTTCGCGGTCGTATGCAAACGTCCTTTATTCAGCTGCGTAAACTGACCAGCTTCGTTACGCCGGAATTACTTGCCCTTTCCAATGCGAAATGGAATCGTCTTGTAAGCAGTCCGTGCCTGCAAACGTGGCAAGTACATTTGGCACGCGTTCGGCGAATGAAACCGCACACGCTCGGGGCACAAGAGGAAAAACTGATCGCCGCGACCGGCGATATGGCAGGTACGGCTTCGCACGCATTCTCCATGCTCAACGATTCCGACCTCACATTTAAACCGGTACGGGACGCCAAAGGCGTTGAACGTCCGCTCACCAGTGGAACGTTTCAGACTTTTCTCCATGCACCGAATCGTGATGTACGAAAACAGGCTTTTTTTAATTTATATGAAGGCTACGATCAACATCAGAATACGCTGGCCGCACTTTTGGCCGGTTCGATTAAGAAGGATGTTTTCTACGCTCGCGCGAAGAATTTTCCCACCGTGCTGGATGCCTCACTCTTTTCCGATGAGATTCCACACACTGTTTATAACAACCTCATTGCAGCCATACGTCGTACTCTTCCGACACTCTATCGCTACTATGAAATAAGGCGAAAGAGACTCCGTCTGCGAAACATTCATTTTTACGACGCCAATACCCCGCTTATCCCGACGACTCAAAAATTGTACCCCTGGGAAGCGGGAGTTCAGCTCGTTCTTCAAGCTTTGCAGCCGCTCGGAAAAGAGTACATTCGGACTCTGCAGAAAGGCTTGACCACAGAACGATGGTGTGACCGTTACGAAAATAAAAATAAACAGTCAGGTGCATTCAGCTATCCGAGTTATGATGCTTCGCCGTATCTCATGTTGAATTACACGCCGGAACTGCTCGACAGCGTTTTTACGCTCGCGCACGAAGCGGGTCATTCCATGCACAGCTGGTATTCCGCCAAATCGCAATTGTATCAGTATTACGATTATCCAATCTTTCTCGCGGAAATTGCCAGCACGTTTAATGAAGAGTTGCTTTCGGCCATGCTGCTGGAACAGGCACGTGACCCACTGGAACGTGCCAATCTGCTCTGTCGCGAGATAGACGCGATTCGTGCGACCATTTTCCGCCAGGCCATGTTCTCCGAATTCGAACGTCAATCACACGAAATTATCGAACAGGGCGGAACGCTCACCGCCGTAACCTTTCGCCAGCTTTATCGCGCTTTGCTTGAAGAATGGTTTGGTCCCAACTTCACTATTGATGCGGAACTGGAACTTGAATGCTTCCGCATACCGCATTTCTACCGTCCATATTACGTGTATCAGTATGCAACGGGACTTTCCGCGGCGATGACGCTTGCCCTACGTGTTCGTAGTGGCGGCGAGAAAGAGCGTCAGGAATATTTTGAACTTTTAACCGGCGGTTGTGCCGCGGCGCCGCTGGAAATACTTGCCAGGGCAGGCGTCGACATGACCCGACCAGACGCTATTGACGCTGCAATGACGCGGTTTGCGGAGCTTGTCGATGAGCTGGAATCCACATTGCAAAAAGTGAAATAAAAAGCTGTTTACGGGGTAAAACACACGCGTCTTCCGGCCCGTTTTAACGACCTGGACGCGTTTCCCGCTGCACGTCTGGCTTGTCTATGGTATTAAAACCCATTTGCCACGCGTTCCATAAATTGTGCCAGACGACATAAAACGTCGGACCGAGCGCGACCAGAGGATTCGCAAAGGTAAGCGCCAGATAAATGCAAATACTTGTATTTTTCTGGCCGAGCGACTGACTCGCCTCACGACGGTAGCCCCGTTCTCCCAAAAGATAGCCGAGTGAAAACTGCAACAGGCAAAAAACCATGGAAACGACCGCTGTCACAAGCAGGACAAGTCGTGATACGTTCACTTCCGATTGCATAAACGCAGAAGCTCCGGAACAGATTATGGCAACCGTGAGCATCCACAAAACGAGTATGAGACTATTCAACTTTTTTAAATAATGTATGGACGCAGGAACGAAGAAGCGGAGGAGAAGAGCCGCCACAACCGGCAGGACAATAACAGACCCCACTCGTTCGCAGACGGCCAGGAACGCGCCCGGCGTCGCGGAACCGACCGCCCACGGAAGGCAGAACGGCAGTGAAGCAGCAACGGCCGCCGTGCTCAAAAGAAATGCTGTTATAACGTATTCCACCTTGCCTTTGAGACATTCCATAATCGCCGGGGCACTGATCGCCGTTGGCGCTATGCCGAGAAAGTAGGCCGTCTGCGCAAGCGTTTCGCAGTTAAACATTCTAAAAAGTGCGCAGCCGGCCATGCCTATTGCAAGATTTGCAAAGAGCAGCGCGAAGTGACTCCTGCGTATGCGAATCAGGTCCAAACGGCATTCCACAAAAACCGTAAAGAGCATAAGTCGGACGAACCAGGGAACCAGCCAAATCCATTCGTGCAGCCCCGGTACGGAAAAGCCGACCAAAAACGCAAGAATCAAACCCAGCGATCGAATCTGTCTCATTCGAAGTCTATCTCACCGGAAAAAACTTCCACGGCCGGTCCGGTCATAATGACATGATTCGTCTGCTCATTCCAGTCGATTTCCAGATCGCCCCCGCGCAGATGAATCGTTACATGACGGTCCGCGACCCCGGCCAGAACCGCAGCGACCGCTGTCGCACAAGCGCCGGTTCCACACGCCATCGTCTCGCCGGTCCCGCGTTCCCAGACCCGCATACGAAGTTCACCACGAGTTAAAATCTCGACAAATTCAACGTTCGTCCGACGCGGAAAACTCGCGTGCGTCTCTATTTTCGGTCCGTACTCCGTTATATGACGATCGGTAATCGCGTCGACGAAAAAAACCGCGTGCGGATTACCCATTGAAACACACGTCGCATTAAAAACGGCACCGTCAACAAGAAGAGGCACAAGGACGACCGGTCCTTCTCCCGAACACGATTGCAGCGTGGTCGGTACCAAGTCTGCCTGAAGGACAGGTTCACCCATATCGACCCTTGCTCGCACAACGCGTCCGCGTTCCACTTCCACTGTTATTGTCAGCAGGCCGGCTCCTGTCTGGATGGTCATTTGCTCTTTTTGGCAAATACGATGATCGAAGAGGTATTTGGCCACGCAACGTATCGCGTTTCCGCACATTTCGCTTTCGGACCCGTCCGGATTGAACATGCGCATTTGGGCATCGGCCAACTCGGAAGGACAGATCAGTACGAGTCCGTCGCTCCCGATGCCAAAATGACGATCAGCCACTTTCCCGGCCAGAACGTCAGGCGAGTCCGGTAAGGTCTCGTTAAAGCAGTCGACGTAGACATAATCATTACCGGCACCTTGCATTTTTGTGAATCGCATCGAAAATTCCCTTCAAAACAAGATCAACTGGCAATAACTTCCAGCAGGTCGAGCATGGCAGGAGAGACCTGACGATGATCGACTATGACGTCGCTAAGCGGGGTAAGAACGAGCTGATTACCAATTTCGCCGACCATTTTCCCGGTCTCGCCCTTGTGCAGGGAATCGACGGCAAAGCATCCGAGTTTCGTTGCCAGAACGCGATCGGCAGGGACAGGCGAGCCGCCACGCTGGACATGGCCCAGAACGACAACGCGCATTTCATAGGGGCTGCCTGCCTCCTTGAGTCGGGCGAGCATTTCGATCGCGCCGCCCAGATCATCGCCTTCAGCGACGACCATAATCATGGACTTCTTACCAAGATTTTTGAATTTATGCAGGCTGGCAATAATATTGTCGATCGACGTGGGGATCTCCGGAACCGCGACCACCTCGCAGCCGCCGGCAATAGCGGTCGTCAGAGCCAGGTCCCCGCAATGGCGACCCATAACCTCAACGATAAACATCATATCGTGACTCCCGGCTGTATCACGCAATTTATCGATTGCCTCGACCGCCGTTTGCACCGCTGTTGCGAATCCGATCGTGTAATCGGTACCGAGCAGGTCATTGTCAATAGTGCCAGGCAGGCCAATAATTTGACCATCCCAATACTTGGAAAGCTCAAGTGCGCCGGCGAGCGTACCGTTTCCGCCGATCGGAATGAGCGCGTCGAACTTATGCTTGCGAAGAATATCCGCCGCCTTGCGCACGCCTGCTTCCGTCATGAACTCCTTACAGCGACTACTGTGCAGAATGGTTCCGCCTTTACTGGTAAGTCCGGAAACGGCACGAACGCCTATATCGCGCGGCATATTATCACCGGTCAAAAACTCCTCGTCCAACAGTCCCTGATACCCATGCTGAATCCCGACCACTTCATCTTTAAAATACCCCGCCGTTCGCACGATAGCTCGCAGCGCCGGATTCATGCCAGGCGCATCGCCACCACTGCACAAGACACCTATTTTCATAACCCTTCTCCGTCTTTTTCCTTCTTCTCGAACTCGTTCGACTTACGCACCCCGGCCACACTTTGCGGTCCACCGGTTTCCCGTCAGCTCACCCGTTACAGCCAATCAACACGCAACTGCCCGCATCGGGCATACGCGCCCTGTTCTGAGCATGACTCGCCATTTCGCCCGCCTATTGACCCAACACCCCTCAAACGCGGAATCAGGGACAAACCGCAGCCTCGGAAACCACCGGCGCTGCTTGCTATTATACCACAGTTCCTCCCCCTTGGGAGGGGACACCTTTTTATCCCTTTTGCCAAGTTCCCGACTGCAAGCAGGTCGGGAACACAAGTCGGGAACGGTCTTACCAGCGGAATCGGGCACCGCCGTTGCCGCTGACGAAGGTGGCACAGGAGTTCAGCTGCGTATCGACACTGCCGAAGAGTTCCCATCGGTCGGAAAGCTGGATCTGTCCGCCAAGGCCGGCGAAGAACCATTCGGAGCCGAGGTCAGCCCCGACGACTCTAAAGGGCGCCACTTCCTGACCGAATCCGGCCATGGTGAACTCGCCTTCGGCCGCGGTATCGAGGAACTCATGGGCGTAATTGGCATAGAGGAATCCCCTGCTGCTGCGTCCGGCCAGGCAGAAGTCGCGAGCGAGTCGAACGCCGAGCACACCTTGAAAACTGTCGTAATTCAGGTCGTCGCTGCGGAGTCGAAGGTCGGCGATATTGCCTTGTTCGTCAATTCCATCCTGCTGTATCCAGGTATAGCTGAGTCCGAGATAGGGCTGGAGCATGGCCTTGCCCAGCATGAATCGTGCACCGCGTTCAAGATAGACGTTTGCCGTCTTGCCGTTTTGCTCACCGTCGAACGCCCCATAGCTCTTATAGAGCTGGACACCGCGTCCACCTTCGTAGCCGGTTAAGCCACCATTGGCAAGGACCAGACCGTAGCCAAACGGATCGTTCCAGCGGAAGAAGCCGCCGAAGATATTCTGGTCCATATCGACGTGGCCCATATTGGACCCGGTCTTAATATCCGAGTTCATATAGGAATAATAGGCACCCGCCTGCATGGTTTCCGAGGAGCCGACCGCAACGCCGGCCACGAGTCCGAGCATACCGTAGTCATAGCCAGCGGCACTATTATCGGGCGAGACGTCGCCAGTGGCACCGAGCATGGTCCCCCAGGTGGCCAGTCCGGTTCGGGGCGCCATCTGCCCACGCAGACAGCCCGTGTATTGCTGCTCGCCTGACGGCATGGACTCCTCGCGGATCACTTCACGCAGTGTAATGTGCGTATTAACCTGCACGTTCACGGCCGACATATAGACTTCTCCCGACAGTTCCCGTTGCATGTTCGGATTGACCGCCATGGAATTTTCCAGAAGATTGAACGTATCTGTCTTGTCCGGGTCGCCCTGGAATTCTTCGGAAGCGTCGTTCAGGTACTCACCCACCGAGGTTCCTGTTTCGTCAACGGCGGTTTCTGTAAAGTCAACTTTCTTGAACACTAACGTCAGAATGCCATCTTTCATACTGGCAACGAGACTTTTCCCTTCGACATTATCGGTGAGCAGAAGATTGTTCAGATCGGCCGAGAGCGTTCCATTTTCCGTTTTCAGAACGTCCAGTGAATCGCCCAGTTTGATTCTGATCTTATAGTCATCATCAACGGTCAGATTCATTGTTCCGCCTGCGATCTGGATTCTACCATTGGTCGTCTCATACTGCGTGTAATTTTCGGCGTCCTGCATGTAGAGGTTGAGCTTACTGTCCGGGCCCATGACGAACGCGTTCTCGCCTTCATCGGCGGTCAGCGTAATGGGTGAGCGATTCGTCATATTCAACGTGCCAAGGAGCACGACGCTGCCGAGACTGTCGGCCATACCGGTCACCGTTGCGTTTTGCAAAATCGTAACGTCCGTATTGGCAAAAAGCGTACTGCTGGTTTCCCCGTCGCCGAGTTGCGTTGTGCCCTCTTTAGCGGTAAAGGACGTGATATTGGCCGGTGTGAAATCAGGCACGCCCGGACCATCAAGTGGCTCCGAACCACCCGCGGGCAGCGGGGCGTCGATGGGAGTCAGTGCGGCATAAGTATTGGCCAGAATGAGCTTTCCGAGGCCTGTCTTGCTCATCGCGCCGGTGCCGGTAATCTCGCCGGTGAGCATCAGGTCATGCAGATTTGTATTGACGTTCAGAGCGGCGCCGACGGGATTCTCCGGGTCGGTCGTATCGGCCTCGAATGCCAGCGGCGTGTCGAGAGACACATCCTGGGGTCCCCCGGTCACTTTCAGCTCGGCCCCGGCGCCGACGATTCTAAGCGTTTCATCGCCCCAGATGGAATTAAAGGCAGCCCCGTCGACCGGCGTCATTCCGCTATAGTTCAGCCAGAGTGTACCGTTCTTTAAGATGGTCTCGCCGCGCGTCCCGGCATCTGGCGGAAGCGTATTGTCGCCATTGATTTTGAGCGTGCCGTCCTCGACGAATGTTGTCCCGTGATATTGAGCGGCCGCGTTTTGATTCAGGGCAACGACCCCTTGGCCGGTCACCTTAAGTGCCACGTTGGTCGCGTCAACTTCTTCAATCTTGTTCAGCGAGAGGGTCGCCCCTTGTCCGGCGGATAGCTCCGCGTCGTCATAAAGTTTAAGCGTACCAAGCGTCGTTGATTTCTTCGCGTCTAAAACGGCATTTTTATTAAGGGCAACCGTCGTGTTGGCGTTAAATGCATTGACGTTGTCCGCGATTAAGTGCGTTTCGTCAGCAACGGAAATGGTCCCGGTCCAGTTACTGTTATCTCCGGTGAGTGACCAGTCGGTTGCGGCTTTATCGAGTTGCAAAATTCCGGCCCCATAGAGGGAAGAGGCGATTTTCGTACTCGCATTCTGATCCGACAGAACAAGGATGTCGTCTGCGAGAACCTGCAGTTTGCTCCCGGCGGTCGAGGCGTTCAGCTTATCCAGAACGCGATAACGAGAGGTTTCATCGCCGTTTGTCGTAAAGCCGCCTTCGGCACAAAGATAGATTACGGTGTCCTGCAGACTGCCGTCGGCATCGCTCAAGAAGCCCTTATTCACGGTAACAGACGCGACGTTACTGCCCTCGGCCAGACCAAGATTCCAGGTTCCGGTCCCCGCTTTGGCAATTGTCACCGGATTTTCGGCGCTCGGCGTGTCAAGACTGTCCGTTATCTTGCCAATAAAAGTGAGATTTTCATCGGAGGAGACGGCCAGCGTCTTCGAGCCCACAACGAGGACCGCCGATTGCGTCTGCTCGTTGGTCATAAGTCCGCCCAAATGGACCGCCTTACCACTCGCCTGGGAAATGTCCAGAATTCCATTGGTCAAAAGGGTTTTGCCGGTGTACGTGGCGGTAGCGCGAACCAGACTCAAACGGTCGTCGGCGTCCAGTAAATCGACGTTCATGCCGCCGGCACCTTCAATAATGCCGGTTAACGCAATATCCTGACCCTCGATCGCATTGGTTATACGGAGCAGTCCATCATTAAAATGAATCGTGTTGTGCAGGAAGAGGGTCTCTTCGGCTTCCTCGCCCGAAATGACCAGCGTATTGCCGTCGGCCAAATTGACCAGACTCGTATTGCCCAGGCCGGTGTACCACTGATCCGCTTCTGGCGTGGCGCCGGCGATCTTCTCGG
Organism: Planctomycetia bacterium; assembly: GCA_030539295.1. Classification (GTDB taxonomy): domain Bacteria; phylum Planctomycetota; class Planctomycetia; order Pirellulales; family Thermoguttaceae; genus JAUNBG01. The sequence goes on along the minus strand of JAUNSJ010000008.1, from coordinate 97,023 downwards.
TGACAATATTGACCGTGCCCTTCTTAATCTGGAGTTCGTTAAAGGCGTTCGACCGGGACTGACTCCATGAGCCTTCATCGTTAATACCGGTATTAGAGAACAGGACCGTCTGGTTGGCGTCGGCCATCTGGACAATCATCGCCGGTGAGCCGCTCTCTTTGGTGGAAATGCGTCCGGCCAGTTCGACGCTGTAGTTGGCATCGGTGTTATCGCTTGCGGTCCCGATTCGCATGGCGGTCGCGTTGCCATAGAGCATAATTTCGTTGTCAATTTTTTCGACACGCTCGCCGAAGAGCAAGGCGTGTGTGGCGTCGTTCACATCGGTTCGTCCGTAGCAGAGAATGCCATCGCCGAGTGCCCCGTCGTTGCCAAGCCAAAGGGAACCATTATTAACCCAAGTCGTGAAATTATTGACGAAATCCGTCTTCGGCTCGCCGGTTGCCGGGTCAATAATGGCACGACCGCGGGAGTCACCAGCCAGAGCGAGAATGCCGTCACCATTCTTAATTAAAACGCCTCCGGTCCCCTTTTCGTAGCCGTCGGAAAGAATCTGCCCGTAGTAAATGTCACTGCCGTCGCCCCCTTCGGAAATGGTCAGCTTCTTCGAGTAAAGATTGACGACGCCAAAGACATTGTCGTTCGTCGAACTGAACAGATTGACCACCGTCTGGTCCGTGTCAATGCGGACAATACCACCATCGACGACCAAGGAAGAATATTGACTCAAGGCCCCTGTCCCGGTCGCGCCGAGTGTTCCGGCCCGAACGACCGTATTGCCGGTATAAGTGGAAAGGCCATTGACCAGGAGTGTTCCCTCGCCCTCTTTAATCAGCCCGCCTTTGTTAATATCCAGAGCGTTCTTTTCCGAGCCGGCATAGCCGCCGAGGGTGTCGTTCATTGTGACCGTGGCATTTTCGTCGACGTTGACCGTCAGGTCATCTTTCAGGAAGAAGGCCTGTCCAACGCCGTCGCCGGCCAGCGCACTGCCGGAAAAGGTCGTCCCGTCAATGACGCCAGCGTTACCGCCTTGGACCGTGTTCCCCGAAAGGGTTGTGTCCTTGGTATAGCTCACCGTAACCGAAGCATTTTCCTCAATATAAACGGCCCCGCCAAGAGCAGCCCCACCGCCGCCAACGCCGCCGCCTTCAAGATTGGCGAATTTCGTACTGGTGATCGTCTCCTGATAGCCTCCGTCGCCCGCGGCAAAGCCCCCGAGTCCCGAGGTCGTTACAGAAGTCGAGCCGCCACCACCGGCACCAAAGCCGCCGACGCCTCCGGCCGTCGCGCCAGCACCGCCGCCACCGCCCAGACCGCCGTCGCCACCAATATACGTACTGCCGGCACCGCCGCCGCCATAATTCCCATCGCCGCCCACCAGACCGGTCAATCCGCCTTCGGTGTGCGCCGACTGATTCCACTCCTTACCGCTGGCGTCTGTATAAGGGTCGTAACTTTCGCCGCCGCCACTACCGGCCACCACATTGGCCATAGCTCCATCGGAATCCGCGGTCATACCGCCTCCGTTGCCGCCGCGTCCGTCCGGATACGTCGTTTCATCGCCCGCTGTGCCCGAGGCACCGTCACCGCCGAGTCCGCCACCAGCTCCGTTGGCCGTACTCCCCTGAAGAACGTGACCGCCGTTCCCGCCTTGCGCCTTGTTCCCCTCAAATTGCACATCGACCAGCTCCACGGCCCCGGTACGGGCATAAATCGCGCCGCCGGCCCCCAGACCGCCTCCGGCTCCGTTGGCTCCACTTCCCCCGTTCCCGCCGGTAGCCACGCACGACTTGAACGTCGTTCCATTAACGACCAGCTTGCAGTCTTCCGTGCGATCCTCTTTCGCCGTATCCACGACCAGACCGCGGCAGACGCCCGCTCCGTTAATCGTTCCGCCGGTTATCGTTAGCGTTGTGCCGTCAAGTCCTTTGATCGTCGGCAGCTCACCGGTCAGGGTAATCGTACCGGTGATCGATATGGTCATGTCGGCCGTGCTCGAATTGTAGCTCGCAATGGCGGTGGCAAGTTCGGTATAGGAACTGACCGCAACAGGCCCGTCCGCGGCCATAATCGTACTGTCAAAATTGCAAGCCGCAAAGGAGGCGACTAACGCCAAAAATAAACGCAAAGGGGTTTTCATCATGTTTCTCCATGAAGGGACCACAGGGACAAAAAAACGTTCTCCAATCGTTATTATCGGAATAAACTACACGGTATTTTAATTAAAAAGGCTCAAAGTGCGTAGAATTTACCGATTATTTTGATTTTAGTGGTACTCCTTGTTAAAATAGGGTAAATAGGTTAGAATAAGGAATTATTGGGATTGTAGTGATTCACGTTCAAAATATTTTACAGAACCGGGACAAATCTACAGATTTTAATTGAAGTTTCTGCGCCATGAGATATAATGAGAAAAGCGAGTGCTCCGCTCGGCCGGCCGCAAGGGTCGCCTCGGGGCGAAGTTCCGCGTCGAAAAGAACGCCGACGGAGGACACAATCGCGGCGGTTTCAGGCCCGTCCCGGTCGCGGCAGGCCTGCCCAACGCGACGATTACGCGTTAAAAACGCGTCTCGCGCGTGCCCTGACCCGTACCGTACCGCCAAGCGTCGCGCGTCGTTACCAGAATTTATTGCAACAACCGTAGAACCGACAGAACCCATGGCCCACGCTCCCATGACTCGGGGACTCAAAATCACGCTGGCCGGAGTTGTCCTGCTTTTAGGATGGCTCTTCGCGATTATGGTCCCGCTGAATTCGCCCCTTGCCCAAGGGTGGCGAATTCCTCTGCGCACGCCCGAACGCCCGGCGCCCGCCTGGTCGCTCGACGGGGGAGGCACGCTCCATGGTCAGCCGGAAAGTCAGGCGGGGCCGCCCGGTGCGAAATCGGGCCCGTTCGTTGCCGATCTGCTCCCGTCCGAGGCCGCGGCCGCGAATCAGTCCTCGACCTCGCCCGGAAGTCCGCCCGAGGATAAGACGCCTACAGGCCACGAGTCCGGTTATGTCGATTACACCCCCGACCGATTCCCCAAGCAAGAGAGTTCGGACGTGACAGCGGCTGCTCTGAAGAGTGTCCGCAATCTGGAGTCGCCGGAAGGGGGCCCCGAGTCGTCACGCCCTGGTGACCCGGAGCAAACGGCCGACGCGTCCCTGGAACCGGCTGACGCCACAATGACCGGCAACTGGGAGCCGCAAGGTAATGGCGTCGCGCGTCAGCAGGAGGAAAAGGAATGGGCCACAGAGGTGGAAACGACCCCCTTGGAAGAACCGAAAGTCCGCAGTGCCGCCGCACCCGCCTGGAAAGACCTCGATTCGCTCATTCTCGACCCGGTAAAAGAAGCGTCTAAAATGTCGCAACCGCCGCGTGCACAAGAGGGTACTATAGAACCAACACAAGCAGCGGCCCCCGCCGGTCCGGATGAACCGCAGTCGTCTGGCGAGGTGGTCGCGGCCTATGCCCAGGCCAAACCGCTCGCCGAGGCCGTTACCGAGAGCACGGCCGCCGACGCGAACCCGCCGCTAACGGATAAGAAATCCGCGGAAGTTCCGATCGCTACGACGGTCGACCCCAATCAGAAAGAGGCTGTTCCGGTCAATCATTGGGAGCCGCTGGCAACGCCGGAGGTGAGTAAGTCGCCTGGGCTGGTCGTTCGTGATTCCGTGCCGCCGTCCGCTTTGACCGAGTCGACGAGCCGGGGCGATCAGGCCGTGGCGATCGCTCCTTTGGCCGCGACGCCGCAGCCGCTCAAGATGGGCAAGCTCATTATCGCCAACGCGGAACCGACGCCCGGAGTCCAGCCCGGGATTCAGAATGTCCTTGCCCGTCCCACCACAGGCGGCGTCCCCGACACGGCCCAAGCAGCCGCAACACCCGAGCCGTCCGCTCCCACCGGCCCTCTCGTTCTCCCGCTCCCCACCCCGGTTCGGACGGAAACGCTCACGCAGCCGGAAACGCTCGACGCCATCGCCGCACGCCACAAGTACAGCCCGGAGCAGACGGAGCAACTCCTCGAACGAAATCGCCGCAAACTCGCCCCCGACGGCACCTTCCCGGCAGGAACCGTACTCGTACTATAGCCCCGTTTTGACCGCTCGCGGGTCGGGAACCAGCAAAAACGAAAACGGAAGCCAATACCGCCGATGTGCAACCGATTCGCCATTTACCCATCATGACTGTTCCACGGCGCCCTGTAAGGGCAGCACAGGCCGGTCACCTCCGAACCCGGGCACGACCCGCCTCCGCGTTCCCCTGCGTGCTAAAAAATAATCCATCACAAGGTTAGGGCATTTGAGACCGGGTGCGGTGTCCGTAATCCGTTCTACGTTCAGGATTTATATATCACGCTGAGTTCGCAGAGGTCCCGTTTCGGAATCGGTCGCGCTGACGCGGATTCGCGGCGTTCCTTCCTGGTTCAGTCCGCGGCCGAGGCACGGATGACGGCCTGGGCACGGCTTATGGCGTCTTCTGTCAGGCGGTCATAACCGGACTCGCGGTTACTGCGAAGTGATGAGAGGAGGAACGCGGCTTCGTCCACGTTGCCTTCGTTGGCCAGGACCCAAGCCAGGCCCGCCACGCCGAAATGATGCACCGGCGAGTCATTTGGGTTACTCTCGGAGAAGTGGAGAAATAAGGCTTTTGCTTCTTTTTCCTTGCCTTCGAGCATGCAGGTTCGCGCGAGCTGCTCCTTTGCGTGCAGGACCCAACTGGGCTGGTCAGGAAAATAATCGATCACACTCTGCCACGCGGCGGCCGTGCCTGTCTGCGAGGCGAAGACCCACTGCTCCTCAACAGAGGCCAGACGCTCAATGGCCACCGGCGAGGAAAAGGAACGAGTCCAACGAGTCGACTGCAGATAGCCAAGCCCGGTCCCCAGAAAAGCGGCGGCAGGCAGTGCCAAAAGGAGTATGACGGCGCGAGTCGCCTTACGCTGACGACGCTCCCTGCGATGAACGTCTAACCGGCGCATGCTGTGCATGGTCGACGAGAGCGTTTGCGAAACGCGAGAAAGATTCATGGAGTCGTTAAGAGCGGTGTCCTGCCCCGCAAGCGGAGTTATAGACCCGGCCTGACCGCCCAAGAGCGAGGCGAAGGCGTCCCGCTTACTCCCGGACCCTTCTTCCTTGATAATCTTCACAATGGCATCGTCCAGAGCGCGGAATGAGGGGTACCGGTCGCCTGGCGCTTTGGCCATCATACGGTCAACGAGCCGGGACACCGACGCGGGGACCTCGGGCCGTATCTCGTGTAAAAGTTCGGGCGCGGTATGAATATGCTCCATAACGACGGCCAGAGGCGTAGGCGCGGAAAAAGGCGGACGCCCGGCAAGCGTGTGCCAGAGGGTCACGCCCAAGGAATATTGGTCACTGCGAGAATCGAGCGGGAGGCCACGCGCCTGTTCCGGACTCATATATAAGGGGGTACCGAGCGCCATACCCATTTGCGTTAGCGATAGTGAGGTCAGATCGCCTCGGACGGCCGAATCCGTATCGATACGAGCGAGCCCAAAATCGGCAATTTTAACGTCGCCCGACTCGCTTAGAAGGATATTTTCCGGCTTGATGTCGCGATGGACAATTCCCGACTCCTCCGCACGGGCCAGAGCCAAGGCAACTTTATGGGCAATACTCAAAGCGTGATAGGGCAAGACCTGCTTACAGGTGCGCAGGTATTCCCGCAGATTAACGCCTGGCACATACTCTTGGGCTATAAAGTACAGGGTCGCCTCGTGCGAGTGAGTCTTCGACCGTGTCAGGAACGGGACCAAGCGCAAGAGCAGTCTGGGTATGAAGGAAGTCGGCGATAAAAGTCGGCCGTCGCGCGTTCCCACTTCGTAAATGTGGACAATGTTCGGATGCTCAAGTTGTGCGGCGGCTTTGGCCTCCTGGATGAACCGCTGTACGTAAGTTTCGTTTTCCGCCCATTCCGAGCGCAGAATTTTCATGGCCACCTGTCGGTCAAGTGATTTCTGACGCGCCAGGTAGACGTCGGCCATGGCGCCAGAACCGATAGGCTGCAAGAGTTCGTAGTCGCCGATCTGGAAGCCGGTCAAGTCATTTTCTGGGTACGAAACCATTTTAAGCGAAGGAACCATAAATCTGCGGTAGTTGGGTTAAGGGGCGTTAAGGTCGGACCGGAAAGTCGCTGCCCGGCCGGGTCAGGCAGGAGTTCCGGACCAGGAAGGCATGGGGCATCCGAGCGCCGCGGTAATGGCACGCATGAGTTCTCCTTCTTCTTCCGTAACGACCCCGTCATCGGCCACACAAAGATAGAAAGATCGGAGAATATGCTCTTTCAGAGTCGGACTCGTTTGCGTCAGCAGCATAAGGGCCTGGCCAAAAGCGGCCGGCGTACATTCTTCCTTCGGCTTCATGTCAGGGCGTATATACAGAGCCGCGGCACCCGTATTGAACGCATGTCGCGCCGACTCGCTACCATCGGCGTCGTCACTGCCCGCATACGCCAGATAGGAAAGGACAATTGTGTAGGGATCAAGGACACTGCTAATGGCACGGTAGCGACTTTGAGGATGTCGCGCCAAACCAAAATGCCGGTCAAGGCCACCCAGGAGATACTGCTGCAAGGTAAATTCGAACAGGTCGACCCGTCCGTCACTGCGTACCAGCTCGTTGACATAGTCACGAAAGGCGATATACTCCGTTCTTTCCAACTCTTTGAGCGAAGGCCAGGCGAGTTCCAGAAGTGGAACCTTGGCCGCAACAGGAATCTCGTCAATAGCGGTTAAATCTTGCCGCACCAGAGGCCCCTCTTCCGGTGACAGTTTACCAATGAGCCAGGCGAGCTGCTTCTTACGCTGTTCCCAGTCGCGATCAATGAGCAGGGCCAGGACAAGGCACTTCGCCCCACGTACAGTGCGCGCCGCTTCCTCCAGACTCGCCGGGAGCGCAGCTATAAGAGACAACGCACATTTCAACTTCGCGTCGGTCAATTCGCCAATCGACTTAATCTGCTGCTCAACCTTAATCGTGGGCGTTTTCTTCTCTTGAGAGGGCTTCTCTTGAAGGGGCAGCGTCGCGTTGGAGACGGAAACGGAGTCACCGGCGGCTCCTGCCGTGAGTAAGGCGGCGGTTGTTATGACCTGGGCAACCTTGTCGCCCTGAGACGCGTCGCCCGTTGCGGAAACGGTGGAATAGCGGTCGGCCCAATTGATCCGTTCGATCATCTCCGGAAACGTTCCGTCGAACGAAGGATCTAACTGACGGATACGCTGCTCCAGAGGCGGGTGCGTATTGTACAGAGCCGACAGAAAGCCCGGCGAAAAGATACTCCCGAAGAAGAGATGACAGGCCTCTATACTGCTTGTGTTATTGATGGTTGAGCCGACGTTGGGACATCCAATTTTTTTGAAAGCGCCGGCCAGCCCGGACGGGTTACGCGTAAACTGAACCGAAGAGGCATCGGCGAGAAATTCTCGCTGACGCGATACGGCCGCCTGGATTATGTTGCTAAAAATAACACCAATAAAGCCAATAATGGAAAGAGCGGCCCCGGCCAGCATGATTACAAGGCCAAGTGCGGCGCCATTATCGCGACTGTCACTGCTCCTGCTGTTGGTCAGGTAGATACTGTTGCGAAAGAGGAATATACCCAGGAACATAATCATCTGCAGACCAAAGAGAATGCCAATAAAGCGCATGTCAATGCGGGTATCGTGATTCAGAATATGGCTGAATTCATGGCCGATTACGCCTTGCAGTTCGTCGCGGGTAAGGTAGTCGAGGGAACCTTGAGTTACGGCAATGGCCGAAGTTTCCGGGGTTGCCCCTGCGGCAAAGGCGTTAATCGAAGGCTCGTCCCGCAATATATAGACGTCGGGGACATGAACGCCGGACGCTATGGCCATCTCCTCAACGACGTTCAAGAGCTGTCGCTCCTGCAGGACGGACGTATTGCGTTCGACGCGGGTCCCGCCATAGAGTTCGGCCACGCCACTGCCCTTGAGCGAAGACAATTGCAAACTTTTCAGGAGCGAGGCACCGCCAATAAGGAGCGAGACGGCGCAGAAGTCGAGTAGCAGGAGTCCGGGGTCGAGCCAGGTGGCCATGAACAAGGCATCTTTATCGGTAACATACATAACCCCGGCGACTACGGTGTGTATGGCCAAAAAAATGCACAGCAGCGCCGTAATAAAGAGTAAGACGAGTCGCGACGTCTTACTCCGGGCCTGGTCCTGTCGTTCAAAAAAATTCATCGTATGCTCCTGATGTGGTCGATCGACTCGGCATGGCCGTCACAGGGACGTGCCCCGCGAAACAGGCAACGCGAACGGACAGCCGCCGGATTCAGAAGCTGACCTTGGGCACATTGCGTTCTTCCGCGTTTTCGATTTCCAATAGTGCGGCGGCGGCGAAATTGAACATGCCGGCGATTATGTTCGAGGGGAAAACCTCCCGCGAATTGTTGTAGTTCATAACACTGTCGTTATAAGCCTGGCGTGCAAAGGCGATTTTGTTCTCCGTCGAGGTAAGCTCTTCCTGGAGCGCGAGCATGTTCTGATTGGCCTTAAGGTCGGGATAGGCTTCGCACACGACGAGAAGGCGACTCAAGGCGCCGCCCAACTCACCCTCGGCCCCGGCCAGCGCTTTCATGGCCGCAGGGTCGCCCGGATTGGCCGCCGCCTCTTTACCGGCACCCACGGCCGCGCCTCGCGCCTGAACCACCGCTTCCAGCGTTTCCCGCTCATGTTTCAGGTAGCCCTTGGCCGTCTCGACCAGATTCGGAATCAGGTCATACCGACGCTTCAGCTGGACGTCAATTTGACTATACGCGTTCTTGTACTGATTACGACGCTGGACAAGTCCATTGTAAATACTGACCACCAAAGAGAATAGAACCAATCCGACCAGGACAATGGCGCCACCAACAACAAGGACCGACATACCAATTCCACTCATTCATCTCTCCTTTTTCGTCTCTTGCGTCTGGCGAGGGCAGAACTTCGTCCCGAGCCTGCAACGCGGTTAATGCGAACGTAACTTTCGCCCCTGAAAGGCATTCCGGGCATGACGCCCGTTGCGCCCTCGGACTAAAACAGATTCCCGTGTGCCCCCATCTCCGACAAGCCCTGCGGCGCGAGACACCACGCGGAACCGGTATATCATATATTGTAGAAGCAAACAGACCGTTCGTCAAGGACTATTTATATTACAAGCAAAAAATGATAAAAATAAATGGGAGCCCGGACGCGTCCCGTGGGGCGTGGCCTGCCCGGTATGGTCAAAAGGACGAGCGGACAAAGAAACGCGTGAAATGGGCTTATTTGTTAATATGGATAAAATAGTTAAAGATAACAATTGTGCAACTGGCAACGATTTTGCCAAAAAGGGCTTTTTAAACGATTACAGGAAATTTTTCCTAATGAAATTACGATTGTAATACGATTTAAGGATATAACGGATAGGAGGATTCCGCCTCTGGTTCGGATAAGTCCGATTGGGCAAGCGCATCCGCGAGTCGGAGAAGTCGCAAAGGGCACAAGGACAGACGAAACAGAGCGATCAACCAAATTAAACATTATTGTGGAGAAACCTTCTTGCGTTCGTAAAGGTCAGGGACGACAAAAGGTGGGGTTTACCCTTGGAGAAACACGAGGGATAAACCGTGAAAGGAGTATCAAGTTGGAATCAACGAGAAGAATCAAAACCGGATTGTTATTGGTGGCGTTAGGTTTCTCGACGCTGTTAACTTCGGACGGATTGGACCGTTTGGTCGTAACAGACGCCAAAGGTCAGGAGCAGAGTGTTGTCACGGCAGCGTCTGCCACGGGCTTAGGGGAGGTTACTCCGAATGATACTCTTGCCCGGAGTCAGGAACTTCTTCTGCGAGCCCGTCGAGCGCTCATGGGGCGTGATACGGCGTCGGCAGTGAAGTTTGTCAACGAGGCCACCGCATTAAACGCAGTCTACTCGGACGCCAGTGACCGTCCGGAGTACGTTCTGCCGCTGGTCAATTCCTATAAGGAGATTGAAGAAGCGGCCCGCACACACGGCTTTACGGAATCCGTGCGTCGTGATTTGGCGAAAAATTACCTTCATCAGGCGGAAGCCCTTCGGCGATGTCGCGATTACGACAGTGCGGAGGCTCTCGTTCTGGAAGCGAAGAAACTCAACATCGTCCTGGATGCGAAGACACTTCAGAGCGGTATGGATGCCGAGAGTGTACAGCAGCGAATCCAGGACGACCGCATGGCAGCACACGCCGCACTGGCCGCAACGACAGCCGTGGCCCCTCTTGAGAATATCTCTGAGGGCATGCGACGTCAGGTCGTTCAAGTTCAGCAGCAGCTTGCCCAAGGGCGACAACTGCTCCAGGCGGGTCAGATGGATCAGGCGGAAAAACTTGGCCGCGATATGGCCGCGCTCGGTATTCCGGAGAACGCGTTCGTTGGCGGTGATTCGCCCGCTCGTTTGCTCGGCGATATTGCCGTGACGCGAAGTGGTTCCGCCCGGACCGAAGAAGTCAATGCGGGGGCCATACGTCAGGTGCAAGGCACGGAACTTCTTCCGTCGCTCGGCCAGAGCAATGGCTACCTCTACATACAGGAAGCGGAAGCGGCTCTTCGTGCCGGTAATAACGATGCGGCTCTTAAGAATTTCAAAGACGCTCTTCGTTACGCCGCGGAAATGGATGCCCAGGCTGTGCGTCATATAAATGAGAGCATAGCCAAACTGAGTACCGCTCCTGCTGCACCAGAGGTCAAGCAGGAAGTAGCCGGAACCGGAATCAATTTCGACCAGGCTCCGCAACAGATCCAAAGCGAAATCAGCGCGTTCATAACCAAGACGCATCAAGTACGTAATACGAACCCGGAAGAAGCTCTGGCCATGCTGGAGAAATTGCGTGATGAACTGGCGGCCTCGTCTCTGGAAGCGGGCGTTAAAGGACATTTCAGCTACTCCATTGATATGGCGATTAACGAAACGAATCGGTTCATTGCCGAAAACGGAGCTTTAATCAAGCTGGATAATCAGAACAAGGACGTCGAGGAGCAGGTCCGACTGAATCGTGAGGCCGATCTGCAAATCCAGAATCGTCTGGCGGAAGATACGGAAACGTTCAATCAACTCCTGGAAGAAGGGAAGTACGACGAAGCGATTATTCTGGCGAAGAAGTGCCAGGATTACTCGCAGAACGACGTCGTCTCGATTCAGATGTTCCATAAGGCCCGAACGGCGAAACAGGTTGCCTTTAATAACAACCTGAAAGAGCAGCGAGAGGCCGGTTGGCTCCAGGGTATGAATGACGTGGAATCCGCGTCGGTTATAAACGTGAGCGACGAGAGTCCGGTCAACTTCGGACCCCTCTGGGACCGCGTCAAGAACAGAACGGCTATTGATACCGGAGCGACCCGCAGCGAAGCCGATATGGAAATCCTGAACAAGCTGAACATGCAGATTACTCTGCCGTTCGACCAGCCCATGCCGCTGGCGACCGTTATGGAGTTCATTCAGAGTTCAACCGATATGAATATCCTCATCGACAATGCCGCTTTGGCCGAAGCCGGAATCACGTCCGATATGACCGTCGAAACGAAACTGTCGAACATAACGCTTAAGAACTACCTGAAACATATCCTTGAACCGTATAATCTGACCTACATCGTCGATGACGAAGTGCTCAAGATTACGAACAAGAATAAGGTAAACGGGAAGATTAAGAGCGTGGTCTATTCCGTGGCCGACCTGGTCTGCCCGATTCCGAACTTTAACGGAACGGAGTCGCCTTGGGCTATGGAGTCGTCGTTCAACCGGGCCTTTAATATGGTCAATAACCGCGGTAATAATCGCAGTGCGGCGGCGACCATCTCCGGACTCGGAAATAATCCGCTCGGTGCCAATACAATGATTTCGCCTGACGTCGTGGCCCAGATCGCCTCGGCTGGCGGCAATACGCCGTTCGGTAAGAATCAGGATTCGGCAACCGGTGGTATGAGCGACCCGTCCGAATTGATCAATCTGATCGTCAGTGTCGTTGACCCGGAATCCTGGGAAGAAGTGGGCGAACCGCAATACTTCAATCTCTCGCAGTCTCTGATTATTCGTCAGACGGAAGAGAACCATGAAGAGATTTGCGATCTGCTCGAAAAAATCCGCTCCATGCTGGACCTCCAGATTGCGGTCGAAGTCCGATTCATAACGATAAGCGATGAATACTTCGAACGAATCGGCGTGAACTTCAATGTGAGTTTTCAATCGGATGCCCCGGCCGCGGAAGATGGCGGAAGACTGACTCCCGCTGGCAAGGGAATCTACGGCCTGGCCGTTTCCGATGCCGCTGGCGATAAGCCGTTCACCGATAACCTGAACATTGACTTCTCGCAAAACAGCTACGGACTGGCTATTCCCCAGTTCGGTAACTATGACCCGAGCGTCGGTGCCCAGATGGGATTTGCGATTCTCAGCGATATTGAATCGTACTTCTTTATGAACGCCGCCGAAAGCGACCGCCGGTCCAATATTTTACAGGCACCGAAAGTCGTTATGTTCAATGGCCAGTGGGCGTACGTCCGTGACGATATGGAAGTTCCTTACGTCTATACGGTTATCCCGGTCGTCGGTGAATTCGCCGTTGCCCAGCAGCCGGTGGTTACCGTTATCAACGAAGGGCAGTTCATGACCGTACAGGCTGTGGCCTCGCAGGACCGACGCTTCGTGCGTATGACCGTCGCTCCGTACTTCAGCGAAATTACGGAACCCGACCGTACCTTTAAGTTCGAAGGAACCGATACGGTCTCGACCGACCGGACAACTGCCTCCAAGGGAAGTGACAGTACGTCCAGCATAACCGACGAACGGGAAGATACAGAAGCCGTGGAATACGTCAGTACAGGTACGACCATTCAGCAGCCGATTATCTCGACCTTCTCCGTGCAAACCACGGTTAAAGTACCCGACGGCGGAACCGTTCTCCTTGGTGGTATTAAACGACTCAACGAAGGGCGTAACGAAGGTGGCGTGCCTATCCTTAGCAAGATACCGTACCTGAAACGACTCTTCTCCAACTCCGCTATTGGTCGCGAAACAACCAGCCTCATGATGCTCGTTACTCCGCGTATCATTATCCAGGAAGAGGAAGAGAGCTTCGTCTTCGGAACCGGAAACGCGAACTAAGTTCGACGGCCACCCTTTGTGAGTGTACCCTGACCCGCCGGTCTCCCATAACCGGCCACTCCGCCGGGAATGAAATTCACCTTTCATTCCCGGTTTTTCTTTTCTTGTGCTCACGACGGCCTCCGTTCCCGACTGCTCGCAGGTCGGGAACCAGCAATAACGAAAACGGAAGCCCAGCACCGCTAATCTGCGATCGATTCGCCATTTACCCAGCATCGCCATTCACCGACGGCCTGTAAGGCCAGCATAACATAGCCCGGGGCAAGGGAGCGTAGCGACCGGCGCCCCGGGTTAGGGATAAGAATCATCTATCGCCCTGTAAGGGCAGCACAAACCACGGCGTCGCCTTTTGTTATGGGTGGTTCTTGTTTTCGTTATTGCTGGGTCCCAATGTGGCAAGCAGTCGGGCCGTTGTTGCTGGTTCCCGACCTGCGAGCAGTCGGACTGTTGTTGCTGGTTCCCGACCTGCAAGCAGTCGGGAACGTGAACGTAGGTCACGTTTATTTTTTCCGGAAGAGGATCCAGAGGAAGAAGGGTCCGCCGAGCAGACTGGTTAATACCCCGGTCGGCAGAATGACCGGATACAGTATGATCCGCGAGATGGTATAGCATGCTCCGAGGAACAGGGCACCGCCAAAGAGGACCAGCGGAAAGAGCCGGTCATGGGACCCGCCTACGAGTAGTCGGGCACAGTGCGGAACCATAATGCCGACGAAGCCAATCGGTCCGCAAACGGAGACAATAACGCCGACCATAAGCGAGGTCACAATGAAGAGCAGATAACGAAATCGCGTGACATTCAGTCCGAGCGACATGGCCTCATCGCGACCGAGCAGCATAAGATTCAGTTCACGCCACGCCGTTGCCAGAAAAACCGCGCCTGACCCTACCGTGGTCGCAACGAGCGTAATGTGCCGCGCGTCGCAATGGTCAATCCCGCCCATCGTCCATCGCACGATCCGGAATGACTGCGTCGGGTCCGCTATATATTGCACGCACAACGTCAGGCTCGTAAAGAAGAAACTGACCGCTACCCCTGCCAGCAGCATGCGATCGCCGGCAAGATCGTTGCGTCCCGAAAGAAGGAATACCACCGACATTGCCAGGATCGCCCCGAGTAGTGCCCCGCACGTCGCCCACGGAATGCCCAGGAGCATAACACCGCCGGCGCCGCCGAGCACAATCGCAACCGAGGCGCCAAAAGCCGAACCGCCCGCTATGCCCAGCGTATACGGTGTGGCCAGCGGATTACGAAAAACAGCTTGCAGGACCATGCCGCACAGCGCCAGGCCGCTCCCGGCCACCATGGCAAGCAGGGTCTTCGGAAATCGCTCGCCCCAGTAGATGCGTGCGTCCGCACTCAAGCCACTGAGCCCATGCCAAGGCAGCTCACTAAAAATCGCGTCCGGTCCTATCCAGTTGCGACCTGTCATAGGCAGAATAAAGAGCAGCAGGAGCGTTATGAGTCCGGCCAGCAGGAAGGAGAGTCGGCGCGCTCGCTTTCGGGTCAGCATGCTCGATCTCCTCGAAGGGAAGTGTCAGGTTCCGACGCATTTTCGCTCGGCGCGCCCTCGACCGGTTCCCCCTTATCCTTCTTCTTCCTGGTTGCTCCATTGGCCAGAATCGCTTCCATTTCCGGAATCGCGATCGGGTCGAGAAAGGTGATTAAATCGTCGTCGGCGCATAGGACGGTCGGCCCGCTCGGTATGACAAACGCGCCGTTCCTCCTGATTAAAAGAATGAGCACCTCCGCAGGCAGACCTAGATCGGCAATACGCATACCCACAAGCTTCGACTCGGCCGTGATTTCGAACTCGTACATGCGGTCGTTCGTATTGCCGGTCTCTTCGAATTCAAGGGGTGCGCGTGAACGCGGCTTGTCGTATTTGTCCAGCTTGAGCAGCCGTGCCAGCGGCATGAGCGTCTTTCCCTGAATAAAGATGGAGGAGATGACAATAAAAAAGACAATATTAAAGATGACTTTCGCCGATTGCTCTTCCGGCGTGCCCGCAAAGGCGAGCATGGGAAATGTTGCCAGGACGATCGGGGCCGCTCCGCGAAAGCCGCCCCAGGCGATGAGCGCCTTCTCACCCAAGCTGAACGACCTGCCCGGCAGACAGAGCAAAATGACCAGCGGACGCACGAGAAACATGAGGACCAGGCCGATAACGAACCCCTCCCACGCGATGGGTACAAGCTCACTCGGCGTAACCAGCAGTCCTAAAACCAGAAAGATTGCCACCTGCATGAGCCAGGCCAGACCGTCACTAAAACGTGCCAAGCCGTACTTATACACAAATTTACTGTTGCCCATAACCAGCCCGCAAACGTAGACCGCCATAAAGCCATTGCCCATCGTTAACTCCGCCAGGGAAAACGAGAGAAAGACAACCGCAATCCCGAGCACGTAATACAGGCCCTCATATTCCAAATGCAGCGAGTCAAAGAGCCAGCAGAAGCATTTCGCCGTGAGAAAACCGGCCACAATTCCCACCGACATGCGCAGCGCGAACAGGGGTACAATCGACCAGATCGGAACGTCCGGATAGCTCAAAACGCTAATAAAAAAGAGCGTGAGAAAGGCGGCCATCGGGTCGTTACTGCCTGACTCATACTCCAGAAGCGGACGAAGCCGGCCGCGAAGCCCAAAGCTGCGCGAGCGAAACAGGGCAAAAACAGCCGCCGCGTCCGTCGACGATATGACCGCACCGAGCAGCAAGGCCCACCAGATCGAAATCTTCAAATACAGGCAGACAAACGCGCCCAGCAGCACGGCGGTCAGGAGTACGCCCACCGTCGCGAGTACCGTGCCCGGGGCAAGAACCGTCTTCACATCACTCCAGCGCGTATCGTACCCCCCCGAAAACAGAATGAACGCCAGAGCTATGGCCCCCAGATAATTCGCGTGCGAAAAATTGTCGTACGGAATCCCCAGTCCATCGATCCCCGCCAGCATACCTATTGCCAGAAAGATCAGCAGGATCGGGACCTTTAAAAACGATGATATCTTACTGGCAACGATACCCAGAAAGAGGAAAAAACCAATAGCGAGCAAATGGAGGGTCATATCATATAGGAAGACGCGCAGTCTTCCGGATTCGTTAAAGGATTGGAGACCGGTATGGCGGAATCGAGTTCCGCTTGTAACAGGGAGTCGCCCTGGCCCTGAACTCCGTCCCAGCCCGGACGTCGCGGACTGATATAAACCACCGTGGAATAATACGGAAGTGTTACGACCGTATTCAGCTTGGGCGCAGGGCCGTCGTAGTTCGGATAGATATCGCCCGGCGATTCCACACCGGTATCAATATATTTTCGCCAGGTGAAGTGCGGATGCAGTGCGACGGCCGGAAAGGAAAATTCTCGCGGCTGACGGTCGGCATTGACCAGATACAGAATATGAAACGGGTCCAGAGCGGGGTCCGTCGCCTCGTCCGCGGCCAGCAGCCCAACGAGAGTGCGCTCGTCGCCCCAGTCCCATTCGACAGCCCCGCCGTGGCAGGAGAACCAGGAGACGTCTGGCAGACCGCCCGGCGACGCCGGCTGGCCCGTAAGAAACTGGCACCTCCGTATCGACGACTGCGACCGCCGAAACGTAATCAGTGACTTGCAGAACCGGAAAAGATCCGAATTCTTACGCACAAGCGACCAGTCGAACCAGGAGATACTGTTGTCCTGACACCATGCGTTATTATTCCCCTGTTGCGTGCGACGCACCTCATCGCCCGAGGTAATCATGGGTACGCCCTGACTCAAAAGCAGACTGGCCATTAAGTTACGTATCTGGCGCCGACGCAGTTTTTCGATTTCCGGCTGGTCCGTTTCACCCTCTGCCCCGTAGTTGCAGCTGTTATTGTTGTTTTCCCCGTCCCGATTCTGCTCGCCATTGGCCTCGTTGTGCTTGTGCTCGTAGGAGACCAGATCGTTGAGCGTAAAGCCGTCGTGCGCCGTAATGAAGTTGATACTCGAAAGCGGACTGCGCCCCGACGCATGGTACAGGTCACTCGATCCGGTTAACCGAGTCGCAAAAGAGCACCTTGTATACGAATCGCCGCGCCAGAAACGGCGTACGTCGTCGCGAAATCGGCCGTTCCATTCCGCCCAGCGCGAGGTCCCGAAACTGCCCACCTGATACGCACCGGCTGCGTCCCAGGCCTCCGCGATGATCTTCGTATCGGCAAGAAGCGGGTCTTCCGAAATCGCCTCAAGAACAGGCGGATTCGCCACTAAGTGCCCGTTCCGGTCACGACTTAAAATCGAGGCCAAGTCAAATCGGAAGCCGTCGACATGGTAATTTTGCACCCAGTAGCGCAGACAATTAAAAATCAACTCACGCATGAGCGGATGATTCCCGTTGACCGTATTGCCGCAACCGCTATAGTTCTTATAGCGTCCGTCGCATTCCAGCATATAATAGGCGCGATTGCCCAGCCCCTTAAGACTTAAGGTCGGACCCAGCTCGTTCCCTTCACTGGTGTGGTTAAAGACGACGTCAAGGATAACCTCAATTCCCGCCTGATGAAACGCCAGCACCATCTTCTTGAACTCTTCCACCTGGGCCCCAGGCATGCGGCTCTTCGCGTAGCCCCGATGCGGGGCAAACAGGGCCAGTGGGTCATAACCCCAATAGTTGTGCGTTTGACTCGCTTCCCCGTCAAATCGATTCGTCGGAAATTCGTGAACCGGCATAAGTTCAATTGCCGTAATGCCTAACGACTTTAGATAGGGAATTTTTTCCACCATGCCGCAGTAGGTCCCCGGCGCGTCAACGCCGCTGGTTGGACTGCACGTAAATCCGCGCACGTGCGCTTCGTAGATTATCGTCTCGGAAAGCTCGTGCCGCAAGTGCCGATCGGTGGACCAATCGAACGCGTTATCCACCACAACGCACTTCGGCGGCCGGACGATACCGTCGTTACCCGGTAGAAAATCCCCAGCCAAGGCACGCGCATACGGGTCGATCAGTCGTGCCTTGCCGTTAAAGCGATGCCCCTGTTCCGGCGCAAAGGGGCCGTCCGCCTGAAAATGATAGAGCTGGCCCGGTTTGATATTCTGCAGGAAGAGGCACCAGACGTCCCCCCAGCGGTTCAGATTCGGATCGAACGAAATGACGTCACTCGGGTCACGGTCGTCGACATCGTCGTAAAGGAGGACGCGAACTCCCGTTGCCGCACGCGAAACGAGCGAGAATAACACACCGCCATCGCGCCACGTCGCACCGTAGGGCAGTGGGTAGTTAAATCGCAACGCGGGAGGATTTCGCATAATCATGGGTCTTTTTCAACTTTCTCTGGCAGTTCCGGTTCCTGTGTTTTTATCTTTTAGCACAATCCTCTATTATACGTCAAAAACGGAAACAATTCAAGCCACAGCGAGTAAAAAAGCCTTCCCGAGTGTGCACGCCAAATTTTCTTGCGACAACAGGTCGGGCCTGCTCGCCAGGGCCCGACCCAGCAATAACATTCGGGAACTGCCACCCCGCCGTGACTTGTCATTTTACCCTCACAAAACACCCGCCCTGGATTGGCCCCACCGCTGTCACAACCGAGAACCAGCAACAACGTTTGGGGAACTGCCAACAACGAAAACGGAAGCACAGCCAATCTGCGATGGATTCGCCATGTACCCGTCATCGCCATTCACCGGCGGCCTGTAAGGCCAGCACAACCTAGCCCGGGGCAAGGGAGCGCAGCGACCAACGCCCCGGGTCTGCGGTAGAAAATGAACATCGCCCTGTAAGGGCAGCACAAAACAGGCTCCCACGACCAACCGCTCCCCCGCGTAGAGCGCGACCGATTTTGACGCGGACCTCCGCGCTCCTCAGCGAACCCTGCGTGATATATAATTCCTGAATATAGCACAGGTTACGAATACGGTACCCGGTCTCAAATGCCCTCTCAAATTGACACATTATTTTTTAGCGCGCAGGGGGCGCGGGGGAACGCAGTTATTGCTGGTTCCCGACCTGCAAGCAGTCGGGAACGTGAGCAGTCGGGAACGCGGGCCGCATATCGGCGCCCTTCTTTCCCTTAATCTTACCCCAAACTCGTCTTACAGGGGCAGCCGGGCATCTCGCGCACGTAGCGGGGGACGGCGTAGCCCGGCAGGCGATTACGCAACTGCTCGATGAGAAGTCGGCCTTCGTCTTCCGGGACTTCAAAGGCGGCGGCCCCGGCCACACGGTCCAGCTGATGCAGATAATAGGGGAGAACGCCGTGGTCTGTTAGTCTCGTGAACAGATTTGCCAGCACGTCGGCGGAATCGTTAACCCGTTTTAACAGGACCGTCTGCGAGAGCAGCACGCCGCCCAGAGCTCGTAACCGGTCGAACATGTGATAAACCTCGTCGCAGAGTTCATGGGGGTGGTTTATGTGGAAAACGATGAATAGTGAATTTTTCTTTGTTTTTTGGCTTAGCCAATCAATAAAAAGGGCCTGGAGTCCGTCGTCGACGCGCTCGGGGACAAGAATAGCGGCCCGAGTGTGCAGCCGGACCCTATTAACATGTGGAATAGTTTTGATATAATGGAAAAGGTGTTTAAGCTCAAGATTGGTAACAGCCAGAGGGTCGCCTCCGCTCAGGATGAGTTCACGAATGGACGTATCTTCAGTGACCGCCTGTAAAAAGCGAGCGAAATCGGGAAGTTTTCCTTCCGGGTGCGTAGTGGCAAACAGGGCATGTTCCGCCTGGGCAAAGCGTCGAAAACAATAACGGCATCGAGCGAAACATTGAGCCGAGGTGAGTACCAGAGCGCGACCGGCGTACTTGCGGAGCAGACCGGACTGTTGCCCTGACTCTTCGAGTGGGTCTCGCGTAAAGCCTGGCACGTCCTCAAGTTCACTGGCCACAGGCAGGAACTGTCGCAGGACCGGGTCCTCCGGGTTGCCTCGTTCGATTCGGTCGAGGAGCTGACGCGGTAGTTGAATGGGCCACGTTTGCGCCGCAAGGTTAATTTGAGGCAGGAGTTCCGTCGGAAGTCCCAGCTCACGCACGAGACTCTCGCCGGTGACCAGCGAGTCCATTTCACAGGGCCCGCTTGACTTACTGTCCGCGTCGGGCGTCGTTATTATTTGTACCATGAGTATAACCCATAAATATTAGTATCATGCAGATGTCGCGTCGGTACCAAGAAAGGAAACCACACTATGTCATCATACAACACAAGTGACTTTCGTAAAGGTCTGAAGGTTCAAATTGACGGAAATCCCTTCATTATGATTGAATGTAATTTTGTCAAGCCGGGCAAAGGTCAGGCCTTGTACAAATGCAAGCTTCGCGACCTGGTGCGCGGGACCGTTCTGGAACGCACCTATAAAAGTGGCGATGAACTGGAAGCGGCCGATATTCATGAAACGGACACGACCTTCCTGTACGAGCAGACCGGAACGTGGATCTTTATGGAAAAAGAGACCTACGAGCAGTATGAACTCCAGAAAGAAGCCATTGGCGACGCTTGGCGCTATCTCCTGCCGGATATGCCTTGTAAAATGCTCCTTTACAATGATAATCCCATTGGCATAACCCCGCCGAATCACGTTATTCTTAAGGTGGAATACACCGAACCGGCTGTGCGCGGCAATACGGCAACGAACGTTACCAAGCCGGCCAAGTTGCAGACCGGCGCGGAAATTATCGTTCCGAACTTCGTCGAGACGGGAGATGTGATTAAAGTCGATACGCGTACCGACGAATATATCGAACGGGTCAAGGAATAATCGCAATGGGAACGACGGTCGCGGTCGCGCTTTCTGGTGGGGTCGACAGCTCCGTGTCCGCCGCGATTCTGATTCGACGGCAGTATAAGGTTTTCGGACTCTTTATGCGTCACGCATGGCAGCCTGTGGTTCCGCCCAGTGCCATGCCGAACGATTTCGCCGCGACGGTCGTTCGCTCGGACGCCGACGGGAAGTTTTCCTCGCGACCTTGGTCCCCGGAACTCTTTCCTGTGCCTCAAGATGCGCTAGCCGCGAAACGGGTCGCCGACGTCCTTAATATTCCCTTCTTCCTGTTCGACGCCGCAGACCACTTTCGACATATCGTCGACTATTTTACCACGTCCTTCGTTCGTGGCATTACGCCGAACCCGTGCGCTCTGTGCAATCGTGAGCTCAAGTTCGGACGCCTCGTCGACGCCGCACGATTCCTGAACGCTGACCTGTTCGCCACGGGCCATTACGTGCAACTCGTCCGGCAAAAAGAATGGCGCAGTCGTCAGAATACCGAAGTATCATGCGAACTTCCGGCCGCAGACAGGGCGTCTGTTCCGACGTTACCCGACTGGCTCGCGGACCAGCCGGACGATTTGCCCCTGATCCAGCGCGGGCATCCGGAAAAAGATCAGTCCTATATTCTCTTTAACGTTGAACGGTCGCAACTCGAACGACTCTGCTTTCCGCTTGGAAACCAGAGCAAGACGGAAACGCGCGAACTTGCCCGGCTGTGGCAGTTGCCTGTCGCCGAACGAAAAGACAGCCAGGAAGTCTGCTTCGCGGAAAATGGTCGACATATCGACTTCCTGGAGCAGCAGACAGACTTGCCTGATACAACCGGCTGGTTCGTCGACGCACAATGCAAAAAACTCGGCCGGCACAAAGGTTATCATCGCTATACGATTGGGCAGCGGAAAGGACTTGGTATCGGATTCGGCGAACGTACTTTTGTCCAGCGAATTGAGCCGGCGACGCGAAATGTTGTACTCGGCTCGTACAGCGACCTGGCCGCCAATGTTATTCTGGCCGAGCGGAGTAACTGGCATCTTACGATTCCGCGCGAGGTTCCTGTGGCCTGCGACGTTAAAATTCGATATCGGAATCGAAGTACGCCGGCTCTGATTACCGTCACACAAGACGGAAAAATTTGCGCGCAACTTCGAACACCGGTCTTTGGCGTTGCGGCTGGTCAGGCTCTGGTCGCCTATTATGGAGATCGCCTGCTCGGAGGGGGCTGGATAACAGGGCACGAAATTTCCGCTGACCCGTGAACAATACAAAATACAAATAAAAATAAATTTGTCCAAGGAGGAAAACAATGACGACAGACGACAGTGCAAAGGTCTACCTTGAAACGGCTCTGAGCGCGGCGCACGCAGCTGGTAAAGTCCTGCTGGAAATGCAAGGGCATTGCGCATGGCGTGAGAAGCGGCCGGCCGACCTGGTAACCGAAGCGGATACAACGGTGCAAAAAATCGTCGCTGATATTCTCCTGACACAGTGGCCGGAACATGCCTTTATTGGCGAAGAGGCGATCGGTATGCGTCAGCTGGCGGAGTCGGAATGTGGAAGTGGTGCGACGAAAGAATTGCCACTGACCTGGATTGTCGATCCGCTCGATGGTACGACCAACTTCGTGCATCAGTTTCCCATGTTTTGTACGTCGATTGCCTTGGCACAGGGTAATGACCTGCTCTGCGCGGTCGTCTATAATCCGGTAACTGGCGAATGTTTTACAGCGTCGCGTGGCGGTGGTGCCTTTGTAAACGGACAGGCCATCCACGTTTCCCGCGTTACGCGTCCGGCGGAATCGCTCACGTCCTTTTCACTCCCACCGCAAGTCACGGCAAGCGACCCGGAATTTATCGATTTTATGAAAATCATTTCCTTTCAACAGGCCATGCGTCGTACCGGCTCCACGGCGCTCAATCTGGCCTTCGTCGCCGCTGGTCGACTTGATATTGCCGTATGCCGTCAGGCGCATCCGTGGGACGTGGCTGCCGGTGCACTGCTCGTTCAGGAAGCAGGCGGACTACTCTGTCACCCGGACGGCCAACCTTTCGACCTCGGCCGCGCCGGCACACTTGCCACCGCCACCGCTGAACTTCAACAGGCCGTTATTGATAAATTAAAATAATCTCAACGGAGAGTGAATCTATTTCCGTTTCGAAAATAATGAAAAGTATCATATTGAGCAGACGGACCGTTTCATATGCGGGGTCGTTCCGACCTCAACAGCGTTGTCTTTAGAATCGTAATGGATTCATGTCAAATTCTGGAAATCATGTTGAATTAATGAGGAGAAAGGATTTTATAATGAAGAGAGTTATTGCAATTCTTTGTGCCCTGGTTTGCGTCTGTCTGATATTCTTTTCTCACTTCTCTGCCGCGGCTGACGAAATGGCGGACGTAAAACAAATTCTTAAAGAGCTTGGCCCGCATCTTCAGTTCGACCACGCCATTTGTGAGTTCGAGGTGCGACAGGGATTTGCCTCTTCCATTGAATCCGCCATGGCCGGCGGCCCGGCAGAAGATGTTCGAACGGTGAAAGTTAAATGGACCTTTGATGCTAATCGGAAAATGATTCATCCGGAATTCAGCGAGAATGTCGCGAATAAGTCTGACAGATACGAGTCCTCTCTGTTCGTTTTTTCTGAAGGAATTTATTTAACAGACAGTAAGTATACTTTGGTAATTCGGCCGGATATTTTTCAAGGTGCAATAACTCCTGCCGACAGGCCTCTTTATCTTACCGACTCTTATAATCCCAAAGATTGCCTACTCATGTTTCTTACATCGGAGTTTAAAACAGATTCTCTCGGCCAAGATTTGGGCGATACTGAAAAGATGGCTCATATCAGGAGAGTGAAAAAAATTAAACAAATCGTTACAATAGATAAAAATGTCGTCCATATAAAAGAATTTGGTTGCGACGATAACGACGAAGAGCGTCTCGTTGCTCGTTCAACCTTTTGTCCCACCACACTCTTCCCATGCTCCGGCGAAATATTCGGTAAGTCGGCATTTTATTTTGCTGTGACTGATTTTTTTCAATGTTCAGAAAATCGTTTTTTTCCAAAGCGAATTGTTGTTGTGGAGCAGTGGAACGACCCAAACGACCTCGAAGGAAACAACCGCTATCAAGTGCACGAATACATTGTCACAAAATTTGACCCTGATACCATCCCGACAGACGCCGATTTTCAGATCCCGATTCCGGAAGGGGTTGGTATCTCTGATGGGGAAGAAGGTCACGCGTCCATTTATTCTGAATACTGGCCGGATTGGCAGGTGGTAAGTCCGGCGAAGATGGGAGAACTCTACCAACTTATTCAATCGGAGACGCAAAAAAACACGACATCGCGGGAGACGTCAATTGAGGATTAAGACCCGTTGCGATCATGTCGCAAGTGACTACAATAAAAAGGGACGAAATTTTGCGGATGGATTCATGTGCAGTTTTAAGAAAAAACCGCTCGCGACGATAACGAAACGAATGAATCACCCGCCACAAGAGAGAGCCTTTGAGCCCGGGTACGGTGTTTCTAACTCGTTCTATATTCAGGAAGCATGTGGCACGCGGAGAGCGCAGAGGTCCCGCTGACACGGGGCAGTGCCGGGCTTCCGTTTTCGTTGTTGCTGGTCCACGACCTGGCAAGCAGGCGGGAACGGCAGTCGGGAACAAGCAGTCGCGACCTCCCCCCTTTAATCCCCTGTCTCTTTATGTTATAATAAAAAAATGGGTTAAAGAGCTTTGGCCCATTAGGGTAACAAGAGCGGCGGTGGACGACCACTGTTTAATACCGCTAAATGCAAATCTAAGGCGCGTTTGTATTTAGAACGTGCCGAATAAGGAGAGAGTCATGAGTCAGGAGAAGAAACTGCCGTATAAGGTAGCCGATATGTCACTCGCGGAGTGGGGTCGCAAAGAGATTATGCTCGCGGAGCATGAAATGCCGGGCCTAATGGCCTTGCGTAAGAAATATGGCGTGAGTAAGCCGTTGGCCGGTGCCCATATCGCCGGATGTCTGCACATGACCATACAGACGGCGGTTCTGATCGAAACGTTGCGCGAGCTTGGGGCCGATGTGACCTGGAGCAGTTGCAATAAATTCTCCACGCAAGACCACGCCGCTGCCGCTATTGCCGCGACAGGCGTACCGGTCTACGCCTGGAAAGGCGAAACCGACGCGGAATACGACTGGTGTATTGAACAGACCCTCATCTTCCCGGACGGCAAGCCGCTGAATATGATCGTCGACGATGGTGGCGACCTGACCATTGCCGTTCATTCGCCGAAATTTTCGCACCTCCTGCCGGGCATTAAAGGCCTTTCGGAAGAGACGACCACCGGCGTTCACCGTCTGTACCAGATGTTCGAACGAGGCGAGCTGAAAGTACCCGCTATTAACGTAAATGATTCTGTGACCAAGAGTAAGTTCGACAATCTCTACGGCTGTCGGGAATCGCTCGCCGACGGTATTAAGCGTGCGACCGACGTTATGATCGCCGGAAAAGTCGTTGTCGTCTGCGGTTACGGCGACGTCGGTAAAGGTTGTGCGCATTCCATGCGGTCTTATGGTGCCCGGGTCCTCATTACGGAAATCGACCCGATCTGTGCGTTACAGGCAGCCATGGAAGGGTTTGAAGTGACGACCATGGACGACGCCGCCGCTCGTGGCAACGTCTTTGTAACGACCACCGGCTGCTGCGATATCGTTCGGGTTGAGCATATGGAAAAAATGCCCAACGACGCCATCGTTTGCAATATTGGCCATTTCGACTGTGAAATTGAAGTCGATAGTCTGAATCATTATCCCGGAATTCAAAAGGTTCAGATTAAGTCTCTGGTTGACCGCTATACGTTCCCGGACGGTCATTCGATTATTCTTCTGGCAGAAGGCCGCCTGGTTAATCTCGGCTGTGCCACGGGTCATCCGTCGTTTGTCATGTCGAACTCGTTCACGAATCAGGTCTTGGCCCAGATTGCCTTGTGGACCGAAAACGAGAAATATCCGCTCGGCGTTCATGTTCTGCCGAAGAAGCTGGACGAAGAAGTGGCACGACTGCACCTGGCACAGCTCGGCGTTAAACTGACCCAGCTGACCGAAAAGCAGGCCAACTATCTCGGCGTGCCGGTGGAAGGTCCGTTCAAGCCCGATTTCTATCGCTACTAATTTTCAGTCACGGTACAGGTCGCGTTCCGATTAACACGGTATACGCGGCCTGTCTTTCGCACCGCTACTTGTCATTCGGATCACTTATCTTTCGCAAAAAATTTTTTCCTGCCGTCTGTAGAAATGGCCTCATCGAGGAGACGATCCACGAAAGGAATATTTTGTAACAATAATAACAGGTTACAGTCTTTTGTTTAAAAAATGCAGACCCCTCATGCAAATTTCATTGACAAAAGTTTTTGCTCTCTGTATAATAACGTGCGTGCGAGGGATCGTTCCCAGGTAAACACAAACCGGTGTTAATTGCGGATTATCGTCAGGCGGCCGTTGGGGCGAATTGAGGACAGGTGAGAAGTCGGTAGTAAAAAAACCGGTGTTAATTGCGGATTATCGTCAGGCGGCCGTTGGGTCGAATAAGAGAAAGGTGAGAAGTCGGTAGTAAAAAACCGGTGTTAATTGCGGATTATTGTCAGGCGGCCATTGGGTCGAATAAGAGAAAGGTGAGAAGTCGGTAGTAAAAAAACCGGTGTTAATTGCGGATTATCGTCAGAAGAATTATGGACAAGCGTTACAGGACAATACAACAAAGAGCCTTAAATCTGCCGCATTACGGTGCGGAGCAGGAGTTGTCGTGTCTGTTGCGAGAATGTCTTCGGGAAGAGGAATTTGTGAGCGGCGATCGTTTTTTATCGGACCGGGAACTCATTGAACTGGTTGGGAAAAGCCGATCGGTTGTGCGTCGGTCGGTCGATCGACTTCGTGAGGAAGGTTGGCTGGAGCGTCGTCCGGGTCTCGGCACGTTCGTTGCGAAAACCGCTTCGGAAATTGAGACGATGTGTGGCGGAACAAAAATTCTGCCCGAATATATGGACATCTTTATTACATTTCTTAAAGAGAAAAAACCTACTGTCTTACTGTTCGGCTCCTGTAAGCTGGCCATGGCGCTACTTGAGGTAATTAACCTTTATGAAATCAAGTTGCCCAAACAGTATTCCTTTATTATTTGGGACAGCGATCCCAATATAAATATGCTTTATTACCCGCTCATTCCAACCATAGTCCCACTTCCACTGCGTAAGATGGGTATAAAAGCGGCGGAGCTGGGAAAGAAAATTCTTCGACATGAGTCCGTACCCCTGGAGAATGTCATTCCCGGGCGAAAGATACTTGAAGGCAATACCGTAGTTAAACTGTAACTTACAAGATTATTTGTTTGTGTAAAATTCGGTAAAACGGTTTTATCGTCTTTTACAAGGAGACCAACGCAAAATCAGGAGACGATCCTCATGACGATCAAAATTCCAATTTTCATTTTATTTTGCTTGCCTTTCATGACAGGCTGTTTTCAGGAACCGCGCCCGGATGGACTCCCGAAGCTCTATCCAATGTCTATAAAGATAACGCAAGAGGGCACGCCCCTGACCGATGCCAGTGTTGGACTCATTTCAAGTGACCCGGAATTACAGCGATGGCCCGCTGGTGCCAATACGGACGCCAACGGAATTGCAAAAATCTTTACGTAGGGTTTTCCCGGCTGTCCGGAAGGGAGTTTTAAGGTTACGGTCAGTAAGACGGAGCGTGTTGGAAATGCGGATGACACCGGGAAGAATTCGACGTTTGGATCCACTGCCATCCGGGTTTTTCGACTCATTGACCGGTCGTTCGGTGCCGCCGATACAACATCACTGTCGCTCGAGGTGACCGCCAGCAGCGAGCGTAACGTGACGTTTGACGTGGGCAAGAGCGTTCGGGAAGAATTAAAAGTTGACCGCAGTGGTCGGCTTATAAATCACTAAAAAACTTACAAAAGAGGAAATCATGAAAAAAGTTGAATTTACGCGTCGTTCGTTTTTGGGGACACTATCCGCACTTGGGCTGGCCAGTACAGCAGAATTCGCGTCTGTCGCGGCGCAGGAGAACGCGGGCCCCCAGCTCACCCCGGCTCCTTACACGCCTTTTTCCGACCGAAAAATCCGTGTCGGTCTGGTCGGTTATGGTGTCTGTCAGTTCTCCGCGCAATTTGAATTTCAGCATCATCCGAACTTTGAAATTGCGGCGGTCAGTGACCTGATTCCCGAACGCTGCTCCGCTCTGTCCGAAGTCGTTCATTGCGAAAAAACGTATCCCTCTCTTGAGGAACTTGTTAAAGATGATTCCATTGAGGCAGTCTTTCTGGCAACGGATGCGCCGAGTCATGCGCGACATGCCATTCTCGCTCTGGAACATGGTAAGCATGTGGCAACGGCTGTCCCGGCTTTCTTCGGCAACTATGAAGACGCAGAAAAATTGCTCGAGTGTGTTCGGAAGAATCGCGGACTTGTCTACGCCATGTTCGAGACGTCCACCTTTCACGCCGACCTCTACGCCATGAAGCAGATCTATGCCGCCGGTGGCTTCGGTCGCATTCTCTATTCGGAAGGCGAATATTGCCATTCGCGCGACCCGAAATTACCGCCGATTGATTCCTATAATGGCTGGCGCAAGAATATGCCGCCGATGTGGTATGTGACGCATGCCTCTGCCTATTATGTTGGCGTGACGGGTCAGCGTCTGGTCGATGTCAGTTGTGAAGGAATTCCGTACAGCGACTTCGATAAACCTGCGGAAGACCCGACCGGGAACCCGTTCTCGTCGGAAATTGGCCTTTTTCGTACACAGGAGAAGGGACTTGCCCGAATTATGGTCAGTCCGTCCTACGGTACCTATCTGGAAGCTGGACGCGTTCGCGGTGAAATTGGCGGTTACGATGAGTTTACCCGAAAATACGTCGGAACCGATGACGGCAAACGAATTGTGAAAAAACTTGGCAATACCATTCTCAAGCCGGAATTGCCGCCAGGCGTTGCACCCGGTGGTCACGGCGAATCCCACGGCTACCTCTGCCATGATTTCGCTCAAGCCATAATAAACAAGACCGCCCCGAACGTCGACATTATTGCCGCGCTGAATATGACCGCTCCCGGCTGGTTCGCGCACCAAAGTGCCCTTAAAGACGGCGAAACCATGACGATTCCGGAATTTAAACTGTAGCGGGATTCTCTCAGAAGAATTTCTCGAATCTCAAAAACGAGGTCGTGCGCTGCGTTAAAATCGTTCACACGACCTTGCGACCTTCTTGTTTTGCGACCTCTTTCCCCTTATTTCGCTCTTTTTTTGCCAAAAATGACCTTCTGACGAAAAAAAACTCATTTTTTATGCAAGGATTTCGGTCTCTGTGCGGTTCATGTTATAGTGCCGATGGTTATAATGGAGATCGGGGCAGCCGCTTTTTCTCAACGGGAATCTTAAGTCGCGTCACGAGAAAAACCCGACAGAGAGGAAATTGGACCGAGACCGATAACCCGGAGCATAGATTGTGAGGAGATTTAATCAATGGCAATATCGGAAAAAGAACGTGAGCGAGCCATCGAGCTATTTATGGCGAACCGCGGCATCATACGCAAGGCCGCCTTGTCGGCCGCGCCTGTTGTTTCTCTCCTGGATGACATTGTCAACGACGTTTTCATTGTTTACATACAGAAAGTGGAACAATGGGATTTCAGTGCCGATATTCGTCCCATTTTGAGTAAACTGGCCCATGATATTGCAATTGACGCATGGCGCCGTCATCGCAAGACGCTACCGGAATATCTGCTGGGGCTGGCGGACCATCTGCAGGAGCTTATGTGTCAGCATGAATCCGCGACTGGTCTGGCCGATTTAAATAGTGAACTTTCGGCGCTCCTGGCCTGTATTCAAAAACTGACGCCACGATGCCGAAAACTTCTGGAGCGTCATTATTATGCGCATACTCCACTGACGGAAATTGCGAAAGAGGATGGCGAGAATTTGAATACGCTTTATTCACGAATCGATCGTGTTCGGACCGCATTACGGGAATGTATTGAACAAATTCTCAGTCAGGAGCTGAACGATGTCTGAACAACTTTCCATTGCCGTACTGACCAGTCAATATTTGGACGGAACGATAAGTCCCGAGAATGCAAAAATTTTAACTGACCTTGTTAAGAGTGACAAGACAGCCGAATCACATGTTCTCGCCTCGCTTGTGACGGAACTGCTGCTGTGTGAACTCTACCAAAAAAGTGAACAGCAAGAGAGCCGCGAACTTCATTCTCTGGCACTTGATACACTTGCGAAGAATGCGTCCGAAGTTTTAGTATCAGTCACAGGAACGATAGCAACTGGGACTGACTCAGACGCAGACGCGTACACAACGGCAGTGGAACCAGATTGGGACGAACTCATTCGCTTGCAAAACGCGGAACGCCCTATTGCGGCAATGGTCGATGAATTTCGGGCACTGCGAGAGGAACAAAAACTGTCGCGTCAGGTATGGCGCAAAGTCGGTCGCTTTGCAAAGAAATGTTTCTGGCCCAGTCGTGCGGATTATGAAGAATCGGTCGCGCCCGTGGTTACAGCTATTACGGTCTTTTTGGTTCTCGCTACGACTATTATTATTTTTGTCGGCAAGGCCATGACGCGTGGGCCTGCTGACCCTATTACGACCATGGCACGCGTCAATGAAACGATCGACGTTATTTGGGAAAAGGATGCAGAAGAATACAAGTCGGGTCAATTGATCGACGAGAGTCATTTCCAGATCAAAAGCGGCCTGGTCCAACTGGAAATGAAGAATGGTACGACCCTGGTTCTCGAAGGTCCTGTGGATCTCTCGGTTAATAGTGCCATGACGGCAATGTGTCAGTCAGGAAAAATCAGCGTTCACGTTCCCAAAGCAGGCCACGGCTATAAGATTACCACGCCGTACGGCTCTGTCGTCGATCGTGGTACTGATTTTTTTGTCGATGTGGTAAAAGACGTAACACAAGTTGAAGTCAAAAAGGGAAAAATTGATTTCTTTACATCTGGCGAAGATTTTTTCTCTCTCCTGGCCAACGAATATATACAGTACGGGTTATCGATTCCGCCCGTAAAAAAGGTATTTTCAGCCCATAGTAACTATATTAGCACTGCCGAATTTCAGTCACAACTCGATGCCTGGGGCAAGGAATTGCAGACAGAAAAAATTGCCGTTGACTCCCAGGTTGATGACATATCAGGTCTGGTAACGCGACTGGAGTTTTCACAAATTGTGAATAAAAGATTCACGAATTATGCGTCGAACAGTCTCGGTCCGACTACGGTTCAGGTACTCGGAACTGAAGAGGACAATGGCCCGATTCCCGGCACAACAGCGCGTAAGTTTACGAAACACAATGATGCCATAACTGGGGATTTTTCCGCTGGGTACAAGTCGATGACTTTTGTGGCCCGGGTGCGACTAAAAAGCCTGGAGCAAACGACCAATGTAATCTATGCCAGTGATGAATTTCGCGGCATGCCCGGTACCATTTTATGGCAGGTACTCACAACCGGCGCGGTGCAGTTTCATATAACGCCACAAAATTCGGATGAATTGACAGAATATACCTCGCCAGTCGTTTTCTCCCGCAAGAATATTAATGTATGGGTAACCGTTGCGGTCGTAGCGAACGCGCAGGCGAAAACGATTCAGTTTTTTGTCGATGGCAATCTGCGGGGGGAAGTGCCTTGGCCGAACCCGGTCAAAATTGACCCTGGGCGAGGAAGTATCGGTAATTTTCTCGGCGCTGCCAAAGGCGTACAGATGCGTAATTTTAACGGAGCCATTTCGGAATTTATGATTTTCGATCGTCCGCTCAAGCGTAACGAATTGGCTCAAAACATGTTTCGCGGGACAGGCGTCGAACGACCCTCATCCCATAACAACCAAAAGGAGAAAGAACAATGACGAAAATGACAATGTTTTTAAATTACGAAAATGTGAACATGAAAAGGAGGGGCGTGTTGGGGTCTGTAAGAAGATTTCTGGCGTTCACGCTCGTTGAACTACTGGTGGTCATTGCGATTATCGGTATCCTGATCGCGCTGCTCTTACCAGCGGTTCAAGCGGCGCGTGAGGCGGCCCGACGCATGCAATGTACGAACAACCTTAAACAGTGGGCACTCGGATTGCAAAATTATCATGATGTCGTTTCGCAAATGCCGCCGATGGGCTATAATAGCGATGTTTATCGTTTTTCCTGGATGGTTATGCTGCTCCCTTATATTGAACAACAATCGGCTTATGAGATGATTGCCGCAGGAGGAACCGCGGCCTCCGTTTCCGGAACGGTTGACTATTATCCTTTTTGTCACGGTGCCATGGATGACCCGCGTGCCGCCTGGACCTGGGTCAACGATTACAAACCTTGGGGGCATAAATTCTCCATTCGATTCTGCCCTTCGGATATTTCCGGAACGATAGAGCCGGAAAAAGATTTTCCCGGCTGCGCGAATTATCGAGCGTGTCTGGGCGATACGTATTTTAACAATGGCACACTTGACGCTCGCTCACGAGGAGTTTTCATGAAGATTAAAGGGCGTGATTTTTCGGCTATTCTCGACGGTACGAGCAATACGATTTGTATTTCTGAAGCACTTGTCAGTCCGCCAGGTAGCGACGTACAGAATCGGGCGAATCTTATTTTCGGCGAATGGTCGGTCCCGAGTATATCCGATTGTATCAATTTTCCGAAGGCCGCCGGGGCAACGGCGTGGAGCTACATGGGGCGTCGATGGTGTGAAGGTTCCGTTTGGTCTGCAGGATTTTTTACTATTGTCCCTCCTAACGGTCCCAACTGCCAATATAAATCAGGCAGATTTGAAGAGTTTTGGCATATATTTGCATCAGCATCAAGTCAACATAGTGGAG
Source organism: Planctomycetia bacterium (assembly GCA_030539295.1). Classification (GTDB taxonomy): domain Bacteria; phylum Planctomycetota; class Planctomycetia; order Pirellulales; family Thermoguttaceae; genus JAUNBG01. The sequence continues at coordinate 64,279 of JAUNSJ010000008.1, read as the reverse complement.
GAGCCAACGTGGCATTGGTCGACGGAAGTGTACGTTTCGTTTCAAACACCGTAGACTGCGGCGATACGCTGGCAAGTGTCATTGGAGTAGGACCCGATGTTGATCAATGTCCAACAGGTGAAAGTCTGTTTGGCGTCTGGGGAGCCTATGGTTCCATTAATGGTGGTGAAACGAAGTCCTTCTAAACATACACATTTTTGCAAACGAGGTAAAATTATGCAACGTATCACATTTTTTGTATTGACTACAGCGATGATAATACTCGCGACCGGATGCGGAAAAGAATCGCTGCCTGTCGTCGAAGTAACCGGCAGGGTTTTATATCAGGGAAAACCGCTGGAAGGAGCCGCCGTTTTATTCTACGCCGAGACTGACCAACGGAGCTGTAGTGGAACCACCGATGCCAACGGCGTATACAATATTTATACGGCAGGCACCGACACGAACGGCGCCATGCCCGGTAACTATCGGGTCGCGATAAAAAAAGTGGTCAATATAAACGCGTCAGAAAAAAAGGAAGAGGCCACGCCTTATAACCCCGCGAAACCGACAAACAGCCGGCCTCCCGTTTTAAAGAATCTTCTCCCTGAAAAATGGGGTGACCCGGAGCAAAGCGGTTTTTCGGCGCAGGTTGTCAAAGGAAAGAATACATTTGATTTCGAACTTGAATAAGGAGAAAGGAAACCGTAATGTTAAAACAGATACTAATGGGCTTAGCTTTTGCATTTTTTGCAACGAATACGATGACCAGTGCCGAAGATGTGAAAGGGACGTTCCTTGACATGTTTCGCGGTACTATTGACAACGTATCGTTTACGCAGCGTGATGAAGCCCCTGTTGCTGATACCGTAAATCCTGCCGAGTGCGCGAGCCGTGCCCTGGGGTATCTTAATGGCAATCCCATGCCGGAGCATAACTGGCAATGTCAGTTTTCACTGGGGCCGCTGGGCATACCCTGTCTGGCACCCATTGTTCCGGCGAATGAGTTCGGCGTTGACCCGGTTTCACTGGGCGATACAGATCTTCGCATGGAATTGCAATTTTCGCACATGAAAGAGATGTGCGGCCGCACGGAAGAGACGGATGCGGAGCGTGGCGTGCGCAATCTTGTCCGCGCGTATCAGAAAGACGATGGATTCTGCTGGTGCAATCCCTCCGCAGCGACCGGGACAAAAGTCGAAGGCCTTTGGGTCATGACCTGGGCTATGCAATTTGAACTGCGAAGTCTGTGCGATGAATTTCGACGCACGCATGCAGAGACTGCACGTACAGCAGCAAGAGAACTCATCGAAGGCTTTAAAAAAATCACCTTGTATGAGAATGAACTCGCTTATGTTCCTGGTATCGCGCCTTGGCGGGACGGCGTCTGGCTTCGTGTAGGCTGGTGTCAGGAACACGCGCGTCAATATCCGCAACTGATTGAATCGCTGGTTGATTACGCGGAGACGTTCGACGAGGCCGAGGCATTAACTCTTGCTTGTGCCTACGCCGACGGCATTCTCGCAACCGTGCAAAAAGATATGAATGAATTGCGAGTTGACCCGGAAACCGGTTCCTTTCGCGGTCATTCCCACATGCACTCCAACGTGTTTTGGGGCATGGCCCATTTGGGAGAAGTAACGGGTCAGGCGAAGTATACGAACTGGGCGAAAATTGCATGCGAAAAAATGTGGGAGACAGGCACGGATTTCGGATGGATTCCGGAATATTCACCGGATAGCGGCGCAAATGAAATTTGTGTACTCGGCGATTTCGTTCCGGCCTCACTCTACCTGGCAAAGACTGTCGGCCCGTATTGGTATGACCGCGTGGACCGCATTGTGCGCAATACGCTGGTCAAATCGCAGTTCACAGTCACAAAAGAATTTGAATCATTATTTCGTTCATTGCATAAAAATGTATCGGAGGAAGAGATTCAAAAAGCTCTTAATCAAGTGCGACGGCTGGAAGGGGGCTTTGTCGCGCAGAGCAGTTTTTATGGCGACTGGGTTGCCTTTCCCGCGGAGATGGGAACAACCGGCATGTACACAAACGGAATTCAGATGATGGGCTGCTGTCCGCCGTCGGGTATGCAGGCATTGTGGGCCTGGTGGCGCGCGGCGATCGAAGCCCGAGACGATGGAATTTATGTGAACTTTGCTCTGACCCGCGATTCCGAATGGGGCCAGCTCACGTCCTATTCCGCAGCGGACGGTCGTCTTGATATAACGTGCAAAAAAGGTGGTAATTGGTATCTTCGCATCCCCGGCTGGACAATTCGCGAGTCGGCTAAACTGACCCGTAACGATAAAAGTAGTGACCTGACGTTCGGCGGACCCGACTCCGCTTATGTCGTCGTCAAGGGCGTCGAACCCGGCGAGCAACTCACACTCACCTGGCCTGTCCCGACCTTCACGCAGACGGTAACCTACCACGGGCAAGAGCTGCAACTGCACTGGACCGGCCCGGAAGTCACGGCCATGCGCCGCCCGGAAAAAGTCTTCCTGCCAATGTACCCGGCGCCAAAGAACAATTAAAATGCCGACATCCCCCGCCCTGTAAAGGCAGCGCAGGCCGGGGAGGTGGGGACGAGAGGGTGAGGGGAAGATGTGAGATGTTTTTTTCGTGGGGGGACTTTTCAAAAGTCCCCTCCCACACCCCGTCAAACTTTTCTTAATAGGCTTCGCCCCCTATGTTTAAGATGAAGTCTGATTTTGACGCGCGCGAGTTCTTAATAAATGACCTGCTACCGCAAGAAAGTTTGGCACGCACCCGCGAGTTGATAAGTTTCTTTTGGGGGATTGACAAAATGCGGGCACATGGGAAAATGAGAGCTTGTTGTTTTTGTATTCGGGACCGTTGTGTCCTGGGTCATTGAATATTCCTGCCAGTAGAATTTTCCGGCTTCAGATCGGTCGTTTCGCCATGTGCAATGCTTGTGGCGCCGATTGCAGTGGGAGTGGAACGCGTTATGAATTTTTTTAAGAAATTTTCGGAGATATTTCGTCCGCAGTCAGGGGCGGTTGCCTTTTTTACCAGTATCATAATCTGGGGCATAGGAATTGGCTGTTTTGCGGCGGCGCTGAATAATTTTCTGTCGGAGATCTATTCGGTGGACGAGTGGCAGCGCGGCTGGCTCGAATTCTATCGTGAAATGCCGGGCCTCTTACTCGTTGTTCTGCTGGCCATTTTGCATCGGGTAAGCGACTGGCGCATTTTGAGATTGGGGACGCTGGTCAGTATGCTGGCCGTACTCGGGCTGCTGATTCCGGTCGACCGCCTGTGGCTGACCGTACTCATTGTGGTCTGGAGTACCGGTGAGCATTTGGTCATGCCGATTCGCAGTTCGATCGCCGTGGCGGTCGCGCGGCCTACGCATCAGGGAGAATCACTCGGCCTGGTTACGGCCACGATGAACGCCGGTCACATCCTCGGCAATATTATCGTGGCGCTGATCTTTTGGCTTGGCCTGTGTGTCTTTCATGTAACGGACCATGAGACGCTCTATAAAGTAGTCTGGTGTTTTATTTTTCTGCTCATGCTGATAAGTATTTTTACGACGTTTACGAAGAATGCGCCGAACATACCGTCGCGTCGTCCCCGCCTTTACGTGCGTGGCAAATTCTGGCGTTTTTATATTCTCGAACTTTTCTACGGAATACGCAAGCAGATATTTTTTACGTTCGGGCCTTATGTCCTGATTCGCGTTTATGCAATGAGCACGGTCGAAATCGCCATTCTTATGGGCGTGAGTGCCACGCTGAATATGCTGACGTCCCCTCTTATTGGCCGACTGACCGATCGGTTCGGATATCGCAATATTATGATATACGATACGATTATTCTCTTTTTTGTCTGTTTGGTCTATGGCTACGCGAATCAGATGTTTGCCATGTCGATTGCCATCTGGGTCGTGTGCTTAAACTATCTGCTGGACAGTGTTTTGAGTACCTGTTCTCTGGCGACGAATCTGTACGCGAAGCGAATTTCGGCCAACGGAGATGAATTTACCTCATCGCTTTCGACCGGTATTTCGGTGAATCATCTGGTCTCCATTGTGTTTGCCCCGCTCGGCGGGTGGATTTGGGTCCATTGGGGAATCGGAGCTTTGTTCTCCGTCGCCGCCGTAGCCGCTCTGGCCAACTCATTCTTCGCCTGGACCATCCCGTGTCACAGTGACCGGGAAGACGACCGCATAACGCATTAAAATACTCGGAGTATCTTTTTGCTGTCGTGTTCGGTAAGGGATACTGAAGTTTTCGTCGCCAATATGAGCCGCGGGATATCGTTTAAGCAGCCAGTCGGGCACGAAATCGCGAGGCCCATCGTCTGGAACGGTCCATAGAATGAGTCCTCCGTTGACATTAAGATCATCGTCGCCGGCGCAATAAGCCACCGGTTTGGTTCGCGGGTTGGAAAGTTCATTTTGGTCGCAGTAGTAAACTAAAGGGACAGGAGTCTGGTCCATAAAAAAATAGGCAGGGGCTACAAGGCGCCAGTTGCCGGACAGACACGCGTCAGGGGGCAGTGAATAGTTGTTCCACAGCCTGGTGGTAACCCGACCAATAGCTTGAGCTGGGTAATTGATACTGGACATTTTTTTAGAAAAGTTGAAACTGTACATATAGCATCCGGCGTAGGATGCCAAACAAGTCAGGAGAATGAGTAACGAAAGGATTGCCGATTGACGCACAGGGCGGATGCCAGGCTTTGCATGGAGAGCCGTAACGAGCCAGAGTCCGTAAAGCGGCCAAAGTGGAGCACCGTAAGCCGTCCGAAAATGCCCTCCTCCGATCAGTAGGATGCCAAGATAAATGGCGAGCGGAAAAAAGATCATAAAACTTAGGAAACAGCGTTCAAACTTACTTTCCTTTTGCGGCCGTTCCTCCTTTGTCTCTTGCACTTGAGACAGGATCGCTACGGCCGGTACCTTGTGCGGGTTATCAATGGCGTCATCATTTTTGCGAATGATGCGTACTTCCCACAGCCAACCGGTAAGCGGAATGAGTGCAATTCCAATTGGCAAAAAGAGAGCAATTTGCGAAGCAAAAAACTTTGCCGCGCTCTGAAAATTGACTGCAAAATTCTGTTGACTGGCCACCACATTTTCCATATAACCAACCGGCTCAAAATCATGTTGATACAGGAAGTACAGATAGGGCAGACACAGAAGGATCGTTGTTCCAATGGTCAAGTAGGGTCCCGGACACTTCCAGTAACGACGAGCCTGCTTGACGCACACCATAAAGGCCAGCATAGTGAACGCGTCTATGGCGGAGGAATATTTACATTGCATCCCTGCTGCCAAGGCAATACCAATGAAAATCCAGTAGTATATTTTATTGTATTTCAAGGCAAGAAAAAACAAATAAATACCAAGACAGGTCAATGCGGTCGTCGGCGAACTCGGCGTGAAGTTCAAAACTCCCATGTTATAGTAACGATAGGTTGCAGTAGCAAGAACAACGAGTAATGACATTCTTTCAGAAACAAAATGACGACTCAATCGCCACAGACTCCACAGCCCTAAAACGGTCCAACATTGCGACGCAAAATAAAACGTTGTCACGGACTGACCGAACAAAATGAAGCAAAGCTTGAGATGCCAAAATGAAAACGCTGGGTGTTTACAGCTTCCCATAATCCATTCGTTTGTCAGTGTCGCCGTCTCATAAGAGTCGAATCGGGGTAAGCTGTTGGTAACCACACTGGGTATCACAATCCAAAGGAGACAATGAATTATAACAAATCCCCAAAACAGTCTTGCCGCCAATTGACGCCCGAGAGGCTCATTACTCCAGAAAACTTCTTTTATCACATTCTTCATGAATTCAGCCTTGAATTTAGCCTTCTTATTGTTAATCTTCCTGCCATTGCAATACAGACTTTGGCACCAGACACTATATGCTACTAAATTTGTCAAATATTGTCAATACTGAGTTGGTAATTCTGCAGCACTGGGGGTGCGTGCCAAACTTTCTCGTGAAGATAACTAATTTATCCGGGAGCACGCACTGAGAGACGTGTAAGCGTGGTCAATAAATCTTCCTCGCCCTGGTTTGCCAATTTACTTTCATAATGGACCCGTTCTGGATTCGCCCTAACGCTGTCACGACCAAGACGCGGCGGCGATGCGTTACAGACAGAAAATAGATAAACTGGGCATAATAAACAAAAATATACACAAACATTTTACAAAAAAAGACCTCTTGACGCGGTGGAGAATAAACGCTAAAATTCGCTGATTTTCCACCTTTAACCAGGAGTCAGGAGTCACTGATGAGCAAGAAGAACTGGATAACGATAATCCTGCTGTGCGTTGCGGTTACGGCCTCGGCGTGCAATAAGGTACCGAAAGAGAGCAAGAATCCCGTGTACGAAGAGCAGCAGAAGGTGCTCAAGAATAAGGGGCGTCTTGTGGGCGACCTCGTTGCGCCGAGCAATACGCATCTGGCGAAAGTGGAAGGGGTTACGCTCATACGCGGACTGGCGGAAACGGGTGCGAATGAGCCGCCGTCACTCTATCAGCAGATGGTTTTGAAGGACCTGCAGCGTGACGTCGACCGTAAGGCCAAGGCGAAAGAGGAAATTGCCTCGCTCTCGACGGCGATCGTACTCTTAAAGACGGTCGTGCCGCCTGGAGCACAAAAAGGGGACCGACTTGATATTGATGTGACGCTACCGGAGCGGTCGGAGGCGACCAGTCTGGAAGGTGGCTATATTGAGCCGACGAATCTGCACCAATATCTGACGAAAGAGACCATGCACGTCGGGGAAAAGCTGGGCGTCGCGTCGGGTTTTGTCTTACCGGACTCCGAATGGCTTAATGGTACGAAAAAAGAAGGCGTGCGTCAGGGTAAGATTATCGGAGGCGCCATGGTCACGAAGTCGCGACCTGTTTGGCTCTCCATTCCGCGGGAAGAAGACCGAACGGCCGGCGTTGCCCAGCGCTTGGAAGATGTGATTAATGCCCGATTCAGTTGCATTCGAAATGGTTCAAAGTGCAAAGTAGCCGAGGCGAAATACGGCGCCGCACGCATTAATTTAATTGTCCCTGACGAATACAAAGCCAATGTAAATCGATATCTGAACGTTGTCTGTGCCATATCTTTTTTTGAATCGCCGGACGAACAGGCCGACCGCATTCATCGCCTTAAAGCGAAATTACTCGACCCGGAAACGAGTGAATATGCGTCCATTCAGCTTGAGGCCATTGGACCGCGAAATCCACAAATTGTGGAAGCCATGGCCGCTGGACTTGCCTGTAGCGACGAAATGGTCCGGTTTAACTGTGCTATTGCTGTTGCCTATATGAATATTGCAAAATACAGGAACAATGCGGCGACGACTTTGGCGGAGTTCGCCAGGAGCAATCCGAAACTTCGCGCACCGTCGCTCGCTGTACTGGGTACGAGTCTTTCGTCTTCCTTTGAAGCGGATACAAAATTGCGTGAACTTCTCGCCTCGAATGAACCGGAAATTCGCTATGGCGCTTTCCGCGCCTTGTGGACCCGTAATCCTAACGACTACATGATTCTCGGTGAGAATATGGCGGATCAGTTCAGCTATCACTGCCTGAACTGCGGTGGCATGCCTCTGGTTCATCTTACGGAACACAAGCGACCTGAAATTGTCCTCTTCTCAAAAGACAATATTTATTTACAGGGGAACTTCGACGTTGAAGTGGGTTCGGATATAACGATCCGAAGTCAGGGTTCGGAAATTATTGTGAAGAAATATCGTGCCGGACTGGATGAGCAGCGAATCGTTGGCTGGCGCCTTGACGACGTCCTTCGCGCACTCGTTGCCGTGGGAGGAACGTATCCGGACGCTGTTATCTTCCTGAAGGAAATTGAAAAGCAGCAGCATTTGGTGGCCTATAACGGCGTGGATACACAAAAGTGCGTTCTCGCTGTTGACGCCTTGCCCGGCAAAGTCGATTCTTTTAAACGCGTGCACGATATTGAAGAACTTGCCATGGCCGATATTGAAAAGCCGGTCGAGAAAGAAGAGACTTCCGTCTGGACCAAAATGAACCCTGCACACTGGTTCTCGTCCGACGACAAGGAAGCGGAAACAGCGGAACCTGTCGAGGAATCAGCGGTGGATTCGCTCGAAGACCTGGATCAGGAACAGGAATAAATTTCCATGTTGAAATCGATTGAGATATCCGGATTTAAGAGCTTCGCCGATCCGACCAGGATGGTGTTTACGGAGGGAATCTCCGCGCTGGTCGGACCAAACGGCTCGGGTAAATCGAATATCGTCGATGCGATTAAGTGGGTTCTGGGCGAACAGAGTGTGAAGAAGCTTCGCGGTAAGGAAATGACCGACGTTATTTTTAACGGGTCCGCATCGCGACAGCCCATGAACTGCGCCGAAGTTACCTTAACGTTCGATAACAGTAAAAAGATTTTTGCAACCGACGCCAGTGAAGTCCACATAACGCGACGCGTCTATCGCAGTGGCGAATCGGAATATCTGGTCAATCGCCAGGCAAGCCGTCTGCGCGACATTCGCGATATTCTGTGCGGAACCGGACTGGGCCTTCAGGCATACAGTATCATAGAACAGGGACGAGTCGAATCTCTCCTGATGAGTTCGGCCCTTCAGCGGCGCACCATTATAGAAGAGGCAGCCGGAACCGCGGTCTATGCCTCAAACAAACAACTCACACAACGCCGTCTGGAGCATATTGAGCAAAACCTCGTTCGCATAAAGGATATTGTTAACGACGTTGAAAGCCAACTGCGCAGCACAAAATCACAAGCAGGAAAAGCACAACATTACCGGCAGTATACGCAGCGTCTGACGGAACTGCGATCTGAAGCCAATATTATTGCCTGGCTCGGAAATCAGCAGCGTGTCAATGAAATTCAGAAGCGGTTCAATCAGTGCCGGGCCACGGAAGAATTACTCGCTACCGAAGCACACGCCAGTGAAGTGGAACTCGCCGAACTGTCGCAAACGCTTGAAAAGAATGAAGAGTCGCATCGCCGTCTGGAAAATGAAATGACTTCCATACGGGAAAAAATCGCCGCCGATGAATCCGCACGCGATTTCCAAATGAATCAGGTGGAAACTCTCGAACGCGAAATTATGGAGCATGGCCATCAGCTCCTTAAGCTGAATGTCCGCAACGGTGACGCGGAAGACCTTATGCGTCAGACCGATGATGAAATTTTTCTGGCCGAAAAGAAACGCCGTGAAGTCTCTAACAGTTTTTCCGCCAGTAATGACGAGCTGGAAAATCTATCGCGACAAGTGCAGCAACTGGAGTCGGAAGAGGGAAGCGTGCGCCGCGACCTTCAACAGCAGAACGTTGCGATAAGCCGGCTTGCCGGTGAGTTTTCCGGAGTCGACGCCCGACTGGCCAAACTGGAATCTTCCATCGCCGATAAAATAAAAAGTCGCAATGAATCGCACCAACAGGCAATGAAAATCGCCGAACGATGCAGTGAGTTGGAAGATATTTTCGATGAACTCTCGCAACGGGCACGAAGCCGAAAAGAACGACTCGATTCGCTTTCAGAAAATCGGAAAGGACATTTGGAGGAACTCAAGACGTCGCGGCAGGAACTGTCAGAACTCCGCTTGCGACAGAGCCGAATTGTCGAACGCGTCTCCATTTTACAGGACCTGGTTAAGAAGCATGACGGACTGAGTCCGGGTGTGCGTGACGTCCTTGCAAATATGTCAAGTCCGGAAAGTCCTTTTCGATTCGCACATGGTACCGTTGCAGATTTAATTCACGTGGAAGAGGAAGCCGCCGGTTTGATCGAATTGGCGCTCGGACAGGCTGCGCAGTACATTGTCATCTCTCCCGAACCCGAATTGATTCGTTATATTGAAAATAATTCACAGAACTTTGCCGGGCGTGTCGAGTTTATGTGGATTGATACGGCGAACAGTTTTGGAAATTCCCGACTAAAACGTTACGACAATCGTCCTGGTGTGCTCGGTCGCGCGGACCAGTTCGTTGAAACGCAACCGCAATTCGAAAATATTGTCAAACGTCTTCTGGCTCGTACCTGGATTGTCGAATCCATGTCGTGCGCCAAATCGCTTTATCGTGAAAGTGACGGACATACTAATTTTTTAACACTCGCCGGCGAATGCCTCGGAGGAGACGGCACACTCAAGGTCGGTCCGGTGCACGGGGTCCAAGGCCTCATTTCACGCCGAAGTGAACTGCGTACTCTCACCGAACAATTATCGCACCTCGACCAGATTCTCGCGGAGAAGGAAATTTCCGTCGAACTGCTCGAAAGTCGCACAAAACAAGATGAATCCGACTTGGAAACCGCGTCTGCCGATTATCAAAAGGCCATGAACGACCTTGAAAAACTTCGGCTCAAACAGTCGGAAACACGGCAAAGCGACTTACATGCACAGAATGTACGGGCACGAATCGAAACGGAAATCCGCGACCTTACATCGGAACAGGAGAAACTCCTGAACGAACGGAATGAAATTGAAGCGGAGAAATTGCAATTCGAAGAAACCGTCTCCTCGCTCGACGCCAAGTTACGTCTATTGCAGGAGAATCTGGCATCCATGCTGAACCTGCGTAAGGAGCAATCGCAAAAAACGACCAATCTAAAAATCGAACTGGCCAAAAACGAAGAGCGAATTGACTTCCTTTCGGCAAGAAAAAAACAATATCGTGACAGTTTGGATGAACGTAACCATCTGCTCCTTGAGCATAGCGCGCGCTTTGTCGCGCTGAAATCACGACGCGACCAGGCTGAATTAACTGTGCTACGAATTCAGTCCGGACTGGCCTCCCTGTACGTTCAAAAAGAACGGACGAATACCGAATTAGTGCAAGTAAGTCAATCTCGCGCAAAACGTATGGCTCTGCGCAACCGATTAACGGCTAAACTCAAAAAAACGCAGTCGGAACTTGCAAAAAATCGCGAGGAGCTTCATTTACAGCAAATTGAGCTCGAACGTATTACACAGGAACAAAAGACTCTTGTTGCCCGTGCTCGTGAAGATTTCGGTATTGAGATTGGAGAAGACAGTGCCGCGGTCCGTCATTTTCTCCAGGAGTGCGATTCCTCGCAGGCCGGACCACCAGAAGACGAAAATGCCACGACAGCAGACAACGACAAAACGATTCACAGCAAGGATATGTCAGACGACACATACCTGCAGCAACGTATTGCCCTGCTTCCTGAACATCAAAAAGAGATTGAGTCTCTAAAGACAAAATTGCAACAATTGGGAAATGTAAATTTGGCGGCCCTGGAGACTCTGGAAGAACTGGAAGAGCGATACGAAAATTATTTTCGCCGATACAATGATATTCTCGCTTCGAAGCGTTCCCTGCAGAAGACAATTGAGCGAATTGACCAATATACACAAAAGTTGTTTGAAGACGCCTTCGACAGTGTTAAGATTTATTTCGCCGAAATCTTTCAGCAGTTGTTTGGCGGCGGGCATGCGGACCTCTTGCTGGAATCGCCAGACTCACCTTTGGAAAGCGGCGTCGATATTGTTGTGCGACCGCCTGGAAAGGAACTCAAGAGCGTTATGTTGCTCTCTGGTGGAGAGAAGACCCTAACCTGTGTTGCGTTTCTGCTCGCCATTTTTCGTTACCGGCATAACCCGGTGTGTATTTTGGACGAAGTCGATGCCGCGCTGGATGAAGGAAATGTCGGCCGCTTTATCAAGGTCGTTGAAAAATTACAATTGGATACACAATTTTTAATTATTACACATTCGAAAAAAACCATGACCGTTGCCAAAGTGCTTTATGGTGTCACCATGGAAGATTCAGGGGTCTCCAAGTTGATTGGCGTGCAGTTTGACCAGGTGGGCGAGAATGGTGAAATACTTATACGCAAAGGGGATTCCGATTCCCATGCGTCGCGACCAGCAGAGGGCGTTGCGTGACACATTTGCGTAAAATACATTACGGAGTAACTAACAGTTAACACTAAACTTTATGTTGGGACGGACTTTCTCTGGCTTACATTGCGGTTATGGGATCGTGATGGACGAGAGAAACATTCCGTTTTGATAAAAGGATAATACCAATGAAAAAGCAAACACGAAGATTGTATTGGGAAGTAATCACATGCATGATTATAAGTCTGACCCTGGCGATGACACCATTGTACGCGCAGCAGGGATCGGCACCCAGCCCTGCCGGAACAGTTGTGGGACAGGTCGCTGATAATAATCCGGTAAGTCAGCCTGCAGTAGCCGCCTGGCCCGAAATCTGTGCTGAAGTTAACGGGGAAAAGATTACCCGCGACGACCTCGTTGCCGAAACGATTCGTTCACATGGTCAAGAGGTTCTTCAGCGTATCCTTAATCGCGCCTTGATTCTCGCCGAATGCAAGCGAAAGAACATTGTTGTCACGCGAGAGCAGGTGGAACAGGAAATGGACCGCATTGCAAAAAGTTTTAATTTGGATCGGCAGCAATTTCTCGCCGTTGTTCAACAGGACAGCAATATGGACCAGAAGCAATACGCGGAAGAAGTCGTTTGGCCGCGTTTGGCTCTTGAATCGCTTGTGGCCGACCAGATTCAGGTTTCACCCGAAGAAATTGAAAAGAAATATCTATCGAAATATGGACCTTCGCTTGGCTTGCGGATGATTCTTTCCGATACGAAAGAAGAAGCGGATCGCATTCATGCCGCCGTTACGGCTGACCCGGATTCTTTTGGTGACGTTGCAAAAAATGAATCGAAAGATATTGTTACCGCTTCCAATAAGGGCCGCATGCAACCTGTCTTCCGCTATACTTTCCCGGACCCGGAAATAGAAAACATTCTCTTTGCTCTTGAGCCTGGTTCCATTTCCAATGTAATAGGACCCTACGGCCCGCAGAATCAATTCTTTATTTTTAAATGCGAGAACCGCTACGACTCTATCGTCCCGCACGATAAAATTGACGCTGTTAAATCCCAAATTGAAATGGAAGCCAAGGGCGATAAGCTCAAGAGTTCCGCCGCAATGCTGTTCGAACAGCTTGGCAAAGAAGCGAAAGTGGAAAACATTCTGGCCAATCCAGACCTGCGCAAGCAATATCCCAATCTTGCCGCTACGGTAAACGGTCAGCCGGTTTACCTGGCCGCGGTTGTGGAAATGTCTCTCCATTTGTATTCCCGACAGGATTTGGAAACGCTCATTTCCATGAAACTGCTTGGTCAGGAGCTTAAAAAGGTTCAAATTGAAGTAACCAAAAGTGACATAGACACGGAGATTTGGATTCGCGCTGCCGAGACGCTTATGCCACTGGAAGACGGCTCGCCTAATATCAAGGAGTACATGAAGCAGGAACTGGCGAAATATGGCGTGCCGGAAGAGTCCTACCGCAATACGATTGTCTGGCCGGGAGTCGCCTTGAAAAAACTTTCCGACAGTATGGTTAATGTTACCGAGGAAGATATACAAAAGAGTTTCGAAGCGAATTTCGGACCTTCGATCGATTGTCTCGCCATCGTGCTCAAGGAGCAGCGCCGGGCCCAGGAAGTCTGGCAGAAAGCACGGACCATTCCACAAAAAGAGAATCGACCACTGGAGGAAGTTTTTGGTGAACTGGCCACGGAATATTCTGTTGAGCCTGGCAGCAAACAACTTCGCGGCCAGATTCCGCCCATTATCAAAAACGGTGGGTTTCCGAAAGTGGAGGAAGAAGCCTTTGCCTTAAAGCCAGGCGAGCTTTCCAGCATAGTCCAGGCCGACCGCGAAACCTTTATTATACTTTATTGTAAAGGAATTAATCCGGCAAAGGAAGTTACCTTGGAGCAGGTCAAGGACTCCATTGTAGCTGACCTGAAACGCAAGAAAGGCGCCGTGGCCGTAGGCGAATATTTCGACGGTTTGCTCAAGCGGTCTGTTGTCAACAACTATCTGACAGGTCAAAATCTTCAGCCGGCGACGAAGACCATGGTCCCGGCTCCCGCCCCGGCCCCGCAAGGCAATTGATCGTCTCGCGATTCTATAAAATTAAAAGAACGCTGATCTTTTCGGGTCAGCGTTCTTTTTTATCCGCTCTTCTTTAATTCTGTTTTATTGTATGGAAAGTCACAGACTCTTAAGCCAGTCGATACACTCACTTTGCCAGCGGTCCCAACTCGCGCCTTTATAGCCATTAAGTCCGTGGTTGCCATTGGGTAGCTCCACCCATTTGACCGGTCGCGAAAATTTCTTCATGGCTTCTACATAATTCAGGGAATTGGCGATCGGCACGACGCCATCGTCAACAGCGTGGGCCAGGAACGTTGGCGGCGTCTGTTCGTCGACCTGCTTTTCGTTGGAGAAATACTCAATCAATTCGGGAGTTGACAGTTCACCCAGCAGATTTTTTTGCGTGCCGCTGTGCGTATGTTCGCCGAAGGTCACGACAGGATAGATGAGTATGGCGAAATCGGGGCGGGAAGAAACGCGTTCGACGGGGTCCGTAGCGTTCGGGTCACCTGCGTCGAAATGAGTCGCGGCGGTGGACGCCAAATGGCCACCTGCCGAAAAGCCTATAATGCCGATTTTGTTTTCGTTCACCTGAAAACGTTGCGCGCCACTGCGAACCGTGCGAATTGCCCGGGCCGCGTCGTTCAGCGGAACGTAAGGCCGACCATGCGGAAGACGATATTCCAGCACAAAACCAGCAATGCCATGCGCGTTCAGCCACTTCGCTATCCCATATCCTTCCGGCTCTATACAGAGGCCCGAGTAGCCGCCGCCCGGACAAATAATCACGCCCTGGCCCGTGGCCTTATCTGCGTCCGGAAGAAAAACATAAAGGTTAACAGCAACTTGTTCCGTTTCCGTTGATGTTACAGCCGCGCCGTCCGGCCAAATATTAATGACTTCGTTCGCCGCGTCAGCCGCCAAGGCGAGAGAGCAACAGGAGAGTGCAAGTGCAACTACCAGACAGGTGAACCATTGAAAACATTTCATAAAATTTTATCCTTCCAAACAGGTAACAGTGATTTCGTCGCGACACAGGAAGTCCGGCGCATAAAAAACGCCGGCACAAAAAATGACCGGCGAGTTAAATGACGTCATCGGTCAAAACGCGGAATGCTGCGTAAGGAACTCGTTCACTTCCGCGAGCGTTGGCAGCGACCCTTGCGCTCCGATTCGCGTAACGGAAATGGCAGCGGCGGCCGCGGCGAAACGAATTGCGTCTGATAACGAATGCCCCTGCACCGTTGCGACGGCATAGGCCGCACTAAAGCAGTCGCCCGCCGCCGTCGAATCGACCGCACTCACCGAAAACGACGGCACAAATGCACGCTCGCCACACGCGGAAATCGCAAAGACCCCTTGCGTTCCCAATGTTATTATCACGCTTTTCGCACCCTTGTCAAGTAGGAATTGCGCCGATTTTTCTGCCGATTCACTATCGGTCACAGGCATACCGGTTAGGGCACTCGCTTCCGTCTCGTTCGGCTTTATTGTTGCTATACCTTTCAGAACGGAGTCGGGAAGTGGCACACGCGGCGCCGGGGCCGGGTCCAATATTACCGGAACTCCCAACTTATTGCACAGCGCAACGGCATACTCCACCGTCGCCAGCGGAATTTCAAGTTGCAGAATGACCAAATCCGCTTGACCTATGGCTTCGCTCGCCCGATCGATCTGCTCTGGATACAAGGCATGGTTCGCGCCCGAGGCCACGGAGATTAAATTTTCGCCCTTAGCGTCCACGAGAATCAGGGCCACACCTGTCGCGGCCGTCGCGTCCACTTCAATAAACGACGTATCTATGCCCTCACGCTGATACTGCTCGACGGCTTCTCGCCCGAACATATCATTTCCCACGCGCGTAACGAACAGGACCTCGGCCCCAAGTCGCGCCGCGGCTACCGCCTGATTCGCTCCTTTACCCCCTTGCGCGAGGAGAAACGACCCGCCGGTTATCGTCTCGCCGGGAACCGGAATGCGGTCGGACTTTACGACCATATCGGTATTCGAACTGCCGATTACGACAATTTTTGGCTTCTTCATACTGCAACAAAACTCCATAAACTTTGCGAAAATACAAGTGAAGACAAGGGACCTGTTCCCATTGTCCAGGCGACCCGCAACGACTCTTACTTCGATTGCGGCGGTTCACTGCACAGCCAGACGAAAACTTCCCTAACGCGTGCTGTCTGGAGCGCGTTCATCGTAAGCAGAAATGTTTTTCCGTCGGCTTTCTCTTCAAAGGTGGTTACTCCGTCATCGGCCACGTGGACCACGCCCGCAGGCGAAATACCGAAATAACCCCGGTCCGGACGCACCGCGTACAGAACGCTGGTCAAGTCACATGTCCCGTATTCCTTCTCGTAACCTACGTGATGGTGATACGCCATTTGCACCGGATGGTTAGGACAATAGGAGTAATCGTTATTCATATTGGCCGGATTTACGGTAGCGCGGACCCCAATCTGGAACTCACTGACATAAATCGGAACCGGGCATTCATTAAAAAACTTTTGCGCCGCGGGAACATCCAAAATAATGTTACATTCCTTGTACTGATCCGAAAACGAACCGGCCATAACAGAGCAGAATTTCACTTTTTTTGCCATGAGTTCTTTTCCGGACAGTGGGGAAATATCGTCGCCTGGCGTGTCGAGCAGTGCGGCCAAATTGGACGAAAAGCCTACCTGGACGACAACAACGTCGTTGTCTTTCGCAGCCGCGAGCGTTTTACGCAAAAGAGTGACCGCCGGCTCAAACTCACGCTTCGCTTCGAAATCGAACCACGGGAACACGGAACTTCCATCGCTGGTTTTGGCTTCCATCGTCGGAATCATATGTGGGCCAATGTCGGTGGCAACGCCATGAGTCGCTTTCCCGATCGGGATCTGATGACCATAAAATTCATTCAGAAATTGTGTATAAATTGGCGAATAGGGACTCTCGTTCGTCAGCGTGATCGCAAGGATCCGGCAATCGCCACGCGACTCAAAGTTATGCAGTAAGGCCAATGCCATCGTGTCATCGACATCATTTCCAATATCAGTATCGTAAATAATATTGACAGGCTCCGCCGCCACAACAGCGACGGAGGACATTATACCAGACAGGAGCACACTCAATACGGTCACACACAGTAGTTGTAATTTCATGAATTCTCCTCGTTAACATTTTGTGAATTTTCACCGCTGGTTAAAGGCGGGTATACATACTTTACAGTTTGGTCTTGATAATTAAGCCTGATCCCGTACCACGCGCGGCGCACAAAATTCCCTCATACCAGTGCGCCGCAACGACTCTTACTTCGACTTCGGCGGTTCACTGCACAGCCAGATGAAAACCTCCTTAACACGTGCAGCCTGGAATTCGTCCATCGTAAGCAGAAAAACTTTTCCGTCGGCTTTCTCTTCAAAGGTTGTTACACTGTCATCGGCCACGTGGACCACACCGGCAGGCGAAATGCCGAAATATCCCCGGTCTGGACGCACCGCGTACAGAACGCTGGTCAAGTCCCACGTGCCTTGCTCTCGATCGTAGCCCACTTGATGTCCGTACGCAATTTGCACCGGGTGATTAGGGCAATAGGAGTAATCGTTTAACATATTGACCGGGGCCAGAGTAACGCGAGAACCAATCTGGAACTCACTGAGATAAATCGGAACCGGGCATTCATTAAAAAACTTTTGCGCCGAGGGAATATCATTAACGACGTTATATTCATGGTACTGATCCGAAAACGAGCCGGCCATAACAGAGCAGAATTTCACTTTTTTTGCCATGAGTTCTTTTCCGGACAGTGGGGAAATATCGTCGCCTGGCGTATCGAGCAGTGCGGCCAAATTGGACGAAAAGCCGACCTGCACGACAACAACGTCATTATCGTCTGCAGCCGCGAGCGTTTTACGCAGCAGAGTAACCGCCGGTTCAAACTCACGCTTTACTTCGAAGTCAAACCATGGAAACCGGGTACTTCCATCGCTGTTTTTGGATTCCAGTGTCTGAACCGTATGTCCACCATTGCCCATGACAACGCCATGAGTCGCTTTTCCGATCGGGATCTGATGACCATAGAATTCATTCAGAAATTGTGTAAAGATCGGCGAAAACTCATTCTCTTTAGTCAGCGTTATGGCAAGAAGCCGACAATCGCCACGGGCCACAAAATTATGCAGCAAGGCCAAAGCCAGCGTATCGTCAATATCGTTTCCAATATCGGTATCAAAAATAATATTGACCGGCTCGGCCGCCTTAACAGCGTCAGGGGTCATCATGCCAGGCAGGAACACGCACAATGCGGTCACACACAGCAGCAGTTGAAATTTCATGAATTCTCCTCGTTAAAGTTTTGTGAATTTTCACAGTTGGTTAAAGGCGGGTATACACACTTTACAGTTTGGTCTTGATAATTAAGCCTGGTCCCGTGCCACGCGCAGCGCACAAAATTCCCTCATACCAGTGCGCCGCAACGACTCTTATTTCGACTTCGGCGGTTCACTACACAGCCAGACGAAAACTTCCTTAACGCGTGCGGCTTGGAATTCGTCCATCGTAAGCAGAAATGCTTTTCCGTCGGCTTTCTCTTCAAAGGTGGTTACTCCATCGTCGGCCACGTGGATCACGCCCGCAGGCGAAATACCGAAATAACCCCGGTCAGGACGCACCGCGTACAGAACGCTGGTCAAGTCCCACGTGCCCTGCTCTCGCTCATAGCCCACGTGATGATGATACGCAATTTGCAACGGGTGGTTCGGGCAATAGGCGTAATCGTTATTCATATTGGCCGGACCCGAGGTCACACGCAAACCAATCTGGAAATCACTAACGTAAATCGGAACCGGGCATTCGTTAAAAAGTTTTTGCGCCGCCGGAATATCCATAACGACGTTGTATTCCTTGTGCTGATTGGAAAACGAGCCGGCCATAACAGAGCAGAATTTCACTTTTTTTGTCATGAGTTCTTTTCCGGACAGTGGTGAAATGTCGTCGCCTGGCGTATCGAGCAGTGCGGCCAAATTGGAGGAAAAGCCGACCTGCACGATAACGACGTCGTTGTCTTTCGCAGCCGCGAGCGTTTTACGCAAAAGAGTGACCGCCGGCTCAAACTCACGCTTCGCTTCAAAATCGAACCAGGGAAATAACGAACTCCCATCACTGTTTTTGGATTCCAGCGTCGGAATCATGTGCGGGCCATTGTCCGTAGCCACGCCGTGCATTGCTTTCCCGATGGGAGTCTGACGACCATAGAATTCATTCAAAAACTGTGTATAGACCGGTGAATACGGACTCTCGTTCGTCAGCGTTATGGCAAGGAGGTTGCAATCGCCACGGGCCTCAAAATTGTGCAGCATGGCCAAAGCCATCGAATCGTCAATGTCGTTGCCCATGTCCGTATCAAAAATAATATTGACAGGCTCCGCCGCGTTAATGGCAACGGGGGTCATCATACCAGACAGGAACGCGCACATCGCGGTCACACACAGCAGCAGTTGAAATTTCATGAATTTCTCCTCGTTAAAGTTTTGTGAATTTTCACAGTTGGTTAAAGGCGGGTACACATAGTTTACAGTTTGGTCCAGATAATCAAGCCCAGTCCCACAATGAACGACAGGAACATTGCGGCCAGAAGCTTATTAGTACTCTTGGGCGCCTTTCGGAATTCGCGCCAGATAAAAACGCCCCATATGGCCGACATGAGCGTCGCGCCTTGCCCCAGGCCATAGGCCACCGCCGGCGACGCCACGCCCGAGGCGATCACGTTCAGCGTCATGCCAACCGCCCAGATCATGCCGCCGATCAGCCCCCAAAGATGATCTGTTCCCCCTTTAAAATAGGAAGAAAATGCGACCGGCGTGCCCACCAGCGGTTTACGCATGAGTATCGGCATAATCACAAAATTACTCACTAAAATCCCCAACGCGAAAACAAAATTACCCGTATACGGCGTTAATTTTCCCGCCTGAAGAGTTCCCCCGTTGGCCAAATTCGCATAGGTCAAGGGCAGGAGTTCGTCTCCCTTTTGCACTCCTGTCAGCGACTGCGCGACGAAATAGTAGAACAGCGACATCAAGACGCCGCACAAGACCGAAAGGAACAGCCCCTTACTCTTCGTGGCTCCTTTCGTAACCCCTTCCTCTTGCGGCAGGGTACGATAGGCAATCGCATTAAAGATAATCGCCAGGGCAACCAGTCCCACACCGGTAAAGAGCAGCGTGGCATTACCGGAATCGCCGGCACTGCCAAGGTAATTCAGTAAGACGCCCAGCACAAGGGCAAGGCCAATTCCAACCGGAAATGCAACGGCCATGCCCGCAATCGCGATGGCTGCCACCAGGAGAATATTGGCAATATTAAACACGACGCCGCCGGCAAAAGCAAACGCAAGACTCGTGCCGCTCGCCTGTTTGAGATTCGCCACAAACGACTGGCCATACTCGCCCTGACTGCCAAGAGTCAACGCAAAGACCAGTGACGTCAGCACAACGCCAAAGACATAGTCCCAATAAAAAAGTTCGTAACGCCACGTCTTATCAGCCAGTTTCTGGGTATTCGCCCAGGACCCCCAGCACAACATGGTAATAAAACAGAACAGAACCGCAACCGTATAGTTCTCCAGCAGAAACATGCTCGTCCTCCCTCTCCTTTGATATTGACTCTCGTTCGCGCTCCCCTGGACACACAGCAGAGCCGCGCGGAGCCGGGACCCAGAGACTCAACCGCCACGCAGCCTGGCCTGTCTGCCCGCTCCTCTTTAGCAATATAGCAGGATTTCGGCCCTCTTTCAAGCTTTTTTATTCACGAAAAGAATTATTTTTGTGTTTTTTTGCAATATGACTAGTCAGCTTTTGCTCTTCTCTCGCTCGCCGGCCACAAATCGCGCGTAATCTTCCGGCGTATCAATTCCCACCGATCGCTCGTCAACGGAACCGACGAGCAGTGTATATCCATTCTCCAGAACCCGCAGTTGCTCTAAACTCTCCGCGATCTCCAGCGGCGAACGTGGAATTTCCCGTAATTTCAGCAGAAAATCTCGACGATAGGCATAGATTCCCAAATGAAGGTAAAATAACGGCGGCTCCTGCGTTAGCAGCGTCTCCGACCACGAACGCGGATACGGAATAACCGACCGGCTGAAATATAAGGCACGATGCCCTTGATCGAAGACCACTTTTACGCAGCTCGGGTCATCTAAAATTTCACGACTTCGAATCGGTGTCGCCAGCGTCGCCATAACGGCCTCGCTCGACGAGTCTCGCAATAAGGTAATCAGGGCATCGATTGAATCTGGGGATAAGTTCGGCTCGTCCCCTTGCACATTAACGATCAGATCATCGTCTAGCGTGGCGGCCACTTCCGCGATTCGGTCTGTCCCGCATTGTGCGTTCGGGTCGGTCATAATGGCCACACCGCCGAAATTCGTAACCGCGTCGAAGATTCGCTTGTCATCACAGGCAACCAGCACGCGATCGGCCAGACAGGCACGTCGCGCGGCTTCCCACGCATATTGCAAGAGCGGCTTACCCGTCTCGGCCAGGAGCAGCTTGTTCGGCAATCGCGTCGACGCCAGACGCGCCGGAATAATAATCGTGCAGGTTCTCATGGCCAATCTTCGCCTCCTTTACAAAACGGATTACATCGCAAAATTCGCCAGAAGCCGCGCGCACTCCCACTTATCAATCCGTATTTCCTCACCGCCAGAATATAATATTGACTGCACGTCGGCGTAAAGCGGCAGTTCCTGCCCAGCATGGGACTTAACGCTACCTGATAAAACCGGACCGCCAGCAGTGCCCAAAAGGCAGGGTGCCAGTAGGGAAAGCTCTTCTCCTCGCAACCTTTCTCCTCGCAGCTCTTCTCATCGCAACTCGGCTCGTTCCGGTCGTTTACCTCTGCCATGGCTGAACTCTTTCAAACCAGATTCCATCGCACTACGGCGGGCCACATCTTACATCAGGACCGATTGTTCCCGGTCGCCATCGGTCACTTCCTCCACGAACCCACGGGCAAGGAAGTCGTCAACCTCGCTCGTATCCACTTCAGGCAATTCCTCCTCATTCTCCAGCAGCGCCAGAATCGCCATGCGATTCGTTTGACTCGTAGCCGCCAGAGGGAGCGCCGCGGCAACCGGAGCGGACTGTGCCCGACTCACTACCGACTCCGCGACAAGCGTCTCAACCGCAACCGCCTCGCCCTCGTCAACCGGCGAGAATTCGCTCAAGAAGACCTCCGGCAAAGCGGCTGACTGTAAAACCGGCGGAAGGAAAGAGTCTGGCCCGTTCCATTGTCCGTACACACTATCAAGATTACTGCTCCACATATCTCCGTAAACGAGGGCTATATTGGCAATGTCGTCGGCATTGATGATTCCTTTATACGTAAAGTCCAAGAGGGAATACTTCTCGCCTTGATCCGATTTCACATCTGCGCGAGTGGAACCGTAACACAAAGCCGCGTCAGCAATATCATCCGTGTTCACAACTCCGTCGTCATTAAAATCCAACGTTACCGGATAAAGGGGGACCTCATCAATCGCGGTGGAATCGCCCATACCCGCGGCCGCAAGGCCATTGAGCATAATATCAGCGTTTTCAATGGCGAACGTTTCGTATCCCATCGACTGCGCCGATTGAAATTCACCGTCACTCGGAACCGGAACGCCTACTCCTCCAGTCGGCGAAAACCGCAGACTCAACACATGAACACTAGCGTCTGAACCGCCCAAACCACTGGCCGTTCCCGTTATGGTAATTGTACTTTGAGCCAGGTTTGTATTATCAATTACATACGAGGTAATGGTGACACTGGTACCTGTATTGCAAGTACTCTTTTCACCAACGGTAAAGAAATTGGCGTTGTAAGTCAGCTTAACGGAGAAGGTTTCTATATCGCCGGCGTTTTCGGTCGTTGCCCAAACCTCAATATAGAAATTCGACCATTCGTCAAGCCAATCGCGGGCTGTTTCTTTCGCCGCATCCAACGACGCTGCCGGAGCGTAAGCCCCCGAACTGTAGTTCTGGAAGAGCAGATCGGCCACGCCCACCGAGCCGCTCGACTTCGCCAGATTCTCCCAGACCGCAATTGTTTTCCCATGAACGACAATAATGTCGTTGGCCGCGTCGGTTAGTTTCCCATAGCAGACGGCCGTTGGCTTAAATTCGTCTGTAAAAGTCTTGTCTACGGTCGACTCACGCCGCGTTTCAAATCCGGTCCCCGTTCCCAGCCAGGTAACGAGCCAAGTCCCGCTGTTCGAGTTGACATTTGTATCACGTGCCGTTACGACAATATCGCGGTGCGCATCTTCATCGATATAGTCGTAAATCAGCCCCGATAAATACATGTTTGACAAGCTGTTATCGATTACAACAGGAGCGGCAAAATTTCCGTCAGACTGCAAGCTATAGGAAAGGGAAGACGCGTTTTTGGCCGATCGGTGAAGCATTATGAGATCCGCGTCTCCATCTTCGTCGATATCGCCGGTGGTTACATAAATCGCGTCATTTGAGGTCGCGCTCGCTGACGCGACGGTTATCGTTTGACTTTTCGTCAGGACCGCGCCGCTCATCTGGTAAAGGTCCATCTGACCCTTGCCTTCGGTCCCCGATGTGAGTTCAACGCGACCAACGAATACTTCGTCAATACCATTGCCATTCGTATCGCCTGCCGACAGGGAGATACCATTCGAAAATACCCCACTTTCCCCCTTTTTATCGCCAAAAAAGCCATCTGTTTTTTTACCCAGGACAACGATCTTTGAATCGGTCCCGTTTTTTACAAGCAGGGCAAGCTCATCTTCTACCCCAGCGACGAAATTACCTACGGTCAGGGACGCCAGTTGCCCCGTGGCACTGCCAAATGGGTAGTCGGACATTTCAATGACCCCGGCGCGAGTAAATTGCACGTTGCCACTTTCATTTTGCGTTTGATAATAAATCGCCGCCGGCGTACCAGCACTTTTATCAGCGACTGCGGCTATATCAATATAACCATCGCCATTAAAATCGCCGAAAACCGCCTCGGCCATTCTGGCAGCCCCTATCAGGATATCGGACGCATACTGCTTAACCTCGGCCGTTTCTACAGGCGCCGACGAGTCAATGCCCCATACGGCATCTCGACCCACCGCCAGGATAACGGTACTTCCATCCATGAGAGTTGTCACCGTCGAGGCTATGTAGTCGGGCGTATTGAGACCATCCTGGGCATATTCAAAGGTCAGCGACGGCTCACCTTCCTCGCCTGTCTTGCCGGTAAAGTAGACGCTCACACCATGTTCAGAAAACAGAACTCCTGGCGCCGTGTCTGTACGACTTCCCAAAATACCGCAAACATAGACGTCGCTTATCGACGGAGTTGTATTCGGAGACTCAACCCAATCGTAGCTGGCTTCCAGGGTCCGGCCTGTGCCTGTATTGCTTCCGGTCAACTCCAGGACCGCTAATCCTTTATAGGACGTCGAAATGGCACCGCAGACGAGCGAATTCGTTCCCTGTGACGCCGCCCAATACAGATCTGCATCTTTTATGATGGGGTTGGCTCCTGTTACTGTGCCTGCGTTGGCTGTTTTATAGTTCAGTGTCCAGGTTCGCCAATTACCACCAGAAGTCTTATGCGTAAAATAGAGCGTGTCCCGGTCATTTTCCGTTACGTAATAAATGCCCTCATCGGCAGACGACATACCACTGACCCCGGACAGGTCCATCGTTGTCATGAGAATACGTCGTTCGTCAGGGTCGGTGTTTCCTGATATCCCTCCCATGGGACCACCCACCACGTCACCTGACTCCGACCATGCATTCGTCCCGGGACTCGTAAATTTATAGACCGATGTTAAATCATTAAATTCGGTCACTGTCGCGGACATAAAAAAACCGCCTGTCTGCACCACCAGGCCTTTGTCACTGTCCACAGCAACCGCAATATCTGAAATAAAGATCCGGCTCTCAATGGCTTGCCCCGAGGCGTCCATTACATTTAAGGTTTGACTCCCGTACGCGGTCGCTCCAAAGGTGAAGTCCTCATTACCCAAAAAAGTTTTTACCGTGAGCGACGGCGTGTTCACATCCGGATTCGTCTGACCCACGACTATCAGGTCTCGTATGCCGTCATTATTAACATCGGCAAAAGCGATTCCACACACTTCTTGCCGGCTTTTTATTGTGACATCCAGCAGGGTCGTCGTCTTCAGTAGATTCGAGAAGCCCCCCGCATGGTTGTTTTCAAAAACCTGAACCGAGTTACTCGTCGTGTTTACAACGACAAGCTCATTATACCCGTCACCATCCATATCGGACAAATCCAGTGCAACGGCATCAGCCCCGACGACATCCGTTGATTCAAAGACATTTTCAACCGGGACATCGAACCCCGCCCAGGCAGCAAGAAGACTGCGGTCCTCCAGCGATTCCATGCTCAACCGACGTGCATTCGGGCAAGGGGCCTTCTTCGACTTGCTTATCAAACTCAATAAGTTACCAATCATACTCTTTTTGTCGGATTTAATCATGCTTGTCACCGCGAATTCAACGCCTTGTAAGTGTGTCAGTCGTTCAACTTAATACACAAATATCGAAGGGGAGTGCTGGTCCCCTTCGACTCTGATTACGCTACACAAAATTATAACACAGCGGGCAGGTTCTGTCTATACCCCGTCGCCGCTCCCGCACCATCAACGACACGCCGAACTCGCATGTCAGAGCGCCGCATCGGTGAGCAGGGTATCAATCGACAGTTCGATTTCCCGGGCATCGTCGTCGGAAACGAAGTCGAGCAGGTCGATTTCCTCCTCGTCCTCCTCGCCCGACTCATTGAGCAGGGCAAGCACAGCGGCATCAGAGGCGGCACCGGCGTCAGGCACAATTTCCGCGTTCGGAATATTCAAGCCCATCGCGTTCAACTTCGGCAAGGCGGCCGCGGCGACACGCACTCCGGACGTCCCTTCCTGCTCCAGCAAGGCAGCAACGAGAATATTCGGGTCGAACTCCTCGCTCTCGGTCGCAGCCGTATCAGCCTGGCCAGCCGGGGTTCCCTTCGTTTCAGTCGCAACCGGTAAGGCCGCAGGCGAAGCCACCACACCCAAGGCAATATCGTTCGTCGTGAGTGACTTGCGTTCGCCGGGCATAAGGTCGGCATACATAACGTCGGTCGCCACATCGCTGTGGCCTTCATACCCGTACAGGTGGCCCAACTCATGTAGCAGAACCGTATACAGGTCGTACTTCGTCGAGCCGACCACACCCGCGTCGAGCTGGGCATACCACGTTGCGCCAAGAGCGTCGTCGTCCAGATAGATTATCCCTTTGGTCACATGACCGGACTCATCGACCGCCGTGGCGTGTGTTATCGCCAAATCGTCACTGCCAAGATCCTTAACAATCAGATTGACTTCCACGCCCTTATCCAGTCCGAGCGATTCCTTCCACTGCTCATTCGCCGTATCCAAAACCGTTCCGACCCAAGCCACATCGCCGTCCGTATTGAGCGTCGAACCCACATACCGCTGATTGAAGGTTTCCGGGAAGAAGATCGTTCGCTCTCCCTTCGCTACCGCCGATTTACGGTACCCATACATCAAAGCCACATTGGCTATGTCGTCCGTGTTGATAATGCCACTGCGGTCCAAGTCAAGCAGCATGAGCATCGTGTCGCCTTCGAGCGAACTCTTGCCGTAGAACAGAGCCAGGTTGGCTATATCGTCCGTATTGATGATACCATCGTCATTCGTGTCGTATGCCACGCCCCACAATTCGGTTGACGTTGTATTTCCGGTGTACGCCTTGTTACTGCCACGGTCGGCTGTCGTAATAAAGCCATCGGAAAGTTCCCAACCCAACGCGTGCGGATCATTGCAATCAGTCCAGACAACGCCTTGGGGCGAGGCCAAAACAGTACCATCCTCCGAAAGAACATCTTCCGCCTGCATAACGACGCGACCCACGAGCACAAAACCATCCGTGTCTATAGCGGACTCGGCCGATGCGTATACGGAAACATTCCCTGTTTCGTAATCAATCGAATAGAAACCATCGAACAGGCCGTCAAACTCGACCGACGTTGCGGCGAAGTATTCCGGGTTGTACGAGAAGGTTACCGCAACATCGGTCAGCTTCGCGATGTCCGTTGCCTTAACCCAAATCTCGCCATAATGCGTTTGCCACTCATTTATATACGTTGCG
This sequence comes from Planctomycetia bacterium, assembly GCA_030539295.1. GTDB lineage: Bacteria > Planctomycetota > Planctomycetia > Pirellulales > Thermoguttaceae > JAUNBG01. Next base: position 37,203 of record JAUNSJ010000008.1, on the reverse strand, counting down.
TTAACAGGCAACTCACTGACAACAGAAGAAGTCGAACGCTCCGTTGCCGTCCGGACATAGATACCTCCGTTTGTAATGCGCTCCGTAACCGTTGTCCCAGACACCGGCGTCGTTGCATACTTCCATACCTTGTCCAAAGACTGAATTTGGGAATTGTTCGTGTAATTTGCAGGCGAGTTGAGCCGTCGGTATTGATATCCCGCGGTTGTAGTCTGTCCCGATGCCACCGGCCCGACCGTAATGGATATGGGATTCTCCGCCAAGTCACCCGTATACTCGACCAAGAGACGGGCAAGCAAAGCGGCATTTCCATCACAACCCTTGTTGATTCCACTCCAAACGCCGTCATTGTAAGTTAATGCGAAGGTAATACTGCTTACATAATTAACTCCATTGATTGTCGTGTAATTGAGTGTCAACGCACCTGCGGACGATGCCAGGTCCGTCGGATAACCAATCCCGGTTACTTTTGATTTTCTTGTCGTCGCATTGGTAATTCCGGAAAGAACATTCCCCGAATTATCCACAACAGGAGCACAGTTCACCTGAAGCTGAATTTGATTGAAGCCCTGACTGCACAAAGCCGCGCCCGTCTCACCAAAATACTTGGCAAGATTGTCCCGGAACCACAACTCCATGAACACGTCCTGGTCGGCCGCAAAGAGCTCGGTAGACGTTGCCCGCGTGTCAAATTCATCTGATGTTATATAGTTTACATAACCTTCGGGACCTTCGAGTTCGGTACCCGGATAAAAACCGTCTGCCGTCTGGTCCGTAAACATCGCGAGAATTTCCACCGTATACTGCTGATTGCAAGCAATTTCAAACACGTTGCTTTCGGCAGATAATTCGTAGTCATCGGTCAATTTGATTTTCAGATTCAGGGCACTCAGGTCCATCGTTTCTTTGTAATCCGCCTGGTCCATGAGCTGTAATGTTAACGTGCCAGGGGCTCCGGCCACGCCCGGCGCGAAGGTGAAACTCTTAAGCCACGCACAATTCGCCGTCAAGTTATCTCCATTGAGTACAACTTCCGTGCCGTCTTTCACAAAAATCAGACTCCAGTCGCCGTCCACATTAAAGTTGTCGGCAAGGTTAATGACGATTTGTGAATTCGCGTCGGTCGAATACCCCTTAACGTCGGCGGAAGCATTCGCAATCGTACCGGTAAACTCCGGCACCTCATACGTTCCGGTTACCTGAAGTGTGATTTGTGAAGACAAATTGCTGTAATCCGGGTCGGTATCCAGCGGCGTGCTGGTTTCTGACTTGTCGAACGCCTGCAGGTAAATCGTCACATTAGCGGTTGTGTCTTTGGCCAAGGTAGCGAATCGCTCGGAGGAGTCAAATCCCAGGCTCACGAGTTTGCCGGCGTCATAATTACCCCAGACGTAGATCAGGCCTGACTCATCCGTATTGCCGTCCTTGATAGCGACTTTATTCGCCTCATCTCCAAGTAAAACGTATTCACCAGCAGCATTCTTAACATAAATCTTGTTGTAGTTAATATCTTCATCCGGGCCGGTGCCTTCCAGGAAGGAACCATCGTAGTCACCCCAAGGCAATTGATCGAGGTCGGTGACCGCCAGCGTCTGTTTGCCCGTTGCCGGGACAATAACGACTTCTTCCGGATTTTCGCTCAACGAATCGTGCGTTGCCGTCTGACCGTAAGGCTGGTCATTCGTACCTTCGAACCGAATCGTTATATTGCCGACACTATTGACTATATACTTACCACTGGCCGTGGTGTAGCTGTCGATCGTGTACTGGTAAGTCAATTCAAGGTATTCACCAGCCGCCATGAAATTAAGGTCACTTACAAGTTCACCATAAGAATTAGTAATGTCCGCCCAGTTATACACTTTGAAGAACTGCTCGCCAACATCCCCCTCGATCAGGGCAAAATCATACTGCAAGTAATCGGCATACGATTCGTCGCCGGAAAGATAAACGGAGGCCAGTTCATTCAATGTATAGGTACCTTCTGACCCTGTCAGAGTAACACCTGCACTCACCGTGTAAGAGAGGACCTCTTCGCCGTCAATGCTCAGTTCCGCCTGACTAAGGTTATGGGTAAGAACCGGATTATATGTGCCATCTTCTTCTGGATCCGTGCTAAGCTCACTCTCGCTAATGGGGTCTGTTATTGTAAGGTCAATATCAGGAACCGTCAAAGCTCCCTTGTCCTTTACGGTCAAATTAAAGGAGTTATCAACAGTATTCAGATGAGTGGTATCACTATTGGTACCACGAATGATCAGGTTATGTTCGCCAACTGCCAACGGATTGTCCGACCGGGTCATGGCACTCTTAAGCACATAGAGCGTTGCGGTGCCATAACCTCCTTTTTCGGTCAATTCATTATTGACAACCTTAAAGTCATCTGCGTTAAACGTGTAGCCTGTTGCGCCCACAATGGAGAAAGTATAGCTCTGACCTTTATCGTAATGGAAGCCAATCGAATCCGTTACTTTAATATAGCCATCCACGTCCTCTTCGGCTTGTGCATAAACCTCCTGGTCGGCTATTGGGATTTGGTCGAATACCAAGACGTCAAACTTGCCCGTTACAGTAACCTCGACCGGTTTCGCCGCGGTAAATCCTTCGAACTCATCCTCTACGGTAAAGTCAAAGCTTACCACTTTTTGTTCACCAGCGGCCAGCGGCCATCTCAAGGCGTCAACAACGGTGTCATCGTTATCCCTGTAGCGAGTTGCGTAGTAGGTCATGGTGATGACGCAGGGGCCGTCGCCATCCACTTTCCTCGCCTCAATGCGGACAAAGCCAAGGGGCGTTGTACGATCAACATCATCAGCAGCGAAAATTTCAATATCTTGCGATTGATTAGGCTCTTTGACGTCAACTTCTTCACCATTAACCGACTTCACATACAGATTATCCTTATACGGCACCTCGTCCACGTCGGTCACCAGCGCCTGCCAATCGATTTTAACGGAGGTTTCAGTCGCAAGGTCAAGACCGGTTGTAAGCGTCATCGAGTCCGTAAACTTCGGATCTTCATTCTTTCCGGTAATCATAATGGTCGCAGACTTGGCAATGGACTCATTCTTGCTATCGGTAACGGTAAAGTTGACCGTAATGGTGGCAGGAATATCTTTTTGAAGTTTGGCAAAATCCCTGGTAAGTTTGTTATAATCAACCTTTAATTCCCCTACGGACGAGATGGTGATTGTTCCATCGGAAAGGGTCATCCCGAACACGGAAACATCGGTCGAAACTAAATCAAAGGTAAGTGTATCGCCCACATCAATATCGGCAATATCGACAACGGTTTCGTCGGTTCCCACGTCCTTATGCTTCACCAGATCGAGAGTCGGATCCGAGGTCGGGTCAATCTCACGCAGATCAATATCAAGCGTTTTCGCGTAGTCATCCCGGCTCTCCGGCGCCTGATTGGTGCCGGTTATGATAACGGTCACGGTACGGCTTTCGGATTTCGCATCCAGCGCGCCACTGTCATCGGTAACCTGATATTGATAGGTAATCGTAGCCGTAGCACCCTCCGGAAGCTGCTTGAAGTAATACTGCGTTATTCCCAACGCGTCGGTATAGGTTACGTCGCGCAAGTTGAAGTTGAATCTGCTATCATCTGCATCCCAGGTCATCGCGGAGTCAATTCCGCTTGGGCGATCGGCCAGTCCGTAATCAGCCGAATAGACAACGTTGCCTGTCATGGCAATTATGTTATTCTCGTCCGTGAACATCGACAGCGTATCGTTTATATCGGCATCGCTCGCGACGTACGTCAGGTCCATACCGTAATTCACACCAACAATCGAATCGCCAATCTCAATCTCTATATTGCCACCCTCAGTCACTTCCGGCTGGTCGTTCAACCCGGTAATCGTAACCATAAAGGTGGTGGCATTTTCGGACTCGCCGCCATTATTATCGGTGGATTTCCACTGATAAGTAAGCGTAACACTTTCGCCAACTCCGATAAACGCGAAGTCCGTGCCCGGATAGAAGGTTGCCATGAGGTCATCCAGAGTGGACCCGCTAAAGCTAACGTAATGCGCAAGATCCATTGTGGCCAGGTGGCTCTCGAGCGTGTCAACCGCGGTCTCCGATTTCGTACTGAAAGCCGTATAGGCTACATCAACACCACTGGCCAGCGACAATTTCTGCGTATCGCCGGTATCAATATCGGAAACGTGTTTAACAACCACACCATCTTTCACACCATTAATAATAATATCAACCGGTGTATTTTGATCCGTGGTAACGACCGTCGTGACATTTTCCGCGACCGGGTCCTGGTTCGTACCGGTAATTGTAACCGTACCTTGAATTTCACCGAGCGACTCGCTGTTTTCGTGATTGTCCGTAATCTTGAACGTGTAGTTCAAAACGGCATTGGTACCCAGCGGCAGTTTCTGGAAGACTTTAACGCCTTCTTTTACATAATCGACGTCAAAGGTATAGCGAAGATTATCATCTTCGTTCGCGACAAGACATTTTTCCAAATCTTCCTGCGTCAGGCCAAAGTATGCGGCAAATTCTTCGACCGATTTGGCCTCTCCGCCAATCGTTCCGCCTGTGAACGTAATTGAACTGAGTGAATGCGAATCACTCCAGTCAGGGTCCGTAAAGTTCCCGTATTTCGGAAGTATAGCGGTGGGATTAACCACTTCATTGTCATTAACTTGCGCGAGCGGAACAGTCCATCCCGGATTGGTCACCTCCGGCTTATCATTCGCGCCGTTAATCGTTACGGAGAAGCTGACCGGAGTACTCACGCCAAACTCCTGGTCCACGACCTCGCCGTTGAGCGCGAGCGTAAGCGTATCGCCCTCGGCCAGGAACGCAAATAACTTGCCGTATCCGCCGGTCGTGTCGTCAGAAAGGTCAAGCGTAAACATACTGGCGGTCATAGAGTCCGGGCCGCTAGCGGAAATACTTATGGCGTCCACAATCCGCCGATAGAAATCCTCCTTGCTGATCGGGAACCCGATAAAGGCGTCAAAGGATGTGGTACCCACCGAGGAATTCGCCGAGTCGACCGCAAACTTATCAAACTTGTACCATGGCTTGTCAATGGTGTGCGGCGTCGACGTCTCGTCGTCCGGCGTCGACACGGTAAAGTAAATCTGCAGGTCAAAGGCAAGTTCAGCATCATTCTCCCCACCCGTATCAATCACAGGCGCCAAAACCTCCACCACAGGACTGTCCTTCTTCACCACATGGAGCGTGACCGTTTCTTTACCACTGATCAAGCCGACAGTTCTATCGGATTGCTTCATGTCGGTTACCTGAAGCGTCATGGTCACATCAATTGAAGTGTCAGACGTCAGATAGGCATTCTTAAAGGCCTCCTGCAGATCCGCGCTAATAAACGAGATCTCACCGGTTGCGGAGTCAATCTGGAACCAGGTATTCGCGACGGTAGCGCCGCCAATAACCACATCAGTGCCGACGATTTGCCAGCCGCTGCCGGTCGCTGTATCGGCGATGTAGCCCGGACTGAACTGGGCCGTTACCGCCTTATCGCCGTTAAGATCTGTCCCGGCAGCCTTCATATTGATCGTTTGACCGGCGTCGATCACCGGGTTCAAATGATTACCAAGCACGGAGAACGTAAGTGTAGCGGCCTCGGAGACGGAACTATCCTCCTGTCCCTTATTATCACTGATCTTAATGTCGAAGGAGACCGTTACCGCTTCAACATCGCTGCACTGCGACTTCAGCCAGTCGCCTGTCTCGTCCGGCGTAAAGACGAGATCGTTCTCATCGGTCCCATACTTTACGGTACCGAGCAGATGCCCAGCCGTGTCATAAACGGCGACCGAGCCTGTGGCCGGAATGTCTTCCCAACCACCATCAGCAGCCGGCCCGTTCGTCTTGACCTGAACAAATGTATGTTCATTGTCATTAACATCCGCATCAGAAACAGATACAACATTTGTATCTGACACATCGGCAAGTTCAAGCGTTGTCTCTGCACCAAGGGTCGCATTATAGGGATCGGTTCCGGCCTCCGCACTCGGCTGATTATTCACACCGTCGACCTTGATTTTAAGCATCTTCTGTTCGCTTGTTTCATCCTTGTCGCGCACCGTATAATTGTAGGTAATCACCATGGATTCGCCTTCGCCGAGGAAATCAAAATAGCTCGTTTCGGTGTTGGGATTTATTGGATTGAACGTTACCGTTGTGCCATTGACCTCAATGAAATTGGAAAGCTGCTTGCCTTCGTCCAGCAACATGGAATCCAAGGCCGCGCGAACTTTGGCAATGGCATCGTCATCAGCCGCCACAATATCGCCTACGGCAACCACGCCCCCTTCGGCAATACTAACGGTTAATTCATCGTTCTTATCGATATCGTCCACATGATAGACCGGAGGATCAGATTCGGAGTCCACCAGCTTAACATTAAGCGGGTTATTTTCTTTCGTGGTCGGCGGCGTGTCGGTAACGCCAACATGTTCCGCGACCGGCGTCTGATTCGTTCCGGTTATGGTAACCGTGATTGTCTTCTCCGCGGAGATTGACGTATTCGGATCATCGCTGTCGTCCTGAATCGTGAAGGTATAGGTCAATGTCGCGGTTACCCCAACAGGCAGCTGCTCGAAGAAATAGTAATCCACGGTCGAACCGTTAACGTTCGTTTTAACCTTCTTCAAAGCACCATGGTTGAAAACAAACATATTGTCTTCATCTTCATCTTCATCTCCATATTCATATTTCAGTGCGTTCTTAATCGCGTCCTCCACCTCCGTTGGAAAATCCAGAGTGAACCCCTCTTGCGAATACGTGATGCCTTGATATTCAGGCTGCGCGGTCAACGATAAGCTGTCGTTCACATCCTTATCCGTTGTGTCGAGATTTGTGTCACTGTTCTCAATGGTAAAGTCCACTTCGCCGCGGGAGTACGTATCGTTAAGCGCAATAGTCAGAAGAGTTTCCGCGATTTTCGGCTGGTTATTTACGCCGTTTACCTTGATTTTAAGCGTTTTCGATTCGCTTGTTCCACCCTTGTTGTCGCTCACCGTATAATCATAGGTAACCACCATGGATTCGTCTGCGCCGAGGAAATCAAAATAGCTCGTTCCGTCCTCCTCACGAAGTGGATTGAACGTTACCGTTGTGCCTTCGACCTCAATGAAATCGGAAAGCTGCTTGCCTTCGTCTTGCAACATTTTTTTCAAGGCGTTTTCAAGAGCAAACTTATCCAGATCAAAGGATTCCATATTAATCTTGGTAAACTCGGCCGTGCCCCCTTCGTCAATTTTAACGGTTAATACATCGTTCTTATCGATATCGTCCACATGATAGACCGGAGAATCAAAGTCGGAGTCCACCAGCATAACAACAAGCTCTGTATTTTCGTCCGTGGTCGTCGCGTCGGAAACGTCAACATTTTCCGCGGCCGGGATCTGATTCGTACCGGTGATCGTAACCGTTATGGTCTTCTCCTCGGAAACTGCATTACCTGCTCCGGTGTTGTTGTCCATAATCTTGTATGTGTACGTAAGCGTTGCGGTCGCGTCTTCCGGAAGCTGCTCGAAGTAATTGTAACTATTGCCAAGTTCGTCGGTTACGGTGGCAAAAGCAGGGTTGAAGAAAAATTTATTGGCTCCACTGTCCCACGAAAGAGCATCCCTAAACGTCTTTCCATCCGGCAGGTCACTCAGAGTCACACCAGGGGAAACAGCAATGTTCTGGTACGTTATCGAACCCGCAACTACATACAGTATATCGTTTACATCTTTATCGGAAACGTCGGTGTTGGCAGGGTCGTTGGTCAGATTCAAAGCAACGCCGGCATTCGCTTTTGGCGTTACGTCAGTTATATTAAGTGTCAGGTCAGTCGTGGTCGGCTGGTTATTAACGCCTTCGACCGAAAAGGTGAGGGTCGCCGTCGCGTAAGCTCCTTCTTCATCGGTTACCCTATAGGTATAGACCAGTACAACAGATTCGCCATTACCGATGAACGCAAAATCGTTCTCGCCGGTACTGGGATTTATCGGATTGAACGTGGCAAAAAGTTGCGTATCCGACGAAGGCTGCCAGGGCGTCGGGGCAAACGTCAAATACTCTGACAACGTAAGACCGGCAAGCTTGGCGTTTAAATTATCAATCCGCGTCTGATATGCCGAGTCGGTGTCGGTACCCCAAGTACGTGCCGTGTATTCAACGTCCGCCGTCGTATCGACCACAACGGTCAACGATGCTTCCTGGTCCACATCGCCAACATAATCGGTCAAATCCATGGCGAGTGTATTATTTTCAAGGACATAAACCGCTCCGCTCTCGCCGGGCCAGTCCTTCGCGGTAGGCGCGTCGTTAATACCCGTAACAGTTACGGTTACGCTCGCTGTGCTCTTCTTCTCCCCTTGAGCGTCCGTCATTTCATAAGCAAAAGTAAAGGTATCGGTATCGCCGGCTTTCAGGTACGCAAACTGACCGTTCGGGTCAATGGTAAGCGCGTGGGAAATGATTTGGTCGCCGGGATACTTGCTGGTGGTTCCGCCGGTAATAGCTTGTTTTGTAACCTTAATCGTAACTTCTTTGCCGCTCCCGGTCGTAACGGTAATCTCTTGTGCGGTATCAGCAATGCCAACCAGGCTGTCAGCATCCGCGCCCACTTTGGTAATGCCAAGCGTGTCCCACTGGTCATTATCAAGGTCATTAACAAGGACGGAAATACCAACGGATGAATTCTGGTCGGTGGCACCCGAATCATCGGTCGCGGTCGGCAAATCGTTCACCGGGTCCAGCTTAACTTTGTAATTTCCGTTGGCCCACGTGCCATCTTCCTTTTTCGCATTGAACAGGTCGGTTACCTCGACCGGCAATTCCAAAATCGCCTCATTGGCAAGTTTATCACTGTCAACGGTCAGATAGCTGAAGGAATCGTTCACAATGGTTACAGCCAACTTGCCATCGGAGGTCAGCGTGTAGTTCGCGGTAGCCGTATAGACCGCTCCGTTGACTGCATGCTCAACCGTGCACACTCCATTTGTAACCGCCTTAAAATACGCGGTCGCGTCGGCGTCAAGCTGAACAAAGAAGGAAGTATCCGTTCCAACTTCAATAGGAGTCCCGGCCAGACCCGTCTTTTCTCCGCCCAGCTTGTTATACTCTGTAGCCAGATTAATCGTCGGAACCGCACTGTTCGGCACGTAATGAATCGTCTTGACAACGGTCCCCTCATTACCGTATTCGTCGACCATCTTAATATTGAGCGTGTAGTCACCCGCGGGAATGTCGGCTTCCGGATTCAAATTTTTGGCCGCGCGCAGCAGATTCTCCAGCGACGGCGCCGCTTCCCACTTGCCGGTCGTATCGTTAAAGGTAAAGGTACACGGATACCGGTCGTCGTAATTATCGTCTTGCGTATTGGTCAGCTCCACCCACATGGCCGGCGTGACGCCCTCAGCCACCTTAACACTGGTGACATTACTGGCGTCGCTTATGCCGAGCGTGCCTGCCGTGTCAAAATCCTTAACGTAATATTCGCCGGCAGTTCCAATTTCGCCATTGCCCACGAAGAACGCGTCTTCAACGTCGATCGGGTCCGTTACAGCCGGTGCGTCCTGGTCCGCAACGAGTTTGGCCACATCGTCGTTATTAAACGAATTGAGCGGGTCCGTTTTGACAAGCTGGTCCGTTGCGGCCTTGTTCACCTTGGCAACATGGTTCGTATCGGCGGCGTTCGTTACACCGTCGGCGTTAAGGTCGTATTTACCGGCATTAACGTTGTTCAGGAACGTAGCGTACGAGGTCCCGAAAAAGGCCTTCGCCTTCGCTTCCCAAAGGGCCAATTCAAACGTGGTTACGTGCGTCGCATTGGCCCGCTCCTGTAAAAGACTGACCGCGTTCGCGTCGGCCGCGTATTCCGTTCCGCTGACCAGACCGTCCCCGTTCGTATCGCCTGGCAGATAGACTTCACAGGTAAACGACCCGGTCGTCCCCTGCTCCGAGGAAACAAAAACATCGTACGAGCCCGGCGTCAGACTAAAAATCGCCAGCGAAGACTTCGTCCCGTTATAGTTCAGAAGCGATGTTATCGGCGTAAGCGTCGCGTCCCCTTGCTTAAGCTCAATCTTGCCAGGGTCCAGCACATCGTCATTAGCGGTCACAACGAACCCGATCGCCGCACTGTTGACCCCCACCGCCTTCTCCTCAAAAAAGTCAAAGGTCAGTCGCGTGCCAATCTCGGCGTCATTAATGCGACTTATATCGCTCCCGATCGCAAAACCCGTAGGCGTGTTCGGCGAGACCGACAGGAGTTGCCGTTCCTCAAGCGGTTCAATGGCCAGGCCACTTTTGCGGTTCCGTTTGATTCCCTTCTGTAACGAAGACTTCTTTTCACTCTTGAACCACTTGCTCAACATACTCATTTTTTACGTTCCCTCCGGAAGAAAAATTGTCGCTTTCGCCCTACATCCAGATAATCCCCGCAGAACAAGGTTTGCGCCACGACTCGTTGTACACCCGAACCATGAACCTTCTCTCCAGTTCTCCTCTTAGTGCAGCTCGTTAAGGTTTCCTTAATTATGGTTTAAATCAAGCATGAATAAATATTTGTGCCTGATTTGCTTTTTTGTTACAATTCATAACTAACGCCGTACTGACAGGGTAAGACGTCATCTCTATTTATCAGTCAAAAAGGAGGCGTCACTATAGCAAATCAGCTCGTTCGGACGGATTTTTCGGCTAAAAGGCTGAAAAAATCGCCGCGAAACGCACGAAGTGCCTAATCCCACTCTCTTTTGGACTATTATATAATAGCTAAAGTTCCAGTTTTCGGGTAAATCTCGGGCAAAAAAAATGAGCACAGGCGCACTGTGCCATGCTGTACTGTTACCGCTGGTGCGCGCGTCATGCAAATTTTTCCGGAAATACCTCCCGATTTCCACGTTTTGCCGCCGGTAAAAACGCGGCCACCCAAAAACCCGGACCAACAGCTCCGTAAACGGGACTTTGCCACGAATGAGAATAACGATTTACCCGAGCAAGGTCAAGGGCAGTTTTTACCCACATCCGAGCCTGCCTGCGTGCCCGCCCCCGCAACAACGCCCCAACCAGGCCCACACCACCAGTCGCACAACCGCGCAAGCGCACCCGACCCCGAACCGGGCCCTCCGCGCTCCCCCGCGACCACTGCGCGCTATATAATTCCTTAAAATAGAACAAGTTAAAGACACCTCACACGGCCTCAAATACCCTCTCTCATGACGGGTTATTTTTTATCACGCAGGGGGGCGCAGGGGAACGCAGAGGGGTGGCTGAACTAGCGAAACAACAACCGGTCCATGAGGCTTTTGGCTTCTTTTTTCGGCTCAGACGTCGCGGGGTCAGGCGTCGACTCCGTGCCCGCTTCCTGACGATTGGCGACTTTGGCGGCGTTGGCGGTCAGTAGGGGGCTGTCGGCCGGAATCTCCTTTTTGAGAAGCTGCGGCCAGTATCCGGCCAGTAGGGCCATGGAGTCGCAGACTTTGTCTTTTGAGATGCGATATTCCGCCGTATTGATTAGACGCATAAGTTCCTTCTGCTCGGAATCGGCCAAGGCAAGTTTATACAATCGCAAGTCATCGAGCCAAAGTGTGCCATTTTCCGGCATGTCGAACCGCAACGAAAGCTCCTCCAGTCCGGACAGAGGCAGGCGGTCGAACAGAATAACGTCGCTCGTCCAGAAGAGGTCGTTTTCGAACGTTGTGCCAGCCTCGCGGGCCGCCTGAAGTCGCTGGGCCACGGTCGGGCCGAGCAGAACCTGACGCTGCCACGGCTCGCCACGCAATCGCCCGGTCAGACAGACGCGCAGCGGGCACGACGTCGCATCTTTCTGTAGCCCAAGAGCCAGCGACAGGCACAGTCGACCGGTCGCCGGTACTTCGATCGGCTGGCTAATTATGCCACCTCCGGCACTATGAGCGCTCAATTTCAGACTTCGCTGGCCATTTTTGCGCACTTCCGTGTCAATTATGGCCTGGAACAGCGGGTCGCCGAACCGCCGCCAGCCCGGGATGGTATCGCCGGGCGTGAACGCACCGGCCAGCGACTGCCCGTTCGACTCCGCACTCCCGGAAACCGGGACCGGGGCAAGAGGCGCTCCCTGAAACGGATTCTTCAAAAGCGTCATGCCTGGCAGTTCCAGTGTGCGTCGCGACTTCGCCTTCTCCTGCGGCTCGTCCGTCGTAACCTCAGGCACGACCGCCGCGATACTCTCTTCAAAGTCGGAATTACGCAAAGGACAGGTAAGGCCGCTCCGGGCAACCAAAGCCCGATTAATGTAATTGCGCACCTCCGTGGCCAGCGTCCCGTTAGGCCCGCATATCTCTTCCGGCCGCTTGACTTCCGCCTTGCCAAGCGTCGCTTGCGGGTCGGTCAGACGTAGTGCGACCAGGTCATACGGACGCAACGAAAGCGTCCAGGTCAGGTTTTCCGGCCGCTCCAGGGGCGAGTCCGAACTCACGCCCGAACGAATCACTTCAAATTTCGTCCCCTTGCGATAATCCACCCGTAGCGTCAGCCCGGTGTGAAACGGCGCATTATTGATAATGCAAACCCAGGTCTCATCAGCGGTTCGCGCCGTCCGAATAAGGACCGGCTGAAGGGAGACGCCGACCTTACCGGAGTCCTTTTCCGCACTCGCCTCTGCGTCCCCGCCTGGACTCCAGGCCGTAAAGTTCAGTGCCGGAATCGCCCGAAAGACGGAAATGAAATCGAACAACGAGTCTTCCTGACCCATAGGCAGCATTTCGCCACCGTCAATAAACGACGCCGTATCGGCCAAGGCAAGCTGATTAATAAAGCGGCGACGATTGTCATAATCGTTCGGCAGGGCTATCGTTGCGATTTGCGTTACCGCCGGCTGAAAGGGGCATTCGGCGTCGAACTTCGGCAGATTCTTCGGGTCCGTCTTATGGAAGAAGCCCGCCGATTCGCAACTTTCCTCTCGCGTAAACAAGGCGGCACACCGGGCCGAGGCCAACTCAAATGCGTCAATATTATCACAAAGCGACTCCGACGCCGACAGACGCCCCGGACGTACCAGAACGAGTCCGTCGTCATTAGTATAGAGATCCGGATTCATGCCTATCCCGAGAAAAGCCTCACGCACATTCGCCGATTTCGTCATGTTCGGATAGAGAATCGTCTGACTCACCGGTCCGGCCAGCATATCGGTTCCCAGTAGCGTTACGCGTAAATCACCCCGACGACTGGCCACAATATTTTTCATCTGCTGATAAAAGCGATGCACCGTCGTACAGCGCCAGGCAATCCAATCGTCGCGGCACCAGTCTTTAATAAACTGGGCACGCACCCGATACCGGCCCGGACCGCTCGCCGTCAGGAACTCCTCAAGAGGTATATCTTGACGTGCACGAAGCTTCTGTACAAGATTCGTCTCCTTAATAAACCGGGCAAGTGTGGTATCGTCCATACCATAATAAATATCGTCCGAAAGCTGGGCCCAGGTATCCGCCGAAAGCTCTATGGCAACCCCCTTAAGACACGGATGCGACGCGTAGCGGCTCACCAGCTCATTCACCGCGGCCAGCATGAACTCCTGGACCAGCGGGTGCAAAAGATTATAATAAGGCCCCGTCCCCGCCGACGTGCGACGCGAGTCAATAAGCAGGCGCCCTTCCGGTCCAATGGGCCGTATCCCTTCCAACTGCGATTCGAGCGTACTGTCCTTGCGAATCTGCTCCTGATAATACTCCTCCAGTCGCGGGACAGGCGTATTAAAACTGACCAGGGGCGTTAAGGCCAGCCCCTGCGCGTCGAAGACCCGGGCAATAAATTCCACAACGTCTTTCCGCTGCGGATCTTCTCCCTGCTGTAAGAAGACGCCGGAATCGAACCGCGGCGACGGCGATAAAAGCGAACTCGGATACAGAGCGCTCCCGTCAGCGGCAACGCCCAGAATAAGACTATCGTAGCCCGCAATCCGCAGGTATTCACTCATACGCGTAATCGCCTGATGAAACGTGCCCCAGTTTTCGGAACCGGCAGCCCCGACCGGCGACTGAACCCGAGCGGCGGAAAACTGGTCCGCCAAATACGGCTTGGTCATGAGCGCGGAAAAAGTACGACCCCGACTGGCCAGCGGACTTTCCGCAATTTCCTCTTTCGCACGATACAGTCGCAACCGGCCAAAGACCGCCGCATGCTCCCGACTCCGATTCGTTACAACGATCATGGGCGTCTTCGTTCGCGGCCAGAAGAGAATGCGGTGACTCAAAACGCGGCCAGGCATGGCGTCGCTAAGCGGGTCATCCGAAACTTCAATGCCTGTATCCAGCGACCGCGGAAAAATGCCACCCCAAACGGAAGGTTCTATAATACTAACGCCCAGACTTTGCGGAACCCCCGACAGATACTCAACTTCCAGCAGGTGCGGCTTACCCGGCTCACGCACAGGAATCGTATAGGACTCCCAGGTCACCTCGCCATCCCGCCCGGGGTTCAGACGGACAAAGGAGGAAAATTGCGCACTCTTCTGGTCATACGGGACCAGGTCGCCGCTACCGAGGCCACCTTGCCATAAGTCGCCCCACTGCCCCCAGCCTTTTCCCCATTTTATCGGTGTCAGGCGAAGCTGTAACCCGCCCCACTTCCATGTGTTAAGAAAATCCACGCCCGCCGCGCCCGACATCTGGCCCAGAACGCGAAATTTCTCTCCGGCCGGCCGGCGGTCCTCCTGCGTCGTCGTCTTATTACCACTTTGAAAAACCGAATTACGCGAAAATACTTTCCACCATGCGGGATTCGTCGGGTCTATCGTTTCCAGCAAGCCATTGCGCAAGTCGAACGGCTCCTCATTCCGCTTGAGACTCTGGGCAAACGCCGGCTGATTGCCAACGACCACGCCCTCAACGACGCGCCGCGCGTAAACGGTTCCCTGTCGCGTCTCTTTCTGGCCCGGCAGGAGGGAAAAACCCTGCTTCTTCTGCGTCAGCGTGAGATGAACAGCAAAGGCGCCGTCCACCTCCGGTATCGTCATGTTAAAATCATAACGCCTTTGTGTGCGGTCCTTTATCTCAATTGTCTGATTCCAGAGCGACCGCTCGTTGCCCGCCGCGTACAGTTCGGCGCAAAGGAGCAACGGCTGCTCGCCCGCGGAATACAAACGCGGAAAGACCGAAAGCAGAACCTGCTCACTCGGCTCAAAGACCATCGTACAAGGCACACGCTCCGTGCGACCTTCCCGCACTCGCTCCTTTGAAAAAATCACCGGCAATTCATCGCCTGGCGCTCGTTCAATAATTAAACCATTTTCCTGGTCGTCGAACGGGAGAAAGAACGGCTTGTCCAGCACGGTCTTAAGTGCGACCGTCCGAACGATCTGTCCTTCCCAGCGCGGATTCGTTAACCTGATATTAAGATTCGAGTTAAGGGAGGCGCTCACGGTCGTCTGAACGCCGATAAAGAGCGTATCCGTTATCGTTTTAAACCGGATTTTGCCCGACTGCTGCTCATTACACTGAAACGCGGCCGAACCGGTCGCGTCGTTACTCAAGGTGGTCGTGTTCTGAAATGAGCCTTCGTCGAGGGTTATTTCGCCGGACCAGGCTTCCGGCGTCGCCGTATTCCAGGAGATATTCAGGCGAATCGTGCCGAAAGACACGCCAGGTGACGTGCCAGACGCGGAACCGGTCCCCTCCTGACCCGCGACCCGTTCCCCAAGTCCACAAAGGAGATACAGCATAAGCGCGCAGACAACTACCGCACGCCCCGCTCCACATCGCGGCCTGCTCCTGTATCGGCGTTCCTCCTGCGGACGACTCTGCCCAGTCATTATATATTAGAGTCCTTCTATATTATATAATGTATAATGTGTTCCCAACAGGGACAATTCAAGGACAAGTCCTTATTAACACAATATAATATATTTTTTGTATCGGTAAAACAATGCTATCCTGCCATGCGCCGCGGCGGACCCCGGAGCCAGGCAGGTCCGGAATTATAACAGAAACCGGCCGCACGACGCTAGAGCGATTTTTGTTTTTTTACCAAAAAAAACCGAAAAGGGGTGTGCCGGACGCTGGCAGTTTAGCGGAAATAGTATAAAATACGTGTATGTGGAGTCGCACATCCCTTCGGCTCCTGACCGTTCCTTCGGACTGCGTTTCATTCCGTAACCCCGACACACAGGTATCCTAAATGAACTATAAGAAATTGAGCCGGTTATTTTTGCTTTCGTTGATTCTATGCTGCCCGTTGGCCCTGTCCGGCTGCTATGAGAAACCGATCGAGAAGAAAGAAGCGGAGGCCGTTCCGGTTCGCACCGCGGAAGCCCAACTCGACACGGTCCAGCTCTACGGCTACTTCACAGGCAATACAGCCGTTGACCCGGTCAATATTGTCCCGCGTATTCGGGGCTATCTGGAAGAGATAAAGTTCAATCCGGGCGATATTGTGGAAGAAGGGGCGGTCCTCTTTACCATTGAGCAATTTGACTATAAGACCAGCGTCGAGAAGGCCAAAGGCAATCTCAACATCGCCACAGCCAATGCCGCGCAGAAGAAAGCGGACTACGACCGCGAACTGGAACTGCAGGCAAAAGGCCCCGGCTTTACGACACAAGCCGATATTGACCGAACAAAAGCCCTTTGGGACGAAGCACTTGGGCAAATTGACGTTAAAAAAGCCGACCTGGCCGACGCGGAAAAACAACTTGAACGCACGGTCATTAAAGCTCCGTTCCGTGGCAAAATCAGTCGTAATCTCGTTGAAAAAGGCAATCTGGTCGACGGGTCCGGCAGTAATCCCCCTACCTTGGCCACGCTCAACGCCATGGACCCCATGTATGTCTATTTCCAGGTCTCCGACTCCGAATTCCTCAACATTCAGCAGATGATCGTCAATGAAGTCAAAAAGATTTTGGGCGATAAGTATTCCGATGAAGAGCTCTTTAACAGTGCCACACTCCTGGAAATTGCCCAAAAGGAGAAGCTGGAAATGGTCATTTCCTTCGAGATGCGACTCCTCGGCCAGTCCGGCGACCCGAATAGCTACCCCTACTCCGGTATCATCGACTACAGCGACAACACAATCGATATGGCAACAGGAACGAATATGGTTCGGGGCCGCATCAAGAATCCGAATTACGTGATTTATCCGGGACTGGTCTGCCGCGTCAAGATCCCCGGCAAGGTCCTGCAAGATGCCATATTCATACAGGAAAAGGCCATAAGTCACGACTTGAGCGAGATCTACGTTTGGGTTCTTGACGAAAAGGGACTGCCGCAGAGAAGGACCATCAAAATTGGAGAACGCCTGGAAGACGGCCGCGTGCGAGTCCTCTCCGGACTCAACTCCGGGGAACGTTACGTCGTGGACGGTGTGCAGAAAGTGCGAGCCGGCGCTCCCATAACGGAAATGGCGCCCGAGGAATCAGGCGCAACTTCCGCCGACGAACCCACACAGGCAGCGACTCCGCAAGAGCCGGCCCCCGCGCCCGCTCCGCAAGAGTCAGCCGCACCCGCCGCCGGACAGCCGGAGTCCGGGAATTAATTCGTTGCCCCTTTGACATTTAACTACACACGACAGCCGCGAAGGTCCGTTTATGTTTTCCGATTTCTTCATTCGTCGACCGATTTTTTCCTGCGTTATCAGCCTCATTATCCTTTTGGCCGGGGCCGTAACGTTTACGAAACTCCCTATTGCCCAGTTCCCTGATATCGTCCCGCCGGTCGTTTCGGTTACCGCAACGTACTCCGGAGCCGACGCACAAACCGTCGTCGATACCGTCGCCATTCCCATTGAGCAGCAGGTAAACGGCGTCGACAACATGATTTACATGACCTCGACCTGTAGTAGCGACGGTAGTTACTCACTGAACGTCTACTTTGAGGTCGGGACCGACCCGGATATCGCGTCCGTCCTGGTCCAGAATCGGGTCTCCCTGGCCGAACCCTTTATCCCGGAAGAAGTCCGACGACTCGGAATCAATACAAAGAAGCAATCGACCAACCTGCTCGGCGTTTTCTCTCTGCGCTCGAAAGATAACTCGAAAGACGACCTCTATTTAAGTAACTACATGTCCATTTTCGTCAAGGACGAAGTGGCTCGTGTCCACGGGGTCGGAAGTGCGACGATTATGGACGCGAAAGACTACTCCATGCGTATCTGGCTCGACGCCAATCTCATGTCGCAACGCAATATCTCCGTTCAGGAGGTCCAGTCGATTATCGAAGAGCAGAACGTTCAGGTTGCCTCCGGGTCGATGGGCGCGCAGCCGGTCCCGGCGGGCCAAGAGATGACGCTGACCGTGCGCACGCAAGGGCGACTGGCCACGGAAGAGGAATTTAGAGAACTCGTCGTCCGCACCGACGACCAGGGACGCGTCCTCAAACTGAAAGATATTGCCCGTATCGAATTGGGTAAATACTCGTACGGCAAGGTCTCCACGTTTAACGGACAGGTCGCCTCGACCCTGATTGTCTATCAGTTGCCCGGTGCCAATGCGATTGACGTTATGAAACGAGTCCAGGCCCGCATCGACGAACTGAAGCCCATGCTGGAGGAAAACGGTCTGGAAATCGTCTGCGGATACGACTCCACTCTCTTTGTGACCGAATCGATCAAAGAGGTTGAAGAAACGCTCATTATCGCCATTATTCTCGTTATTGCCATTGTCTATCTCTTCCTGCAAGACTGGCGTGCCGCTCTTATTCCGACTCTGACCATTCCGGTTTCGCTCGTCGGATGCTTCTTCCTCATGCTCCTGTTCGACTTCTCACTCAATACGCTCACCATGTTCGGACTGGTTCTGGTCATTGGGATTGTGGTCGATGATGCTATTGTCGTCGTTGAAAATACGCAGCGTATTCTCGATTCGGAGCATATCGACCCTGTCGCCGCGGCGATAAAATCCATGAAAGAAGTCTCCGGACCGGTGGTCGGCACGACGTGCGTTTTGTGCAGTGTCTTTATACCGACGACCTTTATTGGGGGTATGACCGGTCTGCTCTATACGCAATTTGCCTTAACCATCGCGGGCAGTGTTCTCATTTCCGCACTTTGCGCGTTGACCTTTGCTCCGGCTCTGTGTGCGATTTTTCTGCGTCCGGAAAGTGGTCGCAAGAAGTTTTTCATCTTCCGGATTTTCAACTGGTGTTTTGACCGGTTCGCCTCGTTCTACTCCTTTAATTTACACAAGGCGGTCAAGGGTCCGCTTGTTATGCTCCTGCTCTGGTTCCTGCTCGTGGGGGCCCTGATTTGGGGTATGTCCATTATGCCGTCCGGGTTCATTCCGAACGAAGATCAAGGCGTGCTCTTCATTGACGGCCGACTGCCCGACGGCTCCTCCCTGGAACGCTCCGTTGCCGTTCAGAAAAAAATTGAAAAAATCGTCAGCGCAACCGAAGGCGTCGACATCTCCATTGCCATTGACGGCTACTCCATGCTCGACGGCAGTAGTGCCGAGAATCTGCTCTTCGGTATTATTCGTCTTAAACCGTGGCACGAGCGAGATAAGGCGCACAGTGCCACGGCGATCCAGCGCAAGCTCATGGCCCAGCTCAACGCGGCCATTCCGGAAGCGCGCATCTTCGTCTTCTCACTGCCGCCCATTTCCGGGATTGGTACCTCCGATGGTCTGGAAGCACAATTGCTCGACCGACGCGGCCTGGGGAATCTTCCGCTGTATAATACGTCGCTCGACGTTATGCAAAAGGCCATGGAGACGGGGAAATTCGCCGCAACCACGTGCACGTTCAGTCCCACCGTTCCACAAATCTATCTCGACATTGACCGGGAAAAAGCCAAGAAGATGGGAATCGAACTGTCCGAGCTTTTCTCGACGTTGCAGTCCTATTTGGGCACAAGCTACATAAACGATTTCAATAAGTTTGCACGCGTCTTTCGGGTTGTGGTCCAGGCAGACGGGTCCTATCGCCGTACGCGTCAAGAGATTATGGAACTGCCTCTGATGAGTAAAAGCGGGACGCGTCTGCCGCTTAAGAGCATTGCCACGATTCGCGAAATCGTCGCTCCGCAGTCCATGTCGCGCTACAATATGAGTGCGTCCACAATGATAACGGCGAATATGGCTCCCGGCCAAAGTTCGGGAACCGGTATGGCGACACTCGAATCGATCGGTCAGTCGCTCCCGGAAGGATTCCAGATCGACTGGAGTGGTATGTCGTTTCAGGAGAAACAGGTGGGTTCTTCGGTCTATATTGTTTTCGTCCTGGCTCTGATTTTCGGCTTCCTGTCGCTCTCGGCGTTGTACGAAAGCTGGTCGGCGCCGGTTATTATTATGATGGCGGTTCCGCTTGGGGTCTCCGGAGCGGTTCTGGCCGTCGCCTTACGCGGCATGGATATCAATCTGTATACACAAATTGGTCTGATTCTTATGGTCGGGCTCTCGGCCAAAAATGCCATTCTGATTACGGAGTTTGCGCGCGACAACCATCTCAAGGAAGGGCTTGGGATCGTTGAATCGGCGGTCGCCGCGGGCAAGCAGCGTTTGCGCCCGATTATGATGACCTCATTCGCGTTCATTCTGGGCGTTGTCCCGCTGGCCATCGCCTCGGGCGCCGGGGCCAACAGTCGTCAGGCCATTGGCACGGCCGTCTGCGGCGGTATGTTGGAAGAAACGCTCATTGGTATTATTGTCACGCCTGTCCTGTTCATTCTGCTTACCCGAATCGCGGAATCGTGCATGAAGGTCTTCCGCAAATTCCTCGCCTAACCTTCGCACAAGGAACCGATTTTTATGACCTTCAAAGCCGTGGCTTTCGATATGGACGGCCTCATGTTCGATACCGAGGCCATCTATTGGGAAGCGGCGACTCGTTTACTCGGGCGCCGCGGGTTCCCCTATACGGATGAGCTTAACCGGCGCATTATGGGCCGCCCGCCCCAATTCTGCTTCCAGGCCATGATCGCCGAATATGAACTCCCCGATACCTGGCAAGTACTTCAGCAGGAATCGCAGGAGCTCTTTCTCGAACTCCTGCCAACCCGCTACGCCCCCATGCCGGGCTTGCATTCTCTGCTCGATTTCCTCGAATATATGCATATTCCCAAGGCCATTTGCACCAGCAGTACAAAACGGATTGCCACCGCCGTACTGGCCCAGGAGAACATGGCGTCCAGATTCGACTTCATTCTGACCGCAGAAGACATAACTCACGGCAAACCGTCCCCGGATATCTACCTTACCGCAGCGAAGCGGTTCAGAATCCCCCCCAACGAAATGATTGTCCTGGAAGACAGTGTCGCCGGTTGCCAGGCAGCCCACGGCGCCGACGCATTCTGTGTCGTTGTCCTCGCCGAGCACAACAGGAACCTTGACTTCCCCCTGGCCAATCAGATTGTAACTTCCCTGGCCCTGGTCGAACCCCTCATAAACGCGTCCTGAATCCCGGGCCGGCCACACGCCACGCAGGCCACAAAAAATCTCAGCCGCGACGACTGGTCTTTCAGGGCACACGCCCGATCTATCGCCCGCCGTCGCGTGGGTTTTGCATACTCACGGTTGACGGGTGAATGAATGGGGCAAATCTGCCGATGATTCCCTTTATTTACTGTCGGACTATTTATAGTCGGAAACGTCAATCGAGAGGAGTTCGCCTCCTTTTTTGGTCACTTCGACCGACAATGGTGTTGTACCCGGATTTTTCAATTTCGTCGGAATGACCTTGGCCAGATCATCGAGTTTCTGTTGCAATTCACGCTTGTATTCGTTCTTTTCCTTTTCGGACATTGCATGATACTTACCTGCTGTCATATCGTCGGCGCCAGCGGTCTCTTTATTAAGCGTAACTTTAAAGTGACCAAGCGGGGCACCACCGCCCACCCACGACGCGCGAAGTGTCTTCATGACAGCCACTCCGGAAGAATCCGTCGTGCCCGTAACGGTGAGCTCTTTCATCTCATCTTCCGAATAAAACAGAACGTTGACGTCGGAGATGGGTCCCTCGGAATTGACCACTTTTACTGTGCTGTGATACAGTTTCGGCACACCTTTAGGCGCTTTATTGCATCCGGCAACACAGAAAACGAGCATTCCGACCAATATCATACTGCAAATGATGGATTTCATTTTACTCTCTTTCTTAACGATTCTCCTCTTGAACTTACGTTAACTCGAGTCAAAAGGATACACTTAAAACAGGGAAGTTCTATTACTCAATATCGAATTCAAATTGATTGTAGGGCTCTGTGCCCCAAGCCCGATTTTGCGTGGAAGGGGAAAGAGCAAAGAAAGGCGAAAACGACTTGACCTTGACATGTTTCATATCCCTTGAGAACTCAAGGAGGCGTAACCAGCCGTCGCCGCCGTTTCCATTATAGCCGCCGCCCAATGCCTGGGTATCAAAAACCATTTGATAAACCGTGCGTCCCGCGTCGTTTTTATCCGTACGAAAGCCGGAACAGCCGCGAGGATTGTTTACGTCCGAATAGTGACCGCAAAAGACCATGCGAATATTCTTGCAGGGCTTAATCAGTTTTTCCCAAATCTCCTGGCCCGAAGCGCCCCCTTCCTTATGCAGTGTGTAGTCCTTATCAGAACTTACAACGTTATTCCACTGTGCCGGCTTCATGTAATCGTGTGTCACAAGGGCAACGATCGTCTTGTCATTGTCGTATTTCGGTTGTTCGGCCACTTCTTTTGCCCAGCGCAGACTCTCTTCCGGAGGCGAAAACGGAATGGCAATAAAGACGAACAGATTCCCTTCCGGCAGCGTGAGTTCGTAGACGGCGTTCTCGAGCGTCTCCTCCCCAAAGGTGTTTTTCCCCATACCGACCAGAATGTCTTTCCAGGCGGGATTGCGACTGGACGGGTAATGCTCGTTAAACGCTGTCTTGCGATTATCGGCCGTGGCTGTTGTATGCCCGTACTCATGATTCCCGGTACAGAGGACATACGGATAATGGCCATCCAGCCTGGCAAACGCTTGCGACGAGAAGGACCATTCCTTGTTCGACATATTATTATTCACCAAATCACCCACGCAAACCACCTGACGAATATTCAAAGGCGCTTTGTTTTCGACCAGCCAGTTCATCATGATTTCCAGAATGGGGAAATTGCGCTGCGACGTGTATTGTTGCGGGTCGGGCATGACCACAAGGGTCCACCCTTCCTCCTGCTCCAACTTAGGCGCCTGATATTCAGTGTCAGCGGCCAAGGCGGTCATTCGGAGACCGAGCAAGGCCACAAAAAACAGGAACAATGCTATTACTTTGTGTCGTCTGGACATGGGACGTTATACTCCTTATCTTATTGTTGGTATTGAAGTTCACTGAATGAAGCGAGCAGTCATTCGTCGGGCAGAGACTGAATGTAATCGGCAAGTGCCTTGGCGAAGTTTGCTCCCAATTCCCTTGCCGTCGCGACCGACTGGGGCCGCCCATCCGGGTGCACTGCCGGGACTTCCGCGATAGGGCCAACGAGGAAATTCACGTCTTGGACCGTAGCCATCCAACCGTCGGAACAAGCGACCATCCGATCCGAGGCAGCGTCACATCGGGCAGTGTAAACGGCAAATCCATTCTTCTGCCGTTCCAGGAGAAACTGGCCGAATCTGCGTTCCTCCTCTTCCTTGCTCTTATTGACACAGAAGAAAAGATAGTCGTGAGCCCAACCGGCCTCTCGCACCTCCGCGGCACAGCGTAAATCGAGAGTGCCACTGTGAAAATCGAACCCAATGAGCCGCTTACCTTCTCCCCAGGCCACAACCTGTTTCTTCAATTCACGCACGGTGGGATAGCGATCTTTGTCGAAGTCCCGATTATGGTCGTGCGGCAGTCGCATTTTCCCCTGGTCACCGTCTTCCACACCATCTTTATCCATTAAGGGGACAACAAAGAAATCGGCGTTGGCCAAAAGATAATCTCCTTCCGGACTGCCGCTAAAGATTTCGCGAATAAGCCCGTCGAGTGTCCAAGACCCCCAGGTTTCATTCGAATGAGTTCGTGACATCAGAACGACGCCCACCCGCTTCGAATTGCCCGGATTCCCGAACCGCAATAACTCGGCCTCACGTCCCTTGTCCGTCTTGCACAAGATTTCTTTGCGGATCGGTTTGCCTTGCAAGTCGGCCAAAAGCAGGTCGATCTGCTGACCTGTGTACACCGGCTGAACGGAAAAGAGCACTTCTCGCTCATCGGGAGCAAAGGTGTAATCGAACGAGTCCTGGGCATTCGCCGGGTCTTCTTCCCTCAAAAGCCAGTCCCAGCTCTTACCTCCGTCCCGACTGACCGCCGGGCCGCGATTCTGTAAATAGCCATAAATGGAATCGCCTGTGATCCGGAAATGCAACTTTTTGCCCTCGGCTCCTCGTACGCGAATCGCCCAATGTCGGTCCGTGTGCTCGTGGACCTGGGAATCCCGGCGGTCCGGATGAAAGGCAAACGTGTCTTCCGTTTGATCATCCTGAATCATATTGCCGCCCGGAAAATCAATATCAACGGTCCAGGCCGAATCCCTACCATTAACATTTTTGCAACAGCACAAAAGAAAACAAAGCGCCAGTACAAACAACTCATTTTTATATAACATTATCATCTCCCCGTGAATCTCTGTCCAAGTCTGATTTTAGAATGGCTCCGCGTACATTGCGGAACGAACATTTGGTGCAATCCGACCCGGTTTCGCCCGGGCCCGGCCAACGTGGAACTCTCCTTTTTGCCTGATGACTCTCTCATCAGGCAAAAAGGAGAGAATGATCGCGATGCGTGTGTCTGCCCTTACAAGGTAACCGTTTCACCACCGTTAATAGAGCCAAGGGCACCCCAAACGCCAAACGGACTCTTGCCCGTCGGGTCTTTGCCATTGTTGGGGTAGCCCGCCGGCGGACTGCTAATATCATAATCCATATTGCCGGTGTCAATTGTTTCCGAAATAAACCTGACGGAACCATCGGCCAGCAGGCTATTGCACCCCCCCGAATGATTACTGCTAGCGCTGTAGAACCCGGGGCCCCCTTTCATCTCTGCCACGCACGAAGGCGAATTGGGCGGTAGAACCGTCGTAAAGGCCACGGCAGCAGGATAACTCCAATAGAAACTGTAGCCTTTTCCATACCAGGACACCGTGGAGCTCTTATAGAGAGTCGGGTCCGTCGCCGACCGCTTCGCCAGGCAGTCTCGCGGCGTATAGCCCGTCGAGCCGGCGTGAGCGGTCGCCGGATCTTCAAAATTCCAGTCCGTATCGCCGAAGTATCGCCAAAGACCACTTTTTATTTTTTTTGTATTATTGCTTATGGCGATCGTTTCTGAAAACGCTATTGTGTTGGAAGAACCGTCAGTCAAACTGGCAAAAGAATTACATTTGATATTATGCACGCCCGCGATAAAACCGGAACCGCCGCCAAAAAAACCACGATTGTTCGTATGAAGCTTTTTATTATCCGGATATTTTGCGATACTTTTGATCGTATCGCCCAGAGAACAAACATAATTCGTTTTGGCCTGATTATTGTTCGTGTATAATTGTTGTTCGGTGGCATCCGGGTCGGAAGGACACCAAAAGAAAGGGGCCGGCGAGCACATAAAGATGTATGGGGCACTCCCCGCACTATGCTTTGACGGGTCCATGTACGGCCACGCGCCTGTCGTTTTATCTACGGAGCTCATGAGCAGATCGTATCGTGACTGTTGCTCCATGTAGGGAAGCATCATAGCCAGGGGCGAGTACAGGGAGTAGTGCACCAAAAATACGCCGCTCGACGGGTCGCCAGGCTTTGCCACACCGACCGCATAGGCCGGAAAGCTTGTATGCGAGTCGTGATAGTTGTGAAGCGCCAGCCCAATCTGTTTCAGATTATTCGAGCACTGCATACGTCGGGCAGCCTCACGCGCCGCCTGGACCGCAGGCAAAAGAAGTGCGATCAAAATCCCAATGATCGCGATCACCACCAGCAATTCCACAAGAGTAAAAGCGAGAAATTTTCTCAGACCGGCCAGTCTACCCCCCCCCCCCGTTTTACCTCAACGGCCATTTCAACAACGTTCCAAGTTTTTCTCATGTTCTTTCTCCTTCTGTTTTGTGTCGGTTTTAGCCGAAATGCGTGAAAATGTTTACTCTTACAGTAAACGACTTTCTGTATTATAGCCTCCCATTAGACCGTTGTCAACAATTTCTTCAACCAAATAAGAGCAGG
This sequence comes from Planctomycetia bacterium, assembly GCA_030539295.1. GTDB lineage: Bacteria > Planctomycetota > Planctomycetia > Pirellulales > Thermoguttaceae > JAUNBG01. The sequence goes on along the minus strand of JAUNSJ010000008.1, from coordinate 11,101 downwards.
GAGCACACTTTTTAAAAAACGTACAGATTACCCCGCGGCCTCTGCTCCCGCTCCCGACTTGTTCATTCTGCGTAACCCGGTATAATAAAGCTTGTGCAATCGGCCACCTGCTCTGCGGCGTGAGACGATGCGGGGGTAACGCGAGGGCGACGCTAACGAACGAGTCCGCCCTCGTCTACAAATCATTTAAAAAACAAACTCAAGAAAGGTTTTGTATGAAAAGTTCGACGGCACTTCGACAAGACGTGGCAAATCACTCTGACCAGCCCGCACCGGAACTCCCGGATGACAATCGGCCCTGGTATCGCCTGCTCAATGCGTATCAGTGGATTGTCCTGATCGTCTGCTCGCTCGGCTGGGCGTTCGATACACTGGACCAGCAGATCTTTGCCCTATCGCGCAGCCCGGCCATTGCGGAGCTGTTAAAGCTGCCGGAATCAAGTGCCATGGTCTCTTCCTGGTCCGGTTGGGCAACGAGTCTCATGCTCATCGGCTGGGCAACAGGCGGCATCATCTTCGGCGTCCTCGGCGATAAACTTGGCCGTATTAAGGTGATGATTTGCACTATTGCTTTCTATTCACTTTCGACCGGTTTTACCGGGCTGGCCCATTCACTGGGCGCCTTTCTGGCACTGCGATTCGTGGTGGGTCTGGGAATTGGAGGTGCCTTTACGGTCTGCGCCACAATGGTCGCGGAGACCATGCCGTCTAAAGCGCGGCCCATGGCGCTCGGCTTTCTTCAGGCCATGTCGGCGGTCAGTAATATCGCCGCGGCGTTCATAACGTTGGGCATTGGCGAACTGGTCAAAAACGATTGGCTGCCCTTCGGTTGGTCTACCTGGCGATGGTCCTTTATGATCGGCGTCTTTCCGGTCGTCCTGCTCTTCTTTATTATGAAATATCTCAAGGAGCCGGAAACCTGGACCAAGGCCCACGAAGCCGAAAAGGCCGGCGGTAAGAAGGCCGGCTCGCTCCTGGAACTCTTTAGTGACCCTCTTATTCGCAAACGAATTATTCTCGGTATGCTCCTGTCCATGGTCGGTGTCATCGGCTTTTGGGGTATTATGCTCTTCGCCATTGATTTGAACCGATCTGTCTTTCGCAAGATTGGCGAAAAGACGGCCATTGCCCGTCAGCAAGGTGCAGACGTCGACCGCGCCTTCCTGATTCCCTTAATGAACGACCCGGCATTCGCCGTGGAATCGCAGAAGAATCATGTGTCGCCTGACTCCTTCCTGAGTCAAAATGTTCTCGCGGCCGACGGAACGACGGAATTAAATTTTTCGCCCCGGGACGCATTCCGTCAGATACAGCGGCTTGGCCAAGAGGGGACCCTGACCGTCACAGCCACGGACCTGGCCGCCTCGCTACTGAACGAGAGTAAGCGAAAAGCATCTTCGCAGCGGCTGGACCATTCCCCGTCCGCACCGGGCCAGGAGCCGGCTTTCGTTCCTTATGACCAGCTGCCGGCGCAAGATAAGGCACAGGCAGACGCTATTGCCGCCTGGTTTACCGCGCCCATCGATTCCTCCGACAGCTCCTGCGAAAAGCTCTGGAAGCCCATTGACGAACGGAAAAAGGAAGTCGACCGCATCGTTAATCGCTGGGGATCGCTCACCTCGATTCTCATTAATGCCGGCGGCTTTCTTGGCATGTTTTCCTTTGCGTTTATTACGTGCTATCTCGGCCGCAGGATTACCTTTACGATTTTCCTGTCGCTATCGACCCTGTCCATTCTGCTCGTCTTTCTGGCCATGGACCAGACGTGGGAAATCCTTACTTTCATTCCGTTTATGGGTTTTTCCATCTGTTCGCTCATGGGCGGCTATACAATCTACTTCCCGGAACTGTTTCCGACCCGGTTGAGGAGCACCTCCGTTTCGTTCTGCTATAACGTCGGACGCTACCTGGCAGCTGTCGGTCCCAGTCTCTTGGGCGGACTGACTATTATTTTCCAAGGCTGTGACGAGCCCATTCGGTACGCCGGGGCATCCCTCTGCCCAATCTTTCTGCTCGGCATACTCATCGTCTGGTTCCTCCCGGAGACCAAAGACAAACCACTGCCGGAGTAACTGCACCCAGCCTTTGAACTTCCCGGCTGCCCGTGTTCCCGAATGCTTACGTTCCCGACTGCTTGCAGGTCGGGAACCAGCAACAACGTCCCCAGAACGAGCCCAGATCGCTAGCCGCACCCCCGCGTAGAGCGCGACCGGTTGTGAAGCGGGACCTCTGCGCTCCTTTGCGTCCCACTGCGCGCTATATAATTCCTGAAAATAGAGTAGGTTATGGACACCGTGCGGTCTCAAATGCCCTTGCTAATTGACGGGTTATTTTTTTATCACGCGGAGTTCGCTGAGGGCCGCGGAGGGCTGTACCCGGTGTCAGGTGCGTATTGGTGCGGGCGAGCAGGTCCGACCCCCGAATGTTATTGTCTGGTTCCCGACCTGCAAGCAGTCGGGAACGTAAGCCGTCGTGAACATGATCAGCCGGGAAAAATCGGAAAAACTTTCCCAACTTCTGTAAAGATTACCGCTACATCTATCCGATAATAACTTATGCCAGCGTCTTAGAGAGGGGGACGTGATGTTACGATCTTGAGGTGGGTCTTTGCGATCCTTCTCGGGCGAAAACAACATCTTTTGGGCATAAGCGTCGTAGGCAGGGAGTCTGTCGACCAGAATATAAACGATAGATCCAGCTTGCATTTGCATCGAAGTCGCGGCATATTCACGCCTGTACGGATGACAGGCCGCTCGGTATATCCGAACAAAGTTTCCGCTTTCTGATGCAGCAATGTGCACTGGCTCAAGTTACATCAATCACGGAGGTTTTGTAATGAAAATGACACGTATAAATTGGACAAAACGGGGGGGGGGGGTAACCTCGGTCGTCTAAGGGTCTCCAGAGCTACCCGAATCATCGCTACTCTTCTTTTCGGTGCCAGCGCCTTCTGCTGCGGTTCTCTCTTTGGGCAAGACGCCCGCACAACATACGACGTCGCCGATGGCCAATCTTTTACCACAAAAACATTCACCGACGATACCGACACATTTTACCCAGATTCCACAACCGGCGTAATTTACGACAGCACCACAAACTCCATTACGCTCAACGGCGGGACTTTCTCTGTGACTGGCAATACCGCCCCGGACGGCACTGCGGGCGAGTACTTCCTCAAAGAATTCGTTACCGATGAGTTCCTTTTGGGTACTGGCACACCCGACCCGGCCGACCCAGACGCGCCAAACAACCTCGGTACCATTGACGTTCAAGGCAAATATTCCAAAACGGACGCCGTTCTGGACGGTGGCGGTAATGTCATCGACCCGGAAAAAACCTACGGGACCGAAGTCATTATCCAGGACGCAATCGACCTGGCCGGCAACCTGACAAAGACCGGCGACGGCACATTAACCTTCGCCAGTACGTTCACCACACAGACAGGCACCACAGCGAACTTCACAGAAGGCACCGCCGTTTTCCAAAATGACGCGATTATCGCCGGTAAGATCATCGCCGACGGCGACTCGGTCGTCTTCAGTAACGCCTCTTTCCTGACAGGCTCTAGTGCCGAAATCAAGACCGTCGCCACCCTCGGCAACGCGACATTCAATAGCAATGCCACTTTTGACAAGGCAACCGCCATTAACGGCACAGCCGACTTCAACGCTGACTCGGTCACCGAATTTAAAGATAACGCCACCATTACCGGCATAGCGACTTTCAAAGAAAACTCCCAGGCAAACTTCACGAACGCCGACGCCACCGCGTCCTTCGAAAGCGATGCCAATTTCAACGGCAATACGACAGTCGCCGGAGATACCCAGGTTACCGGCAACGCGGTCTTTGGCACGGCCTCCGATACCGAATTCAACACCGCGACCTTTAAAAGCGATGCCAATTTCAATGGCAACATGACGGTCGCCGCCGACGCACAGGTTAACGGCGACGCGACCTTCGACGGAAACGCAGACTTCGACGGAAACGCTACCGTTGGTGGCGAAGCCAACTTCAATGGCAAAACCACGACAGTAGCCGGCAAAACAACCGTAACCGGCGTAGCCAATTTCAACAACGGTTCGGAAACGAAACTTGAAGGCGGCGCCGAATTAGGTAACGCCGCTAACTTCAGTGGCAACGCCGACACGACCGTTACCGGCAAGACCACCGTCGCTGGCAAAGCTGACCTCAAGGGAACTTCCGTAACAAAACTTAACGGCGACGCCGAGTTTAATAATGAACTGGCCCTGAGCGATACCGCCAACGTCACCGTTACCGGCAATACCACCGTTGCGGAAAACGCTACCTTTGGTACAGGCACAACGGCGAACTTCACAGGTGCCGACGCCACCGCGACCTTTAAGAAAGACGCGACCTTCGACGGAAACGCAGACTTCGCCGGTGCCGCTACCGTTAACGGCATAGCTAACTTCAATGGCAAAACCACCACAGTAGCCGGCAAAACAACCGTAACCGGCGACGCCAACTTCGGCGCCGACTCCGAAACGAAACTCAAAGGCGGTGCCCAGTTCGATAGCGATGCCAACTTCAATGGCAACACCACCGTTACCGGCGCCACCACCGTCGCGGAAAACGCCGACTTCAGCGGCAATACCACAATCGACGGCACCGCTAACGTTACAGGCACAGCCGACTTCAACGGCAAAGTCACCACGATTACCGGTAAAACAACCGTAACCGGCGTAGCCAACTTCAACGATGGTTCGGAAACGAAACTTGAAGGCGGCGCCGAGCTCGGTAACGCTGCCAACTTCAGTGGCAACGCCGACACGACCGTTACCGGCAAGACCACCGTCGCTGGTAAAGCTGACTTCAAGGGAACTTCCGTAACAAAACTTAACGGCGACGCCGAGTTTAATGATCAACTGGCCCTGAGCGACACCGCCAACGTCACCGTTACCGGCAATACCACCGTCGCGGAAAACGCTACCTTTGGTACAGGCACGACGGCCAACTTCACGGGTGCCGACGCCACTGCGACCTTTAAGAAAGACGCAACGTTTGACGGAAACGCAGACTTCGCCGGAAACGCTAACGTTAACGGCTTGGCGACTTTCAATAATGGTGCGACAACGAATTTCAATACTGCCACTTTACAAGGCGGGGCCGCGTTCAACGACGGAACCACGGTAACCGGAACCCAGGCGAATTTGGGTGGATCCGTTACGATTGACGGCAATGACGTCAATTTCGATAAGACCACCTTCCTCGCTGGCTCGAATGCAAACATCAATAGTGCCGCAGACTTGGGCGACGTTACCTTCAACGGCGAAGCTACTTATTCGGTGCCTGCTAATATCAACGGCACAGCCGACTTCAACGAGGATTCAACCACCATCTTCCAAGATACCGCCACCGTGACCGGCATGGCGACCTTCAACGATGGCTCAAACGCTGATTTCGGAGGTAAAGCCACTTTGCAAGGCGGGGCCGCATTTAACGACGGAACCACGGTAACCGGAACCCAGGCGGATCTGGGTGGAACTGTTACGATTGACGGCAATAACGTCAATTTCGATAAGACCACCTTCCTCGCTGGCTCGAATGCAAACATCAATAGTGCCGCAGACCTGGGCGACGTTACCTTCAACGGCGAAGCCACTTATTCGGTGCCTGCTAATATCAACGGCACAGCCGACTTCAACGCTAACTCGGTCACAGAATTTAAAGATAACGCCACCATTACCGGCATAGCGACTTTCAAAGAAAACTCCCAGGCAAAATTCACGAACGCCGACGCCACCGCGTCCTTCGAAAGCGACGCGACGTTTGGCGGAAACGCAGACTTCGCCGGTGCCGCTACCGTTAAAGGCAACGCCAACTTTAATGGTAAAACCACCACGGTTAAAAAGCTTGCCAAAATTATCGGCAATGCCAACTTCAACGATGGTTCGGAAACGAAACTTGAAGGCGGTGCCGAGCTCGGTAACGCCGCCAACTTCAGTGGCAACGCCGACACAACCGTTACTGGTAAGACCACCGTCGCTGGCAAAGCTGACTTTAAGGGAACTTCCAAAACAAATCTTAACGGCGACGCCGAGTTTAATAATCAACTGGCCCTGAGCGATACCGCCAACGTCACCGTTACCGGCAATACCATCGTTGCGGAAAACGCTACTTTTGGTATAGGCACAACGGCGAACTTCACGGGTGCCGACGCCACCGCGACCTTTAAGAAAGACGCAACCTTCGACGGAAACGCAGACTTCGCCGGTGCCGCTAACGTTAACGGCATAGCTAACTTCAATGGTAAAACCACCACAGTAGCCGGCAAAACAACCGTAACCGGCGACGCCAACTTCGGCGCCGACTCCGAAACGAAACTCAAAGGCGGTGCCCAGTTCGATAGCGATGCCAACTTCAATGGCAACACCACCGTTACCGGCGCCACCACCGTCGCGGAAAACGCCGACTTCAGCGGCAATACCACAATCGACGGCACCGCTAACGTTACAGGCACAGCCGACTTCAACGGCAAAGTCACCACGATTACCGGTAAAACAACCGTAACCGGCGTAGCCAACTTCAACGATGGTTCGGAAACGAAACTTGAAGGCGGCGCCGAGCTCGGTAACGCTGCCAACTTCAGTGGCAACGCCGACACGACCGTTACCGGCAAGACCACCGTCGCTGGTAAAGCTGACTTCAAGGGAACTTCCGTAACAAAACTTAACGGCGACGCCGAGTTTAATGATCAACTGGCCCTGAGCGACACCGCCAACGTCACCGTTACCGGCAATACCACCGTTGCAGAAAACGCTACCTTTGCCAATGGCACAACGGCGAACTTCAACACTGCGACCTTCGATAAAGACGCTGACTTTAGCGGCAAAGCAACCTTTGACGGCACCGCTGCCGTTACAGGCACAGCCGACTTCAAAGCTAACTCGGTCACAGAATTTAAAGATAACGCCACCATTACCGGCATGGCGACCTTCGATAAAGACTCCGAGGCAAAATTCACGGGTGCCGAGGCCACCGCTGAATTTAACGGCGGGGCTGACTTTGGTGGAACTGCAAAATTCGCGAATAACGCCACCGTTAACGGTATAGCCAATTTCAATGGCAATACCACGATTGACAATACTGCCATCGTTAACGGCGAAGCCAACTTCAAAGGCGAAACCACAATTGGCGGTGCTGCCACCGTTGATGGTATAGCTAATTTCAATGGCAAAGTCACTACGATTACTGGTAAAACAACCGTGACCGGCGACGCCAACTTCAATAAGGACTCGGGAACGTTACTCAACGGGGAATCCGAATTTGGTAGTGAGACCGCAGGCGTAGCGACCTTTAATCAAGGCTCAACGACAAAGCTCCAAGGGGACGCCACGTTCAATAACAATGTGGTCTTTGACAGCAATGTTTTTGACAGCGGGGCTGAATTTGGAGGCGGTACATATTTCGCTAATAACGCCACCGTTAACGGCACCGCCGCGTTCAACGAGGGTTCCACAACCAACTTCACAGGTACCGGTGCTCTTATCTCCTTGAACGACAAAGCTACCTTCAACGGCAATACGACAGTCGCCGGAAATACCCAGGTTGCCGGTGCGGCTGTCTTTGGTGCAAAATCGGATACCAACTTCAACACCGCGACCTTCGCTCAAACTGCGGACTTTAGCGGAAAGGCCCTGTTTAATGGTGCCGCTGCCGTTACAGGCACAGCCGACTTCAACGATGGCTCGGAAACCGAATTTAAAGATAACGCCACCATTACCGGCGTTGCGACTTTCGATAAAGGTTCCACGGCCAACTTCACGGGTACCGGTGCCACTGTGACCCTTGGCAATGATGCCAACTTCAGCGGCAACGCTACTTTCGATGGTACTACCATATTTAACGGCGCAGCGATCTTTAATAAAGGCTCCATTAATCAAGACATCATTAATCAAGGCTCGACGACGGTGTTTAATGGTAAAGTCACTGCGAATAACATATTCTGGTCTTATTATGGTGACGAAGAGCTCACGACAGACTATCAGAACATAGCCCCAAAAACAACGATTAACAATAAACTCACAATTAGCGGTGCTAATGCATTGGGCAACTTGAGTTATGGAACAGAATTTGGAAACAATGCCTCTATTACGGTCAGTAACGGCGGTTGGTTAATTCTTTCCGGAAGGGTGTTGCATGGAGACAACGTGCAAATGAACGACGACCTTCAAGGAGGGGAAGGCTGGGAAAAAGTCACCAATTGGGAAGGGCTTGACCAAAATATATTTAAAACAGATATCAAGATTGAAAAAGAGCCTTCGCAGAGTGATTATAGTACGATAGTGAACTTTTACACCGAAGCCGCAGGCGATATTGGTGGCTACGATACTCAATATCCTCAGCGTGAAGATGAAGTATACGTTTGGAGCTACTATCCTACCGCGTACCAGATGTTAAATGGAAAATACGTCTACGTTAAGGATGGGAATAAGTATGTTCGGGACAGCAACACTCTAAAAGATGCCGCCTTTGTTTACGAGAAACAATTGACAGGCGATGGCACTGTTTATAAGACAGGTTGGGGGGCGTTAAAGTTCACGGCAGATCAGAACGGATTTTCCGGCGATGTTAATATAGCGCAAGGTATTCTGGCTGTTGACGCGGGAAAGACCTTTGGCCAAGCGGATGATAATCTTAGCAATCTCAGCGGAATAACTACAATTTATGGTTGCTCTGAAGATAAAAAAGAAGAAAAATTATTGAAAGATAAGGATTATTATTATCCTGGCTATGTAGGTATTCTGGCCTTCAACGGCTCGTCTACGTACAACACGGGCCAGTTGGTTCTGCAAGGGTTCTCGGGCAAAGTTGTTCCAAACTTGATTTACGACCTCACATCGCAGCCTACTGATCCCTATCGTAACGGAGGAATGCTCTGGTTCAATGTCACGAATGCAGGTCAAAACCTGGCAACCATCAATACGAACTCGATGGTAATTGGTGATGGCTCCAATGTCTACTACGATGGTATGTGCTTTCTATCCGACGGCGCCATGGTTACCACAGTGATTACGACAAAACAGGCGGGGACAACCGAAGACGCTGGTCTCTGGTCTCAGACGTGGGATGACAACAACACGCCTGGAGAAAAAACGCAGACCGATAAAAGTTCATTGGAAAAACTGTTCTCCAAGCCTTTGGTGTCGGCCCGTGTTACCCAGGTAGAGGATAACGGTCGCACAACCTATACCGTTACCTCAACGCGTAAGAGCGTTCAACAGTTTGGTGAAGAAGAAAATCTGCCCTCAAACGATATAACCGCTTTGAGTAACGTATTAAATAACTTTGGTGTTAATAATAAAGAGGCTCAAGATGATGATTACTCTGAAAAGTACGGTAGCGATCATCGAGAGTACAATGAAATTGACGCCTATTGGAACGACACAAGTAGGCAAAGACTTAAAAATCTCGCGCACAATATGGGTCTTCTTTATGGAGTTACCAACTTCCATACGTTAACGAGTCACATTGGGCAAGCGGGTAGTCCCTTCTTCTTTGGTAATATCATGGGACAAGGCGGCCACGGAGGTGGTTCCAGTTTAGGTGCCGGTAGCTCGGCGTTTGGTGGAATGGGTGCCCGGGGTCAGGTTGCCGACGCGGCGACGGCGACGGAGCTGGCGACGGAAGCGGAACGGTTATCGCTCGGGACCGGGGCCAGTGCCTTACAGGGAAGTAGCGACCGTGGCAAGACTCGCGAATTCTGGGCATCTCCGTTCTATACCTCGATCTCGGCCGACGGCTATGATGGAATAGACGGCTATATTGTGGGACGTACCGGTATGATGGCCGGCGTTCGACGCCAGTATTCCGACCAGACCAGTGCCGGGGCTCTCGTCGCACTCGCCTTCCCGAAGCTCTCTCAAAATGGTCAGCTCGCGGGTCTCCAGGACCGCTACGCCAGTGAAATGGAGGTAACCGACTTCCAGTTCGCCGCACATATGGAGCATGTCTACGAGAATGATTTCGTTCTCTCTCTTCGTCGGCGGTGGTGCCCAGTCGGTCGACTGGAAACGCCGGGCATGGAACGGAGTCGACTATGTGACTCGTACCGGCGAAACCACAGGCAATACGTTTACCTGTACCGCGTACCTGTCGAAAATCGTCAAGCTGAGCGACAACTGGCGAATCAACCCGACGATCGGAATCGACTCGGAGCATTCCTGGCTCTTCGGCTTTAATGAAAGCAATAACGACAGAGAGGTGTGGGAGAATATAGGTATTAAAAATATCGACCGACGGAGTCTGTATTCGCCTTACGGATTCAGTACGATTCAGTACAGTCGCAATATGGCTCGTCTCGGTGTGAGTACGGACTACGCGCTGGGCAACGGCGGTATCAGTGGCAAGATTTTCTACGGAACGCAGCTGGGCGGCGATGACGCACCTGTTGTCGACGTGACGACCATGGATGGTCAGATTCCTCCCATGAGCCTCGAAGGTCTGGCCATTGGCCGCGACTCGGTCAACCTGGGCTGTGGTGCCTGGCTGTACCTGGATTCGGACAAGTCCATAACACTGTCCGGCGACTACAATGCCATTAAGTACAAGCATGCGTTGACGCAGAACATGACAGCAACTCTGGGCTGGCAGTTCTAAACGAGCTCCTCAGGTTGTCCGTTGCCAGCGGCGAAGAGTTCGTGCACTTTGACGGACAACCTGAAAATGCCTTGTATCAGGATCTCTCTCACCGTCGTTCGCCTCGTCGACCCTGTGGGGTATGGGGCGAACGGCGGTCTCACTCCTAAAATTTTACAACTCCTTTCGGACCGCATGGTGAACCTCCCTGTGTTGTCACCCTTACCGGACCGAAGAGTTACCGCAAACCCGGGCGACCCTCCATGTCACGAACCCCGGGCTGGCCGAATCCAACTCGGAGTTGGGTTCGGTCTTTTTTTGTGCCTGTTCGCTCACGTTCCCGACTGCTCGCAGGTCGGGAACCAGCAACAACGTTCGGGGGTCAGACCTGCTCGCCCTGCCCGCCCCGGCAACAACAAAAAATGGAATCCCATCACCGCCATTCCCCGGCGGCCTGTAAGGCCAGCACATCATAGCCCGGGGTAAGGAGAAATACAACGTA